>DASPTQ010000283.1:0-130667 GCA_035623335.1 Terriglobales bacterium
GCCTCATCCCGACCTTCCCCAAAGCTGTCGCGGAACAGCCGGTTCATCCGGTCTTGCAGAGTGCTGAACTCACGGAACGGATCCCAACGGGTCAGTACTGTCATAACCATCTCCTCCTTATGAGTCTCTTGTATGACTCCATGCTACGTTAGATGCTAATTTAGCGCAAAATGATCATAAAATATGAGCGTGTTATTGTCAATATGTTAAATATTTATTTTCATCAGCTTACAAACAATATTAGGCACTTCAGGTAGGCGGTCTCCGGCACGCCACATAGGATCGGATGATCCCTTGCCTGAGTGCGGCTTTCGAGGATGCGCAGACTCCGGCGGTTGTCCTGAGCGGCCTCGGAGACCACGCGGAGGAAGTCGGCTTCGCTCACATGATAGGAGCACGAGCAGGTAATCAGGATCCCCCCGGGACGCAACATCTTTATGGCCCGCAGGTTCAACTCCTTGTACCCGCGCAGAGCGGTTTCGAGCGTGCTCCGGCTCCGGGCGAACGCGGGCGGATCGAGCACGATGCTGTCGTATTTGTGAGCGGCGGCCGAGTAGTCCCGCAGCAGGTCAAAGGCATTGCCTTCGATCCATTCGATGGAACAGCCATTCAGCTCGGCATTACGATCAGCGATTTCTAGAGCCGGACGGGAACTGTCAACACCGGTCACTTTGGCGCCGCTCCGGGCCAGATGCAAGGCGAAGCCGCCTTGATAGCAGAAGACATCCAGGGCGTCGCCGCGGGCATATTGCGCAGCGGCCGCATAGTTTTCCCGCTGATCGAGAAATGCCCCGGTTTTTTGGCCGGCCAGGCCGTCATAGTGAAACTGGATGCCGTTCATGGCAAAAACCGTGCTGGTCTTCTCCCCCAGCAGCAGCCCGGAAGGGCGAGGCTGGAGCTGCTCGAGTTCACGAATCTTGGGCTCGCTCCGCTCTAGGATGGCAGTTGGCTCGAGGGCGTCGCCTAATTCTGAAACAATTGCTGCCCGCATGGACTCTGGGTCCATGGCCTGGGTAAGAATCTCCACTGCGAGCAGGTCACGGTAGCGATCGACAATCAGTCCGGGAAGAAAGTCGGCCTCGCTGAACACCACCCGGTAGGCGTTCGTGTCCTTGACCACCCGCTCGCGATAAGCAATGGCATCGCGGATCCTCTTCCGCAGCAGGTCTTCGGGCTCGCGCACCGGGTCGCGCGAAATCCACCGGATGGCAATCTGGGAGGCACTGCTATAGAAAGCCGTGCCCAAGGATCGACCTCTCTCATCGACCACATCGACGAGAGAACCAGGGGCAATCCCAGCGGCCGAAACCACATCGGAGCGATAGACCCAAACATGTCCCGCTTTGAGCCGCTGGGCACCGCGCTGGGACACCCTTACCTTGGGGTTTTCGAGGGACGAGAGCTTGGCCGGCATAAATTGCTCTTAAACCGCGACCCAATCACCACGGCGGGGTTGGAGAGCTTCCCCTTGCGGGTCGGCCGCAGCCGCACGGGCGGAGAAGGGCGAACTATCTTCGGATCGGTTGCCGATTTACCTTAGCTGGCGGCGGGATGTTCGGAGGAAACCGCTTCGGGATGAGTAGGCCCTCGACTCACCGCTTCTGCCCGGGCCAGATCGAGGTCGCGGTGAAGGGTGTCGAGAACCACCATGGGAAGCTCTGTTCCCCACTGGTCCAACTCGCTTTCCGCCCAGTTGCCGTTTAGGCGGATTGCCTCTCGCAGGTCTTCGGGAAAAGCCAGTCGGTACTCTCCTTCGCGTTCGTGAATCTCCCCGATTTGGCGCCCCGTAGCCACGTCATAGACCCGCCGTTGCGACCTCCCATCGCCATTGATAAAGGCGAGGAGAACCTCGCCATGCTCTTGAAAACTGGGCTGATAGTACCAGGCCTGACTGGATTCGAACTTGGGATGAGGACGACGGCGTTTGCTAGTCGCCACCGGTACGATGGGTTGCGCCTGGCTGGAATCGAAGTAGAGGATCCGCTGGCAGGACTCGCAGAAAACAATTTCGGTGTCGGTGCGCACCTCGTTGTACGTCTGCGGGCGCAGCATCACCTGGCAGGCGAGACACTTTTGATCGCGAACTTCCGACAGACCGGTGCCGCGGTGCTTCGCAACCCGGTCGTAGTGTCGCAGCAAATCCGAGTTCACGGCGGCCCGAGCCACGTCCCGCAAACGATTCCACTCGGCCAATTGCTTCTCGTCCTCCGCGGTTCGCTTGAGAGCTTCGGCCTTTTCCCTCTCGATTTCCTCGGTCTCCGCCTTCAGTTCGGCTTCGGCCGCCTTGATATCCTTTTCTCGGGCATCGGCGTTGACCATCAGCTCAAGAATTTTATCCTCGTTCGCTCGAATGTCCCGTTCGGCAAACTGAATCTCGTGCATCAGGGCCTTATATTGGTCGTTGGTCTTTACCTCGAGCGACTGGTCGCGGTATTTGGAAATCTTCTGCTCGAGATCCTGAATCGCCGATTCCGCTTTGCGGCGCGCGGCTTCATCCGCCTTAATCGCAGCCTTGGCTTGCTCGAGCACCGTCCGGGTGCTGACCAGCTTGGCTTCAATCGCCGCCACCCGCTTGGGCAACAAGGCAATTTCCTCCTTCAGGCGAAGAATCTCTCGGTCCGCTTTCTGGAGTTCGATGAGGTTCTGAATGTCGGAAAGCATGCTTTGGGAGTACTGTTGTGATTCTAGCACGTGAAAGTTCCCCCTACACCCTCTCGCCATGACCCCACCCCCGCGACCCTGGTGACCCGACTCCAGGGGTTGACCGACGCTCGAGTCGTTGAGGGCGCTCGAGGAGCGGGATTCGGGCCCCCTAACGGGCACACCCAGGACGTTCTACGAGGGATGACCCGCTGGCACGACTTGTCATCGAGGTCCGGTCTAGCTGCGCGAACCTGCCTCGCCGGTGTACACTTTTCAGCTTCGCGTACCTCACCTGATTCCTCATTCGGAGCAGCCTTGTGAAGCCATTCGTCACTCTAGGAATCGTCTGTTGCATGTTAACCTCGAGCGGTTTTGCTCAATCCGCCACGAGCGAACGGAAACCGCTCACCATTGAAGCCGTCTTCGGCGAAGGTGGAATTACCGGACGCGTACCGGATAACATCCACTGGAGTCCCGACAGCACCAAAGTCTCCTTCGTCGAGCGCGACGAGTCGAGCGAAAATGGACAGCTCTGGTTCGTGGACGCCGCGACCGGAGAGAAGAAAGTCCTGGTCAGCGAAGGCAAGCTGGCCACGCTCGCTCCGCCGCTTGAGAAAATCAAAGATGAACGGGAAAAAGAGCGGCTCAGCCGCTATCACGTTGCCGCCTATGTGTGGGCTCCCGACTCCAAACATCTGCTTTTTGATTCTCAGGGGCAATTCTGGCTCTATACCCTGGAAAATGGCACCGCGGTTCAAATTACCTCGGCACCGGAACCTAGCAGCGATCCGAAGTTTTCTCCCGATGGAAACAAATTGGCTTACCTTCGCCAACACAACTTGTATGTGCGCCCGGCCAGCGGCGGCGAGGAAAAGCAACTCACCAAGGAAACGGGAGACAAGGACAAGGACAAAGACGAGAATCTGCTGAATGGCGAAGTGGATTGGGTTTATGCGGAAGAGCTGGATGTGCGCAGCAATTACTTCTGGTCGCCGGATAGCCGGCACATCCTCTACCTGCAGATGGATGAGACCAAGGTTCCTACCTATCCGATCGTGAACTGGCTCGTGACCCATCCCGTCGCCGAACTGGAGAAGTATCCGAAGGCCGGGGATCCGAATCCCGGGGTGCGCCTGGGCTTGGTGGCAGCCGACGGGGGCAAGACCAAGTGGATTTCAATCCCCGAGGGCGAGAACATTTATATCCCGCGCTTCGGCTGGGTGCGTGACGATGTGGTTTGGGCGGAAGTGCTCAACCGCACCCAGGACCAGCTCGGTTTGTACTTTGTGGACATTCACTCCGGCCGCGCCCGCAAAGTGCTGACCGAATCCGCTCCCGGGGCTTGGGTCTATGTCAACGATGATTTCAAGATCCTGAAATCTGGGGACCGCTTCACCTGGCAGAGCTGGCGAGACGGCACCACTCAGCTCTATCTCTACAGCTTCGATAAGAATAATCCCCTCGGTTCCGACGCCAAGTTGGAGCGTCAGCTCACCCAAGGCGCCTTTGAGGTGCTGGGAGTAAATACCCGGCCGCACTCTGCCCTTGAGGCGGTTGATGAAGATGCGGGGGTACTGTACTTCACTTGCGATAAGGATGACCCCCGCGAAAGGCAGCTGTACGCGGTGAAACTGGATGGCTCGGAACTGCGGCGGGTATCTACGCAAAGCGGAACTCACGAGGTAATTTTTGCCGATAATGCCAAGCATTATGTGGACGAACAGTCGGCCCTCCTGACCCCGTGGAGCTTGTCCCTTTGCCAGCCAGGGGGCTCCTGCCGCAAGGCTTGGGATTCGCACCGCGTCGACGACTTTGGCCTGATCCCGCCCCAGTTTCTTGAATTCACGGCCGAGGATGGGACCAAGCTCTACGGCGAACTGATCATGCCCAGTGCGGCAAGCGACGCAAGAAAGATCCCCTTGGTCGTGTATATCTACGGTGGTCCGGCTGCACAGACGGTCCGCAATGAGTGGCTAGGACCGGACTTGTTTCACGAAATCCTGGCGCAAAAGGGCTTTGCCGTTTTCACTGTCGACAATCGCGGCACACCAGGGCGCGATCGTAAGTTCCAAACCGCCGTGCGTCAGCAATATGGCGGGGTCGAATTGCGCGACCAGCTCAGTGCGCTAGACCAGCTGTTGACCCGATATCCTCAGCTCGATAGCAGTCGGATGGCGATCTGGGGATGGAGCAATGGCGGATCGATGACCCTATATGCGATGACGCACTCGGAGCGATTCAAGACCGGCGTATCCGTGGCTCCGGTGACAGATTGGCGCAATTACGATTCCATCTATACCGAACGCAATAACGGCCTGCCCTCGGATAAGGACACCACCAGCTACGTGGACCTGGACCTACCCAGAGTCGCCGACAAGCTGCACGGCTCGCTGCTCTTGGTGCATGGTACGAGCGATGACAACGTCCACTTTCAAAACAGCGTGCAAATGGTCGAAGGACTGATCAAAGCAGGCAAGCAGTTCCAGTTCATGATCTATCCCAATAAGACCCATGGCATCGGCGGATCGGAAGACCGCGAACACTTGTTCCACATGATGGAAGAGCACCTGGAAAGGGAGCTCCGTTAGCTCCGGACCGGTGTTCCTTCGGCGGACCGCGAACGAACCGCGCTGGCGGCAACCATGCACACCTTAAGTCTCGGCGATTTCGAACTGACTGCCGTTTCCGATGGCATCTATCATCTCGACGGCGGGGCATTTTTCGGGGTTGTGCCCAAGGCTTTATGGCGGAAGAAAGTCACGCCCGACGAGAACAACCGGGTTGCGGTTGGCTTGAATTCGGTGGTGGTACGAACCGGCAAGCACACGGTGCTGATCGAGACCGGGATGGGCAACAAAATGCCGGAGAAGCTGGTCAGAATCTACGGCCAGCCCGCCCAATTGCTGGAAGGCTTATCGGCGGCCGGCATTTCGCCAGATGACATCGACGTGGTGATCAACACGCATTTGCATTTCGATCACTGTGGCTGGAATACCGTGCGCCGAGGCGACCTCTATGTTGCCACCTTCCCCAAAGCAACCTACTACGTGCAGTCGGGAGAGTGGCGGCACGGACGCCGCCAGCTCGAACGCGACGCCATCAGCTACATCAGCGGCAATTATGACCCGCTCGTTGCCAATGAGAAAATGCAGCTGCTGCATGGAGACCAGGAGATCGTGCCCGGGATTTCGGTGAAAGTCTTCGCCGGACATACCCGGCATATGCAGGCCGTTCTTGTCCACAGCGCCGGTAAGACGGCCTGTTATATCTCGGACCTGATTCCGACGACCGCACACCTGGATCTGACCTGGGTGATGGCCTTTGATCTGTTTCCGCTCGAAACCATCGAGAGCCGCAAGCGGTTCTACACCCAGGCGATTCCGGAGAACTGGCTCACCATGTTTACCCACGATCCCAATGTGCCGTGGGCCCGCCTGAGGCGGGACGAGCAGGGCAAACTCGAAATCGTCGGCTAAGCAGAGCCACCGGGATGAGACCGCTTAGGTTTCGTGCGTGAGGACCCCCCGACCGAGCAACCGGCTTTCGAAGAATTCTTCCACCCGG
The DNA here is from genome assembly GCA_035623335.1 of Terriglobales bacterium. GTDB lineage: Bacteria > Acidobacteriota > Terriglobia > Terriglobales > Acidobacteriaceae > JAFAGX01. Next base: position 6,208 of record DASPTQ010000283.1, read on the forward strand.
CGCAAGATCTCCGAAGCGCTCCCGGCCTCGTAGATTGCCTTGCGCAGGGCAGCACCGCCGGGTACACCGTGGGTGAACCAGGACGCGAACTGCTTCATCTTGCCTTCTGCCCCCGGCATTTCTTCCTCGATCAGCATGGCAAAATAGGTGCGGATCATTTGGTAGCGGTCGGCTTCGCTTGCTACCTCATAAGCTCGCTCGCCAGTCGTGGAGACGGCCATGGGGCGAATCCGCTGGGTCGCCATCGGTTGGTTTTGGGAGCAATATTGCTGAATCTGGCGAAAGATCCAAGGATTCGCCGGGGCGGTGCGGCCGATCATCACCCCGTCGCAACCGGTTTGCTCGACCATGCTGCAGGCATCTTCCGGAGTGCGGATGTCACCGTTGCCAATGACCGGAATCTTGACCGCCTGCTTAACCGCACCAATCCAATCCCACCGAGCTTGACCGCTATAGCCCTGTTCGCGCGTGCGAGCATGCAGGGCCACGGCACACAAGCCGCAGTCCTCGGCCATTTTCGCCAGTTCCACACAGACGATCTCTTGCTCGCTCCACCCGGCGCGGAACTTGACGGTGAAGGGAATGGTCACTCGAGCCCGAACAGCTTCGAAAATACGACGTATCCAGGGTAAGTCTCGCAGCAAGCCGGACCCACCATTACACTTCACGACCTTCTTCGCCGGACAACCCAGGTTCAGATCGACGAAGTCAAAACCCAGATCTTCGACCAGGCTTGCCGCCTCGCCCATCACCTGGGGATCGCTGCCGAACAGCTGCGCCGAGATCGGGTGCTCGTCCTCGTAGAAGTGGAGATAGCGCTTGGCTTTCTTGTCCCTAGCGCGTAAGATCCCGTCCGCGGAGGTGAACTCCGTCATGATCAGGCCGCAGCCACCGAGGTTGCGAATGAAGCGACGAAAAACCGTATCGGTGACCCCGGCCATGGGGGCAAGCACCGTGGCCGGAGCGACCTCGACACCGCCCATCACCAAACGCTCGGGAACCACGACTCGCCCGCGTGCGAGGTTCACGGCCGCAGCCGCACGGACGGAAGCATCCGCCTCTTTCGCGCTGTCCCAGAACTTGCGCACGCTAGTATCTTACTGCCTTCCCGCTCTCGGGCCGAGCGCTGGCCCAGGTTCGTATCGGCAACATGGCCAAGGCCTGGATCTGGTTTTTCACCACCGACGGGCCGGAACTCGAACTCGACTTTCGCGGTCTTTTCGACTGTGCCACAATTTGCATCAGACAAATTATGAGTGAAAATGCAAACCTTTCGGTGCCATCCCCAACTCTAGCCCTAGGGAAATGGCTTGGCCTGGTGGTTGCCGCTGTTGTCCTGGCAGAAGGCATCTCGAGCACTCTGGTTTCTCTGACCAAGAGCTTGCTGTTGCCGTTGATGGCCAGAGCCATTGGCGGAGATGGTCAGTCTCCGCTCGGCAAAGGCGATTTCAATGTCCCTGACCTGTTCACCTCCGTGGTGGAGCTTTGCCTGGCAGGCATCGTTTTTCTGTCGATCAAAATTTGGGTGAGTCGAGGGACGATCGGTGTGCCTCGGGTTCGACGGGTGGCGGCCCCATCCCGGGTCCCTCTGCAAATCGTGCCGCCAACTGCTGCCGCAGCGCCCGAGACCGCCCCTGCTCCCATGGTGCCCGTTCCGCCGCCCGTCATCTCGCAGGCCCCCGTTTCGCCGCCCGTCGTTTCGCAGGTCCCCGTCCCGCCGCCCAAGCCATCGTCTCCACCAATTCCGCCTCCGGCCCCTGCGAAGGCGAAGAAAGCGGAGAAGCCAAAGGAGGTCTACTACAACATCGTGGGAGAGCCCATCACTCCTGAGGAGGACGATTGATTAGGTGTGTCGTCCGCGGTGGAATTTCCTGGTTCGTGGACGACGGGAAGACTTAGCAACGATGCCCAGTCTCAGGATTGATCCCTAAGCGAGCAGCGGGTGTCGGGCGTCGCCTCGGTCACCTCCAAATCCGAGGCCGTGCCGGCTGGGGCGTAGGCTTTAAATCCGGCGCGCTCCATGCCGCGTTGCGCCTCCGGGTTCTTCATAAAAGTTTTCCAAACAAAACCAGTCCGGATGTTTTCCGCCATGAGCATGGTGATTCCGGTATCAATGCCGATGACATCATTGTCGTACCAATTCTTCAAGGGGTTGAACGCATTTACGAATCCATACATTGTCCAAGCCTTGTCTCCGTAACGATCCTTGATGGTCCGCAACACGCGCATCACCGGCTGGGGAAGGAACGGTAACGATCCCGCGGACGCGCTGGGAGCGACCGTACCGTCAATCGGCCCCATCATGGGAGGGCCACCCCAGATGACATATCCCTTGTCGGAATCCGAGGCCGTGATTCCCCACAGGTCATTGCTGTAGTCGGGAAAGGTGGCCGCCAGCTCCAGACAGAAGCGGCGATGAACCTCGGTGGCAATGACGGAGTTATGAAAATAATCCGCGTGCAGGTCCCGCTTGCCGCGAAAATCGAACCACGCGTGGGAGTATTGGTGCACGAACAGCGGGGCGAACGATCCCACATAGCGCAGCCCATCATATTCGAAGGCGGTTCGCTTCCAGGCATTCCATGTCTCGACTTTAAGCGGGAAGGTCGAGGATCCCAAACCAAGCAAATACATCGCCATCAGTTCGCTGTAGTAGTCCCAGCGATAGGACAGAAATCCGAATTCCGGGCTCCATCCGTGCGGCAACAGGGTGGTATCTTCGGAAAGCCAGCTCCACTCCACCCGGTTGAAAATTTCGTGCGCGAGTTGGTTGATCTCGGAGTGCGGAAAATGCTCGCGGCAGGTGAGAACCCCACAGAGCAAGAGCGCCGTGTCCACCGAGGACACTTCCGAATCCCAGATTCTTTCCCCGGTATGGATATCGGCCCAATGAAAGAAAAAACCCCGATGGGTGGGCAGCTTCTTCCACAAGAAGCGCAGGGTGGCCAGAACTCGCCCGCGCGCCTCGGAATAGGAGATGTAGCCGCGTTTCTGTCCGATCGCGAGCGCGGTCAGTCCAAAACCAGTTGCAGCGATGCTTGCCACCACCCTCTCATCCGGCGCCCGCGTGCTGGCGCGGTCTTTCACCAACCCGGTTGCCGGATTCGTCTGGTCCCAGAAATATTTGAAATTCGCCCGCTCCAGTTCCTCGAGAAACGGTTCGTCCGCAGGTACGAGGGACGTCGGAGGAGGGAGAGGTAAGAAGCAGGTGATAGAGGGTGAGTTCTCGGCCACCAGCGGTACCAAGCTTGAGCCGGCAAGCGATAGGCCAAGGCCAAGCCGCAAGCCTTCTTTCAGGAACTCACGGCGGGACCTCAAAGCACAGATCAAACTCTTTGGACCCACCCACTCACTGTAGAACGCGGGAAATGTGGAATGAAAGTAACAAGCTGGGCGACGAACCCCTCTTGGCTACCATCACCTTTGTAGTGTGGAGGTTGCCTGCCTCGCGCGCAGCGGTTTCGGATTTCAGCCGGATCCACCCTAGCCTCAACGGGTGGTCCTCGGTGGTACCTCACCCCGCAATCTTGTTCACTCCATCCGGTGCGTGAATTAAAGTAGGGAGGATGGTTTTCCGCGGAGGGAAACTCAAACTGTGGGCGCTGGTTGTGAGCGCCATAGCAATGGTTTCTGAGCTATTGCTCCTCGCCAGCTGTACCAAGAAGAAGCCGGTCGTAATCAAAGGGGCAGTCATTCGCCAGGATGAAGATCCGAGCAAGCAATCACCCATTGCCGACGCCGCGATCACGGCCTCCGGGGGGCTTTCTCAGATTCCGGTGAAGTCCGACGCAGCCGGGTTCTTCCGAATCACCATGGGGCCGGAGGTGCGGCCTGGCCAGGCAGTGGTTCTCAAGTTCCGTCACGCCGATTACCGCCCCCTTGATGTCACGCAGGTCGCCGACGATCAGCTCTACGTCGCCCGCATGGTTCCGATTCCGCACCCGGTGCCGCCGGCGCCCAATCATCCCGAAGTGAGCATCACCAATGTGGTCGTTCGCTATTCTGAGAAGACGATCACCACTACCCCAGTGGGTACGGCGGTAAGGACCTTTCAAGTCGTAAACACCCCGAATGTCCCCTGCAATGGTCGGGCCCCTTGCTCACCCGACGGAGCTTGGAAGGCGGCGATTAATTTCATAACACTCAATGCTGGCGAAGGAAACGAGTATCGTAGCGCTCGCGTCTCCTGCATTGCCGGCCCTTGTCCCTTCACGAAAATTGAGCACGACGGCTTCTCGAAGGGCGGTCAGACCATCAGCGTTTCCGTCCGCGACTGGTCCGACACCACAACCTTCCTGGTCGAGGCCGACGTGGTGCGTCCGGTCATCAGCGATCAGCTCCGGAACTCCTATCCCATGAATCTGGGACAGGCGCTCAATTTCAGCCTGCCGGCGACGGCCGAGGGGACAACGGTCGAAGCGAACGTGAATGGAGACCTCATCGTCTTTCCACTGGGACCGGCTCTCTGTATACCCTGGGCGGAATGTGAGGAGAGAACCGACACCGACCAGTCCAGGGCGTACCACTGCCAGCTCAAGCCCGGGTATCGCCTGAAGTAATCGCGAGTGCGATCAGCGCCGATCAGGCCGGTACCGATGTGATCTCGTACCGGTAGGAGTTGCGCCCGGCCGCGTCGGGTCGGGAGCCGACACGAATGGCCCCCAGTTTCTCGATCGCCTTTTGGGAACGCAGGTTCTCCGGGCCGATGAGAAAGACTACGCGTTCGACAAATTGAAAAGCGTGCCGCAACATGAGCTGCTTCATCTCTCGGTTATACTTGCCGCCCCAGTGCGATCGCGCCAGAAATGTCCAGCCGATTTCCACTTCGCTGACCTGCTCGTTGTGGGCGTGGAATCGGGACGATCCAATGATCTTGCCATCCTGACGATCGAGAGCCGTCAGGGCACCGCCCGAGGCCAGCGAGTCACGGAAGAAGGCGCGGAATACGTCGGGCTGGTAGCGATCCCGGACCGGATGCTGCTCCCAAAGCAGAGGGTCCGACGCGACCGCGAACAGACCATCCCAGTCATCTGCGCGCAGCGGCCTGAGCTCCAGCAGCGCGCCCTTCATGGTGGGCTGAAAATCAAAAGCCATCTTCTAAACTCCCAATGCCATCCTAGAAATCGACGGGAGGCGGGGACCGAGCAACTAGCCCATGGCCGCGGAGGTGTTCGGATTCACCAATCTCGACACCGCCAGTCCGCGGCGCGCTGAGCTGAAAACCTCCCGCTCTGGTCGGGCGCTTGATCTCTGCCTTGGGCCCTGATAAGAACTCTACAACCGTTTTGCGGTCGTTGTGTTGAACAGGCTGAAGTACAAAAGCAGGTTGAGCTAGGTCCACGGAGTAAAGGTGAGCTTCGCCCGAATGCCTCCTGCCGGGGAAGAAGAAGGGAGACGGTTTTCATGAGACTTCGACGCATGCTTTCGATAGCAGCTGCCGTATCGGTTCTCGCATTCCCGCTGGCTGCCCAGAGGGAAGTTTCGCCCAAAGCGGAAGAGCGCATTCAGAAAGAAGTCCGCCATGAACTGGTGATGCTGCCGTATTTGAACGTGTTCGACAACCTCGCCTTCAAGGTGGACGGTTATAACGTCACCCTTTTCGGACAGGTCGTGAATCCAACGCTCAAATCTGATGCCGAGAATGCGGTCAAGAGAATTGAAGGGGTGGAGAATGTTACCAACCAAATCGAAGTCCTTCCCCCTTCCCCCATGGATGACCAGCTCCGGCGCCGGCTGTTCTCTGCCATCTACGGCTATCCCGCTCTGCAGCGCTATGCCCTGCCGACCATCAAGCCGATCCGCATCATTGTGAAGAACGGCCGCGCCACGCTCGAGGGCGTGGTGGATAGCGAAAGCGACAAGAATCTCGTGGGTCTACGGGCCAACGGTGTTCCGGGACTGTTTTCTATGACCAACCACCTGGTGGTGGCGAAGTGATCCCTGCGGCTTCTACTCGAGATCTCTCGGTCCGGGGTTGTAGAAGTAATGAAAGCGCAGAGCTAGATACTGGCCCGTGAACTCGGGGGGCAGCGGAGGAAAGGGATCCGACGCCGTGATACTCCCATACGCAGCGCGATCCAAGGCGATATCACCAGAGGACCCGCCCTGTTCGTATTGCAACCCCGCGACTCGACCGTCCTTCAGGATGGCGAACACGATCGCGACTTTGCCCTTCTTCCCCATCATGGCCGACTCGGGCATCAGTTGGTCCCAGTTCATCTTGACTACATGCAGCACGCGCGTTAGGTAAGGACCGAAGTCGACGCCCTGGGTGTCGCTGAGGATGTCCATGGGGCCCATCACTCGACCCCGGTTCCCCTGACCTAGACCATAATCCCCTCCACTTCCGGCATAACCGCCACGACTCTCCGCTGCGGCGCGCGTGGCTTGCGCAATTTGGGCCCCCGGAGACAGAGCTTTATTGGTAAACGGATTGACGGCTGGCTGCGGGGTCTGCAACTTCGCCATTTGATTGGCAGGGGGAGGCGGAGGCACGGCTGCCGGCTGAGGGTTGCTCTGGGCTGCGGCCGGAGCAGGCGGGGACGGTTGCTCAGCCGGCCCGGGCGGGGCGCTTGGGCCGGGAGGGCCTGGGCGGCTGGCGTCCAAAATCTTCTTCAACTCCTTGCGATCGAGCTGAGGCGCCCTTGAGGTGGCGATCCGGTCCTTGTCGGAAATGATATTCGTATCCGGACGTTTGCTGATCTTCTGCGCATCGGGAGGCAGTTCAAGAAAGGTGAGATCCTTGCCCTCGGGCAATGCGTGCTGCTTCACCATCACGGCCTGCCGCGGCAGAAACCGCACCAGCCTGTCGGAATTCACGATGACGAGGACGACCAAAAGGTGAACGACGATGGAAATCCAGAATGCTTCCCGGCGACGGGAATGGTCGAGATCATCCTGCAACTGAAGGAGCAAAGCTGGAGGCGCATCGATGTCACGATAGGCCGACTCCCAATAGCGCGCATCATATAGTTCCACGCTCTCGCGCCCACTTTCCCGTGGCCCTCGAGGAGGCGGAATTTGGGTAGTCGACACCGATAACTCACCTAGCGGTTAGATTCGGAAGCGTTCGCCATCCGTTGCAAGCAAAGCCCTTCCGAGTTCCTAACCTCGGGAGAGAGGCTAGGGGCCGTCGGTGGCTTGGTAGGCCTATTCTCGCACTTTTTCGAGCAATCTGCGACCGCTCCTGGGGCTCCGGGTTACCCTCGGTCGCATCCTAGCGCCGAAGCTATATCCCTGGACATTGGCAAGCTGGTTTCACGAGCTAAGTTCATCCAAATGAAGTCTCCTGCCGTGTTCGCGTATGGCCCGGATGATGTCGAGGGCGAGAGAAAGGGCCTGACGGCCATCGTCCAGGCCGACCAGGGGCTGAGAGCGCGATCGCACACAGTCCAGGAAGGCCATCAACTCGGCTTCTAAGGGTTCCCCGGACACGGTTGGCAGCCGGGCCATTTGAATTCGTGGATTCACCGAGGCGGTGGCCGCAGGATCGTTCTGGCCGACGCTGAAAACCAGGACGTCCTGGCGGCCGTAGTCGATCGACACGTACTGTTTGGGCTGAAAAAAACGCAGTTTGCGCACCCGTTCGGTCGAGACCCGGCTGGCGGTGAAGTTCGCGACACACCCGGACTCGAATTCGACCCTGACGTTGGCAATGTCAACCTTGTCGGACAAAACAGGCAGGCCGACGGCGCGAATCGTCTCGACCTGCGACTTTACAAACGAGAGCACCACATCGAGGTCGTGAATCATCAAGTCCAGCACCACATCAATGTCCAGGGATCGGGGAGTAAACTCGCTCAGCCGATGCACTTCAAAAAACATGGGTCTAGTAACGATCGGCAAGGTGGCGCGGACGGCGGGGTTAAAGCGCTCCAGATGACCTACCTGCACAATACGGCCGAGGCGCGCGGCGAGACCGGAAAGCTCATCGGCTTCATCGAGGGAACATACCAGAGGCTTTTCAATGAGCACATCCACTCCGGCCTCCATCAGCTGCCGCGCGACGGCGAAATGGTACAGAGTGGGGACCGCGACGGAAGCGGCCTGGATCTCGCGATGGGCGGAAAGCAGGACTTGGACGGAAGCGAAAGCTTGGCAACCGAATTCGTACGCAACCTTGTTCGCCCGATCCATGTCGGAATCAATCACTCCGACCAGACGTACTCCCTTTCCGACTTTTGCTAGCTGCTGATAGACCCGGGCGTGATTGCGTCCGAACGCGCCAACTCCGACGACTGCGACGTGAATCAGGTGGTCCGTAGACAGGTTCCGCTCGCGGCGGCCGATTGCCGGAAAGTCTTGATTTAACCACAAGCGCGCAAAATCAAATAGGACAGTTCATCGGAACTTTTTGAGCAGCGCGATCTGGCCGGCGTGATAGAGCTCGTGCTGGACAATCCCGCTAAACATGTAGAAGAAGGTGTGATAGGTCGCTCTCTTACCTGGGACTTGCTTTCCCAATCGCGAGTCGGGAAACCGGGCCACGGCTCTTGCCAGTTGGTTATGGGTGTCCTTCAACTTCTCGATGGACTCGCGCCAGGCCGTCTCACTGGTCTCGACCACCGGCGGGAAATTCTGTTTCTCGGATAAGGAGACTCGGGCCCCGCCCGCCCGGCGGCGGACCGCGTCGTCCCAGGCGCTGATATGCAGCACCAGCTCCCAGATGGTGTGAGCATTCTTAATGGGACGAGCGGCAGCGGTTTTGCCATCGACACCGGCCAGGAGTTTGAGCACGGAGTCGCCATGCCAGGCATTTCCCTCAAAAGCGCGGCGAATTTGGTCGGCCAAGCGAGCACTCTCAGTCATCGCGGATTCTCCTCTTGCGTAGCATAGAGTTCGACGACGGAGGCAAAGAAATGGATTTGAGGAAATTTCGACCTTCAATCGGCCACGACCGCAATGTGCGCCGCATCGGCCGCGCGGAGGATGGCGTCTCCGTCCAGCAGCAAGCACTTCCCTGCATCTAGGGCCAGGCAGGTAGCTTGGGCAGCGCGCATGACTTCGATCGTCCGGACGCCGATCACGGGGACGTCGAACCGCATGTCCTGATTGGGCTTAGAAATCTTTACCACGGTAAGAGCGCGGCTCAGCGTGGAAGCCTTCGCTTCGAGCGATGCCATGATGCGCCCGGCACGCTCGATAGTGGCATCGGTACCTTCCATGGCTTCGACGGCAACGCAGGCACCGTCAGCCACCACCACCGTTTGACCGATGTCGTATTGGGCCAAATGCCGAGCCAGCACCCGCCCGTACTCGATGTTGTTGTTCTCCGCCTCGCTCGGCTTGCGTTGGGTGAGCACGCCGCGCCTAGCCTGTAGCGGTTCGAGCAGCGAGGTGGAATTCTCTAACGTAATGCCCTCGTCGCCTAAGACTTTGGCAATCGCGCCGAGCAACGCATCCGTGTTTCGGGTGCGCAGATTAAGCAGCAACTTCGCCAAACGCCGATCGGGACGGATGCTCGAGAAGATCTGCTTGTGCTTTACCTGACCAGCCATGACAGCCCGGGACACACCTTCCCGGTGAAAAGTTTCGATCAGCTTGGAAAGCTCTCCCAGGGAGAGCCAGTGAACTGCAGCTGCCCCGTGATTCTCGATGTCAGGGAAAGTCTCTTCCTTGATCGCAGCCACCACCACGTCGAAGCCCTGGGCTTGCGCCGCCTCGAGCACAAGAAAGGGGAAACGACCGTTCCCGGCGATGAGTCCGAGTTTCTGCTTGACCGGCATGCTTGCTCTTAGGTGTACCCGGTGATCAACCACGGGTGGTCATCGAGGTCTTGACCGCCGTCACTTGATCACGCCTCGCTCGGAGGCTTCGACGAAGCGGATTAACATGTCGACGTCTTCGCCACGATCGGACTCTTGTTTCAGCTTCTCCAAGGCTTGCGAGGTGTTGAGCTTGGAGGCCAGCAGAACTTTATAGGCATGATGAATCTTGCGGATCCTCTCCCGGCTGAAACCTCGGCGCTCCAGGCCCGTCGCGTTGAGACCGTAAGCGTGCGTATCTCGGGCAGCCGCGGTCTTGGAGAAAGGTAAGACGTCCCGGGTTATCGTCGTGCCGCCTCCGACGAACGAATAGGCGCCAATGCGAACGAAGTGGTGCACCGGGCACAAGGCCCCTACCGTAGCCCAGTCCTCCACAATGACGTGCCCTCCCAGAGTGGCGGCATTGGCCAGAATCACTCGGTCCCCGATCCTGCAATCATGGGCGACGTGGCTGTAGGCCATGATCAAAGTGTGGCTGCCTACACGAGTTACCCCCCCGCCTTTCAGCGTGCCCCGATTGATCGTCACGAACTCTCGAATTTGGTTGTGATCGCCCATTTCAAGACGCGTAGGTTCGCCCTGGTAGGTCAGATCCTGGGGTGCGGTGCCGATCGAGGAAAAGGAGAAAAAGGTGTTGTTCGCACCGATTTGGGACGGACCTTCTATTACGACGTGAGAAACCAGGCGACAGCGTTCGCCTAGTTCCACTCCCCGGCCGACCACACAATAGGGGCCGATCTGGCAGCTCGAGTCAATTTTCGCGCCTGGATCGAGGATGGCGGTGGGGTGGACGGTCATCGGCATCTAAAAGCTAAAGGGTCCCGGCCGTACCCCTCATTCGGCCTCGGCGACCTCCTCGGAAGCAACCCGCGAACGGTTCACCAGCCTGCAGGTTACGGTGGCCTCGGCGGCTCGCTTTTCATCCACGAAAGCTTTCCCTTCCATGCGCACCGCATCGCCACGCCACGCCTTCACCTCGATCTCGATGCGCAGCTGGTCTCCGGGAACAACCGGTCGGCGAAACCGGGCGCGTTCAATGCCGGTGAAGAGCATCAGCTTGCTGTCGCGATCCTCTACTTCGGTGAGCAGCAGCGCTCCGCCGGCTTGTGCAATCGCCTCCACGATGAGCACGCCGGGCATCACCGGTGTACCGGGAAAGTGGCCGATAAAGAATGGTTCGTTGACCGTGACGTTCTTGATGGCCACGATCCGCTCCCTGCGCCGAAAATCAATCACCCGGTCAATCAGCAGGAAGGGATAGCGATGCGGAAGGATGTGCATGATCTGGTTGATATCGAGCGTGGTGCTCGAGGCGACGGGAGTCTCGGTCATCGGGCGAGTAGTGTCGCTCATAGAGTTCGCAATCGGTCTTTTGAGTTAGCAGTATACATGGAGGCGAATACCGAGCGAATCCATTCCCCTCCGCACCATCGACCATGCCTAACGGCCGGTATCCGCGTCATGGTTCTCAGCCTTACCGCCTCGGTTCCCGCAATCGGATCAGGAGCGAAGATTATACTGTACTCTTTCGCGACGGTAGAGCGACCAGTCTTTTAGGAAATCCCAGAAAGATAAAGATGAAGAGAGAGCAGACCAAAGGCGGAGCTAGGAATCCCTCAGGGGAAGGCGTGAGCCGTCTCGAATACTTCGAGCAACGGAAAGATCGGATCATTGAAACCATTCGACAACTGGTGGAAGTCGAGTCCCCGAGTGACAGCAAAGCGGCGGTGGATCGGCTGGGCTCGATGCTGGCGGGCCGGTTCGAAGGGCTAGGTGGTCATGCGAAGTTACACCGCGCGGTCGACGTTGGCGATCACCTGCAGGTGGACTTTTCGGGCAAGCGGAAGGTGAAGCCGTTATTGCTCTTAGGGCACCTCGATACCGTGTACCCCCTGGGGACACTCAAAGACATGCCGTACCGGTTGGCCGATGGTCGACTGTGGGGACCGGGCAGCTTCGACATGAAATCCGGAATTGCCTTCATGCTCCATGCCATCGAAGCGCTGCGATCCTGGTACGAGGATGAACTGCCTCGACCTGTGACCGTGCTTCTGGTAGCCGATGAAGAACTGGGCAGCGAGACTTCCCGGCGCATCACAGAAAGTCTTGCCCAGAAATGCGCCGCCGTGCTGGTGCTCGAACCCTCGTTCGGACCCAGGGGGGCGGTGAAGACCGGCCGCAAGGGAGTAGGTGGATACACGTTGCGAGTGCGGGGAGCAGCGGCGCATTCGGGGCTGGATTTTGAAAAGGGCGAGAGCGCAATCCTCGAGCTGGCAAAGCAAATCGTCGCAATCTCGCGGATGACCGATATAAAACGAGGGATCACCCTGAATGTGGGAACGGTTCAGGGCGGAACTCGAGCCAATGTGATCCCGGCCGAGGCGAGCGCTGTCGTCGATGCGCGCGTCGCCAGAAGCAAGGACTTTTCTGCGCTCGACCGGAAATTGCGCGCTCTCAAGCCGTTCAATCGTAAGTGCAAGCTCGAGATCACGGGCGGGATCGAACGTCCTCCCCTGGAACGAAGCCCCGCGGTGGTCGCACTGTTTCACAAGGCCTTTGAGATAGCCAAGGGGCTTGGCTGGAAACTAGAGGAGGCTAGCGTGGGCGGCGGCTCGGATGGCAACTTTACGGCAGCCCTCGGCCTCCCAACCTTGGACGGCTTGGGCGGGGTGGGCGAGGGCGCTCACGCTCCCCACGAATCCATCCTGATCTCCGAACTGCCCAGGCGAACAGCCCTTGTGGCCGAGCTGATTGCGGCCATCTGAGGGACACGGCACGAGCATTCCCGTTCGCCTCGCTAGGAGCGGGCTTTTGACTCCCCTCCCCCGGTGACCTAGAATTCCTAACAGTGGGGCCGGTTTAGCTGGCGCTCGCAGGAGGGTCTATGGGAGAGGGCTTATTCTCGCCGCTGCACATACTACTGATTGTGGGCATTGCCCTCCTGCTGTTTGGGCCCAGCAAGTTCGCCGCGCTTGGAAAGGGCTTGGGGGAAGGCATCCGGAATTTCCGCTCGGCGATGAAGGAAGGCGAAAAGGAACAGGACAAAAAGTCCTGAGGATCTGGTTGTGCTACCCAAACAGGCTACTCCACATACTAGATCGCTTCGCGTCCCCTCTCAGGTCGATCGGAAGAGCAAAACCCAAGTCTGGCGACCGTCGTGGGCGGACGTTTCGCGACTGAGATCGCGTCCCCTCTTTCCGCAGATCTTCTAAATTGCCCTCTATTTTCCGTGTTGCTCAGCAGCCTTAGAAATCGAAGGACCGGCCTTGGCAAGGTCTTGCGAATTCATGACCGGCCGCAGCGAAACCTTGGCGTTGAAGGCAAGAAACCAAGGCTCAGCGATCGCCGGAATCTGCGATGGGTCTTTCAGGTCGAATACAATCGAACACGAACGCTGGCCTTCGTCGTCGGCAAAAAAATAGGCCGCTTCCGGCTTGAGGTCTGCGACGATTCGTTCGACCGTCGGACCTAAGGTCCCGGCCTTGGCAGCGGCATTTCCGGCCTCCACGGGCACCGATACTCTCAGCAACATTCGCATAGGGATTTTCTCCTGTTAGGCAAAGCCTGCGTATTATATACGAGTGTTTCTCGCGAGCGTCGTGCTCCACCGGGCTTTTGGACTACTTCTTCTGATACTCAATCAACACCAAATTCAATACCGATTTACCGCGAATCAACGCCAGGCTCTTGCCGTCGCGTGACCGCGGACAGGAGTAACCAACGGCCTCCTCGATGATTCGGTACTCGCGAATCACAAGGGTAGTTGATTTCGGTCGCAGACCAGCCGTCGTATCGTCACCTATAGTCTGGCGTGGAACCGGCTTCCTTTCGTACCGCACTACGAGAGCAAACTCGGTTCATAGGCCTTCCGGGGCAGTGCTGAAAAGTCCCGGGAGGCCTAGCAGAGTTGCTCCCTGGGGTTTAACCGTGCTCTGAAGCTGTGAACGCCGATCTCGACGCAGGCTTTCACACGCTGGCGCCCAACCCGCGAGTGTCGACAGAATCTTTTCGTCTAGACGAAATCGTGGAGGCGCATGGCACGATGGAGGAGAACCGGTCTGGGGGGAAGATTGTGGTTCTTACCTAACCGCAAACACCGCGTCCAGTCCGGGATTTATCCGCATTTCGCCAACCCTTCGGTTCCCACTCGCCGGTCCTGCATTCGTTGACTTGCCCAACTTTCCTAACGTAAGATGCGCGCAAGTGATCGGCCAGAGCATTTCGCACTACCGAATCGTCGAGAAGCTGGGCGGGGGCGGGATGGGTGTGGTCTACAAGGCCGAAGATACCCGGCTGCGTCGCTTCGTTGCTCTGAAGTTCCTACCCGAAGAAGTTTCGAAAGACCCGCAATCCCTGGCTCGATTTCAGCGCGAAGCGCAGGCGGCGTCGGCTCTGAACCATCCCAATATCTGCACCATCCACGACATCGGAGAGCACGAGGGCCGCGCCTTCATTGCCATGGAATTTCTCGACGGCATGACGATGAAGCACCTCATTGCGGGCCGTCCGTTAGAGACCGACCAGTTGTTGTCGCTGGCCATCGAAATCGCCGACGCGCTGGACGTGGCGCACTCCGAAGGCATCATTCACCGTGACATCAAGCCGGCCAATATTTTTGTCACCAAGCGCGGACACGCCAAGATTCTGGACTTCGGCCTGGCGAAAGTGGCCGGTGCCGGGAGAAGCGAGGCCGATGCCACCTTGGCGACGATGGACGACGAACATCTGACGAGTCCCGGGACGGCACTGGGAACCGTGGCCTATATGTCGCCCGAGCAGGCCAAGGGCAAGAAGCTCGATGGGCGCAGCGACCTGTTCTCGTTCGGAACCGTGCTCTATGAAATGGCGACCGGCACCCTGCCCTTTCGGGGAGACACGTCGGCGGTGATCTTTAACGCAATTCTGGAGCGGGCACCCACGCCCCCGCTTCGGCTGAACCCGGAAATTTCTGCCGAACTGGAGCGGATCATCAACCGTGCCTTGGAGAAGGACCGGGACCTGCGCTACCAGCATGCCTCCGACATGCGCGCCGAGCTGCAGCGGTTGAAGCGGGATTCTGGGTCGGGGAAGAAAGTGCTGGCGGAGGAGCCGCCGCCGGAAGCTGCTGTTTCGAGTGCTTCGCCGCGGCCAGGTCAACGCGCCAGTGGATCGTCGAAGGCCGTGGCAGTCGACGCACCGACTCCTCAGGCAGAGCCAGTCTCGAGCGCGCCCCACATCTCCGCTCACCTACCTTCGTCGGGAACCGGCCAAGGCCCGCTTGCCGGGAGAAGCTTTCCCTCCCAGTGGTATTGGCTGGTGGCAGGGCTTCTGCTAGCAGCAGGAGCGTTGGGCACATGGTATTGGCGCTCGCGGGGGAGTCAGAAGCTGACGGAGAAAGATTCCATCCTGCTCGCAGACTTTGTGAACACCACGGGCGATCCGGTATTCGACGGCACGCTAAAGCAGGCGCTGGCGGTCGTGCTCGAGCAATCTCCCTATCTGAATATCGTGCCCGATCAAACCGTCCGGAAGGCCTTGCAATTCATGGGGCGCCCCGCGGATGAACGGGTCACGGGCAGCGTGGCGCGCGAGATCTGCGTGCGCGAGCACATCAAGGCCATGCTGAGCGGCTCGATAGCGTCGCTCGGCAACCAATATGTAGTCGCTCTCGATGCCACCAACTGCGCCACCGGAGATTCGCTCGCCCGAGAGCAGGTGACCGCAGCGACCAAAGAAGCGGTGCTTTCTTCGGTAGGAAAAGCTGCCTCCACCCTGCGCGGCAAACTGGGCGAGTCGCTGGCCTCGATTCAGAAGTTCGACACTCCCGTGACCGAAGCGACCACGTCGTCGCTCGAAGCCTTGAAGGCGTATGCCGCCGGCGACGAGATGCGCAACGGCGGTGGCGAGGCCGAATCCATCCCTCTGTACCAGCACGCCATTGAACTGGATCCCAATTTCGCCATGGCCTATGCTCGTCTCTCTGCCGTTTATAACAACCTGCTCGAAGAGGATCGAGCCATGGACATGGCGAAGAAGGCCTTTGACTTGCGGGAACGCGTGAGTGAACGCGAGCGGTTCTACATCGACGACCACTTTTATACAGTCAACGGTGACATCGAGAAGGACAAGCAAACCCTGGTGTTGGCCATCAGCACCTATCCGAACGATTCCACTGCCTACGCCAACCTGGCGCTGATCTACAACGTTTATTACGGGCAGTTTGACAAGGCCATTGGGCTGGCGAATGACTTTACTCGCCTCGAACCCACAGCTCCCTTCGGCTATGTGCATGCGGCAGGGCCTTACATGGCTCTCAACCGCCTCGAGGAGGCCCGATCGACCCTGCAAAGGGCGGTCGACACCAAGGCTGACAACTTATTCGTTCACGAACTGCTGTACGACTTAGCGTTCCTGAACGGCGATGCCGATGGCATGCAGCGCCAAATGCAATGGGCAGAGGGAAAATCCAGTGAATACTTGTTGCTCGACGCGGCCGCACAAGCGGCCGCCTCGCACGGTCAGATGCATCGGGGTGAGGAATTGATACGACACTCGGTGCAGGTAACCGACCGGCTGGGTTTCAAGGAAACAACGGCGTTCATGCAGGCAGATTGGGCCTGGACCCAGGCCGAGGTGGGAAATGCTTCCTCGGCGCGGGAGGCGGTGGCAGCCAGTACCGCCCTGGCGCATAATCGCGCCAACCTGCGACCCGCGGCCGTGGCTTTGGCCCTGACCGGAGACGTCAGTCATCCCCAGGCCATGATGGACGAGTTGGGGAGGCGGTTCCCCTCGGACACGATTCTCCATAATGTGGGAATTCCCGGCGTGTCCGCCCTGGTGGCCATCAATCGCAAGACTCCCGACCAGGCCATCGCGGCTCTGCAGTCCGCGACACCCTATGAGTTGGGTGCCGGCATTTTCCCCTTCCCCACCTACGTTCGAGGTCTGGTTTACTTGCAGGCAAAACGCGGCCCGGAAGCGGCGGTAGAATTTCAGAAAATCGTGGATCATCGCGGTATCAGTCCGACCGCGCCCGAGCATTCGCTCGCCAAACTGGGCCTGGGCCGCGCCTATCAGATGACGGGCGACACGGGCAAGGCCAAGGCTGCCTACCAGGATTTCTTCGCCTTATGGAAAGACGCCGACCCCGACATCCCCATCCTGAAAGATGCCAAGGCGGAATACACAAAATTACAGTAATTCCTTCGCTGCGGCCGGAGAGCATTCGAAGAGGTTGCGGTCTTTCCTCACTCCGCCGAGAATTTGCCCTTTATCCACCTTCGGCCCCATCTCGTGCGTGCTCTATAACGCAACCGTAGCCGATACTATGGGCGAAGGGGAGAGCCTATGAAGGGTGGAGAATCGCCGTTGCTGGAGTTGCTTTATGGGAAAGGTGCTCATGTCAGCCCGCTCGCCTGCGTTGAGGATCTCTCCGCGGAATTGGCGGGTTCGATGGTAAGCGGGTTTCCCTATTCCATCTCGCAAATTCTCGGGCATTTGAACTATTGGATGGAGTACGACTTTGAGAGAATCGACGGCCAGGCAGCGCCCTACCCGGCGTGCGCAGCCGACAGCTGGCCGAGGGAAGCAAAGCCTGCCGGAGAAACCGCATGGCGTGGCGAAGTATTGCGCTTCGCGGAAAACTTGCGGGCAATCGAGCGACTGGCAAACTCTGATGTGGAAGTGCTGAAGAGGCCCGTGGAGACAACCACGCCCGCCCACGCCGGACAGTCCAACTCGGTAGAAGCCGTGCTTTGGCAGACCATCGCCCACAACAGCTACCATGTCGGGCAGATCGTTTTGCTCCGGCGATTCCTAAAGGCGTGGCCTCCACCAGCGGGTGGCGATACTTGGTAAGTTATGGCGTGGAACAGGATTCACCCTTTACCATTGTTCTTCCCGCCTGTCAGGCCTGCTGTCCCTGGCAAAGATGTCAGCAACCAGGCGGCTCAACCGGATCAGCCTAGCTCATAGTGATGTTCCCGGAGCATTTGCCAGACCAGCGACACCGGCAATCCCACAACGTTCGGGTAGTCTCCTTCGATCCGTGAGATCCAGCGGGACGCTATGCCTTGGATGGCGTAAGCCCCGGCCTTATCCATGGGTTCTCCGGTGGCGACATAGGAGCGAATCTCGCTTTCCGTGAGCGGATCCATAGTGACGAGGGTAGCTTGCGAACGAACGTCGGGAGGAAAACCCGGACCCTGGAGACAGACCGCCGTGATCACCCGATGCGAACGCCCGCCGAGCAGGCGCAGCATGCGGCCGGCATCGTTTGGATCCTGGGGCTTGCCCAGGATTTGCCCGTCCACGACCACCACCGTATCGGCGCCAAGGACAAAGTTGCCGAGCCAGGGCTCGCCGACCGCCGAAGCTTTTTCCCGAGCCAGGCGCTCGGCAAAAGCTCGCGCCTCCTCGCCCGGCTGGGGGACTTCTGGAATGTCGACAGGATGGCTGATGAACGCGATACCGGCATTGCGAAGAAGCTCTTGCCGGCGGGGAGACGCGGAAGCAAGAACCAACACTAGCGGCTCCCGACCAGAACAAGCCCATGGCGAGGACGCTGGGCTCGAAATGCGCGCATGCACTCTCCCAGAACGCAGAAAAACAGAATTCTACCGAAATTCAAGGGCGGCCAAGTCGGCGAGAGAGCACGCCAACCGCGGAAAGCTGCCCGGTGTTGCCCGACACGTCGCAACCGAGGCCCGTCTTTCACCCCTGTTAGAATCACCTGGTGAAGCCCCAAGGCCATGGATCCCGCCTTTCTTCGTAATTTTGCCATCATCGCCCATATTGACCACGGGAAGTCTACGCTTGCCGACCGTTTGCTGGAATTGACCGGTGCCCTGACGGCGCGCGAAATGCAAGCCCAGGTGCTCGATTCCATGGATCTTGAGCGGGAGCGGGGCATCACCATCAAAGCTCACGCCGTCCGCATGATGTACACCGCCAAAGATGGCCAGCGCTATCAGCTCAACCTGCTCGATACCCCCGGCCACGTGGATTTCTCTTACGAAGTCTCGCGTTCTCTGGCTTCGTGCGAGGGCGCCTTGCTGGTGGTCGATGCCTCGCAGGGGGTCGAAGCCCAAACCTTGGCGAACTCTTATCTGGCGATCAATCACGGCCTGGAGATTATTCCCGTGATCAACAAGATTGACTTGCCCAGCGCCGACATCGAGCGAACCAAAGAAATGATCGAAGGCGCGGTAGGTCTCGATGCATCCGACGCCATGCTGATCAGCGCAAAGACCGGTCAAGGGGTGGCCGAGCTGCTCGAAGCGATCGTCCGGCGAATCCCCCCGCCGAAGGGCAATCCGGAGGGGCGGTTGCAAGCCCTGGTTTTTGACTCGTGGTTCGACGCTTACCGGGGAGTCATCGTGCTCGCCCGTGTCATGGAGGGCACGCTCAAGAAAGGGCAGAAGATCCGCCTCTGGTCAAACGGCCGGGTATTTGAGGTCGAGACTCTCGGGGTACACACCCCAAAGCCCGTCGATGTAGAGGAGCTTCGCGCCGGGGAAGTCGGCTTCCTGATTGCCAATATCAAGAACGTGGCCGACACCAAAATCGGAGACACCATCACCGATGACGCCCACCCCGCCCTCGAGCCTCTGCCGGGCTTCGAAGATATCAAACCCATGGTGTTCGCCGGTCTTTATACGGTGGATGCCCACGAGCACACGCAACTGCGGGAGGCCCTCGAAAAGTTGCGGCTCAACGATGCCTCTTTCTTTTTTGAGCCGGAAAGCTCGGTGGCTCTGGGTTTTGGCTTCCGCTGCGGTTTTCTGGGGCTCCTGCACATGGAAATCATTCAGGAGCGCCTCGAGCGTGAATTCAACCTCGACCTGATCACCACCGCCCCGGGGGTGCGTTACCGGATCACCAAGACGAGCGGGGAGGTCGTGGCCGTCGATAATCCTTCGCGCTGGCTGCCGCAGAGCGAAATTGCCAAGGTGGAGGAACCGGTGATCCTGGCCACCATTCTGACCAACGAAGAATATGTCGGGGGGATTCTGGCTTTGGTCGAAGAGAAGCGGGGCAAACAAAAGAGCTTCGAATACGTGAGTTCGGCGCGGGTCATGCTGCAGTATGAGCTTCCCCTCAATGAAATCGTTTTAGACTTCTACGATCGTCTCAAGTCCGTGTCGCGCGGCTACGCCTCGCTCGATTACCACCTCTCGGGTTATTGGGAGTCGCCCATGGTCAAGCTTGATGTGCTGGTTGCGGGAGAACCGGTCGATGCCTTGTCGGTGATCGTGCACCGGGATTTTGCCTACGAACGCGGCCGGGCCCTCACGGCCAAGATGAGGGAGCTCATTCCACGGCAGATGTTTGAAGTGGCGATTCAGGCCTCGGTGGGAGCAAAGATCATCGCCCGGGAAACCGTGCCCGCCATGCGCAAGAATGTCTTGGCCAAGTGTTACGGGGGCGACATCACCCGCAAACGCAAGTTGCTCGAGAAGCAAAAGGAAGGCAAGAAGCGGATGAAGCGAATCGGGCGGGTGGACATTCCCCAAGAAGCATTCTTGGCGGTGCTGAAAGTGGGCGAGGAAACCTAGCTATGGTGGCGTAGCCTTCCGTCTGGTTCTTTGCCATCCGTGTTCGCGCAATCCTGCGCCCCTGGTCCTCAGCCGCCTCTAAGACCCCAAGTTACCAACGATTGGGCCAGCGGAATTCGCGGTTCCCTAACAATGCTATTGTGACTTTAGGCCATGGGCCGGGCCTCCGGCCCACACCCTGGTCGAGGTTTCCTATGGCAAGATCGTTCCCGGCTATTAATTTTCGTCCCCCGTCGAGCCACTGCCTAATCCTTTTCTTGACGATGACCCGCTTGTTCTGGAGCTCCTGCGGGTCTTCCCATACTCCCCCTGCTTCTAACCCTGGCACTCCTGCGCCTACCTCGGTCACCGACGTCGTGACCTATCACAACGATGTGGCACGCACCGGCCAGAACTTGCAGGAGACAACGCTAACCACCAGCAATGTCAACTCCTCCAGCTTCGGAAAGCTTTTCACGGCGACGGTAGACGGGGTCATTGATGCCGAGCCCTTGTACCTCTCCCGTGTTTCCCTTCCCAGCCAGGGCACGCACAATGTGCTGTACGTGGTGACGGAGAACGACAGCGTCTACGCCTTCGACGCCGACTCGGGCACCCAGTTGTGGAAGGTTTCGCTCTTGAAGTCCGGCGAAACTCCTTCCGGCGATTTCGGATGCGGCCAGATCAGTCCGCAAATTGGCATTACGTCCACCCCCGTGATTGACCGCCACAGCGGCCCGAATGGCACGATTTATGTCGTCGCGATGAGCCAGACATCGTCCACCTATTTCCAGAGGATTCATGCCCTCGATATAACTACCGGCCAAGAGCAGTTCGGTGGTCCGTTCGCGGTACAAGCCAGCTATCCCGGTCAAGGCGACAACAGTCAAAACGGTTCTGTGATCTTTGACCCCAAGCAGTATGCCGAGCGCCAAGGCCTGCTCTTGCTCAACCAAGTCGTCTATACCGCCTGGACCTCGCACTGCGATTCCCGTCCCTACACGGGTTGGTTGATCGGCTACAACGAGAACACGCTGGCCCAAACCAGCGTGCTGAATCTGACTCCGAATGGCGAAGAGGGCTCGATTTGGCAGAGCGGAGCAGGAATGGCCTCCGATGGCAGCAATCTCTATTTTCTGGATGCTAACGGAACCTTTGACACCACTCTGAATGGCAACGGCTTTCCGCAAAACGGCGATTTCGGACAGGCCTTTCTCAAGGTCTCGACGAACAGCAATCACCTGGCGGTGGCCGACTATTTCGAGATGTCGAACGGTCCTACGGAATCGGCGGATGACACTGATTTCGGCTCTGGCGGTGCGCTCCTGTTGCCGGCCATGCAGGATTCTGGTGGAACGACGCGCAATCTGGCCGTTGGCGCGGGCAAGGATTCCAATATTTATATTGTCGACCGCTCCAACATGGGAAAGTTCCATGCCTCCGGGAACCAGATCTATCAGGAAATTGACGGGGCGCTCAGCGGCGGGATGTGGGCCATGCCGGCCTTCTTCGGCAACAGTCTGTATTTCGGCTCCGTGGGCAATAACCTGCTGCAGTTCAACTTTTCTCAAGCCAAACTTTCGACCTCGCCGGCTTCGAAGAGCTCGAACTCCTTCCAATATCCCGGAACCACCCCGAGTATCTCCGCCAATACTTCGACGAACGCGATCGTGTGGGCTATCGAACACAGCGACCCCAACGATGTTCTGCATGCTTACGACGCCACCAACCTGGCCCAAGAACTCTACAATTCGTCTCAGGCCAGTGGGCAGCGGGATCAGTTCGGGCAGGCCAGTCACTTCGGTACTCCGATGATCGTCAATGGAAAGGTTTACGTCGGAACCACCACCAACGTCACCGCCTTCGGCTTGTTGGCCAAGTAGACAGGCAACAGCTTCTCTTCTCGAGGACGCGCCGAAGAGTTATCGATGGGACGACGCCAATTGCAGCAAAGCGGCGTGAAGATACGATTCTCAAGTGCAAAAGTACTCACTAAGAAACGGTTTGGATCCCAGGGAAATCCTTCCCTCCTGCCCCCTCAAATGTGCAAATCTCGCAGGTTGGCGGTGGCTGGTACCAAAAGTGGAAAAATCGTGCACACCGATTCTGGCAGGCTATAACATCAAGTAAGCAGGATATTTAGATTATCGAGTTCTTGGCTTGCCAAACCGACCGGACGGTTTGGACTTCGTCATTGCTCGGGAGCAAGGAACGCTTCCACAGCATTTTCCACAGGAAAGGACGCGGCTTCCACGCGCCCGCAGCCGCCTAATCCTCGAAGCTCGCGCCTTCGTCGAGCAGCGACTCGAATCGGGTCAAGTTCTTGAGGAACGCCAGGTTCAATTTCCCGGTCGGGCCGTTGCGCTGTTTCGCGATGATGAGTTCGGCCTTGCCCTGAAGTTGGGGATCGTCGGGTTTGTAGACCTCTTCGCGGAAGATGAAGGCCACGACATCGGCATCCTGCTCGATGGAGTTGTGGACGATGAAATCCCCGGCAATGAAGTTGTGATGTCCGGGCACGGTAAGATCGAAAACTTCTTCGGCTCCGGCCGGCGCAATGCTTTCGACCGTGTCCCAATAGATCTCGCCCGGCAGCGCGCGGGCATCCACGGTTTCCCCCAAACACCCTAGAGGTTCTCCCCGGCCTCCCATCAACCCTGGTTGGTAAGTCGCGATGGCAGATCGAGTTTTGCCCATCGCCTGCTCCTGCGAACAGCTCCGGTCCGGGAGAGCCCATCGGTCGGCCGGAAGAGGTCGAACCAGCTGGCCTTCGCCCAAGCTCGCACGGGAGGTCGCCGGAGTGCCCATGGGGAGTGCGATTCGATCGCCGGGACGGAAGCGATCGAGCCTTTTCCATCCCATGGGTGAACGGAAGGGGTGATTCGCGGTGGCACGGATCGCCTGTCCCTGCCGGGTGCGCAATAGGAAAACCAGTTTCACACCCGTCGGGAAAGCCCGGCTAACCGGCGCGCGTTCGAGCTTGAGAGTTCTCGGATGGAGCGCCCAGACCTCGAAGCCGCAGCTGCCCGCCAGCTCGCGAATGGCAATGCGCCGGCGGCTCGAGGGAACCGGAATCAAAGTATCGCCGGTTAAGCAGCCCGACTCCCGCAGATCGGCCAGTTGCGGCCGGTGATCGCCACCCCGACTTTCCGGAGCGCGGCTCAACTGCGAAAGGGCAATCAGGGGAACAGTCAATTCCTTGGCCAGCGCCTTGAGTCCGCGCGAGATGGCGGAGACTTCCTGGGTTCGGTTTTCGTAGCGCTTTCCACCGCCCGACATGAGCTGCATGTAATCCACGATGATCAGATCGAGCTTCCCCTGCACTTGCATGAGGCGACGCGCCTTGGCGCGCATTTCGCCCAAACCCAGGCCGGGCGTGTCGTCGATGAAAATCGAGGCTTGCGCGAGATCGCCCATGGCATGGACGAGTTTGCTCATGTCGTCTTTCCACAAGGATCCGGTGCGCATTTTGTGGGAATCGACCCGAGCCCGGGAACACAGCAGGCGCAGGAGCAAGGCCTCGCGGGACATCTCTAGGGAGAAGATGCCAACGACCTTTTGGTCTTCCAGAGCTGCGTTCTCCGCGATATTCAGCGCGAATGCCGTCTTGCCCATCGACGGGCGAGCCGCGAGGATGACCAGATCCGATTTCTGCAATCCGCTGGTCATCTCGTCCAGGTCGCTATAGTGGGTTGCCAACCCGGTGATGCGCTGGCCTCTTTGCAGCAGGGCATCAATCGAACCGAAGGATTCCTTGACGATCTCTTGGACACCCATGAAGCCGCGTCCGATACGCTTCTCGGAAAGCTGGAAGATGGCGGCTTCGGCGTCGTTCAGGATGTCTTCGGCGGGGTCGCTTTGTTCCGCCGCCCGTGCGATGGCGGCGTTGGCCGCATGCATGAGGCCACGTAGCAGGGCCTTGTCCCGGACAATTTTGAGGTAATGTTCAATGCTGGGCCGGTCCGGAACGCCGTCCAGAAGCCGCGAGAGGTAACCGACATCGCCTATGGCTTCCAGCTCTTTGCGCCGCTCCAACTCCTCGACCAGCGTGATCATGTCGATCGGCCGGGAGGATTCGGCAAGGTCGACCATGCGAGCGTAAATCCGGCGATGCGAGTCGAGAGAGAAGTCTTCGGGCTTCAGGTGTTCCGCGGCTTGGTTGTAGGCTTGATTGTCGAGCAAGATGGCGCCGAGAATCGAGCGCTCGGCTTCCACATTTGCCGGCAGGTGGGCGAGACTGGAATCGGTGGTGGCCAACGTCCTAACGACCTCGAACCAATGACCTAGAACCGCGAACAGCGCGATGCCGATCCTACTCACAAATTGGTTGTGAATGGGCCGCAGCTGCTTTGGAAAAGACAGCTGCAAAGCAGATTTTCATGGCGCTCGACATGCTGCTCACAGTGTAGGGGAACAAAAGGCGAACGGGCAAGGAGGCCCGGGACCTCGCTGATCACTACCTGGCGAGAAACTGGCGTCGAGGCTAGAAGGGCTCACCAAAACATACGGCCCGGGTCCAGCCACCCGGGCCGTTATGCGCGTGAAATGCTCCGGCTTGCCAGGTCACCGCCTAGACGGCAAGCGGCACGCTTCGAAATCGCGTTCGGCGACGCTTATCTCTCCACGCGCTCTGCAAAGTTGAATCTTCGGGTCCATCCCGCCGCTCAAGATTGCAGCATCGCTTCCGCCCAACGGCGCAGTCCTTCCGGTGAGCAGGACACCTAAAAGGCCGCAACCCCGGGCTTCGGAGCAATGCCATCATCTGCCCGGCGGATACCCGCCGAGAGTTTGCCCTCGAGACTCCCGGAAACTACAGCCGTTCAGTCAGTCGTGGCAGCCCTTCAAAACATCTCACGCGTGCACTGCCGGTACTTTGCTTGAACACCCCTGGCAGGGCAACAGAAAATTGCGCCCGGGTTGTGCAGAACCTGTGGAGGATCACACTTCTTTGTGGAAAGATATGGAAAACCGGGAAGGAAAATTCCTCCCCGCTGTCCCGGATGGCGGCAGCAACCGAGTGGGCTCAACCAGCCTCGGATGAGGCCCGAATCCCTGCCCGGCTCAGTCCCTCACCCCGTCCATAAACGCCCGCAATTTCCTCGAGCGCGATGGATGCCGAAGTTTGCGCAGGGCTTTGGCTTCGATCTGCCGGATACGCTCGCGGGTTACGGCGAAAGACTGGCCCACTTCTTCGAGCGTGTGCTCGCTGCCGTCCTCCAGCCCGAAGCGCATCTTGATGACCTTCTCCTCGCGCGGGGTCAGGGTACGCAAGACCTGTGAGGTCTGGTCCTTCAAGTTCACATTGATCACGGCCTCGGCCGGCGAAACCACGGCACGGTCCTCGATAAAGTCTCCCAGATGCGAATCCTCTTCTTCTCCAATCGGAGTTTCGAGCGAGATCGGCTCCTGGGCGATCTTCAAAACCTTGCGAACCTTGGCCACCGGAATATCCATGCGCTTGGCGATTTCCTCCGACGTCGGTTCGCGCCCCAGCTCCTGCACCAACTGCCGTGAGGTACGGATCAATTTGTTAATGGTTTCGATCATGTGCACCGGAATGCGGATGGTGCGGGCCTGATCGGCAATGGCGCGGGTGATGGCCTGCCGGATCCACCAGGTGGCGTAGGTCGAAAATTTGTAGCCGCGGCGGTATTCGAACTTGTCCACGGCCTTCATCAAGCCGATGTTCCCTTCCTGAATCAGATCCAGGAATTGCAGGCCACGGTTGGTGTACTTCTTGGCGATCGAGACCACCAAGCGCAGGTTGGCCTCGATCAGCTCGCGCTTGGCCTGCTCGGCATCCATGTCCCCCTGGATGATTTCCCGCTGGGTACGCTTGAGCTCCTGGAAGGCAACTCCTACTTCGAGTTCAAGCTTTTCCAGCTCTCCGTGGATGGCGCGCGCCTGCCGGCGGTACTCTTTACGTTGATCCTCGCTGCGGGTGGCGTCTGCCTTCTTTTCCAGGTTCTGCGACTGGCGGTCGAGCGAACGCATGCCGTCGACCGTCTTGTTGACGCGGTCGATCAGGCGTTTGCGCTCGGTGTTGGTGAAGCCCAAATTGCGAACGCAGCAGGAGACGTTGACGATCGAGCGTGCCAGCGCCAGACGATAGCGGCGGTAGTCCTTAGGCCGCTTCTTCTGGTTCACGGTGGCGAATTTCTCAATCAACAGATTGGCCTTCTTGTAGGCCTTGGCCAGCTCGTCGATCTTGCCGGTAAATTCCTTCAGGCGGTTCTGCAGGATCTCATCGGTGATCTCTTCCTCATCGAAGGTCACCACTTCCTTGATCGAGCGCACGCCTTTCTTCAGATCCTCGCCCATCGCGAGCAACTCGGCGATCACAATGGGGGAACGCGAGAGCGCCTTCAAAACCCGCAGCTGTCCGCGCTCGATCCGCTTGGCGATTTCCACTTCGCCCTCGCGCGTGAGCAGGGGAACCGTCCCCATTTCCCGCAAATACATGCGGACCGGGTCGTTGGTTTTTTCCAGGGCGCCGGGCGTCAGATCCAGTTCGACATCCTCGCCGAGCTCTTCCTCTTCGAACTTCTTCTCGAGCGCCGCCGAGGGCAGCTTCGGTCCCTCGAGCACGTCGATTCCTTGCGTGCCGATGGTGGTCAGCAGATCATCGAGGTCTTCGGGAGAGTGTACGTCGTGGGGGATCAGGTCATTGACCTGATCGTAGGTGAGATAGCCCTTCTCCTTCCCCGTGTCGATCAGCTTTTTAATATCGTCGTACTTGTCATCAAGAGCCAAGTCGGATTATCCTCAACGCGTCCTTCGGAGGACGGTAAACGTTTGCGAAAATAGGTGGGAATTTAAGGTAGCGGGGAGTACCGACACAAACCCTCAGTATACATCAGCAAACGTCGGAAGTATATCACGGATCAACCAGTACGCCCCAGTTACGGCTGGTGGCAAGCTTTGAACCGCTGCTTCGACCCGCTTCCCGGCTGCCTATATTCCACACCGTTAACCAGTTAGATGCGGCAAGTAGATTCGAAGTTTCGCCTTCCGCGCTAAGCTGCCCCGGAACTCGAACCTTGTTCTTGTAACCCCGGATCCATGAGCGCCCGCTTGAGACGCACCTTCTGTTCGAGCAGAGCCCGTCGGCGGCCGGGATCTTGGCTTCCCACAGCCTGCAACGCCGTCTGAATCTCCTCGAGCTTTCGTCGCAGCCGGATGCGGCGCAGGGCCCGCAGCCCTCCTTCCAGTCTCTCCGCCGTCAGCTCCTCATCCTCTTTCATCAGGATGGAAGCCAACCGGTTGCGATCGGCGTCGCTCAGGGGGAGAGACAGGACGTCCGTACCTTCCGGGGCATGCAACAAGGCTTCGAGGATGGACTCGGTGGCCAGTCCCAGGTGAAGAGGTTCGTCGGCGAGGGCCAGCCGCGCCTGCCGAGCTGGATTGAACCCCTCTTCTCCTCGCTCCGGTCCGGCACCAGGGGTCCGGCCAGCTTCGATCGGCGGTCCCCAGCTCAAAGCGCGAATCACGATCTTCTCGGCATCGGAGACTTCGACGGCGAGCGAAGCCTTGAGGGAAGTGGAGGAGCGGGTCGCGGCTACATGCTTCAGTTCCTGCCGCAGCACGGCCGAATCGACGCTCAGTTTCTGGGCGATCTCGCCGGCGAGTTCATCGCGAATGATGCGGCTCGGCACCCGCTGAATATGGGGCAACAGATAGTTCACGGCCTTCACCTTGCCCTCGGCACTGCGGACCGGAAACTGGACCCGGGCGCGCTCGATGAGATAGTCGAAATATCGCTTGGCATGGCGGAGCGCCTCGGCATAGGCATCCCGTCCCTTGCGGCGGACGAACAAGTCAGGGTCAAATCCCGGATCCAAGCTGACCACCTTGAGCTGGAATTCCTCTTCGACCAACAATGCCAGCGTGCGCTCGGTGGCCTTGGCACCCGCCGTATCCGGATCAAAGTTTACGACCACATTCTTGCTGAAACGGGCGAGCAGTTTTGCCTGCAGTTCAGTGAAGGCGGTTCCCGAGCTGGCAATCACATTGTGGAAGCCGGCAGCATAGACCGAAATACAATCCATCTGGCCTTCCACCAGAATCGCATAGTCGAGCTTGCGGATGGCTTCTTTCGCCCGATCCAGATTGAACAGGACCCGCGACTTCGAGTAAATGGCAGTTTCTGGGGAATTCAGATACTTGGGACCGGCCTTCTCGTCGCTCGACAGGGTACGGCCGGTGAAGGCGATCACCCGCCCGGCGTCGTTCGTGATGGGAAACATCACCCGGTTGCGGAACTTCGCGTACATGGCAGCCAGCGAAGGCGCCCGGTCAGCCTCGTTGTCCCCGGCCGCGCCGGAGCTCTGCTCGCGAGCACCGGCGGCAGAACCTAAGACTTCGGGGTTGGGCCGAGCACCTTCTTTCCAGGAAAACAAGCCGCTATCGCGGAGCAAATCCTCGTCGAACTCGGCGCGCAGCCGATCGCGAAGCAAGAAGCCCGAGTCAGGCGCATAGCCGATGTGAAAGACCCGGATGGTGTCGTCCTCCAGGCCGCGGCCCGCCAGATATTCCCGCGCATGGGCGCCCTCGGGCCGTCTCAGGTACTCCTCGAAGAAGCTCGAGGCCCGCCCGTGAATCTCGAGGAGCACCGCTCTTCGGCTGGCTTCGCGTGCCTCCGCCGGACTGCCATAGCTGGTCTTGGGAAGGGGAATGTTCAGTTTTTGCGCGACCGCCCGGAGGGCTTCGGGAAAGCTGATGTTCTCGATCTTTTCGACGAAGCTGAAGACGTCGCCCGAAGTACCGCAGCCGAAACAGTGAAAGAACTGGCGAGTGGCATGCACGGAAAACGAAGGTGTCTTTTCCTTGTGAAACGGACACAGTCCGGCAAAATTCTGCGCGCCGACTTTCTTTAGCTTGACGTAATCGCCCACAATGCGAACGATATCCGCCTGCTGCTTCACGAGCTCTTTGAAATCACCGGCTTCCGTCATGAGCTTGGACCGTCGTCAGGTTTTGGCAATTGTGGAGGAAACGACCGCCGAAGGGAATAGAGGGCAGTGAGAGGCCTGTGGAGAAGTTGTGCAAGTTCGGCCGAAATCGGTTAACCGCCGAGGAAAACCCCACCATCATCGCCGGCTCCGGGCCTCGGTCGGCCCCACCCGATGGCAGCGCAGAACCGGAACTTGGGTAAGCCATGGCATGGCGAGCCTTACACCCTCAAGTCCACCACGGTGGCTCCTCCTCCCCCCTGGTTTTGCGGAGGTTCGGCAATTGACTCAACGTGGGGGTGCTTTTCCAAGAACTGGCGCAGGGCCTTGCGCAAAATTCCCATTCCACTGCCGTGCACGACGCGAATCCTGGACAGGCCCGCCAGGAAGGCCCGGTCCACAAACCGTTCCACTTCCCGGGTAGCATCTTCCACGGTCCGTCCGATGACGTTGATCTCGGTCGGTACACTCCGGCTCTCGCTCTGGAGGGTAACGGAGACTCCTCGAGCGCGAGCTGCGGCCACGGGAGAGTCGGCGCCCCGCACTAAGACCTCGGCGACGTCGTCGCTCGCGATTTTCATCTTCATGGCGCCGATCTCGACCTCAAAATGATGGTCGTCGACGCGCCGCGTGATCCGCGCCGGCCGGCCCATCGATTTCAGCTTGACCGTATCCCCCACGGAGGCTTGCACGACGCGATCCTGGGCGGCCGGATCGCCTTGATCGGCCCCGGTGGTGTGGGCGACGACCGTGGCGTCGAACTGATCGCGGAATTCGCGGCGCAGTTTGGCAATCCGCCTCTCCGCCTCTTTCGACAGCTTCTGCGCGGCCACTCGCTCCTGGACGGCCTGAACTGCCTCGCGGGCGTGATATTCGAAATCACGCAAGAGACTGTCCAGCTTTCTCTCCATCTCTTTGACTTTCGCTTGCTGGTCGCGCTTACCCTGGGCCGCCAAATGAGCTTTCTCGCGTTCCAGTTCCTCCCTGAGACGGTCGAGCCGCAAGCGGTCCGCCTCGGTTTCTCGCAATTCCGCATGCAGGCGGTTGAGGAGCTGACCGACATCGCTCGCTTGCGAGCCGAGCCGCGCCCGTGCCGCCTCCAGGATGGAGGGAGGAAGGCCTAGCCGCTGTGCAATATTGATCCCCGCCGAAGCTCCCGGGACACCCATCTTCAGCTCATACGTCGGCCGCAGAGTGGCTTCGTCGAATCCCACCGCGGCATTGAGCACGCCCTCGGTGTTTGCGGCGAAGACCTTGAGCGAGGTGTGATGGGCCGACACCACGGTGATCGAGCCCAGGCGGCGAAAATATTCTGCGATCGCTACCGCCAAGGCCGCGCCTTCTTCGGGATCGGTCGAAGAACCGAGCTCATCGAGCAGCACCAGCGAGCGCGCGGTCGCGGTGCGCGCGATCCTATCAATGTTGGTGACGTGGGCAGAGAAGGTGGACAGATTCTGCTCGATCGACTGATAGTCTCCGATATCGGCGAGCACGGCGTCGAAGACCGGCAATTCGGCCCGGTCGGCCGGAATCAGCATGCCCGATTGCGCCATCAGCGCCAGCAGTCCGATGGTCTTCAGGGCGACGGTTTTTCCCCCCGTGTTCGGACCGGTGACGATCAGCTCACGGTGGTTTCGATCGAGCTCCATCGTAATCGGAATGATGGCGTTCCCCTCGAGCCGGAGGCGCCGTTCGAGGAGGGGATGACGGGCCTTCTCCAGGCCGACGCGTGGGCTGTCGTCCGCCGACAAGACCACCGGAACGCAGTGGTAATCCTCGGCAAAGCGCGCCTTGGCGAACTGCAATTCGAGTTCGCTGACGACCTCCAAGGCTCGGAGAATAGCGTCGGCATGCTCGGCGATGCGACGCGTCATCTCTACCAGAATGCGCTGCACCTCGGCCTGTTCCTCCTCGAGCAGGCGCACCAGCTCGTTGTTTTGCTCGATGGTTTCTAAAGGCTCCACGAACACCGTCTGACCGCTCGAGCTGGCGCCATGCACCACGCCTTGGACTCGCCGCTTCTGCTCGGTTTTGATGGGAATGACGAAGCGCTCCCCGCGAATGGTGATCAGTTCGTCCTGGGCGGCGCCATCTTCGGTTAGCCTGCGCAGATAGGTTCGCAACGAATCCTGAATGAACCGCCGCTGCTTTTCCATATCGCGACGAATGCGGGCCAGTTCGGGGGAGGCCCGATCGTCGAGCGTCCCGTCGGGAAGAATCTTGTTGCGAAACGTCCGCAGCCAGGGGGTGAAATCCGCGATCTGGGCAGAAAGCGCAGTGACCCGTCGCCACTCCGACCTCATGGCCTGCGGGGGATGAAGGGTGATTTCGCGCCATTCCGCCGCCCGGTCGACCACCACGAGCAGGTTGCGGACGGCTGCGATTTCAAGCGCCGCCCCGGCAATGCGGGATTTTTCCACCTCGCCGCGAATATCTTGCAAGCCGGAGAAATCAAAGCTCCCCCCCGCCCGACGGAATTCCAGGATCTCGATGGTGAGCTGTTGCTGATCGTCGATCCAGGCGCGGCAGCCCGAAGGAGTCAGCTCGGCGATTAGCCGCTGTCCTAACGGCGAGGCGGCGTAGCCCCGCAACCAGTCGCGCAGCAGATCGAACTCCAGGACCCGGGCACTGCTGTCGAGGATCGGCTGAGGCACCATCAGAAACGATGTTACCGCAAGGCGTCCGTTGGGCGGGGGGAAGGCCCGGCCCTGGTGACCTGCGTCACCGGGCAACCGCCAGGTTTCGCGGCCCCGGCGGCGGGGCTGGCGTTGGGCTCTGCTAGAATCGAGCTATTCGGCGCCTGCCACCGAGACTGGTGCTATGGGCTTTCCTACGATCCGGCTGCGACGTCTCCGACAGAACGAAGCCTTGCGCTCCCTGGTGCGTGAGACCCGGCTTTCCCCGGCTTCGCTGGTGTATCCGATGTTTGTCTGCCCGGGCACGGGGGTGCGAAAAGAAGTTCGATCGATGCCCGGCGTCTCCAATCTCTCCGTCGACCAGGCAGTCGAGGAGGCGCGTCAGGCACACTCTCTGGGAATACCGTCGATCATTCTTTTCGGGTTGCCGGACAAGAAGGATGAAGTGGCCAGCGGCGCCTGGGCGGAGGATGGTATTGTGCAGCGCGCGGCGCGGGCCATCAAACGCGAAGTGCCCGGCCTCCTGATCATAGGGGACGTCTGCCTGTGCGAATACATGTCGCATGGGCACTGCGGCGTGGTTAGCACCGCCAGTCCGCAATCGCTCGGAGCCGCCGTGGCTGCGCCTTCGGCCAACGAGTACGAGATTTTGAACGACGCCAGCCTCGAGCTGCTTGCCCGCACCGCGCTTTCGCTGGCGCGCGCGGGCGTGGATGTGATTGCGCCTTCCGACATGATGGATGGCCGGGTGGGAGCGATTCGTAAAGCTCTCGATGAGGCGGGCTTCAGCCACACCCCCATTCTTTCCTACGCGGCGAAGTTTGCCTCCGGCTTCTATGGACCATTTCGGGAGGCTGCGGATTCGACCCCACAGTTCGGCGATCGCCGCTCCTATCAGATGGACGGAGCCAATCTGCACGAGGCGATGCGGGAGATTGCGCTCGACATTGAAGAAGGCGCGGATATCATCATGGTCAAGCCCGCCATGCCCTACCTGGACGTGATCGCCGCCGCCCGCCAGCGCTTCGATTTGCCCTTGGCTGCCTACCAGGTCTCCGGCGAATACGCGATGATCGAAGCCGCCGCCCGTAACCACTGGATCGATCGGGAACGAGTCCTGCTGGAGGCGCTGATCTCCATTCGCCGCGCGGGCGCCACCATCATTCTGACCTATTACGCCAAACAGGCGGCCCAGCTGTTGGCCTGACTCGCGCCATCTCGAGGAAGTTCGGCTGGCTCGTTCTTCGCCCGGGAAAGCGAACTAGCGCGCGATCGCCGGTACATCGGCCTTGATCGACCAGACCAGGGCAATGACCCATCCAATCGCCGTCCAGCCCAGCAGCAGATTGAGAATCAAGATGGCAGCTCGGTCTCGCTTGCTGCGTGCGTAGGCAAGGATCGAAGGGAGAAAATAGAGGACGAAGCCGAATCCGAAAATCGGGAAAAAGAGGAACGCCAAATCGTGCATCATAAGGCTACCCCTTCTTGTCTACAGTCTACTACGCAACCCCGGCTGACTTGGTTCCCGAATCTTTTACCCCTAGCGTAGAATCCACTATTTAGAGAATCGAGCCGATTCTCATCAGGGAGCACGAGCTTGCCCGAGTCCACCTTTGACATCGCCATTGTTGGCAGCGGCCCCGCTGGGTATACCGCGGCCATCCGTGCCGGACAGTATGGTTTGAAGACCGCGCTGATTGAGAAAGATCGTGCGCTCGGCGGAACTTGCCTGCATGTCGGTTGCATTCCCACCAAGGCGTTGTTGTTCAATGCCGAGATTTGGGACCACCTGAAAGCGGCCAAGGAGTTTGGGATCGAAGGGGTGGAGGGGCGCAAACTGAACTGGGCGGCCATTCAGGAGCGCAAAGCCAAGATTGTAGCCAAACACGCCAAAGGGCTCGAATTCCTGATGCGCAAGAACAAGGTCGAGACCGTGAAGGGCTTCGGGAAACTGGGCGGACGGGCGCAGGCCGGAGGGTTTACGATCGAAGTCGCCAACCCCGGCCAGAGCAGCCAGATTCAAGCCAAGCACGTAATCCTCGCCACCGGTTCGGAAGCCCGTATGCTTCCCGGCCTAGAAGCCGACTCCCGGGTGCTGACCAATATCGAGATCCTTGATTTGCAAGCCATTCCCAAGTCGCTGGTCATCGTGGGGGCAGGGGCCGTGGGGGTGGAGTTCGCTTCCATCTTCTCGTCTTTCAATACCGAGGTCACCATTCTCGAGATGCTGCCCCGGCTCGTTCCCCTCGAAGACGAGGATATTTCCCAGGAGCTGGCGCGCGCCTATCGCAAGCGAGGCATCCATTTTCATACTGGCGCCAGAGTGGAGAAGGTGGAAACGAGCAAAGCGGGAATTAGCGTGACTTTCTCGGTCGATGGCAAGCAGCAGAGAATCGAAGCCGAGAAGATTCTGATTGCCGTGGGGCGGAAACCCCGCACCGAGAACCTGGGTCTCGAGCGGACTCGGATCAAATTGGATCGTGGGTTCATCGCAACCGACGGCTGGATGGAAACCGCCGAGCCTGGGATTTTCGCCATCGGCGACATCGTGCTGGGCACACCCCAATTGGCGCACGTGGGTGCCATGGAAGGGATCGTCGCCGTGACCAAGATTGCGGGGAAGCCGGCCAAACCCATCAATCCCGAGCACATCCCCAACGCCACGTACTGCCAGCCCGAAATCGCCAGCGTTGGGCTGACCGAGGCCACAGCCAAGCAAGCCGGTTACCTGGTAAAGGTCGGGAAATTTCCCTTCAGCGCTAACTCCCGCGCTTCGATTGTGGGTGCGCACGAAGGATTCATCAAAATCGTCTCGGATGGAGAATACGGAGAGATTCTGGGGGTGCACATCATCGGCCCCCAGGCCACCGAGCTCATCGCCGAAGCCGTGACCGCCATGGAACTCGAAGCCACGGTCGAGGATCTCATGTGGACGATCCATGCCCATCCCACCCTGGCCGAAGCCATGCTCGATGCCTCGGGCAGCGTGTATGGAATGGCCATTAATGCCTAGCTAAGATTTTGATTTCTGTTGTCCAACTCGGGACCATCGATTATCCAACCGGTCTGCGCCTGCAGCAGCGGCTGGTAGAGCTGCGGAAAGAGGCCCGTATCGGAGATGTGGTATTGCTGCTCGAGCACCCGCCGGTCATCACCCTGGGGCGGAATGCCAAAGCCGCGAACATCGTGGCCTCTCCCGAACTGCTGGCGGAACGCAACGTAGAGGTATGGGAGTGTGATCGCGGCGGGGACGTAACCTTCCACGGTCCCGGGCAACTGGTGGCTTATCCCATCTTCGATTTGCGGGGAATGAACTCCGATCGTGGGGAAACAAAGACGATGGGCGCGGTCGACTACGTTCGCCGACTGGAAGAAGTTCTGATCCGCACCTGCGCCGACTTTGGGATTCCCACCAAGCGCATCCCCGGGCTCACCGGTGTCTGGGCTGAATCGCGGGCGGCAGGAGAAGAGCGACCTTCCCCCGTCGAAGTCGGGCCCGGTTCGAGCCATACGACCGAAGCCAAGATCGCTGCCCTCGGTGTCCACATCTCCCGTGGCGTAACCTCCCATGGCTTCGCTTTGAATGTGAATGCCGACCTCGAGTACTTCCAACTGATTGTTCCCTGCGGAATCCGATCGAGACCGGTAACTTCGATGGAGAAGGAACTCGGCCGGCAGCTTTCGCTCCCGGAAGTCGCGCATGCCGTGTCGCGGAATTTTGGGCTGGTGTTCCACTCCCCAATGTTGTGGCTCGAGGATCTGGATTCTTTGCTGCGGACATCCGTCGGAGTGCCGTTACGCGTTCCCCCCGAACTGCGTCGCATCCACCGCGAAGAAGATCCATTTTCGGTTTAGTGGACTCGCGCTGGCCTGCATTTGGTCAAATCGAGCTGCCCGGGTTAGCATTCTGATCAGCGCCGGGTTTTCGAACCGATGGCCAAAAAGAACAAGCCGAAGTCTCGCCGCCAGCGGAGGATGGATCCTCGATCGAACGGCCGCGGCGCCCGCCCTCTCGCTCGCTTGTCTACCGGCCCCTGCGAGCGCAGCTACACCATCGTCGACTATCGTCTGGAGAAGCCGACGTTCACCGTTCGCCAGGTGTCGATCGGGGAGGGAGTTCGCTACCAGGTGGAAGGCGACCTTGGCGGACCGGTTCCTCCGATTCGCGATTCGGCGTACCTCGATCGCAAGCAATGCCTGGAGATTTACCGCTGGATGCTTCTCAATCGCAAGATGGAGGCGGCGCTCGAGAACCTGTACAAGCAGGGCAAAGTGGTTGGCGGGGTGTATTTCGGCTTGGGCCAGGAAGCTTGTTCCTGCGCCTCGGCCTATGCCCTCAAGCCCGAAGAATGGTTGGGACCGATGATCCGCAACCAGGGATCGCTGCTGGTTCGCGGCTTCTCCGCCCGCGACATCATGATGCAGTACATGGCCAAGGCCGGCTCCCCGACCCGAGGGCGGGATGCTTCCTCCCATTTTGGAGACATCCAGCAACGCAATGTGGTCGCCCCCATCTCGACCCTGGGAGATTTGATTCCCGTGCTGGCCGGCGTGGCCCTGGGGGCGCGATTGCAAGGACGCAAGATCGCGGTCATGACGTATATCGGCGATGGAGGGCAATCCACCGGAGTTACCTACGAAGGCCTCAATTTCGCCGCCGTGCAGCGCCTGGGCCTGGTGCTCCTGGTGGAGAACAATCTCTGGGGATACTCAACGCCGGCGGACATGCAATTTCTGGTCAAAGATCTGGCGGAGCGGGCGATTGCCTACGGAATACCCGGTGTGATCGTGGATGGCACGGATGCTTGCCAAGTTTATGACGCTGCCCATGAGGCGTGTGAGCGGGCCCGCCGTGGTGAGGGTCCGACCCTGATCGAAGCCAAGATGATGCGCATGAAGGGCCATGCTATTCACGATGCGGCCGACTATGTTCCCCCGCCCCTCCTCGAATATTGGCGCAAGCGCGATCCAATTGCGCGATTCGAAGCCTATCTGTTGGAGAAGGGGTGGTTAACGGCGCGGCAAAACCTCGAGTTGATTGCCTCCGTCGATCGGGAACTGGAGGCCGATCGGGAGTTCGCCGTGAATTCCCCCATGCCCGAACCCGAATCCGCCGCCGGCGGCTTGTTCTGCAGCGATGGTTGCCACGACATCCGACCGAAGTACGCCATACCCAAAGTGACCGCCGGCAAGCGATCGCGGCTTTCTGAAACCGCGGGCGCCGTACATTTGAAGTAGCGATCCCGGAACCGTGCACAACTCGCGCCAGGTCGACCTCGAACGCGGGCCCGACTTGGCCGCTCCCCCCGCCCTGGCGAGAAACCGAGGAGGCGACCGGCAGTGTACTATGATTCCGTGATTCGTTGGTCAGCGTAGGCCCGGCTCAGGATCGCCGGTCGACCGTCCGTTCGATCGACAACAAGCTGAGCTGTCGCGGTTTCGAAAGTTTTGCCTAACGTGTAAGTCCGGCATGCCACAACTCACCTATCTCGAAGCCATCCGCCAGGGAATCTGGGAGGAAATGGAGCGCGATGCGACGGTCTTCTGCCTGGGCGAGGATATCGGCATCTACGGGGGCGCTTTTAAGGTCACCGACGGCTTCCTGGATCGTTTCGGCCCGGAGCGCGTCCTGGACACGCCGATTGCTGAGTCGGCCATCGTGGGGGCGGCCTTTGGCGCTTCGCTGACCGGCCTGCGTCCGGTGGCCGAGTTTCAGTTTATGGACTTCATCGGATGCGCCTTCAACCAGATCGTGAACATGGTGGCCAAGGCGCATTATCGTTGGGGGGCCCCTGCGCCTCTGGTCATCCGCGGGCCGAGCGGAGGCAACGTGCATGGAGGTCCGTTTCATTCCCAGAACCCGGAGATGTGGTTCGTGCACGCCCCCGGACTCAAGGTGGTCTGCCCCGCCCGGGCCTACGACGCCAAGGGCCTGATCAAGGCCGCGATCCGCGACAATAACCCGGTCATCTTCTTCGAGCACAAATATCTCTATCGGCGGATTAAGGAAGAAGTGCCGGCGGAGGATTACATTGTGCCGCTGGGAAAGGCGCACGTGGCTCGCCCAGGAAAGGACCTGAGCGTCATCACCTATGCTGCCATGGTGCACGTCGCGCTGGAAGCCGCCGAAATTCTGAGCCGGGAAGGAATTGATCTGGAGGTCGTCGACTTACGCACGCTTTCGCCCTTGGACCGCGAGGCGATCGCCGAGACGGTTCGCAAGACGAACAAAGTGATTCTGCTGCATGAGGATGTTCGCACCGGCGGAATGGCTGGCGAAATCGCCGCAGTCATCGATGAAGAGGTCTTCGACGAGCTGGACGGTCCGGTTGTGCGCATCACCGGCCGGGACTCTCCCGTGCCCTTTTCTCCTCCGCAAGAGCAGTTCTTCTTGCCCAAGGTCAGCGACGTGATCCGGGAGGCGCGCCGCCTCCAAGCATATTAGTTACAATCTTTAGATCCCTCCTCGATGTCCGTGGGGAAAGGCCGAAGATAGACTCTGGGCCATGCGGGTTCGTGCCGCAGTTCATACCGCTGCTCGCTGCCCAATTTGGAAACCTGACTCCGCAGTCGATTCCGCGGCGCGACGCCGCCTTAAGGGAGAGCAAGATGCGCAATTTCATTCTTGGGGTTGTCGTTACCATCGTAGCGATTGTCGTGGTTGGGCTCGGATCGGCCAACTTTGGCTTACTTCCCACCCATGCGGATGCAACTCCTCCCGCCCTGGAACGCCGCATCATGATGAATGCCCTCGATGCGTCGGTCGACCGACATGCGCCGCACTTAGACAACCCCGTCCTCCCCACCGACGAGAACTTGATCGATGGGATGAAGATCTACACCATGAACTGCGCTCTCTGCCACGGCACCCTCGACAACAAGCCGAGCCCGCTCGAGAAATCCTTCTATCCTCCGGTTCCGCAGCTGATCCTGGATCCTCTCGACGACCCCGAGTGGCACATCTATTACGTGGTGAGCACCGGCGCGCGCTACACTGGCATGCCATCCTGGAGGCATGCTTTGGGCGATCAGGACATCTGGAAGGTAGTCGGGTTCTTGTCCCGGGTGGAGAAATTGCCTCCGAAAGTTCAGGAGTATTGGAAGAACGCCTATGGAGTCGGTCCGCTGGTGCCGGGGCAGGAGGAGCCGGAGAAAAAGGCGAAAGATTAGCCGCGGATTCGACGATTCGCGGTTCGCTATAATTAAAACCGCGCCGCGCTTCCGGCGGGAGACCGAGGCCGGGGGAAGGAAAATTATGGCCGTAGAAATTGTGATGCCCCAGATGGGTGAGTCGATCGTTGAGGGGACCATCACGAAGTGGCTGAAAAAGCCGGGAGAGAGAGTTCGGC
Organism: Terriglobales bacterium; assembly: GCA_035623335.1. Classification (GTDB taxonomy): domain Bacteria; phylum Acidobacteriota; class Terriglobia; order Terriglobales; family Acidobacteriaceae; genus JAFAGX01. Next base: position 45,422 of record DASPTQ010000283.1, read on the forward strand.
GGGACGAGCCGCTGTTTGAGATCTCGACCGACAAGGTGGATGCCGAGATTCCCGCCCCGGCTTCGGGTGTGCTGCAGGATATTAGGGTGCAGGAGGGCAACACCGTTCAGGTGAATACCGTGGTCGGGACCATCGCCGGGGAGGGCGAAAGCGTCGCCGCTCCACCGCCCGCAGCCCGACCTAGCGCAGCGCCACCAGCCGCGGCTCCGGCGAGGGCAGAGTCCATGCCCGCCCCGAGCGCGCCGCCACCGGCGGCTCGCCCGACGGCGCGAGAGCCGGACGATCATGCTCGCTCCTCCCCCCTGGTTCGCAAGATCGCGCGCGAGCACGATGTGGACCTGTCTCAGATAGCCGGCACCGGTCTCGGTGGTCGCATCACCAAGCAAGACATCTTGTCCTTTCTCGAGCGGCAGGAAACGGCGGCTGGCGCTCCTCCCGCTGCCGTCCCGCGTCCGGCGGCGCCCCCGTCGGCTGCGACCATCCCGGGTGATCTGGTGCCGATGAGCCAAATGCGCAAGATCATTGCCCAGCGCATGATCGAATCTCGCCGCACCAGCGCTCATGTCCACGCCATGTTTGAGGTGGATATGACGCGCATCGTGCAGCTCCGCAATAGGACCAAGGCGGCCTTCGAACAGCGTCACCAGACGCGCTTGACGTTTATGCCGTTCTTTGTCCGTGCCGCCATCATCGCCCTCGAGCAGTTCCCTATCGTCAATGCGTCGGTCGAAGGAGAAAGCATCCGTTATCACCGGTATGTCAACCTGGGGGTGGCGGTGGCTTTGGAGTGGGGCTTGATTGTGCCGGTATTGAAGAATGCCGGGGAGCTCAACTTCTTGGGCCTGCAGCGCGGCATCATGGATCTCGGGGAGCGTGCCCGTGCGAAGAAACTCAAGCCCGAGGAGGTCGAGGGCTCTACGTTTACGGTTACCAATCCCGGCCAATTTGGCGCCGTCTTTGGCCTGCCCATCATCAATCAGCCGAACTCCGCGATCCTCGGCGTAGGCGGGATTACCAAAATGCCCCTGGTCGTGACCGACGGCGCAGGCAATGACTCGATCGCCATCCGCTCCGTGGTTCACCTAACCCTCGGCTATGATCACCGCCTGATCGATGGCGCGGTGGCAGACCAATTTATGGCTTTGGTGAAAAAGACCCTGGAGAATTGGAGCGAAGAGATTGGCTAGCAGGCCCTAGCTCTCCACCCTCGCCTGCTGTTGGAGATAGCGCTTCACGCTTTGCACGTACACGTCGGCAAAGTCCACCACCGGTCGCCTGACTTCGATCAAGGCAATGGCCTCATCCACATCCCAACCTATAACACCGAGGATGGCGAGGGTCATCATGGGGGCGCGGTGCACACCCGCGGCACAGTGGACGAACAGTCTCGTGCCCGCCTCATCGAGCGCTTCGAGCGCAAACCCGACACCCCTCTCAAACATCTCCGGCGGCTTGGACTGAAAATCGTCGTCGGTCGGGTTCCACAGTACGGAGATGCCGTGCGGCTTGGCTAAGGCTGTGTCGTCGAACTCAATCTGCATATCCAGGATGTGGGTCACGCCGACGCGCGCCACTTCCGCCATGTTCTGGGCTGTCCATATTCCGCCACCGACCGCAATGCGAGCGGTGAGCCACGTCATGTCCATGCTTCGATCCGGATTCTACAGGTTTGCTTCAGCTTGGTGGGGGAAGAAAACTGACCTGGCCTTTGCCAAGGTTCACCTTTCATTGTACGGCATGCGGCAGGTTCCCTTCCCGGCGGGACATTACCAAAGATTCAGAGTTCGGCTGCGAGGCTTGGCGCGGGTTGCGAACTGGGATCTATTTCCAGCTCATCATGGCAGCTCTTAGGATCTCGACGGCTTCGTCGACCACGGTTAACTCTTTCGGCGTGAGCCTGGCGAAGCCCTTCGCCAGGTAGTCGATTCTTCGTTTGCGGGCTTGTTCCAACAAACGAACGCCAGACTCGGTGGGGTAGACTCTCACGCGGCGAGCGTCGGCCGTATCCGCCACCAGTCGCACCCACCCGCTTCGCCGCAAGCCGGCCACAATCCGGGTCATGGTGGGTGCCTTGACCTGCTCGGCCGCCGCCAACTGTCCCAGAGTCATGGGGCCGCCAAACACCAGGACCGATAACGCCGAGAGTTGCGCCGGCCCTGCGCGACTTGCCGTGTCCGTGCGCCGCACTCGCCGAAGCAGGTGGATCGCCGCCGAGTGCAGCCGGTCAGCAACCCGCTCTAGTTTCTGATTCGGCTCACCTTTTTGCTTGCCTTGCGTCACAGAATATTGTTAGCTATGCTAACTAACTTAACTCGAGGGAGCAATGCTATGAACTCGCCGACCGTAAGCCTTGGTATCAGCCGTCTGGGGCAAGTCGCGATCCGTGCGCGAGATATAGATCGGGCCACCGCCTTCTACCGGAATCAACTGGGACTCGCTTTTCTGTTTCGCGCCGACAAGCTCGCCTTTTTCGATTGCGGCGGCGTGCGCCTGATGCTCACCCTGGCCGAGAAGCCTGAGTTTGACCATCCCAGTTCCCTTCTCTACTTTGTGGTGCCCGACATCGCGGCCGCTCACCGGCAGCTGCGAAGCCAAGGCGTTCCGTTCGAAGACGAGCCGCACCTTATCGCCAAGATGCCCAATCACGATCTGTGGATGACCTTCTTCCGAGATTCGGAAGAAAATCTGCTGGCCCTGATGAGCGAAGTCCGCCATGCCGGCTGAGGCGGGGGATTTCCGAGAAGGTGGTTGAATCGAGCCCGGCGCGCGAGCAGACGGCTCGGCCTTCGGTTCTGCTATCATCAGTTCGTCGGCAGAGTTTCCTGTTCCCATGAACGAAGACGTTCCCACGATTCGTATTCCTACGGAGGTATTCATGGAGGAGGCAACAGTCCACGGGGTTGGGATGCGCCGGGACGAAGACATCGCTCTCGACCTCATGAAATTTGTCGCAACCACGACCGGCTACGGCCGAACGGCGTCCGCGAGCGTCGGATTTCAAGGCGGAGGCACCGCGACCAAGCCGGAGGAATATGCCGCCCATCTCCTTGAACTCTATGGCAAATGCTTGCAGGCTCTACGCAACAAGAGATAAAGCCCGTCTCCCGAAACGTCCCACGATCCCCGCGCGACTCAAAGAAACACTCCTGCCGGCCTGAGCCTTCATCGGACGATCGGCCTGTCGGGCGGAGCGCAATGACCTCGGTCGACGGAGGAGACTCACTAGGAGTTTTCGAGGGCAGCTGGGCCACGCTGGTCGGTTGGAGAGGCGAATCCCGTATTCGACGAAGCCGCAGCCCCGCTGCGGCTCCCTATCGGTTCAGATTTCCCTGGCTAGCGTCGACGCCGAGCTGATTTGCTGGCGCGAGATTTCCCGGCCTTCTTCGCCTTCTTCTTGGCCGGCTTACGCGCGGGTTTTCTTGTTGCTGCCTTCTTTGCGGCTTTCTTCTTGGCTTTCTTCGCTGCCTTCTTCTTAGGAGCAGCCTTGCGTTTCGCTGCTTTCCGCGCGGCAGGCCTCGACGAACCGCCACCACCACCGCTGACGGACACAGGCTCGGGAGGCGTCGCTGGCTCGGGGACGATGCCGATTTCGCCGGCCGGCGGCATTTCCGCCTCTTCTTCCTCTTCTTCTTCTTCGTAATCTTCTTCTAGGGAATCGCCGTAGGCACCGCTCTCGGCAAACTCGTCGCTTTCGTCATCACGTAAATAGAGGGCGTTGTCCAAAGTCATTTCTCCTCCTGAATTTTCCCGGCCGCTGACGATTGCCGGATGCTACCTGGGCTGAAGTAAAAAAGACAAATACTTTCTTACTACCGAATGGGCCGCGATTATAGCACAGCAAGTGAGCGCAGCAGTGACGGCCCTGGGCCGCATATTACACCCGTGGCAGGAGAAAACGGAAAACTCCGAGCGAGGCTGGCCCAGGCCAAGAAAAAGCTAAGGGATTCCGAGCGACGGATGGTTACCTTGCGGAAGGTGAAATCAAAAGAATCATTCCTGGTCGTAGGTTCGCGAGGTTGCCATTGTTTTGTTTGAGAGCGGCGACCGTGGTGTTGTGCGACTTGGCAATGGAATAGAGGGTCTCGCCGGGCTGCACTGTGTGCCGCACCACGTGCTTGTTCCCGGCAGCCTGTAAGTGATTCTTGCTTGGCTGCTTAGAAGTTGCGATCTTGTCCTCGTGGGCGCCCGGTGCAACCGGCAGATGCAGGTACAAGGTGTGGCGCCCCCGCAGGCTGTTGCCCGACAGGTGATTCCAGCGCCGGATCATGGTCCCCGGTATTTGGAAATTGTCGGCAACGCTTGCCACGGTATCGCCCTTGCGGACATGGTAGAGCATTGCCCGTTTCGCGTACGTGCCCCCATCCTGGCTTGAGCCGGGAGCGACGGGAATAATCAATTTGCTGCCTGCCGCCAGATCATCGTCTGTGTCCAGATCGTTGGCCTGCGCGACCGCCCTAGGTGTCAGGTGGTAGGCGCGCGCAACCGAGGCCAGCGTTTCCCCCGGTTCAACCTGGTGGTAGCGCCACCCTACGCGCTTGTCCACGGGGATCCTAGAGATCGTACTCAGATAGCGGTCCCTGGTGCCGGCCGGTAGATGCAGAGCAAACGGCTCGTTCTGGGGTGTCGTCCAGCGCAACAAGCTTGGGTTCAGGTCTTGCAGGGTGGTCGCGGAAACATCCACACACTCGGCCACCAGCCTCAGATCTACGCCGTAGTTGAGTTCGACAAGATCATAGGGAACCGGCTTTTCCGCCACCACATGTTCGAGGCCGTACTGCGTGGGATTCTTCGCCATGATGGTGACCGCCAGGATGATCGGCACATAGTTGCGGGTTTCCCGCGGCAGCACGTTCCGCCTGTACAGTTCCCAGTAGTCGGCGTAACCGGTTCGTTTTACCGCCTGCTGCACCGTACCCGGTCCCGAATTGTAGGCAGCCATCGCCAGGTACCAATCGCCAAACTCGTGGTAGAGATCCCGCAAGTGGCGTGCCGCCGCGCGGGTTGCTTTCTCAGGGTCTTGGCGCTCATCCACCCACCAATCTCGCTCGAGCCCATAACCGCGCGCCCGGCTGGCCATGAACTGCCACATTCCGCGGGCGCCCGCGCGGGAAACCGCCACGGGATGGAAGCCGGATTCTGCCTGCGCCAAATAGATCAGGTCCTGGGGTACGCCTTCTTCCCCCAGAACGCGCCGAATCATCTCCTGGTACCGCCCACCCCGAGCTAGCGCGCTCTCGAACGTACCTCGACCACGATTGGAAAAGTAATTGATGTAGCTGGCCACCGGGTCGGTCATCATCAGTGGCAGGTCGGAATGGGTGGCTTTGACCTCGGCTTCCGCCTTGGCTCGAATGTTGGGATCTACCGGATAGGTGACTTCATTGGTTTCGTCAATGGGGGCAGGCTCGGTCTTGGGCTGGACGTCGCCTTGCTGCAAAACCTCCAACTCCAAACCGTTCACCGCATCCAAGACCCGGTCTAGATCTCGTTGCACCCGCTCGTCCGAGCGCATGCCAACCGGGCTGTCGAGCAACAGCTTGAGGGCGCGATCAAAATTCTCCTTGGCGGCCTCGGGGTGTCCCGCTTGCTTGTTCTCTTCGCCCGCCTGGTATTCCTTATCAACCTTCTCGAGAAGCTCAACCACGGGGTCGGATTTGGGCTTGGTCGCGGTGGTTATCGAAGCAGGAAGAGGGGGAACGGCATCGGCCGTTTGGACAGGGGCGGTATTCAGGCTGAGCGCGGGCGCGCTAGCCTGCTTCGACGGCAATAGCGTCGCTGGGCGCTGTGCACTGCGGCACCCAGTAGTTGCCAGGAGCGCTAGAACCGCCATCCTGATCGGCAGCTGAACTTTGCCAATACTCATGTTTTCTGGCGCTTACAGCCAGATGAAGCCTCCTCAGGGCGAATTTATGCTACTACCCGGTTGTGGATGGGTCAATCGCCAACTGAGATGGGCGGAGGTTACCTTTGGTCCCCGGAAAAACGTCACCCGGGGGCATGGCTAAATCGATTTCCGGGCCACCGTCCCCGAGAACAGGGTCCAGGGTCTGCGCCTTGCCTTCACCCTCCCCAGAGGTAGCCGTTTCGAATTGCGACTGGTCGGGTTCCATGTACCCCGCACAGGTGAATCTCGTTTGCAGCGACGAGAATCCAAACCATCCATGAAAGCTATCGAGGTGCGAACCACAGGTGGACCCGAAGTACTGCAACTGGTTGATTTGCCGGTTCCGCAGCCCAAGCCCCACGAAGTTGTCGTGAAGGTCTCGCGAGCCGGTGTGAATTTCATTGATGTGTACCAACGCGAGGGCCGCTACAAGCTGGCCTTACCGTTCATTCTCGGCCAAGAAGGTGCGGGCGTAGTCGAAAGCTCCGGTACCGCGGTTGAAACCGTGAAAACCGGGGACCGGGTCGCTTGGACTGGGATCTTGGGATCGTACGCCCAGTATGCGGCTATTCCGAGTGAACGACTCGTGCTCATCCCCAACGGGGTAACCGAGGAACAGGCAGCTGCGGCCATGCTCCAAGGCATGACCGCGCATTACCTCATCCATGACACCTACCGCCTGCAAAAGGGCCAAACCGCTTTGGTGCATGCGGCCGCCGGCGGGGTGGGCCTGTTGCTGGTGCAGATGGCCCACAACCTCGGAGCGCGCGTGATTGGCACTGTCTCCACCGAAGAGAAGGCAGCTCTGGCCCGCGAAGCCGGGGCCGACGAAATCGTCATTTACACCAAACAGGACTTCGAAGTTGAAGTCAAGCGCATCATGGGCAGCCAAGGCCTGGACGTGGTTTACGACGGAGTTGGCAAGGACACGTTCAGCAAAGGTTTGAATCTACTCCGGCCGCGCGGCATGATGGTGCTCTTTGGGGGAGCCAGCGGAGCGGTTCCTCCCTTCGACCCTCTGCTGTTGACCCAGAAGGGATCGCTTTTCCTGACTCGCCCCTCACTCCCCAACTACATCGAAAGCACGGAGGAGTTAAGGACGCGCTCGCAAGCGGTGTTTGCGATGATTGCCGCAGGCCGGCTGAAACTGCGGATTGAGCGGACCTACAAGCTCGCCGAGGTGCAGCAAGCCCATCGCGACTTGGAAGGACGGAAAACTACTGGCAAGCTCCTCCTGTTGCCTTGACCCCGCAAGAGTACCCGCCGCTCTGAATCCGTCTCGGCGGTGTCCTCAATGGTGTGCGCGCGCGTTTCAGCTAACCTCTTCGCGAATAGTTCTGGACGTAGGCGGGAACCGGGTAAGTCGGATCCAGTCGGGGATCGTGAATGGGCTTGCCGGCTACCATTTGCAAGGGAATCACCCCCGCCCACACCGGAAACCCGTAGTCCTCGGCGTCATCGATCGGCGGGCCTTGCCGCACCTTGGCGGAAAACTCGGCAATCGGCAAACGCATCACCAGCGTCGCCTTGAGCTCTTTCGCATTCGGCGGGCGCGATTCCGCCCAGCGACCGGGCAAGATGTGTTCGGCAAGCCGTCGCAAGGCCTCCAGTTTCTCTTCCGAATCCGTGACCGCGACCGCCGTTCCCAGCACGACGACGGAACGGTAATTCATGGAGTGATTGAAGATCGAGCGGGCGAGCACGAGCCCTTCGAGCAACGTCACCGTCAGGCACACCGGAACCCCCTGGTCCAGCTGGCGCAACATGCGGCTGGCGGCGGAACCGTGAATGTAAAGGTGATCGCCCGCCCGGCCATAGCTGGTGGGAATCACAAAGGGCTGGCCATCGACTACGAATCCCACATGGCAAAGAAAGCCTTCATCGAGAATCTGGTAGACCGTGGCGCGGTCATACACACCACGCTCGGCTTCTCTCACTACTCGGGTACGCGCGCTTGGAGCCTCGTTTTCCGCCATGCAGAGCTCTACTCCGGCAATCGCCAAGGATCTAGTGAGTGTATCAGGAGGGAAAGATCCCCGAGTGCCGGGATCGGGCAAAATCAGGGAAGGAAGGCGACAGAAGGAATTGCCTCCCGAAATCCCTTAGTAGGTAACCCCGCTGTGTTCCTCGGAACGGGTCTTGAGCGCCCAAGCCATGCGCGGCGTATTGTGGGCGATTCCGAAATTTCCTCGGGCATCGAGCAGAATAATTCCCCCGTGCCCGCCGACCCTGGACTCCAAATAATGAATGGCTTCGGCGGCCGCCCATTCTGGCAAGGTGCCAGCCGCCACCCGGTCGGCCGCCCACTTGGCCAGAACCAGCTTCATGATGGGTTCTCCCCAGCCGGTGGTCGATGCGGCGGCGCTCTTGTTGTCGGCATAACATCCGCACCCGATGAGTGACGAGTCTCCCAACCGACCTGGAGCCTTGCTGAGCGTGCCCCCGGTTGAAGTCGCGGCGGCGATGTTGCCGTTGCCATCGAGGGCAATCGCACCCACCGTGTCGTGGGAGATGGAGGGGGCAAAAAGATTAGGTTTCTCTTCTTGCGCGTGCGCTTGAAACTGACGGAGCCGTTCGATTTCCCGGGGAATAATCAGATCTTCATTCTTGCACAACGGGATGCCGTGTTCGGCGGCGAACCGCTCGGCCCCTTCCGCGACGAAATAGACATGGGGACTCTCGCTCAAGATCTTGCGCGCCACCCGCACCGGATTGCGCAGATGCTCAACGCAGCCTACGCCTCCCGCGCGCAAGCTGGCACCATCCATGATCAGGGCATCCAGCTGCACCTTGCCCTCACGGTTGAGAAAGCTGCCGCGTCCGGCGTCGAAGCTTTCGTCATCCTCCATGACCACCACCGCTTCCTCCACGGCGTCGAGCGCGCTCCCATGGCGCTCGAGCACCCGCCAGCCGACAGCGATGGCATGTCGCACCCCCTGGAGATGGGCCTCGACGTCGTCGTCGGGAATAGCCCAGGCTCCGCCATGCACCACCAGTACCGGATCTACGGGCAAGGTCCTCCCCAGAAAATGAGCGAACAGTCAAACCGCTTGGGAATTCTCAGCCGAAAGCTTACGCTGCCACTCCCGGATTCGCCGCACGATCGACCAGTGCGGTTCGGGTCCAAGTGTAGCGCACGCGATGAATCACCGTGATCGTGGACAGGATGGCAATGACCCACAGCACCGGCGCCATGCGGTTGAACAGGGCGCCGAGGATCACCAGCACCAGGCGTTCGGGACGCTCGAGGAACCCCACTCGGCACGATGCGATGAGCGATTCAGCCCGCGCCCGGGTGTAGCTGACCATGATCGCGTTGACCATCACAAAGGCGGTCAGCACCACGTAGGCGAAGCGCTGGCCGCGAGCATAGAAGACGAGGAGACCGAAAAACTGCGATGCATCGCTGTAGCGATCGATGACCGAGTCGAAGAAGCCGCCGAACCGAGTCACCTGGTTGCTGGCCCGGGCCACGCGTCCGTCTACCAGGTCGAAAAATCCCGACCCGATAATCATCAATCCGGCATAGCGGAACAATCGGGCTTGATTTTCGCTGTTGGCAAAGCCGAAGAGAACGGCGGCAATCGCGTTGACCACCAGGCCAAGAAAAGTTAGCACGTTCGGATTGATGCGCGCCAAGGCAAGCCAGCGAACAATCCCGTCGAGTAAGAGCCCACACGCCCGGCCAAAGGCGCTCGTCCACGTCACGTAAGACAAGGTCATTGCACCTCAGCCGTGTCGTGAATCGTGGCCAGACTCAGAATCTCCAGCTCGCGCTTGCCATTGGGAGTTACGACCATTGCCGTGTCGCCGACTTTCTTGTTGAGGAGGGAGCGGCCAATCGGAGACGTGGTCGAAATCTTCCCCGCTGCCACGTCCGATTCCTCGCTGGTCACGAGCTTGTATTCGACTTCCTCGTTCTTGGTGCTGTCGAAGACCTTCACCGTCGAACCCAGACCGACCTTATCCTTGGGGATGTTGTTCATGTTGATCAGGGACAGGTCCGCCAAGCGCCGGCCGAGCTGGCGCAAACGCGCTTTGACATACTCCTGGCGCTGCTTGGCCATGTGATATTCGGCGTTCTCGCTCAAATCGCCCAGGGCGATCGCTCGCTTGAGCTCCTTGGGAAGTTCATGGCTGAGCTCGCGTTCGAGCGCGTTGATTTCTTCCTGCAGCTTTTTCTTAATATGATCGGTCATGCTTTCCGGGATTATAAACCCAGTATCTCGAATCGACCCTGTTCACGGGGGGTGCTCCGCGGCACGGTCGTAGCTATCGAAGGACACACAGCCGGGTCGGAATGTCTCGATCCAGCTATGCCTGGACTTCTGAGGCTTCCGGAAACTGCAATCCGGACTTCGCCAGAGCCTTGGTCAACAGCTCCTCAATCTGCGGCTCTTCGCAATTGCGCGCCATGGCCAATTCGCTGACTAGGAGGTAACGGGCACGCTCTAACATCTTCTTCTCTCGAAAGGAGAGCGGCTTGGCTTGACTGAGCAGCAGCAGGCCTTTCAGCACCGCCGCCACTTCGAGCAGCGAGCCAGTGCGCATCCGGTCGGAATTTTCCTTGAAGCGATATTTCCAGTCGGCGTGATTGTCACATTCGCCGTCCTCGAGAAAATCGACGATCTTCTGGACTTCCCCGTTCTTGACAACCCGCCGCAGGCCTACCGCGCTGACGCTGTGAAACGGTACCATTACCTTCAAGCTGCTGGATTTAATCTTGAGCAGATAGAACTTTTCCACCGTCTGGCCGATGGTGCGGCTGCTGATTTGCTCGATAACGCCAACCCCGTGATTGGGATAAACGACCTTGTCGCCTATGTGGAAATTACCGTCGCTCGTTACCATGCTGGACCACCTAAAGGTACAGACGACCAGAGGGACAGGATTAACTTATTTTAGCGGAATCACCCCCGGAAAGACAATTTGTGTAGACCGTTCGACCCTATCCGCTGTGCCCAACCCACGGCTAAATACCTTTTCCTTGAGCAGGTTGTTCCCTTGTCTCGGGGGAACGCCGCGAGCAGCGCGCTATCGGAGGCAAACGGCCAGCCAAGCCTACCCCCGAGGGCTTCGGCGCCTCGACGCTTTCGACCGCGATTTCGACGAAGGCGGCAAGAGGAACTGCTAAAGGCAGCCCGATTCCACCCCAAGCCGGCCCGGAACCACGATACTAACGGCCAAGGGATTGAGCTGCAAGCGGTTGCCGTCGGGCAACGGGAGCGCAACCCGGGCACAGTGCCAGAGCGACATATAATGCGGACGTGCCTGCCGAACGACGGGCGCACCTTTGATCCTCAGCATGCGCGTTCTTGGCCTCGATGTCGGCACGAAAACCATTGGGCTCGCCGTCTCTGACCCTCTTGGCATCACCGCACAGGGTCTCGAGACCCTGCGCCGGAAGAATAAGCGGAGCGACTTTGAGCAATTGGAAAAACTGATTCGTGACTACCAGATCGGCGAGCTGGTGGTGGGTTACCCGCTGGGCATGAGCGGCGCGGAAGGCAGGCAGGGTGAGAGGATGCGGGGTTTCGCCGAGGAACTCGGCCGACGCTTCGGACTGCCCGTTCACCTCTGGGACGAACGCCTCACCACCGCCCAAGCCAACCGCGTTTTGCGTGAGATGGAGATGTCGATTGAGCGTCGCCGCCGGCACGTAGATCGCATGGCAGCCGTGCTGATTTTGCAGAGTTGGATGGATCAAAAAGGCGGAGCCGGGACGGCTGCCCGGGCTGCGCCGCCAAACCACCCAGTTTGAGACAGTTCGGTGGGCTCGAAGACAAGCCTCCTGGGCTTCCTTCAGGCCCCGGTGACCAACGGCTACCGACCAACGCGACTCCTCCCCAGGCCTCACCCTCATCTAAACTATTGGCCAGTGCGCATCTTTTTCATCTCGCTGTTGGTGGTGGTCGTGGCCGTGGGCGGCTGGTTCGCCTGGGCGCTCTATTGGCCGGTTACACCGCCCGGACAGAAATCCGTCCTTCTGCGTTCCGGCTATTCCACCCGACGCATCGCCAACGAATTGAGGTCTGCGGGTGTGATCCACAGTGCCCTCGCGTTTGTCCTCTACCACCGCATTCACCATCGGCATTCCCTGAAAGCGGGTGAGTACGTTTTTGACAAGTCGGCGAATGCGCTTGAGATTCACGAGCGGCTGACGCGGGGTGATGTTCAGGTGTTAACCGTGGTGATTCCTGAGGGCTACGACGTTTTTGATGTCGCCCAGGTTATCCAACAAGCCGGGCTCGGGTCGAGCCAGGACTTCCTGCATCTGGTCACCAGCGATACGGCTCTGATCTCCGATCTAGCGCCCGAAGCCACCAGCCTGGAGGGTTTTCTCTTCCCCAGCACCTATGAGTTCACGCGGACGGAGAACATGGAAGAGGTAGTCGCCGCCATGGTGAAGCAGTTTCGTCAGGTCGCGCACGAGATCGGATTGAACCAGGACGTCGAGAAGATCGTCACCCTGGCATCCATCGTCGAGAAAGAAACCGCCTTGCCCGAGGAGCGGCCGCTGGTTGCCAGCGTCTACTCCAACCGCATGGCCGACAGGATTCCGCTGCAAGCCGATCCCAGCGTGATCTACGCCGAGCTCTTGCAAGGAAGATATTCCGGGGCCTTGCACCATGCCGACATGCGGTTCAGTTCTGCCTACAACACGTACACCCACGTGGGGCTTCCGCCCGGACCCATCGGCAACCCCGGTCGGGGCTCTCTGCTGGCCGCGATGCATCCCGCGCAAACCGGATTTTTCTATTTTGTCAGCAACGGAAACGGCCAGCACCGCTTTGCCCGCAGTCTCGAAGAACATAACCGCAACGTAGCCGCGCTACGCCGGGCGATGGCCGGCAAGTAGGTTGGCGAGATCGGATCGACGTATCACCGGTACTACGAACCAGGTTCTCACCTTAGCGATACACCGCGAGGTACCATTCGCTATACTGCCAATTGGGGCCGGCGGCCCCTGTCTTCAAGAATCCTAACGATAGTTCGGGGAATCCAAGGGGTCTAATGTCTTTTTCCCGCCGCGGTGCGGCCTGGTTGCTCGTCGGTGTGCTGCCGCTGACTGGATGCTTGTTTCGATCCCAGCGAGTGCAGCAGCCCATCACGGTCTCGCTCAAGAGCGCCACCAGTCAGGAGTTGATCGACTACGTCAACACCCAAGCCAACAAATTGCAAAGCATGCAGGCTACGGTGGACATCGACACCTCCGTGGGGGGAGAGAAAAAAGGCACGGTTACCAAATATCAGAGCATTCGCGGCTACGTCCTGGCGCGCAAACCTGCCATGCTCCGCATGATCGGCCTCCTGCCCATCGTTCGCGACCGCGCCTTTGACATGGTGAGCGATGGCCGCGAATTCAAGCTTTGGATTCCGCCGAAGAACCGCTTCGTCATTGGTCACAACGACAGCGAGATCCACAATCCTAGCGAGCCGCTGGAGACCTTGCGCCCGCAGCATATCTACGACGCCCTTCTGTTACGACCGATCGATCCGCAGACCGAAATTGCCGTAGCCGAGAATGAAACCGGCTCGACCACCAACCCCAAGGGGCAAAAAGTGGTGCACGCCGAATACATTCTCGACGTCATCCACACCGGCGAGCATCCCTTTCTCTCCCGTAAAATTATCTTCAGTCGCGACGACCTGCTCCCCCATCGGCAGCTGCTCTACGATCAGGAGGGCAATGTTCAAACCGCGGCCGTGTACGAGAATTATCGCGAGGATAGCGGCATCAACTTCCCTTGGCGGATTGAGATTTCGCGGCCGCAGGAGGAATACGCGATCACCCTTAACCTGGTCAAGCTGGAACTGAATCTGTCGCTTCCCGACGACAAGTTCGTGCTGCAGCAGCCGCCAGGTGTCGAAGTGGTCTACCTGGACAAGCAGCCAGCCGGACGAGTATCGCGCGCTCAGCCCAGCCCCGATCAAGGGAATAATCGATAGAATGATGATGACGGCAGAGAAGGAGAAATTCTTCTCCCCCCGAGCGCCGAGGCCTTGCTCATGATGAACCAGATGATCGTCGCCAACCTCACTCGCCGCCCGCTGCGGTCGCTGATCAGCATCGTAGCGGTCACGCTCGAGGTCATGCTGATCTTGTTGATTGTGGGCCTGGCACTGGGGTTGCTCCGCGACTCACGCCAAAGGCAGGCCGGAATCGGTGCCGACGTCGTGGTCATGCCTCCCGGTTCGTCTTTCATTGTCGGTCTTACCGGGGCGCCCATGCCGATGAAGGTAAGAGATATTTTGGCCACGCTCCCTCACGTGGTGGGGGTGGCGCCGGTGGTGACCATGGTGTCCACGGCTGGGACCCTCGAGGTCATTGCAGGTATCGAGTTGCAGAGTTACGAGAAGCTTTCCGGGCCGTTCCAGTTTGTCGCTGGACGCCCCTTCGAAGCTCCGAACGAATGTATGGTGGACGATATCTCGGCCCGGGCAAGGCACGTTAAGGTGGGCGACACGGTAGAAATCCTGACCCATCCGTTCCGGGTTTCCGGGATCGTCGAGCCCGGAAAAGGCGCGCGAAAATTCCTGGAGATCGGCGCTCTTCAAGACTTGATCGGCGCGCAAAACAAGGCAACCATTTTTTATTTGAAGCTGGACGAACCCAGCAATGCGGATCTGGTGGTCGAAGAAATCAAACAGGTTCCCGGGATGGGGCACTACGTGGCCACCTCGATGGCCTATTACCTGTCAATGATGACCACCAGTCGATACCCCGGCGTCTCTCAATTCATCGATTTTGTGATCGGCATCTCGGTCATCATCGGCTTTCTGGTGATCTTTCAGTCCATGTACACAGCCGTGATCGAGCGCACCCGGGAGATCGGCATTCTCAAAGCCATGGGAGCCTCGAAGCTCTATATCGTGAATGTGATCCTGCGCGAGACCCTACTATTGACCATTTTGGGCATACTCGCCGGAGTTGTCCTTAGCTTGGGGGCGCGAGCCGCCATCGACGGTCGCACCACCCTTCCCGTAGTGGTCACCGGGAGCTGGATCCTGAGGACCGCCGCCATTGCCATTGTGGGAGCGATCTTGGGCGCTCTCTATCCCGCTTACAAAGCGGCGCAGAAGGATCCGATCGACGCCCTTGCCTATGAATGACCCGGGTGTCCTGCCGACCCTGCGCCAACATCGCGACTGGCGCCACCGGGAGCCTGCCAGCTGCATTTCCCAAGCAAACCGACGACCATCGAGAAATCGCTTCGTTGACAAGCCCGGCGGGCTACGCTATCTTTAAACTTTTAGCAGTCTTGCGGTTGCCGTCCTGATAGCCCTGCGCGTTCGCGCTTGCGAGGTTACTCAGCGGTCTTCTTTATTGACTATTTTTCTGGAGATTTTGGTGGCAACGTATTTCCCCAAAGCGGGGCAAATTGTGCGTAAATGGTACGTGGTCGACGCGTCGGGTCAAACCCTCGGCCGTCTGGCCTCGCACGTGGCGCGACGTCTGATGGGCAAAGATAGCCCCAAATACACCCCCTTCCTCGATACCGGCGATCACGTCATCGTGGTCAACGCCGAGCGGGTGAAGCTGAGCGGGATGAAGGCCGAACAGAAGGTTTATGAGCACTATACCGGCTATCCCGGGGGCTTACGAAAAGAGGACTTTCGTCGGCGAGTTCAGCGGAAACCGGAGCAGATCGTGGAGCAGGCGGTTCAGCGCATGCTCCCCAAATCCAAGCTGGGCCGGCAGATGATCGGTAAGCTCAAAGTGTATCGCGGGGAGAAGCATCCCCACGAAGCGCAAAAGCCAGAGTGCTGGACTCTGGCGGCAAGAGCCTAAGAGGTTGAACATTCCGACAGGATCGGCTCGCTGCCAGACCGACTCGGGGAGCGAGCGACAAAGGGTGAAATGACAGAGCTTGTACAGTATTACGGGACGGGGCGTCGCAAATCGTCGGTGGCCCGCGTCTACCTGCGCCCCGGAAGCGGCGACTTTATCGTCAACGGGCGCCCGTTCGATCAGTATTTCGTCACCGAGGCGCAGCGTCGCGGTGCGCGCCGACCGTTGTTCGCCACCGAAACGGAAAGCTCTTTCAACATTGTGGCCAGAGTCTCGGGCGGAGGCGTAAGCGGCCAGTCCGACGCCGTGCGACTGGGCGTAGCTCGCGCTCTCATGCTGTTCAACATCGAGTTGCGCAAGAAGCTCAAGGCCGAAGGGTTGATCAGTCGAGATTCACGCTCTAAGGAGCGCAAGAAGTACGGCCAGAAGGGTGCACGCAAGCGCTTTCAGTACAGCAAGCGCTAGTCTCGGGGTGGGTGTGCGGAGCAGCCTAGCTCGGCCCATCTGAAACCGGGGAAACTAAGTTTAGGTGTTCAATTCTTCCCGTATCTCGCGATGCGGGACGGGAATAGCAATCGGGACAAGGCGGGTTTCCGCTTTTTCGGGAAACTCGGCCCTTGGGCAAGCCCGATGCAGACTTAACGAGGAGGTTGATTGGCCAACATCACCATGAAGGAGCTGCTCGAAGCGGGGGTACACTTCGGGCACCAGACCAAGCGCTGGAACCCCAAGATGAAGGAATACATCTTCGGAGAGCGCAACGGCATTTATATCATCGATCTGCAGAAGACGCTCAAGATGTTCAAAGAGGCCTCGAAATTTGTTCAGGACCTCGCTGCCGAGGGGAAGATCATTCTCTTTGTGGGGACCAAACGTCAGGCGCAAGACGCGATTGCCGAGGAGGCAACTCGCTGTGGTTGCTTCTATGTGAACCAGCGCTGGCTGGGCGGCCTGCTCACGAACTGGGTCACCATTCAGAAGTCGGTGAAGCGCTTGAAGGAACTGGATGACATGGCCACCGATGGCCGCTACGAGTTATTGCCCAAGAAAGAAGTGATCAAACTGGAGCGCGAGCGCAAACATCTGCAAGCCAACCTGGCTGGCATCAAGAACATGTCTCGTCTGCCGGATACGCTTTTCGTGATCGACTCCAACAAGGAGCAGATCGCCGTGCGCGAGGCGCGCAAATTGGGCATTCCCGTGGTTGCCGTGGTGGACACCAACTGCGACCCCAGCGAAGTCGATTACGTAATCCCCGGCAACGATGATGCTTTGCGAGCCATTCGTCTATTTGCCACAAAAATTGCCGATTCCGTGGCCGAGGGTGCCCAGCTCATGAGCGAGAAGCAGGCCGCCGATCTGGCAGCGGCGGTCGGTACCGAGCCATCGCCGGCGGCAGCCCCAGGCGAGCCCCCGAGCGAGGGCGCCAGCGAGGCTACGGGCGTGGACGGCGGTGGGGACGACATTAGTATGGAAGATGTGTTGGGCAGGGGTACGCGCAAACAGCCCGTTGCCGCCAAGGAAACGGCGGACGCCGAAGAAATCGAGCACCAAACGTTCTAGAGCCGCCCTTCCTCCTGCGCCCTCAGGATGAATCGGCCGGCCGTGGGCAGAGCGATTGAGGAAAATCAGACCCGCGCGGGAGGTCCGCCGCGGGTCAAAGTTTGTAAGGAACAGCTTTTGTTTCCCGCTGCGCGTTCTTGGACGCGAAATCGGAAATCGGAACCTGGAAAAATCATTTTATGAGCACATCGACCGTGACTATTTCTGCTGCCCAAGTCAAAGAACTCCGCGAGCGGACGGGAGCACCCATGATGGATTGCAAACAGGCGCTCACCGAATCCAAGGG
Source organism: Terriglobales bacterium (assembly GCA_035623335.1). Lineage (GTDB taxonomy): Bacteria > Acidobacteriota > Terriglobia > Terriglobales > Acidobacteriaceae > JAFAGX01. Next base: position 62,948 of record DASPTQ010000283.1, read on the forward strand.
AGACATGGAACAAGCGATCATCATCCTTCGCAAGCGCGGCGCTGCCGTGGCCCAGAAGAAGGCAGCCCGGGTGACCAGCGAAGGCTCGGTCGCGAGCTACATCCACGCCGGAGGCAAGATCGGCGTGTTGGTGGAAGTCAATTGCGAGAGCGATTTCGTGGCCCGCACCGACGACTTCAAGGAACTGGTGCACGATATTGCCATGCATATTGCGGCAAGCGACCCCAAGTTCGTGCGCAAGGAGGACGTCACCTCCGAAGCCTACGAGCGGGAAAAGGACGTCTATCGTTCCCAGGCTGCGTCGACCGGCAAACCGCCGCAAGTGGTCGAGAAGATCGTCGAAGGCAAGATGGCCAAGTTCTACGAGGAGGTTTGCCTGTACGAGCAACCCTTCATCAAGGATCAGACGATCAGCATCGCGCAATTGATTGCCGGCAAAATTGGCAAGCTGGGCGAGAACATTGCCGTGCGGCGCTTCGCCCGCTTTAAGGTGGGGGATGCGGGCGAAACCTTCGCCATCAGCAAGCCTGAACCAAAGAGTCAATAGGTCGAGGGTGGCCTAGGGGCGCGACCCGCGACCAACTACGGAAACCTCATGTCTACGCCGATCTTCAAACGCGTTCTTCTCAAACTCTCCGGGGAAGCCCTGGCGGCCAACCAGGGTTTCGGCATTGACGACGTCCGCATCCAAGAGATCGCCGGCGAACTCGATGAGGTCCACTCCCTGGGCGTTCAGATTGCGATCGTCGTGGGCGGAGGAAACTTTTTTCGCGGGGTGGCCGAGCAAGCCCGCGATATGGATCGGGTCTCCGCCGATCACATGGGGATGCTGGCCACGGTGATCAATGCTCTGGCCTTGCAGAATGCTCTCGAAAAGCAAGGGGTCTACACCCGGGTTCAATCCGCCATCGAAATGAATCAGGTAGCCGAGCCTTTCATCCGCCGGCGCGCGATCCGACATCTGGAAAAAGGACGGGTGGTGATCTTTGCCGGAGGCACGGGTAATCCGTATTTTTCAACCGATACGGCAGCCTCCCTGCGCGCCATGGAGATCAAGGCGGATGCCATTCTCAAAGCCACCAAGGTTGACGGAATCTACGATGCCGACCCGATGCTGGTGAAGGATGCCAAGAAGTTCAACGAAATTACCTATCTGGACGTGTTGAAGCTTGGATTGAAGGTGATGGACTCGACCGCCATCTCGCTGTGCAAAGACAATAACCTACCCATCATCGTCTTCAACCTGAATCGTCGCGGCAATATCCGGAAAGTCGTCATCGGGGAAAAAGTTGGATCTCTGGTGAGCGCCTGAGATCCTACCGCGGTCGTCGTGACCAAGCTTCGCGGGGGAAGACGACGAGCGACGGGGAAGCCCGGAAATTCCTGCCGAGCGCGCCGAGCCCACCGGGGTTTATAATGCAGCGTTTTATCGCCAATTCTTAGGAGACCCGACACCATGGCCCAAGCTGGTATGGCCGCGATTCCCGGTCTGAAAGACGTCTACGTGCAGCTCAAGATTCGCATGGATAAGGCGGTCGAAGATTTTCGCAAGGCCATGGCCGCCACCCGCACCGGACGGGCGTCGGTCCACATGCTGGATGCCGTGACCGTCGACTACTACGGCACGGCGATGCCGCTCAACCAGATCGCCCAGGTGCACGCCCCCGAGGCGCAGCTGATTACCGTGCAGCCCTTCGATCCAACCTCCCTCGCCGCCATCGAGAAGGCGATCCGCACCGCCGATCTCGGCCTCAACCCCATGAACGACGGCAAGCTGATTCGCATACCCGTTCCACCGCTCACCGAAGAACGCCGGAAGGACATGGTCAAGCACCTGCACAAGGTTCTCGAAGAGCACCGAACGGCCGTCCGTAACATTCGCCGCGATGGGAACGAAGCCATTAAGAAGGCGCACAAGGACAAGAAGGTCACCGAAGATGAAGAGAAGCGTGCCATGGATGAAATTCAGAAGCTCACCGATGACGAAATTAAGAAAATGGAAGACATGAGTAAGGCCAAGGAGAAAGAAATCCTTGAGATCCGCTAAATCGCCAAGCCGTCCATGAGTCGTAATCCCTCCGCGCGCGGGAGCCCCGCAGCCGGGCATTTTTCCTACTCATCTATACTTTGCTAACTCATTTTTCGTCATACTATTACCTTAGTAATCTTATCAATAACTTGAAACTTTCCCATCCTGTTGGTGTTTCTACCTCGGCAGAGTAAGAAACTCACAGCTCCCCCACTTCTCTGTGAGCCTATTTAAGGAGCGATTCATGAAACGATTTCTAGCCGGTACAGCTTTGCTTGCGCTGGTCGCGCTCGCTTTCACCGCCTGTGGCGGGGGAAACAGTTCGTCCTCGTCTTCTTCGAAGAACGGCGGCGCCACCCAGGCCCACGTGTTCGTCACCGGGGAGGACGCGCCAGTCTCGTCGGTGGTGGCATTCAACATCACCATCAACCAGATCACGCTCAACAATAGCTCCACCAGTGTGGTTGCGATGAACACGCCCACGGCGGTTGACTTTGGACGTCTGGTCGGTCTGCGTTCTCTGCTGGGATTTAATGCCATCGCGCCCGGCACCTACACCACTGCGACCATCACTTTCGCCACGACACCCGCACCGGTGATCGATTACATTAACCTCACCACCACCACGCCTTCGCTGGGGACCGCGACCGCGGTGCTCAGCAACGCGAAGGTCACGGTTGCCTTCCCGTCGAACCAACCCCTGGTCGTCGACAATAATGGCCTGGCCGGGCTGCACCTCGACTTCAACCTGCGTGAATCGCTGGCCCTCAACAATGGCAATCTGGTCATCAACAACAGCCAAATCGCAGTCAACCCCATGCTGGCAGTGACGGCGGTTTCCGCTTCGAGTGATCTCGGTCAGATTACCGATTTCACCGGCAATGTCGTTTCCGTTGGGGCGAACTCATTCGCGATGCAGGGTCCCTACGGTTTTGAGGAGACGATTGACGTTGACCCCAACACGCACTACAACAACAGCGAAACCACGTTGGCTTCCCTGGTGGTGAATGGCATCGTCTCCGTCGAAGGCACGGTACAGGCCGATGGCACCATTCTGGCCAACAGTGTGGAGCTGATCACAACGGATCAGGCGTTCCTCGGCGGGCGCATCCTGGCTGTGAGCCCCGGCCCGGTGGTAACCATGTTCGTGGGTGAAGAGCTGGGAACCTCGGCAACCATACCGGTCGACAGCATTCAGACCGTCGACCTCAGCCAGGTGCCCACGTGGGACATCTGCTTCATTGACAACTGGTTCACCAACGAGCTGTTTGGCCCGACCTATCTGGTCGTAGGCCAGCGCATCTTCGTGGGCGGAACCTATCAGAGCAAAATCTTCACCCCCTCGATGGTGTCCTTACGCCGCCAGGGCATCGTGGGATCGCTGGTCGAGGGGACGGTCAACATCGTCTCCCAGAACCTCGGCGGCTTCGAGATGCAGAATGATGCTCTGCTCAGCTACGCGGCGGGTGGCCCCTTCCCGGTGGCAACCGACAACCAAACCGTGTTCGTCAACATCGCCGGGCTCATGGGACTACAGTCTGCCGGCGCGGCGAACCTGGTCGTGACCGGTCTGGTCTTCGACAACCCTCAAGCCCTGGGTACACCGGTAGCTTGGGTCCATCGGGTACGCGTCCTGCCCTGAGTCGTTCACGATCAATCTCGGCGGGCGGTTGAAGACCGCCCGCCTTTTTCTTTCTTGCTCTTCTCTTTCGCTTTAGGTCCGTCGGTCGCGTTAGTTCCCCCGGTCCGAACTACTTCGCTGGGGCAAGGTTTCGAACCTGGAGAGCGTTCGAAGGGCTGCTTTCCTGCAGGGCGCGAGGACCTGGCTAGCGGAGACCGACCCGTATAATCAGTGCTGCGATGAAGAAGGTCGTCCACGCCGCTTGTCCCCATGATTGCCCCGATGCCTGCGGGGTGTTGATTCGGGTGGAAGACGGACGCGCGGTCAAGATCCAGGGGGACCCCTCCCATCCCGTCACCCGCGGATTCCTCTGCGCCAAAGTGGCCAAATACCTGGATCGCGTGTATTCGCCTGATCGCGTCCTCTATCCCCTGCGGCGAGTCGGACCCAAGGGACCAGGACCGGCCAATGGAGGAACGTCCGCCAGCGGCGGAGCAGGGCCAGGCAGCTCGTTTCAGCGCATTAGCTGGGATCAAGCTGTCGCGGAGATTGCCACTCGGTTTCGGCAAATCAGCGCCGAGTTTGGCAGCGAAGCGATTCTGCCTTACTCCTACGGCGGCACCTTGGGAGTGTTGAACAACGCTGGCATGGATCGGCGCTTCTTCCACCGGCTGGGGGCCTCCCAGCTGGCACGGACCATCTGCTCGGCGGCGGGAGAGGCGGGGTTGAAATCAGTCCTCGGTGTCAAGCTGGGCACCGAACCAGAACAGTTTTCCCATTCCCGCTACATCCTCATTTGGGCGGCGAATATTCATGGCAACAACGTGCATTTGTGGCCATTTATCCAGGAAGCTCGCCGCAAAGGGGCAAAGCTGGTGGTGGTCGATCCTTATCGTACCCGCACGGCGGCTTGTGCCGACTGGCACCTGCCCATTCATCCCGGCACCGACGTTGCCTTGGCTCTGGGCATGATGCACGTTCTCATCCACGAACAACTCTACGATGTCGACTACGTCGAGCGCTACACCACCGGCTTCGAGGAGCTTTGTCTCCGCGTCCAGGATTATCCTCCCGAACGAGTCGCGCCGTGGACCGGAATCTCCGCAGCTGACATCCGCCGATTAGCCCGCGAGTATTCGACCGTCCGTCCGGCGGTGATCCGGGTGAACGATGGCGTGCAGCGCTCCGAAAATGGCGGTATGGCCATGCGGGCGGTTACCATGCTGCCTACCATTACCGGCTCGTGGAAGGAACTGGGTGGCGGCCTGCAGTACGCCACCAGCGGGGCATTCGCCATGAACCGCGAGCAGTTGGCGCGCCCCGATCTGATGCTCGAAGCTTTGGGCCGACCGGCGCGGACGGTCAACATGGTGGAATTAGGCAGGGCCCTCAACCAGCTCGAGGATCCACCGATCCAGGCGCTGTTTGTCTACAATTCCAATCCCGCGGCGGTCTGCCCAAACCACAATGAAGTGATCCGCGGGCTCGGGCGCCCCGACCTTTTCACGGTGGTGCACGAACAGTTCTTCACCGATACCACCGACTACGCCGACATCGTCCTGCCCGCCACCACATTCTTTGAACACAAAGATCTGCAGGGCGCCTACGGCCACTATTTTCTGCAAATGTCCGATCAGGCGATCGAGCCATTAGGCGAGTGTCGTTCGAACCTAGAGATGTTTCGCGCGCTGGCCGAGAGCATGGGTTTTACCGAGCAGTGTTTCCGCGAGTCGGTGGATGAGATGATCGACACGGCGCTGCTCTCGGACAACCCCTGGCTCGCCGGCATCGATCGGCAACGGCTCGAAGCCGAAGGGCACATTCGGCTGAATTTTGAAGGGCCGGTCGCTCATGCCGGGTCCCAACCCGCACGGCCCTTTCTTCCGTTTGCCGCGGGCAATTTTCCGACGCCCAGCGGTAAAGCCGAGCTGTACAGTGCGTCGCTCGAAGCGCAAGGACACGATCCTGTCCTCCCTTTTCGACCGCCCGTCGAGTCACGGCTCGGGGAACACACGCGGGCCTTTCCCCTCGAACTATTAGCCCGCAAAGCCTCTAATTTTCTCAATACGACTTTTTCCAACCTGCCCAGCCTGCAAGCCATGGAGGAACCGGGTGTGTTGGAGCTGAACCCGGCCGACGCCCGCAGTCGTGGCATCGCCGATGGTGATACGGTGCGCGTCTTCAACCGGCGGGGAGAATTGCTGCTCAAGGCCGCGGTGACGACCAGCGTGCAGCCGGGAGTGGTGAGCGCTTGCCTGTCTTGGGCCAAGCTGAGCGCGGGGGGCAAAAACATCAACGTGCTGACCTCGGAAAAACTTACGGACTTGGGCAACTCTGCCACGTTTTATTCCGTCCTTGTTGAGGTGGAGTGTTATCGGCCGGCCTCCGCGGGCAACTGAGGCTGGATGCTTGGACGCTCCGAACGGCGCTACCGTATAATGACCGTTTTCCATACTCCCTAAGGTTGAGGTAGAGGAGATTCTTCGTTCTTATCAGGAGAGCCCTGCATGCGGAAGGCGCAGGCGGGGGCAGGTACGGCCGAGCCTCGCCTTAAGGCGCGGGCGATATTCGTCCTACCTGAGTTTTGCGGAGGAACTGTGGGGGCTGATCTTGAGCGTCGCCGTCGCCCTCCTCATCCTTTCCTCGATCGCCAGCGGGCAGCAACAACCGCAGCAGGAACTGATCACGGGTATCGAGATACGGGGCAATCGCCGCATTCCGGCCGATACCATTCGCGCCCGCATCTTCACTCGCGCGGGCGACGTCTATGATCCTGCTGCCTTAGAGCGCGACTTTAACTCCCTGTGGAACACCAATTATTTCGAGGATATCCGCTTCGAGGGCGAGGAAAATCCCAAGGGGGGCATAAAACTAATTATCTTCGTCAAGGAACGACCTACGATTCGCGAGATCAACTATGAAGGGCTCAGCTCAGTCTCGAAAAGCGACGTTCTCGACCGCTTTAAGGAGCGCAAGGTCGGCCTGTCCGTCGAGAGCCAATACGATCCGACCAAGGTGAAGCGAGCCGAGGTTGTCATCAAGGAGTTGCTCTCCGAACACGGCCGACAGTTCTCCACCATACGTACCGAGGTGCGTCCTATCCCGCCGGCGGCGGTGAGCCTCACCTTCGTCATCAAAGAGGGACCGAAGGTGAAAGTGGGCAAGATCACCTTCACCGGAGCCACCCATGTCAAACCCCGCGTCCTGCGCGCAGCGATGAAGAATTTGAAGCCCATCGGAATTCCTCATTCGATCTTCCTCGAGAACGTGTTTGCCCGGACCTACGATGCCACCAAACTGGATGAAGACACCGAGCGGGTTCGCCAGGAATTCCAGAATCGCGGGTACTTTAAGGTGGTGGTAGAGCAGGCGAAGACCAATATCCACGACACCGGGCACCAGGGCTTTCACATCCCCCTCCTCCAGAAGGGTCCGGGGAAGGCCGTGGATATCACCCTGCCCATCCAGGAAGGCGATCTCTATCACTTGGGCGGCATTACCTTCAAGGGCAACAAGGCGATTCCCAATAGCGCCGCCCTGCGCACGCTGTTTCCCATCAAAGACGGCGATGTCTTCGATCGCAGCAAGATCGGCAAAGGTCTCGAGGCTCTCAGCAAAGCTTACGGCCAATATGGATATATCAACTTCACCTCGGTCCCGGAAACCCGCTTCGAGGAAGACAAGAAATTAATTTATATCGACATCGATGTCGATGAGGGCAAGCAGTTCTATGTGCGCCGCATCGAATTTCAGGGCAACACCACCACACGCGACAAAGTCATCCGCCGCGAAATTTTGCTGGAGGAGGGTCAGGTCTACAACCAGCGGCTTTGGGAGCTTAGCTTGCAGCGCCTGAACCAGCTGGGATTCTTCGACCAGTTGAAGCCCGAGGATCCGAGCAATACCGAGCGCCACCTGGACGAACAGAATGGCACGGTCGATCTCCTTCTGAAGGTCAGAGAGAAAGGAAAGAACAGCATCGGGTTGAGCGGTGGGGTCAGCGGACTGGCGGGAACCTTCGTCGGTGTCAGCTACAGCACCAATAACTTCCTGGGCAAGGGGGAAACCCTGACCATCCAGGCGAACCTCGGCAACCTCGAGCGCAGCCTCATGTTCGGATTTACCGAGCCCTATCTCTTGGACCGGCCCTTGACCTGGGGTTTCACCATTTACTACACCCGCTTCATTTACGATCAGGCGCGCGAAGCGGCCTTGTTCAGCGGGCAACAGATCAACCTGCCCTCCGCCTTGCAGGAGAATCTGCAGAACTACACGCAATCCAGCCGCGGATTCACCACCAGCCTCTCCTATCCCATACGCCGCACCTACAAGCGTTTGGGCATCGCCTACCAGTTGGACATCTCCGACATCGTAGCCCTGACCACAGCTTCGAAAACGCTATTCGATACCCTGCAGTTCAGCGGGATCACCGGCCCAAGCGCTCTGAACGGCATCGTCACCAGCAAGATCACTCCCAGCTTCACCAAGAATTCCCTGGATCGTCCCCTGTTTCCCCACAGCGGCAGCAACATCTTCTTTGGCGCCGAGATCGCCGGCTTAGGAGGCACCGTCCGGACCTTTCGGCCGGTAGTACAACTGACCCATTGGTTTCCTATGCAGAACCGGCGCAATACCATCGGACTTCACTTTGTCGGCTCTTTTCTCACCGGTTATGGCGGGCTGGTACCGCCTCCGTTCCAGCGCTTCTACGACGGCGGAGAAAACGATCTACGCGGTTTTGATATCCGCTCGATCTCTCCTGTTTCCTTCTTGCCCACGGTGAACTCGGTTCCCTTGCGCAACCCGGACGGGACGATCGTACCCAAGAACCCGGCCAATCCACTGCAAGGCAATTACACGATTCCGATCCCGGTCGACCAAATTGTGTTTCCGGGCGGCGATTTGAGCCTCACCGGCAACGCGGAATACCGCATTACCATCGCCGGGCCGGTATCCCTGGCGCCCTTCATGGACTTCGGGTTGGAGCCCATTCTCAGGCCGTCCCAACTGAAGATTTCCAATACGGAATTGAATTTGCTGAATACCACTTCGTTTGGGTGTCCTTCGCTCGACGTAGCGTTCGATTGCCAGGGGGGAACGACCAAGACTTTTTCTCCCTATCTGTACCCCTTGGCCGGTACCAATTGGACTCCCCGCATGTCCACCGGACTCGAGCTGCAGGTCTTCTTACCCGTGATCAACGCTCCCTTCCGAATTTATTGGGCCTACAATCCCCTGCGATTGGACCAGATCGCAAACTCGCCGATTCCGATCACCCGCAATATGTTCCCCGTCGGTGCGGCCGGGGACTACACGTACGAGGTGACCAAGAACGCGTTTAGCCCGGCCTATCAGCTGCGGGAACCGCGGAAAACCTTCCGCTTCACCGTGGCCACCACGTTCTAGCGATTGCGAAGATGCAATCGTCGACCAGTAGAAGCTCGCAACGCCGTGCCGCGGTTTGACGCTCAGGCGGCAATCTTCCTATAATGGCGATTATCCATACCCTGACAATCAGGAGAGGTATGGTGTGGGCATTGCGCTTGCGACAGTGGCGCGAGGCGCTGGGCATTTGGTGTGCCTCCAAGTTAATGTGCAAATGATGGCCCGGCCCAGTATTATCTCTGTGACCCAATCAATTCCAGGAAGCAGTTTCAAGGAGTACAAAACCAACCCATGAACAACAAGTGTTTGCAGTTCCTACTGGTCGTAGTGTTTGCCTTTTCCGCGTCTGCTCTGGCCCAAACCGCCAACGCGGATCCTGGTTTGCCCGCTGCGCCCAGTGCATCCAACTCCCCCAGCACGGCGACCGAAGCTAATCCGGTCGGTGGAAACAAGCTTGCCACGATCAACGTTGAACAGGCGATTTTCGCTTGCAACGAAGGGCAACGCGACTTCGAGGTCCTGAGCAAGAAGCTCGAGCCCAAGCAAACCGAGCTGAAGAACATGAATGACGAAGTCGAGAACCTGAAGAAGCAGCTCAACACTTCCGGGGACAAGCTGAGCGAAGACGCCCGCAACAACCTTGTCAAGCAGATCGAGCAGAAGCAGAAGAACCTGGAGCGCACGGTTCAGGATGCCCGGGACGATGCCCAGTCTCAGCAAAACGAGATCGCGCAGCGCATCCTGCAAAAGATGGCTCCGGTGATCGTGAAGTACGCCGGCGACAAAGGCTACGGTGTGATCGTGGATACTTCGAATCCCTGGCCGCAAGGACCTGTGCTGTGGGCTGCGCCTTCGGTCGACATAACCAAGGCGATTGTGGATCTTTATAACGTCCAATCCGGCGTGCCGGCGCCAGCCAGGCCCACTTCCCAGAAACCAAGCATCCCGGGAGCAACCACCACCAAACCAGCGGCGCCCGCCAAACCTGCGGGAGCGCCGGGCACGACGGCACCTCCCAACCAGCCGAAATAGTCGCGACAGCCGCGGGTGGCAGAAGGTTCCCAAAACGGCCGCATCGCCCGCGGCCTTTTCTTTTCGCCATCCGCACCCGAACGAGCTCGTCGCGGTGTCTCTAGAACCAGCACGGATCCGGAGGACATCGCGTGTTTGTCGCCGACCGAGACTCTCTCTGGGACAATCGCTCCCGTCGCCGCTGGACGAGCCTGGCTTCTGTTGCCGTTGAGATGGGAATTGCAGCCGGACTGCTGTTGATGCCCCTGCTCGAGCCCCAGGGCCCGCCGTTGCTGCGAGCGATTATTGAATCCCTTCCCCTTCCCGCTGCCCCGGCAGGAAGGGCATCGAGTGCCCGCGTACATTCGAAGGGTGGCTTCACCAGCAAGGCGGCTGGCCACATTCTGCTAGCGCCGACTAAGGTCCCGCGAGAGATCTCCGATCAGGAAACCGATGAGCCCCCGCCCCCTGACTTTTTGGGTGGCAACGGAGGGGAAGGCGGCACGGGACCGAACAGCCTGGGCAATTCGCTGTGGGAGGGCATTGGAGCCGGCACGGGCGCGTCGCTTGCCCCTCCGAACCCACCTCCCTCGAACCACTCGCCACACATCTCTCACAGCATGGAGGGTAGTCTCTATCACCAAGTACAGCCGGAATATCCCCCGCTTGCCAAGCAGGCTCGGGTTCAAGGAACCGTGGTGTTGCGTGCCGTCATCGATGGCGAAGGTAAGATCGAAAATCTTGAGGTGGTTAGCGGCCATCCCTGGCTGGTCGGGGCTGCCCTCAAAGCCGTCCAACAATGGCGCTATCGCCCTTACTATCTGAATGGGCAACCGGTCGAGGTGGAGACTCAGATCACGGTTCACTTTACGCTCACCGGTGGATAGAAGTCGCCTCCCGGCATGGTACGGCGGTAACCTTGGGCCATCCTCAGGCTCGCTATAATTCTTTCAGTGGCTACCATCGAACTTCAACAGCGCGTGGCGACGCGGCCCACTTGGGCGGAAGTTTCTCTGGCGGGCTTGCGCCAAAACTTCCGCGTGCTCGAGCGCCACCTCGGCCCAAACATAACCATCTGTGCCATCGTGAAGGCCGACGCCTACGGACACGGCGCGGTCGAGTGTTCCCGAGCTCTGCAAGAAGAAGGCGCTCGTTGGTTTGGCGTCACCTCGCTCGACGAGGCTATCCCCCTGCGGGAAGCCGGCATCAGCGGGGATATTCTGCTGCTTACGGGGTTTTGGCGTGGTGAGGAGGAAGAGATTGTCCGCCTGAAACTCACTCCTACGGTTTGGGAAACCGAGCAGATCAAGTTGCTCGACCGGGCGGCAGGTGAGCTGGGAGTCCGGCATCCGGTTCACTTGAAGGTGGACACAGGCATGGGACGGCTCGGAGTCACGCCGCAACAGTTGCCGCAGATTGCTTCGGCGCTGCGCTCTTCTGCCCACCTCGTGGTAGAGGGTCTTTCTACGCATTTTGCTTCTTCGGAGGTGCTCGATGCACCCTCGGCGCCGGACCAGCTAAGTTGCTTTCGAGACGTATGGCGTTGCCTGAAACAAGAAGGATTCGCCCCTCCCATCGTGCACATGGCCAACACCGGCGCCGTCATTTCGCGCCGTGAATCCTGGAATACGATGGTGCGCCCGGGAATCGCGCTCTATGGGTATCACTTGCCATTCGAGCGCGCCGGGCGGGAAGTAAGCGGAAGCGGATTGCGGCTTGGGGTTCAGCCGATCTTGTCCTGGAAAACGCGCATCCTTTCTCTGCGCGACGTGCCTCAGAACCAGGCCCTCGGCTACGGAGGAACCTACGTCACCAAGGCTCCCACCCGCATCGCGGTGCTTCCCGTCGGCTACGCCGATGGGCTGCATCGTTCTCTCTCGTCCTGCGGCCGCGTGATCGTCCGCGAACATTACGCGCCCATCGTAGGCCGCATCTCCATGGACCTTACCTTGGTGGACGTAACCGGGCTTCCCGGAGTCGCCGTGGGAGATGAAGCCATACTGCTCGGATCTTTCGACTCCCTCAGCGTGGATGCGCACGAACATGCCGTACTGGCCAACACGTTGATTTATGAAATTCTCTGTGGAATCTCTAAACGCGTACCGAGAAGGTACGTCGGCTAAGTACGAAGAATCACCGTAGCTGGCCACGTTCTGGCTTCCCCATTGCTTGAGAAAGACGGCATGGATCGATAGGTGAAGGCCTTCGCCCGTAATCTCCTCTTGCGACTCACCCCGACCAATCGCTTTGCCTTTGCCACCGCCTTCGGTGGATCGGGAGGGCCGGCAAAATTCCCTGCAGTATTTCTCCGTCAACCATTTGGCGGCCACGCCGCCCACGATTCCTTCCGCCTGTCTTCGAACCCACACGAACGTCAGACGTAGCTCTTCGACCGCGTACTCTGTTCATTTTGGATCGCTCTGTTGTATGGTTAAAGATGTTCATGGCTTCCCGCTTTGCGCAGTGGATGTACGAATGGGAGACACGGCTCACTTCCGTGGACAGTAATCGCGTCATCCGTCCACTGGAGTGGGGACTGGAATGGACACGCGACTGGCCGTGTCGCAACGGCTTCGCTCCGGGATACCTGCCTCGAGATGGCGAAAGCTTCTTGCGCGAGTACAATCGGCGAATCCTGTCCGCCAGCGACGAGTTCTATTCTTACCGCACGCCTACGGACTTCCGCCTGGAGCGCCGCGAAATCCGCGTCTTCAGCACCCGTGCCCTGCCGGATCCCCGTTTAGAGAACAAGGTTGCGGGCACCTACAGCGATTTTTTGCGCTTCACCTCGCCGGTTCCCACGCCCTTTGCGGAAAACAATCTGGTCAGCGCCCGTTGGTTTCCCGCGCGCGGCAAACGCGCCCTGGTGCTGCTGCCGCATTGGAATTCGGATGCGATCGCCTATACCAGTCTGTGCTGGGCTCTGAATCTGCTCGGGATCTCGGTTCTGCGCCTTAGCCTGCCCTACCACGACATTCGCATGCCGGCCGAGATCCAGCGCGCCGACTACGCCGTCTCCGCCAATCTGAGCCGTACGCTTGACGCCTGCCGTCAGGGGGTTCTCGATGTCCGCTGCTGCCTGGATTGGCTGGAGTCCCAGGGATTTCGTCGGTTAGGAATTGTGGGCACCAGTCTGGGTTCCTGTTACGCCTTCCTGGCTGCCGCCCATGACCCGCGCATACGGGTTGCCGCCTTCAATCATATCTCCACTTACTTCGCGGACGTGGTGTGGTACGGACAGTCCACCCGCCATATCCGTCAGGGGTTGGAGTCCGAAATCGACCTGGAACGCTTGCGAACTCTGTGGAGTGCCATCAGTCCAATGTCGTATTTCGAGCAATTTGCACGCTGGCCGAAGCGGTCGCTCCTCATCTATGCCAAATACGATATGACTTTCTTGCCGGAATTCTCGCGCAGCGTGGTCGAACAGTTCGCCCGCCACGGCCTTGATAACCGGGTGGTGGCTTTGCCCTGTGGCCATTACACAACCGGCGAGACGCCCTTCAAGTACATCGATGGCTGGCAAATCGCGTCCTTCCTGCGCACCGCCTTTGAAACCTAAGTCCCCGGTTGTCCCCACTCTAGGATCCCCAGGGCATCCTTGTACCCCAGTCCGAGGATGAAGAAGTGCCCCGTGCCAAACGCCTGGCTGCTTGTTTAGAATTGAATTTGCGCAGCCAGCCGATAGGAAGGCGCGAGCCATCCATGGTAGCCTGTGATCAAACTTCGAAAGGACAACTTCCTGCTCGGCACCGATCCTGGGCGCCTCGACTTGGCGGTCATTCACGGCTTCCTAAGGGAGTCCTACTGGGCCCAAGGCGTCCTGATGTCGGGTCGGCGTAATAGGCCCCGCCCCAGTTGCTTGGGCAAGTCTGTTGGAGGTAAGGATGAAAACTCAAGACCGCATGTCACGCCCGCTCGAGCAGAGCGATCCGGAAGTAGCCACTGCGATTGAGAACGAGACCGAGCGCCAGCACGCAGGCTTGGAACTGATCGCCTCAGAGAACTTCGTCAGCGAGGCCGTGCTCGAGGCCATGGGATCGGTCTTCACCAACAAGTATGCGGAGGGCTATCCCGGCAAAAGGTACTACGGCGGCTGTGAGTTCACCGACGTGGTGGAGAATCTGGCCCGGGAGCGTGCCAAGAAACTTTTCGGGGCGGAGCACGCCAACGTTCAGCCGCACTCCGGCTCCCAGGCCAACATGGCAGCCTATGCCGCGGTTTTGCAGCCGGGTGACACCATCCTTGGCCTCAACCTCGCCCACGGCGGACACCTCACCCACGGCCATCATCTGAATTTCTCGGGCAAAACCTATCGCGTCGTCCCCTACGGCGTGACCAAGGAGACCGAGACCATCGATTATGACGATCTCGAAAAGCTGGCCGAGAAGGAAAAGCCGAAGCTCATTATCGGAGGCGGCAGTGCCTACCCGCGAATTATCGATTTTCGACGCATGCGGCAGATTGCCGACAAAGTCGGCGCCCTGTACCTGGTCGACATGGCGCACTTCGCGGGACTGGTGGCCGGTGGTGTCCATCCTTCCCCAGTTCCCCATGCTCAAATCGTAACTTCGACGACCCACAAGACCCTGCGTGGTCCGCGGGCGGGGATGATTCTATCGAAGTCCGAGCACGCGGCAGCCATTGACAAGGTGGTATTTCCCGGCCTGCAGGGAGGACCTCTGGTCCACATCATCGCGGCGAAGGCCGTCTGCTTCCATGAGGCCCTCGACCCCAGCTTCCAGGACTACGCACGGCAAGTCGTGGCCAACGCCAAAGTGCTGGCCGGGAGCCTAGCCGCCGAGGGTTTCCATGTAATCTCGGGAGGTACGGACACACACCTCATGCTGGTCGATGTCTTTTCCCAAGGCATGCTGGGCAGCGAAGCAGAACGGGCGCTGGAGCTGGGCGGAATCACGGTCAATAAGAATGCCATTCCCTTCGACACCAATCCGCCTTTGAAGCCGAGCGGGATCCGCCTGGGCACTCCCGCGCTGACCACCCGCGGAATGAAAGAGGCAGAGATGATGCAGATTGGTCACTGGATCTCCGAAGCTCTGCACCATCGAACCGACGATGCTATCCTGGCCAAGATTCGCAAGCAAGTTCTCGGCCTAGCCGAGGCATTTCCGCTCTACCCGGAACGCAGGACCAAGGCCCCGGCAGAAGTCAGGGCTTAGCCTGGAGAGAGGGGAGCAGGTTCGGGGCCTTCCTTTCGTTCTCCGGGGTCTCTGCCCTCGGGACTGCAACGGATTCCGTGAAAGTCGCGATTGACATTCGTCGGATTACGCAGTTTGGTGTAGGCACCTACACTCGCAACGTGGTGCGAGCGCTCGCCAGGATCGATCATTACAACCAGTATGTCCTACTCGGTTCCCCGCAAGAGGCAGCCGAGATTGGTTCCCTGCCCTCGAACTTCACCTGTGTTGCCCTGGTCGAGCCGGATAACACGCCCAAGGGCTACTTTGAATGTCGGGCGACGATTAAGCGCTTGCGTTGCGACATAGCGCACATCCCCCACTTGTTTTCCATACCGCGCAATCTGCCGTGCCCTTACGTGATCACCGTGCACGACGTGCTCGAGCACATGTATGGGGCGGGGGAGGGATCGGGGCTGAGGCGTTCCTTGCACTTTCATTTCACCCGCCATGTTCTCAAAGGGGCCAAACGCATTCTGGCTGTTTCCAAGTTCACGAAGAGCGAGATCGAGAAGTTGTTTGCCATTCCCAGCCAGCGCATCGAAGTGATTTACAACGCCATCGATGAACGATTCCTCCGCGGTCACGCCACCGAGGCCGATCGCCAAATCCTGGCAGAACGTTACCTGGTGACCTATCCCTTCTTGCTGTATGCCGGTCGCATCAGCCCGCACAAGAACCTGGTGCGGATCATCGAAGCCTTCTCCGCCCTCAAGGCGCAACTCGAAAAGCAATCTCTCCATGCTGACCTCAAGCTGATCATCATCGGCGACGAACTCTCGAAGCATCCCGATCTTCGCCGCACGGTGATCCGCAGCGGCGTCCAAAACGACGTGCGCTTCATGGGATTCATTCCGATTGAGATGCTTCGATTGTTTTACGACGCGGCCAAAGTCTTCGTCTTCCCCTCCCTCTATGAAGGATTTGGGCTGCCACCGCTCGAAGCCATGGCCCATGGCACACCGGTGATCACCTCCAATATCTCTTCTCTTCCGGAAGTGGTTGGCAACGCGGCAGTCCTGGTGAACCCGGAAAACGTCTTCGAGATCATGCGGGCGCTGCACCGGGTACTGCTCGATCAGTCCGTGCGCGACAAGCTTAGCCAGCGCGGATACGAGCAGGTCAAGAAGTTTTCCTGGGACGCTTCGGCACAACGCATTCTTGCCGTGTATGAGGAGGTCACGACCGGGGTTCAAGCTCGAGCTGGCGTCCACAGCGTGGCTTGAAGTTCAGATTCTGTGTTGCCCAGGGTCATTCTGGCCGAGCCCTCATGCCCGCAACGGTTGCGGGTAGCTGGAGGACGATCGAATCATCTCCTGGCCCGACCTGCTTCCTGCCATCCGGCTATTCAGGCATTCTTCAGCAGCGGAATCCCCGGTGAAGCCAGCCCCAGGCGACGGAGTTTGTCTGCCAAACGCTTGCGGTCAGGTTCGGATGAGGCAGCGGCATAACGCTTGCGCAGCTGGTCAGCTTTTTCCTTGCGGGTACGGCGACGCCGGATTTCCGGTCGTCGGCTGGGTGCGGACATCAGGGTTGCTCCTTTGTCTGTAGCTTCCTGAGGAACTTGTGGCAGCCCGAACGGTTTCGCCCGAAACTGCTCACGGTTGGATGGCACGCATTATAGACGTAGCATGACCCGACGCGCAAAGCCTCGATGCCTGGCTTTCGCTAGAGCGAACATTCTCCGCGAGGGCAGGGAGCTCTATCGCAGCCGTCTGCTGCAACTCATCAGTTGGCCCTTCGCAGACCGCTGCACCCGAAGCGCAACTTGACGATGGACCGCCCGGGATGCCGCCCTGGGTAACCGTTTCCTTCGGTTACTTTCGTTACCCTCTTCCGACCTTCCACCTTCAACCGCTTGCAACGATCAAGCTACGATCAAGCCAAACGTCGGAAGTCCGGTCATTCTCCGAGAGCGGGGAGATCCATCTCTACCCAGATCGGCTGTGGACTGGAGCCGGCACATGAGGATGTGTCTCCGCGTGGCGCAGCCGCGCGGGCTGAGGAAGCCGCATCGCAACCCGCTGCGTACTTCTCGAAAGGCCCGAAGCTGCGTCTATCGGAGTTTGGTCAAGTTAGCAGAGGCAACGTGTCGCAATCAGGCGGTTCAGATCCGAGTACCGGGCTCGAGTCAATCAGCCAGCACGCACGGGTGCTAACCCGGGGCAATGGCGCCGCCATCGCCCTTGCCCACAAGGGGTCGATGATTTGCCGCGCCAGCGTGGGCAACGCTCCGACGCTCGGCGCGCGGCTGGATATCAGCAGTGGTCTTTCTGGAGAGTGTGTACGCACCGGCAAGGCTCTGCGCTGCGACAATTCGGAAAACGATCCCCGCGTGGACCCGGAGAGCTGCCGCCGACTTGGTATTCACTCGATTCTGGCGGCACCGATCCGGCTAGGCGGCGAAGTGGTCGGTATTTTGGAGGTCTTCTCTTCTCAGCGGTTCAATTTTCATGATGGCGATCTGGTGGTCGTCGAAGATCTGGCGAGAACCGTATTCGTTGTACCTCCCTCCCCCAGAACCACTCCCGCGCCACCGACGCTCAAGACCGTGCTGGCGCCTCCGGCGCCCAGGAGCCTGCCAGCTCCGAAACTGCTCCTCGAACTGGAACCCGCATGGCGAGTTTTCTTGGATAACCTGACCGACCTTCTGTTTCCACCGCAGATGGCACCACTCAAATTGACTTCGCGGCCGGCACCGTTTTGGCCGGATGTGCTCGTGCCTTCGGAGCCGGCTTGGGAGCGATTTTATCAATCGATCGTGCTGCACGTGGTCATGGTCGCCATCCTGGGTCTTGTTGAATTCGGGCTCTCGCAGCGCCCTCTGCTGCGTCAGAGCCGGCTCAGCGTCCACAAATCAGATACGGTTTACTATCTGCCTCCGGAGTATCTTCGTGCCCTCCGGGGGGAAAGCGAGCCATCACAGAGACCACGATCTGAGGTCAAGCCGCGAGTCCTTGCCGTGCGCCGGGAATCGGCCAGGCCCTCTCAGAAATCGATCCCGCCACCCACTCTGCACCTGAAGGATTCGCGATACCGCATTACGGCCTGGAATCCGGTTGTGCCCCCGGTACCATTTTCGGCGACCACGCGAAATCCACCGAGTACTCCTGCCACGAGCGTAGCGGCCATTGCGCCGCCGCCGGATACCTCGGCGGTGTCGCGTGCCCAGCGCCTTACGCTGACAGCGCCACAGGCCGTTGCCCCTGCGCCGTCGGTCGATCCGTCGGCAAGCCATAAGGCGAGTATCAGCCTTGGCCACCAGGATGTCGTCAGGCCAGCACCTGAGATCCCCGGTGGTGCACAGCGCTCCCTTTCCGGTGCGACTCAGGCGACCCTGGGTAGGGGACCAACCCTGGTCGTGCCTCCTCCGCCCTCCGTCGGTGGGTCCGATCGCCAGACCTCTAGCGTCAGTCTTGGACACCAGGATGTCGTCAGGCCAGCACCTGAGATCCCCGGTGATGCACAGCACTCGCTTTCCAGCACGGCCCAGGTGACTCTGGGCAGAGGAGCGACCCCTGTCGTGCCTCCTCCGCCCTCCGTCGGAAGTCTGGGAAATCCTGGGCAGCGCGTGAATTCACAACCAGATGGTGCCACGCAAGTTGTGCCGCCGCCTCCTGCTGTGCTGCATGTTGCCGGCAGCTATCTTATTGACACTCCGGAGGGTGGAGCCATTCTGGTCGTGCCTCCTCCGCCCTCGATCGGTGGTCTTGAGCATCGAGGGGGTCAGTCCGCGAGCTCGCTATCGGGTGGCGGCGGCATGCAAGCTGTGCCGCCTGCTCCTCGGCTTCAGGATCCCGGGACATCCGCTAGGGGCACAGGGAGCGGCATGGCCATGGCAGTCGTGCCACCCCCGCCCTCGGTTGGGGGTCTCGGGGGATCCGGTGGTGAGTCCGCCAGTTCGCTAGCGAGCGCCGGCATGCAAGCCGTGCCACCTGCTCCTCGGCTGCAAGGTACCG
The DNA here is from genome assembly GCA_035623335.1 of Terriglobales bacterium. Taxonomy (GTDB): domain Bacteria; phylum Acidobacteriota; class Terriglobia; order Terriglobales; family Acidobacteriaceae; genus JAFAGX01. The sequence continues at coordinate 82,151 of DASPTQ010000283.1, forward strand.
GCAGCTCGGCTAGGGGCACTGGGAACGGCATGGCCGTGGCAGTCGTCCCACCCCCGCCCTCGGTCCGGGGTCTTGGGGGATCCGGTGGTCAAGGCTCAGGCGCACAACGCACCGCCAGTTTGCAAATGGCGCAACCTAAGGTTGCCGTCCAGCCTGGCAGCAATGGCACGCCAGGCCAAGCTGCACGCGCCAGCGGACTACCCGGTGGGCTATTGCCGGGAGAAATCAACGGCAACGGTGGGGAATCTCATGCTGAGAGCAAAAAGGAGGCCGCCGCAAACGAGCTTGGTAGCACAAAAGTGCTCAGTATCAGTTTTATCGGGCCAGCCTTGGCTTTCCCCCAGTCTTCGTATTTCTCAAACTTCGAGGTCTTCATCGCAGAAGAAAAGCTCAGCCGACATCAATCTCGGATCATCAAGCTGGTGTACGATTTTCTTTCTTACCAGCCGCGGCTTTCGGACTTGGGTGCGAATTACCCAGCCATTGAGAGCCTTCATGCCACTAGAGATCCGAGTTGTGACGAGCCGCTAAAGCAAGTAGTGTCGTTGGCAACTTCGTTGCGTTGGCCGGAGGCCTCTCTCGTGCAACTGAGTTCGACGTCCTCCAAGCAGCGACAAAGCACGTTGCCATGCTACCGGACAACCGCAGACGACTACCGTAAGGCACTCGCCCATCAGCATCGATAACGGGTCTGTGATCTGCTCGTCCCCGTATCTTCCTGACCCATCTCGAAGATGCCCCCCGGTCGCCCTTCCGCAACTCAGGCCGGGAGGGGCGCTGACCGAACAGCGCGCTCGCATTTGAGCGGCTCTGCTTACCTCGATCCGGAAGAGTTCCGTACCACGGCGTGAGGCGCAACCATGGACATTTCCAAGCCTTTCGGTGGTACTAACGCTCCTGGCTCCTCTCCATCTCGCTGGGCGGTCAAGAGCGTGAGTCTTTCGACGCCAGAGGTACCGACCGAGTCCAGAATTATGACTAGGTTTCGATAGGCAGTGCGTGCGTCGGCTTTGACATAGAGCGTCTTGTCTGCACGGTTCAACAAAGCGCTCTTCACTTTCTCCGTCAGTTCGGTAGTACTGGTCGGGTCGATTCCGAAATACACTTTGCCGTCGTAGGTGATAGTCACGATTAGCGAATCTTCCTGGTCCGCTTTAGCTACCGGCACCGCATTCGTGGTTACCGGCAGCTCCACAGTGATTCCCTGCCGCAGCGTTGGACTCGCGCCGAACTGGCCCGCGGATGAGAAAAAGTTCTTGGGAGCCACTGCCGAGAGATCCGGAGCGACCCGGAGGGTGCGTCCGGGGGAGGACAGACAAGTTAAGTCAGTACGCGGGTTGGCCAACAGAATTCTGCCGGCCTTTGCCATGAGGACGGCGCGGGAATTCAAGCACCATGCGCTTCTCCCGCAGCAAGCTGCGATGGTCTGGGCGGCAACAGAAGGTGTGATGCCTTTGGCTAGGGTGAACGCGATCAGACACACTTCACGTACGTGCTTCATACGGGTTGCTCCTTTCGACCTATTCAGGTGGAGTGGTTAGGGTTTTGCTCCGCTGAGTGACGCGGTGGCGAGGGTTCCACCGAGCCCCATCGTCTCGACCGCTGACGATGGCACGATCACCATCGAACCCCGTTCCTTGATGGCTTCGTACAGCATGTTCATGGCACGAAGATGCAGGGCTGTAGGATTTTCGGTGTAGGCGGCGGCCGCCTTCACAAACTTGTCGGAAATCTCCGTTTCGGCTTGTCCGAGAATGATTCGCGCTTGCCGTTCCCTTTCGGCCTGGGCCTGCCGAGACATGGCATCTTCGAGCCCCTGCGGAATTTTGACATCCCGGACTTCCACGGATTGCACCGTGATCCCCCACGGATTTGTCTTCTCGTCGAGAATGCGCTGCAGCTCACGCCCCAGCGTTTCGCGCTCCGTGATCATTTGCGCCAATTCGTGACGGCCGATCGACTCCCGCAGGGCGGTTTGTGCACTCAGGTTGATAGCGTCCAGGAAATTTTCTACTTCGAGGATGGCCTTCTCGGCATTCCATACAATCCAGAAGACGATGGCATCGACGTTCACTGGCACGGTATCGCGCGTCAGGGTGGATTCAGCGCTCACACTGGCCACGCGCACGCGTTGGTCGACGAAAGGGCTAAGCGTCTCAAGGATGGGCACGATGTGGAACAATCCCGGTCCGCGTAGTCCCACATATTTTCCTAAACGCAACAGTGCCACCTTTTCCCATTGACGGACTACCTTGATGGCAAACAGAAGATACACTGCCAGCAAGCTGCCTAGGATTGCGGGCGCAGGTTGATGCACGGTCACGGTGAGCAACGCTCCCAGGACGATGCAGATTGCGAATGCTGTGACTGCGACGCCGTTGAGTTGGGACAAGCTGGTTTTTGTCATGACGTCATCTCCTGCGACTTGGCTCTAAGACCAATCCGCGCAACTGCTCAAGTAAGTCCTCGACCGTAAAACCAATGGCTCCCGCGCGAGCTACGGAATCGGCGACGATCTGAGCCAACTGCCGCGAGCGCTCTTCGTCCCCGCCCCTGATCTTTTGCGCACTGATGAAGGTACCCGTTCCCTGATGGGTCTCCAAGACCCCGCCAAGTTCAAGTTCGCGGTACGCCCGGGCAACGGTATTGGGATTGATTGCCAGGTCGACAGCCAGTTGGCGTACCGTGGGCAACTGGTCGCCGACGCTCAGCGAGGCAGAAGCGATTCCGCCCCGGACTTGATCAATGATCTGGCGATACACGGGTACGCCACTGTGAAGATCCAGTCGAAAACGGAACGGAGGCCGTCGGGAGTTCACAAGCCATAATGTACTATATGACTAGTACAATATGTCAAGAGAAAAATTCTGCCGCAGGCCAGGGCCGCCGGGTGGTTTCCTCAAGAAGGGACGAGCGGAAGCAGAGCCTTCCGCCCCGGAGGCTTTCCCTGCAACCTTCGCGACTGCCTGCTGGGACTCCCATGGTAGGAACACGGGCCCAGTGAACGACCGGCGTTGGGATAAATTTTTCCAGCCACGGATCAGTCCTGCGCTATCTTTGAGGTTCGGGCGCAGCCTTCGACCGCAACCCGGATTAATGCACCTTGGCGCGCTGACGATCTTGATGGCATGATCACCCGTGATCGAGGACCGTGTCCTTGCGCGTAGCGGAATGGATTCAGCTAGGCTTTGTTTCGCTGCTCGCGGTCGCGGCCTGGTTCCGACCGCTCGAACCCCGCCGCCGCCGGCGTGTGACGTGGCTCGGGCTGGTGGCGATGGCTGCGATTGTTGCCGCCCGACTCTCCGGACATTGGATGTCGCCAGTCGTTTCCTCGCTCGTGCGCGACTGGCTTCCTGCCGGATTGCTGCTGGTTCCCTATTGGCAGGTCGGGCAATTCTTCACCGCGCCGGATGCGAGAATGGAAGCGCGCCTGGCCGCTGTCGACCGCGCATTCTTTCGCACCCTCGGAATCGAACCTTCTCGGGTTGGGATCGGCGTTCCTCTAGCCACCTATCTTCAGCTCGCGTACTTTATGGTCTATCCTCTGATCCCGCTCGCCCTCGCCGTGCTCTACGCCACCGGCCGGCAGCGCAGCGTTGATTACTACTGGCTGGTGGTATTGCCAGCGACCTACCTGTCGTTTGCCCTTACACCCTTCGTGCGCGCGTTACCCCCGCGTCTGTTGCCCGGCTATGACACATTTCGCAGTCCCCCTACCAGGATCGAGGCGCTCAATCGCGTTATTTTGGACCGCGCCAGCATCCAGGCCATCACCTGCCCAAGCGGCCATGTGGCGTCGGCTACCGCGGCCGCATTGGTGCTACTGCGGCTCGAACCCTGGATGGGGGCAATTTTTCTTTGCGTTGCCATCAGCATCGCCTTTGCTACCGTTGTGGGTGGTTATCACTATGCCGCCGATGTACTATTGGCCGCGGCGATCGCTATCGTGGTCTTCGCAGTAACTTACAGCGTCGGACAGGCTTGCTGCATCTAACCAACCATCGCTCGGAGGTTCGCACGGTGAGTCGAACGGTGGGAAACGATACCCAGGATCTCCGCATTTCTCGGAGAACCTGGCGATGAGGACGACTCAGATTGACCGCAAGATCCGCGCTTTGCGGTTTCAGCTGCGGCAGGCGCGCGTCGTCGCCAAGGCGATGAAGTCGCGCCGGCATCCCATCGTGGCGCACATCGTGCCCACTCGCCGATGCAACTTGGCGTGCACCTACTGCAACGAATACGACGACGTTTCCCAGCCCGTTCCGCTGGCCACGATGTTCGGCCGCATCGACCGCCTGGTTGAGCTTGGTACGACGGTGATCACCATCAGCGGCGGGGAGCCCTTGCTGCACCCCGAACTTGATGAAATCATTCGTCACATCCGACGTCGCGGCAGCATCGCAACGCTGATCACCAACGGATACCTCTTGACGGCCGATCGGATACGGCGGCTGAACCGTGCCGGTCTGGACCATCTTCAGATCAGCATCGACAACTTCAAACCGGACAAGATCTCGATGAAGAGTTTGAAGGTGCTGAACCAGAAGCTCGAATGGCTGTCCGAGCATGCCACGTTTCGGGTCAACATCAATAGCGTGATCGGCACCTCGGAGCGCCCGGAGGATGCAGCCGCGGTAGCACGCCGTGCCCGCCAATTGGGGTTCGCTACGACGGTGGGGATCGTGCACGACGGCCAGGGCCAGCTCCATCCCCTGGGCGAAGCCGAGCATCGGGCTTATCAGGAAATCATGCAGGCCAGCCGCCGGTCGTTTTCCACCTTTGCTTACTACAATCAGTTCCAGAAAAATCTGCTGCAGGGGAAAGCCAACACCTGGAGTTGCCGTGCTGGCAGCCGGTACCTGTACGTTTGCGAAAATGGACTCGTACACTACTGCTCGCAACAGCGCGGCGCTCCGGGCGTACCCTTGGAAAACTATACGGTTGAGAACTTGGAGCGCGAGTATAGCAGCGTGAAGGCGTGCGCTCCCTTCTGCACCATCTCCTGCGTGCACCAGGTCTCCATGGTGGATCAGTTCCGCGACCAACCGAAGCAGGCACTGGCGCAGTTCTTTCCCGCAAAATCAGGGCAGGAAGAAGCGTGCGATCCGCCGGCGCTCATTCGCCTACTGACGTGGATGTTTCTGCCGCCCGACGAGAACAGGATGCGGAGGAAGCTCACGCAAGGCCTTACCCGAGCCGCATTGTGGTGTTTGAAGGTTCGATAGCCAAGGCAATGAGTAAACAGTCCAGCCGGTGACGAACGAGAGCGCTTGGTGAATTCCCTTCTCCCTGGCCTCACGCCGCAGCGGGCAATGGAACCAAAGGTCTGCGAGCGCCTCCTACCCCGTCGAGCCTCGACGACGCGACTCGTCTTTGGCAGCATCCAATGTGCGGAGTTGAACTTGTCCGAGTTCGTCGATACGTAGCTCGGCCCGGGGAACTCGCGGTAAGATCGATCGGCACGCCAAAATAAGAGGTTGGAAGTCTGGTGACACAGAGCCGCCTTACCCTTATCGTCCTGAGCGCCATGCTGGTAGCGACCCTGGCGATCGCGATCGCGATTTTCTGGATATTCCTTAAGCCCGCAGCCTTTGCCGCGATCTTGGGTATAGGCCTATTCCCCCTGCATAGCAGGATGCAGCGATGGGTGCGGAGCCAAGGGATGGCAGCGCTGTTGTCCACCATCACCGTCGTACTTCTCTTTGTGCTGCCCGCCGGATTTATGGCCGTAGCGGTAAGTTCCGAGATGGCGTCGGCAGGACGATACCTGGCGGAGAAGAGTCAGCAGGCGGGAGGTATCCAGCAACTCGCATCCCACGCGATACGACCACCGATGGACTGGCTGGAGCGCCGCATCGATCTCGATAAATTCGGCATTCGCGATTGGCTCGAATCGGTGCCTGGCGAGGTCGGCCGCGCGCTGGTCGCCGCCGGCACCTTCTTGGTGAGTAGAGCAGCCGGATTTGCCGGGCAAACCGTGGTTACATTTTTCGTTCTCTTCTTTCTATTTCGCGACGGACCCGCTCTGATAAATCGGATTTCGTCGCTGATGCCCCTCCGCGCTGCCCTGATCGAACGACTTTTTGCGAGGGTGCGCGACGGGATCGTAGCGAACCTGTACGGGATTGTTGGGGTTGGCATCGTCCAAGGATTCTTAACCGGCCTCGCCCTATGGGTATTGGGCGGGCCTTCGCCGATGCTGCTGGGCGCCCTCGCCGGCCTCTCCTCCTTGATCCCGATCGTGGGAACCTCTTTGGTGTGGCTGCCGGCGGCCCTGTACCTGATGGCGGTCCAAGTCTGGAAGGGTATTGCGCTCCTGCTTTGGGGCGCTCTCATCGTGGGGAGCTCCGATCACCTGGTGCGACCTCTGATCGTGCAGGGCCGACTCGAAATCCACCCCCTGCTTCTGCTGTTTGCCATGCTCGGAGGGGTGAAAGTCTTTGGGCTCCTCGGGATTTTCCTTGGCCCGATTGTGCTCTCCCTGGCGGGTGCGCTCTTTGCCATGATTCGCGAGGAAGGTCAACGTGCGCACGCCCAATCCCTGGTTCCCAATTCCTCGTAATTCGGCGCGCTGCTCGGTCTCCTGTCCGCCACAGGCCGACAAGCATTGTTCTAGCGGTTCCCCATAGTTGGCGCTCCAGCCGTCGGCCAGGTGCTGCCCTTGACGCTCCGGGAAGCCTCGATGGTCAAAAACGATCGGTTAGATTTGCCGAGTTCCCTTCGGGGTGTCTGATGTCATTGGTCGCTGTAGTATCCGTCCCGCGCCTGGACGGTCAGGTCTTTTCGTTTTACCTCGACCTGGATCTTGTGATAGCTGGAGGCGCTCGTGCCCGTCCTGTCGGGCGTATACCCAAGGTTGTACTGATTGCGCAGCTCGCTGGCGATTTGGGAGTAGATCTGATCGATCGGTTGCTTTTTCGAAACCTCGAACATGCGCCCGCCGGTTTCTGAGGACATGCGTTCGAGGACTGGTTTCCCGTCGTGATGACCACCGTATGGGCCACCACGCCCGCCCCCAGGCCAACCCCCACCGGGAAGACCGATGCCGGACCGGTTGAAACCGCCACTGTGTCCGTAAGCCTCGTCATCCTTAAAGAGGATCGAGTATACGACGGTGTTGGCGCGCTGGGCGGACTCGATAGCCGAGTCGAGACTCTCCTTGCTGCCGGTGTCGACACCGTCGGTGAGAAGGACGAGCGCCTTGCGGCCTTCCTGCTTCTGCATCAGCTCGTTCGAAGCGAGATAGACCGCGTCGTAGAGCATGGTGCCACCGCCGTGATGACCGCCGTGGCGGCCGGGGCCACCTGCGCCGCCAGGCCAGTTGCCACCGCCGCCACCGCCCCCTCCTCCGCGTGTGGGAGTGTATTGCGGAGTTTGGAGGAGTCCCAACGCCTGTTCCAACTTCTGGTGAGAAGAGGTTAGGTCCTGCAACAACTCGACCTCACGATCGAAATGAATGATGAAAGCCTGGTCGCGATCTTCGCGAACCATCTGATCCAGAAAGCTGTGGCTTGCACCGCGCTCCTGATCGAGGACACGACGTTGGCTCAGGCTGGTGTCAACGAGGAGGCCGAGAGTCAGGGGAAGATCAGTCTCACGGGTGAAGTAGTGGATCGATTGCGGGCGGCCATCTTCTGTGAGGATGAAGTCCTCTTTGTTGAGATCGCTGACCACTTTGCCGCTTTTATCGCGGACGGTGGCGAGCACATTGACGACTTTGACCTTGACCGCGATGGTGGTCATGGGGTCGGAGGGTTCAGCGGCAGGGACGGGCTTCTTGAGCGTTGGGGCATCTTGCGCGGCGGCGAAGCATACCAAGGCAAGAGCGATCAAGTAGAGTTGGGATTGGACCTGGCGTATAGCCACTGATTTGTTGGCGCCTGCGGCGGTGCGGTTCGCCGGGTGGCGACAACACACTCCGGGTGCTTACCCTGAAAATTTGAAAACGAAGGAATTCTTCCCACGATAGGAACACAACCACGGCAGATTAGTTGTCAGGCCTCACGTAAAGGTTTGTAAAGCCGCGTTCTCGATCTGTCTGGTCGTCTTCCTATGCGTCTCCGAAGTGCCGCGCTGGAAGTGGCAATTGAGCGAGCCCAGAAATAATGGTGCTCATCGGGAGGTTCCCACTCCAGGGGGGTGTGTGTATCTAGGGTCGATCTTCTGTGGCTGGTATAAGATGGTCGCGATGTCCTCTCCAGAAAGCGAATTCGACACTGCTGAGATCAGCTTCTTATCGACTCGATCCCAGCGTTGATCCACAGCTCTTTACCCGACGGGTACCTTGATTACTTCAATCAACGCTGGCTGGAATATGTTGGCGTCCCTATGGATCACCTCGAGGGGTGGAAATGGACGGCCTCAATTCATCCCGACGACGTCGCGGGGATTGTTGACAAATGGCGTGCCTGCCTGGCGAGCGGTGAAATCTTCGAGCCCGCGTACGACGGGCGGATGGGGAATACCGCTGGATGGGATCACTGCGGCGCGAGCACCAACCGATCTTCCGCATTCGCCTCCACCGCCTTACGCGAATAGACCAGCGGAAAATACTCGCCTTTGTCCCACAGCGGAAGCAAATCAGAGTAATGCTGTGATCCGGGCTGTCCGCTTTGTCCTGGAGTATTCACCGCCAACGAACGGTCCCAATCGGCCGTGTCCAGGATTTCTCGATAGCTCGCCCCATCCTCCTGCTCGAACTTCTCGCCCGCCGATGTGGCATTCACGGTGTAGCCGTCGCCCGGACGTGACAGCGGCCCCAAGTCCAGCAAGATCGCGGCCCCAGACAAACGGTCTAGCGGGTGCCGGAAGCGAATCGTATGCAGCCTACCCCATGACCACCTCTGGGGATCGGGACCTACCAACTGCTCCGTCTGTTTCCATGCAGAATCGAGCGTTTGCTGCAATACCTGGTTTCTGCCCGCGACCGCATCGGCCCCGAAAACCTGGGGCGACGCCTCCGAGAGCTCCGGGAGTACGTCCTGTAAGGACCAATCGTCCTCAACCGCTGCAATCCCTTCTTTCCCGGAGACGACCTTGCGCAGCTCCTTCAGCCATACCTCATAAAGCGCGGCAGGTCCGGATTCCCTGCTCAGCGTTGCATCCCATGCGAGTATCATTTGCGTCGCAGCGGTTGGGTTCGGCGACGCCTCTTTTAACAGGTTCACGAGCTCACGCGCCGGCAATGACACAACATCAGTCTGGAGCTTCTCTACATCGCCCACAGTTATCTTCCTCGGACTGTCACGAATACTAGAGAGCACCTCCTCGATACGATGCACCCTATAGGGAGGAACCCATTCGAAGCCCACGTTATACGGATACTTCTCAGGGATCATCTTCTGATTCGCTGTTACGACAAACCCGGCCGGCGGATTGAAACTATGGGGAAGTTCCGAGTTCGGCACAAATCCTGACCACTCATAGTCCGCCGCGCCCGGGACCGGTAGCAGTCCGGTCCAAGTCTTTCGCAGCGGCGCCAACCCCGTGGAGTGCTCCCCGATGTTGCCCTCGATATCCGCATACACCATGTTCTCCGATGGCACCTTCCAGCGCTTCATGGCTTCCTCGAATTCGTTCCAGTTCGTCGCCCTGCCGACGGCAATGGATCCTAGGTAGCCCGCTGTGCCGGGCTCGGCTCCAACCCACCTCAGTGCCAGCGCCCGCTTTCCATCCTCCCAAAGGACCGGGCCATGGCGGGTAAATTTCAAGTCGACGTCGACCGGCGGCCTCCCTTTGACTGCGATGCTTTCGAGCGTAACCTGCATGTGCGCCCATCCACTCGCCGCCTTGTACTGGAGCGGATCTCGCGCATTCAGATCCTCGAGATACAGATCCTGCTGATCGAGGCCGAAAATCGTGAATCCCCACGCAATCTGCTGGTTGTGGCCCACAGCAATTCCTGGCAAGCCCGGCTCGCCCGCGCCGATCACATCCCAACCTGGTGCTACTAGATGGACGATGTAGCGCAGCGAGGGCAACGCCATCACCCGATGAGGATCATTGGCCAAAATCGGCTTGCCCGTGGAGGTGAGTTTTCCCGAGATCGTCCAGTTATTGCTACCTTGCGCGGCGTCCGGTGGAAACTCGATCCTCACATCACTTCCGACGAGGTGCTTGAGAAGTGACGGATTAAGTCCGCCGAAGTCCACGCCGGGTGCGGGATCGAGCTCGACCTTCGGATCAAGGCTTAGAACGGTGCTGGCCTTCTGCACGCCTAACTTCGTAACCAGCTCGGCATGGCGAAGCTCGCTGAACGCATTTCCAGTCATCGAAAATGCCGCCATTCGATTGAGACAATCCTCCGGCTTCCAGGGCTCCGGCTCAAAGCCGGCCAACTGAAACTCGATCGGCAAGCCGGGGCCGCCTTTCGCGGTCAACGAGCGTATCTCGGCGTTGATCCCGTCGGTAAAAGCTCGCAGGATTGCCTCAGTATCCGGAGAGTAGCTCTCATACTCGGCCTTCATGTCGCCCCGATAACGAAGTAGCCTTGCCTTGACGTCGCGCTGCACCGCCGATGGTCCGAGCACCTCGGCCAGACGGCCCTGTCCAGCGCGCTTCCACATCTCCATCTGGAAGAGCCGGTCTTGTGCCACGACAAAGCCCTGCGCAAAGAAGAGATCGTGCTGGTTCTTCGCGTAAATGTGGGCAACGCCCCAGTGATCTCGCAGGACATTGACTGGCTCCTTCAACCCAGGCACGACGAGATTGCCGTCCATCGGCGAGAGCACGTCGCGCGCCCTGGCCGCGAGTGAGTTGGCCACCTGTTGCGCCGGGGACACGGCTACAACTAAGAAACCGAGCAGGAAAACACCGATTCGTCTAAGCATAAGCACCGCATTGTAGTGCAGTGCCGGAACCTTGCACACCCACCCGAACTAAACTCGCTAACCAACCGCAATCAGCTCCAGCATAGATTCCTTGTTGAGAGACCTGAAGAGCACCCACCACGGCTCACTCCGGTGTTAGCCTTATGGCTCCATGGACCACCACACACTCGCGGCTATCAGCATTACTGGCTCATGCCTCGATGTGTTGGGTAGTGTCTACCTTGCCTACGACTTGCTGGGTGGACAGCATGGCCCCCTGCGCCTGATTACCCGCGGGGTCGCGTACTCGGTTGTCTTTGGCATCGGGTACGGCTTCGGCTTAGGTCTATGGTTCGGAGTTGCCTCGGGATTTACGACCGGCATCACCCTGGCCATCGAATTCAATCGGGCAGCGCGTGGGCTCGATCATTATTCGCTGCCCTGGGAAGGGTTGTTTTCGGCGATCCGCGGATTCGGTTTAGTGCAGGACTGTACAGGATGGTGGGGATTCGATTCGCCATCGCATTTGGCCTTCTCATTACGATTGGCCAAACCTTTGCTTACTCTCGCGGAATGCGGCCTGCCATCGATTATGTAGCGGCTCGCCGTCCCTGGATTACCCGTCGCCAGTTCTGGGGAACGGTGGTCCGCTCGCTCGGATACATCGCCAGCGCCCTCATCTGCAGCACTTTCATTCATCACGTGGATCATGCATGGGGGTTTGCGATTCGCCTAGGCCTGGTCACCGGAATCGTGACAGGAGTAGGGGTGACCGTTAACCCCTACATCGAATACTATGCCAACAATCTTCCCGAACGACGCCTCGGCGTGTTCGGGATTGGCCTCATCCTGTGCGGTTTTGCACTGCAATCCCTTCAGTATTGGCTGGCGCTGTTTGATGTCCACCTGGCCTAGAAAAGCCTAAGATCTCTCCATCGGGATGGGTGGACTTCCAGGAATCCGTACCCGCCCGATACCGCGATGGGCGAGCCAAACGCAACGAGGCGGGCGCTGACGAGCATTGGCAATTTGTGCCCCATCAGCGTAGCATCGGACAATCATCCGACGGTCTCTGCCGTCAGGAGCGCCGCTATGGTCCTAGGTATGAGTTTGCAAACTTTCACTCTGATTCACGTGCTGATCAGTGTCGCCGGAATTGCCTCAGGGCTTGTTGTGCTATATGGCTTTCTCACCAATCAACGCCTCGACAGGTGGACGGCGGTATTTGTAACGACGACGGTATTGACCAGCTTGACGGGTTTTCTGTTTCCGTTTATGGGAGTAACCCCCGCCATCAAACTCGGAATCATCTCCCTGGTGGTGCTGGCGATTGCGATTGCGGCACGTTACCCCTTGCACCTCGTATGGCGGAAAACCTACGTGATTGCGGCGTGCACGGCCTTGTACTTCAACGTGTTCGTTCTGGTAGTGCAATCGTTTGAAAAAGTGCCTGGGTTGAGAGCGATTGCGCCAACACAAAAGGAACCACCATTCGCGATTACCCAACTCGCGGTATTGGTGCTTTTCGTGGTCCTGACAACGTTGGCGGTAAGGAAATTCCAGATGGAGCCGATGACGACGGCTAGGTCGGGTGTCAAGGCGGCCTAAAGGTTCCGGCAGTTCGACGAGCCTTGGTATGGGACACCATCCAGAGAGGTTAGGTGCACTCTTCCCGTCTGTTTGGTTAGAATGTCGTCCGTACGAAAGGAAACACTATGGCAAAAAAGAAAATTGATCCACTGAATAAGAAACAGTACGGCGCCGTGTCCGCCATGCTCACGGTCTCTGATATTCCTGCTGCCGTGAACTTTTACCAAAAAGCCTTGGGGTTCTCGAAACGGGGCATCATGAACGGTCCGGATGGGAAACCCATCCATGCCGAGCTCACGCTGCGCGGGACAACGCTCATGCTCGGACCTGAGATTGCGGCGATGGGAAAGCGCACGGCGAAAAACGTCGGTGCTTCACCAGCAGGACTCTACCTTTACGTAGAGAATGTCGATAAGGTTGTCGAAAAAGCGACCAAACTCGGTGCCACCAACCAAGGCGCGGTAATGGATATGTTTTGGGGCGATCGCTGCGGCAACATCGTCGATCCGGATGGCTATAGCTGGACCATCGGCACTCACAAGGCTGAGCCAACCGCAAAAGAGATGAAGCAACAGATGCTCGAGATGATGAAGCAACAACCACAGCCATCAGAGACGATGGCGGCTGACTGATCCATCTTCACTCGAAAAGCACCGGCTGTCCCGCGGTCTGTTCTGCGTCGCGAAAATTGCTGAAACCAACCCCCACTAGCCGATACCGTTGGCGTGGATCGAGGTGTACTTTGTCTCGCAGCTTCAGGGCGAGATCCGTCAATTCTTCGCAGGACGAAGGTGGACGGTCTGGCGTATGGCTGCGAGTCAGGGTCTTGAACTCGCTTGTCTTCAGTTTGAGAACAACCGTGCGGGCGATCCTCGACTCTTTGCGCGAGGCCGACCAAAGCTTCTCTGCCAGACGCCGGATGGCGGGCTCGGTTTCTGCAAGCGGTACGTCATGCTCGAATGTGTCTTCGACCGAGATCGACTGCGTGGGCCGATCGGCAACCACCGGACTGTCGTCAATACCGCGGGCGAGCTCGTGCAGGCGCACGCCGTAGCGTCCAAAGTGGTCTTCCAGCAGGCCTACATCTAAACCTCGCAACTCGCCCACCGTCTGTATCCCAAGTTTCCTCAGCTTCTTTTCGGTGACTTTTCCGACTCCGGGCAGACGCGCAACAGGCAGGGGCAGCAGAAATGCGTCTATTTCTTCTGGCGGGATCACGAAGAGTCCATCAGGCTTCCGCCAGTCCGAGGCAAGCTTTGCCAAAAACTTGTTGGGTGCTACGCCCGCAGAGGCGGTGAGGTTCAATTCCTGGCGAATCTGCGCCCGGATCGTGCGCGCCACCAGCATCGCCGTGGGCAAGCCGGTTTTATTCTCGGTCACATCCAGGTATGCTTCGTCGAGCGACAGGGGCTCGATCAGGTCGGTGTGACGCTTAAAGATCTCCCGCACGCAGCGAGAGACCGCCCGATAACGGGTGAAATCCGGAGCAACGAAGATGGCAGTCGGACATAGCCGTGCCGCCCGGAGGGCGGGCATCGCCGAGTGTACCCCGGAGGCCCGCGCCTCATACGAGGCCGCGCAGACGACCGAGCGATTGCCTTTCCAGGCAACGATCACTGGCTTACCGCGCAATTTCGGATCATCGCGCTGCTCGATGGAAGCATAGAAGGCATCCATGTCGACGTGGATGATTTTGCGCATGGTCGTCCGGCATCCCTATTATTCCTGACCCAGACTGGTGAGCGCCGCGAACCCTATCAAGCCCGAGCCGAGAGAAGCCTCACTAGCACCCTGGTCCAACCCACCAGCATTGGGTACAATCCTAACTCGCCACGCACCAAGGCAGCCGAAGCTGATAGGCTGATTTGGTGAGAGGCCAGCACACCTTGAGGTAGCGGACCCAGAAACCCGTCGAATCATGCACTTGTCGTTGCGTCTGGCTTTTTGAGTTCTGTTACCTGGGAGAGCATGAAGCGAAGCCCCACTAGCGTCCGTTCTCGCTCGTTCCTAGCGCTGTCGCTGCTGGCGATAATTATGGTCGCACGGGTTCTGGCCCATAACGTAGAAGCGCGTTACCTTGAGCCCATGCCCTGGAAGAAACCGCATTTCGCGAGGGTTCTCGCGCTCGGCTATGCGGAACTGGGCCTTGATCTTGACCGAAGCCACGCTGAGATGAAGACGATTGCGGGCAATTCCTGCATCGTCGGCAATATGGTCGCATTCGAGGTGGAGCACCAGTATGCCTTTGACATCGATGAGCCAGTGGACCTCACCTTAACCTACGCCCCCGAGTTCACGACTGCGCCGATTGTGGTGCTATGGAATAAGAACGCAGGCACCGGTCGGGGAGATGTGATCATTGACCCTGAGCCCGGTGAGACCCTACGCCGAGTCACGGTCACTCTCGACCGCGCCCGCCTTGCAAATTTTGGAACTCAGGGGGTCGATATCGCGGTTGGCAGCACCGAGGACGAGCCCGGGAGCGGAATCCCGAAAGGTAAAGTCGCGCTCTGCGATATCGAAATTTCGCGCAGTGGAAAGACACAATCTCCCAGCGCATTCGGCAGTGTCCACCTTGAGATAAGGGATGCAATAACGGAGGCTCTAGTGCCGGCACGAGTTGGCCTCTACGATGCTACAGGCCGAGCTCCGCTCCCCTCCGACCAGGCGCTTTTGGTCGAGAGGTTCGCTGACAAAGTTCGTCTGCTATCCGTCGATCCGCGTGCATTTTGGCCTTCCGACAACCGCGTCGCCTTCTACGTCAAGGGAAGCTACGAGGGCAAATTGCCCGTGGGAACCTATGAGCTGATCGTCACGCGCGGACCGGAATATCGTCTGCATCACAGTCGCTTCGAAGTTCGCGCAGGACAGACAACCCAAGTCTCTGTGGCCATGGAACGCTACGCGAACCTGCCCGACCGTGGCTGGTTCTCGGGTGACGATCACATTCACCTCGCTCGGGACGAGAGCCGTGACGCGAGCGTCTGGTCGCAGGTAGCGGCAGAAGACGTGCACGTGGGCAACCTCCTGCAAATGGGGAACATTGCTGGAACGTATTTCGAGCAGCCGGCCTGGGGTAAAGCGGGCCGGTTCGAGCACGATAGCTATCTCATCGTCTCCGGCCAGGAGGACCCGCGGACTGGGCAGCTCGGTCATACGATTCACCACAACCTCCAAAGCCCAATCCATCTGAGTCAGGATACCTACTTTCTGTACCATCGAGTGTTCGAGGAATCGCACCGGCAGGGTGGAATTTCCGGCTACGCTCATCTTAATGCTGGCTGGTTCAATGTGCGGCGCGGCGTCGCGCTGGATGTTCCTTATGGCGACGTGGATTTTCTCGAGGTCTTTCAGGCCGGCAAGCTTCTGACCGACATCTGGTACGACTTTCTGAATCTGGGCTACAAGCTGACGCCCTCGGCCGGTTCGGATTTTCCCTATACGGATTTGCCTGGGGTTGTGCGCGACTACGTGAAGGTAGACGGATCGTATGACCCGGATGCCTGGTACGCGTCCTTCCGTGCGGGTCACGTCTACGTCACCAACGGCCCTTTTCTCGAATTCACCGTCAACGGTCACCCGATGGGAGATGAGATACATGTGCCTCGCGGGTCGCGACTCAACGTCGTCGCCCAAGCACAACTCAACCCCGACGTGGACAAGCTCGATCGCTTGGAACTGGTGGCTCTGGGCGACGTTGTCGCGACCGAATCCGCGGCCGGGCAAGATCGGGTGCAACTCGACAGGCAGCTTACCGCCGATCACAGCCTGTGGATCGCGGTTCGCGCGTACGGGAGTCGCCAAGAGGAGTGGAACATTACCGCTGCGCACAGCGCTCCGGTTTACGTCGTCGTAGACGAGCAACCCACCTGGAAACGAGAGGCTGTGCCGCAGCTCGTGGAGAGAGAGCGCAATGTGCTTAAGGAAATCCTCACGGCACCGCTGGTTCCGGCGGAGGATCTGGAGGCGTTCGAGACGGGAAAATTACTGCTTGAGCAATGGCCAAAGCAACTTCAGCTTTTAAAGCCACGCGTGCAGCATGCCGACGAAATGTATCAGCAACTTCTAGAGCGGGTGCAGAAGGCTCGCTAGCCTCGGCCAGAAGGGTTGCCGAATTTTGACGAAAACTGGCAAACGTGATCTTTTTCTACCGACACCTTTTCAAGCAACAGACTTGGAATTTCCTCACACGCAGGTTTTCGAGCGTGGGTTGGTCGCTTATCCCGACTGAACTATGAGCGAGTGGTTTTCGAACCTTTCGAGACGCGCCTTTCTTAAATATCCGTTAACCGCGTTGGCGCTGGGCCTGCTGAAGAGCAAGTGCACTGGCGAGGATCTGTTGGCGGGCGAACCGATGCCTTCCGCAGACCACCGCTCAGAGTTATTGATTCGCAACGGGCGGGTATACACCGTTGAGAAAGATCGTCCTTGGGCTGAAGCCATTGCGATCAAGGGCGACCGAATCGTCTGGGTGGGCAAAGACAGCGATGCAGCCGACCAGGTTTCTTCGGGGGCCCGGATCATCGACGCTGAGGGGCGGCTAGTATTGCCCGGTTTCATCGACAGCCACAATCATATCGACTCCGGTTCCAATCCAGACCTGCTGCGCCTTAGCGGCACGGCGACCTTGCGTGAGATTCAGAAGAGCGTCAAGGACTTTGCCACGGCGCATCCCGATCTAAAGTGGATCGAAGGAACAGGTTGGAACTACTCGGTGTTTGGTCCCGGGGTTTTGCCGACAAGCCGCGATCTTGAAGGCCTGACCGGAGGCCGTCCGGCATTTCTGGTCGCTTACGACGGCCACACTGGCTGGGCCAACCAGGAAGCACTGCGCGAGTTCGGAGTCACCCGGGAGACCAATTCGCCCGCGGTACAGAAAGACCCCAAAACCGGAGAGCCGACCGGCATTCTGATTGGTTTGGCAAGCGGGATCGCAGCCGGCTTTCTTTCCCATCTGCCGCGGGAAACCAAGGCTCGGGAGGACCAGGGTCTGCAGAATAGTCTCGCCATGGCCATCGGTTATGGCATCACCACCTTGATTGAGCCGCAGTGTACGGTGGCGCGTCTCCATGAATCCTACGATGATGCTCGAAAGCGCGGCGAACTTCCCTTGCGCATGCAGGTTGCGCTCTATCATCGGCAGCATACCCCTGCCAGTCAGATCGATCAATTTGGCGCAGTTCGAAGCACTTTTGATAACGACGACAGGCTGCGCGTCTCTGCCGTGAAACTCTACATCGATGATGTAATCGAGCCCCACACGGCTGCGATGTTGGCTCCCTATACGGATCGTCCCGACACCAAGGGCAAGACTTTGTGGGACCCGAGTGAGTTTAACGAGGTCGTGGCGAAAATCGACAGGCTGAAGTTCCAGGTCTTCATCCATGCGACAGGAGACCGCGGCATCCGAGTTGCCTTAGACGCGCTCGAGCACGCTCAACGGGTGAACGGAATTCGCGACAGCCGCCATCAAGTTATTCACGATGAATGCCTATCGCCTCGGGACATCCCGCGCTTCCAACAGCTCGGGGTTGTGGCCTGCATGCAGCCTCGGCACTGTGCTCCCGATATTACCGGTCAATGGGCGAAGGCGGTAGGTCCGGTGCGCTCCAAGTACGCGTGGGCATTCCGTAGTCTGCGAGATTCCCGTGCAGTTCTGGCCTTCGGAAGCGACTGGGACGTAGCGGAGATGGACCCCCTCATTGGAATCTACACGGCCCTAACCCGGAAAGGCCTCGATGGTAAGCCGGATGGAGGTTGGATCCCCGAACAGACGATTGATCTCGAAACGGCGATCCGTGGCTACACCATCAACGGAGCGTACGCTAACTTCGCCGAGGCGAACCGGGGCTCGATTCTACCGGGGAAGTATGCCGACCTCATCGTTCTGTCGGAAAACCTGTTTTCCATTCCGCCCGAGCGAGTGAAGGACGCACACGTCCTGCTGACCCTAAATGGCGGCCGCGAAGTGTATCGTGCGGCTGATTTTCCCGCCGTGAGCTCGAAATGATTATCACAAGAAGACATGTTCCAGACGACAAGGAGCGCTCTAGGAGCGAACCCATCCCAGGCCTGTCGCGTCGTGCATTTCTCAAGCTACCACTCGCCGCATCGGGCCTGCTCCTGGCGCCCTGCTCATGGGATTTCGAACAGGATCTGCTTGCAGCTCAGAAGGCCGCAACCCAGGAAACGAAGAATTCATCACGCCCGCCAGCGCTCGAGGGATGGATCATGCCCAGTGAGCAGGCCCACCACCAGCGCTGCTGGATGGCGTGGCCGGCGCGCAAGGATATTTGGGAAAGCCAACTGGCTGACGTACGCAAAGAAATAGTGCGGCTGGCACAAACGATTGCTCAATATGAGCCAGTCACCATGTTGGCTGAACCCGAGCAGGTGGTCCAGGCGAGGCAACAGTGCGGCTCCTCGGTCTCCGTGCTGGCAATGCGGGTTGACGACATGTGGTTCCGCGATTCAGGTCCCATCTTTCTTACCAACGGGCACGGCCAAATCGCCGGTTCCACCTTCAACTTCAACGGATGGGGCAACAAGCAAACTCATGCTCGGGACGCCACCATTGCCGAGGAACTGCTCCAGCATCTAGGTGTAACTCAGTTTCGCGCGCCATTTGTGACCGAAGGTGGCGCGGTTGAGACAGATGGGGAAGGCACGCTGCTGGTCACTGAGCCATCGATCTGCAACAAGAATCGCAATCCAGGGAAGACTCGGGATCAGCTTGCCCAGTACCTTTGTGGATGGTTGGGAGTAAAGAAGGTTGTATGGCTGCCCGATGCTCATCCAGATTACTGGACCGATGGCCACGTGGATGGTGTGGCCCGCTTCGTCCAACCAGGTGTTGTGCTGGTAGACCAGGGCCTGCCTGAAGTTGTGCAGTACCTTAAGCAAGCAACGGATGCCAAGAATCGCAAACTCGAAGTGATCGAAGTGCCACCTCCACCCAAAGTGCATTCGGGCCGCGCCACCTCCTGCAACTGCTACTTAAACTTTTATTTCGCGAATGGTGCGGTCATCATGCCGCAATTGGGAGATCGACAGTCGGATGGGCGAGCGCGAGCCATTGTCAGGGATGCCTACCCCCAGCGCAAGGTCGTGACGATCGAGCTAGACACCATCGCATCGGGCGGAGGCCTGATTCATTGCGTCACGCAGCAAGAACCGGCAGCGTGATCGGCGTTCGCTTACTTCTCGCACCGGCCATTGTCACCTCCTGCTCCGCGCGACACCGTTTTTGCGCTTCGCAAGGCCCGTCGAGCGATCTCTTTGCGTTTTCTTCCCGCCTGCAAGCTCGGAAGTAACGGGCGTTCTCGCATTCGAGTTGGACATAGGCTGGGGTTGTGACAAGATGTGCAGAACTTGAGGTTTTCAGGTATTTATCGAACCTTCGTATGACCAAAGACACTCCTGTCGCGCAACCAGAAAAACCTGTTGACTCCCCCTCTTGGCAACGCGGATTTTGGTCGCTGGTTGTAACCCAGTTCCAAGGTGCGTTCAACGACAACACTTATAAGAATCTCATCGTCTTCATCATCCTTGGCACAGGCATGGCAAAGGCCGACCGAGATCGGCTCGTGTTGGTCGCGGGCGCGCTGTTCTCGATCCCCTTCATTCTGTTTTCGATGTCGGGAGGCTTTCTCGCGGATCGTTTCAGCAAACGTACGGTCACGATCGCGACGAAGTTATTGGAAATTGCTGTCATGCTCCTAGCCGCCGCCGGACTCGCGTGGCAGAACTTGCAGCTTGAAATGGCTGCTATCTTTCTGGCCAGCACACAGTCAGCATTTTTCGGACCCTCGAAGTATGGCCTGCTGCCCGAACTGCTGCCCGAAGCAAGACTTTCCTGGGGCAACGGCATCATTGAATTAGGAACTTTTCTGGCCGCTATCGCTGGACTCGTTTCAGGTGCGTTCCTGGCGGATGTTTTTCATGGCCGCCAGGGCTGGTCAGGGCTAATTCTTCTGAGTCTGTCGGTTCTCGGCCTGATCTTTAGCCTCGGAATCGCGAAGGTCCCTGCCGCCGATCCCACCAAGAAATATCGAGCCAACCCACTCGGTGACCTTTGGCAACAGTTAGCTCTGATCCGCAAAGATCGCGTCCTCTGGCTGGCGGTTCTTGGAAACACATATTTTTGGTTTCTGGGCGCGTTGTTGTCGGCCAACATCGTGTTCTACGGGGAAGACGTATTGCACAGCACTCCCACGCGCACCGGAATTTTGCAGGCTGCAGTCGCGATTGGCATCGGTTTCGGCAGCCTGGCCGCCGGCTATCTTTCGAGCGGCAAGGTCGAATATGGGCTGATTCCACTCGGCTCAGTCGGCATGACCGTGTTTGGAATTCTGCTTTCGGCGCGCAGTCCCTCCTTCACGCAAGTTTTGATCCTGCTATCTGGCCTCGGCTTCTCGGCCGGGTTCTTCGCCGTTCCCGTCAATGCGCTGATTCAGCACCGGCCCGATGCAAAAGACAAAGGCGGGGTAATCGCCGCTGCGAACTTGCTTTCCTTTGTTGGCATAGGCGGAGCCGCCGGCGTCTACTATGTTTTCCAACACTTCGCGCATTTGACTCCGACCGCGATCTTCCTGTCTGTTTCGCTGGTCACGGTCGGAGCCACGATCTATGTCTTGTATCTGCTGCCTGACGCATTGCTCCGCCTTTTACTGTGGATCGCCACCCATACTCTGTACCGCATTGATCTGGAGGGACGCGAAAATGTTCCGTCAAAGGGCGGAGCGCTGCTGGTACCGAATCATGTTTCCATGGTCGATGCCGTCCTGTTGATTGCTTCGATCGACCGCCCGATTCGATTCCTCATGTTCAAGGGCTCCTATGATCACCCGCTGGTGAAGCCCTTCGCGAAGATCATGAAAGTGATTCCGATTTCCTCCCAGTTTCGGCCGCGCGAGATGATCACTTCGCTTCGCAGGGCAACCCAAGCATTGAAGGATGGCGAAGTGGTGTGCATCTTCCCCGAAGGCCAGATGACCCGCATCGGCCAAATGCTCCCCTTCCGGCGCGGTATGGAGCGAATCGTCAAGGGCGTAGATGTCCCCATCATTCCGGTCAATCTGGGCGGAGTATGGGGTTCCATCTTCAGCTTCGAACGCGGAAGATTTCTGTGGAAGCTTCCGCGCAGAATTCCGTATCCGGTGACAGTGACTTTTGGCCAAGCCATGCCTGCCACCAGCAGCGCGCAAAGCGTGCGCCAGGCGGTGCAGGAACTCGGCGCAGATGCTTACCGGTTCCACAAGCGATACATGCGGCCATTGCATCGCTCGTTCGTGCAGACGGTGCGCAGGCATCCCTTTCGCTTTGCCATGGCGGACGGCCGGACGCCGAAGGTCAGCTTTGGTGGCACACTCACGCGCACGGTATTCCTGGCCCGCCGTTTGCGGCCCGTTTGGCGCGACCAGAAGATGGTCGGCATTCTGCTTCCACCGTCGGTTCCCGGGACGCTGGTAAATCTGGCGGCGCTTCTGATGGGAAAGGTCCCGGTGAATTTAAACTACACGGCGTCGAAGGAGGTTCTCGCCTCCTGCGCGAGACAATGCGAATTGCAGACCGTGATTACCTCCAAGGCGTTCTTGGAGCGGGTTCACGTCCAGCTGCCCACCCCGGCCGTCATGTTAGAGGACCTTGCCCACCAACCCCGCTTTGTCGAACGTCTCACAGCAGCCTTGATTTCCTGGTTCTTACCAGTTCGGCTGGTCGAACGGTGTGTCGGTGCCGGCAGAAAAGCAAGTCTTGATGACACCGCCACGATTATCTTCTCCAGCGGAAGTACCGGCGATCCCAAGGGAGTCATACTCACCCACTACAACGTCGCCTCGAATGTCGAGCAACTCAATCAGGTCTTTATGCTCAGCCGCAACGATAAGATCCTCGGCATCTTGCCCTTCTTTCACTCCTTCGGGTTCACGGGCACCCTGTGTTTGCCAATAGTGATAGGCATGGGTGTAGTGTTCCATCCCAATCCGCTGGAAGCCCGTGCCATTGGAGCACTGGTCAGTCAATACGCCGTCACATTCCTGCTCGCGACACCCACATTCTTGCAGTCGTACATGCGGCGCTGTTCCCCGGAAGACTTTGGCAGTCTGCAGTACGTAATGGCTGGCGCGGAGAAACTGCCGGAGCGGATTGCGGTCGCCTTCGAAGATCGTTTTGGCATCCGGCCGCTCGAAGGCTACGGTTGCACCGAGTGCTCTCCAGCCGTGACCGTCAACACCCGTGACTTCCGGGCAGCGCAATTCCGGCAGGTGGGTGCGAAGCGGTCCAGCATCGGACATCCATTACCGGGCATCAGCGTGAAGATCGTGGACCCCGAAACCATGGCTCCCTTACCGCAAGGTGAAACCGGATTGCTGCTGGTGCGGGGCCCCAATGTGATGCAGGGCTATCTGAATCGACCCGAAAAGACCGCCGAGGTTCTCCGCGCCGGGTGGTATAACACCGGCGATATTGCCGCGATGGATGAAGATGGATTCGTGCGCATCACGGATCGCATGAGCCGATTCAGCAAGATTGGTGGAGAAATGGTTCCTCACATCAAGATCGAAGACAAGCTTCAGGAAATCGCCGGCGCCAGCGAGCAGATTTTCGCCGTGACTGCCGTGCCCGACGAGAAGAAAGGTGAACGCCTAATGGTGCTTCATACTCTTCCGGAAGAGAAGCTGCAGGAGTGTTGTTCTCAGCTGAGCAAGTCCGATCTGCCGGCCCTGTGGAAGCCACGTCCTGATCAATTCCTACATGTCGAGGCGCTGCCGTATCTTGGCACGGGCAAGCTCGATCTCAGAAAGCTCAGGGAAATCGCAGCGGCAGCTGCGGTGTGACGCCAGAGACAGGGCTGAGACCTACGACTAACGAGGATGTTGCCGCTTATGAATTAATCGGTTGGGAGCGGTATAATCACGCGCACTCATGCCCCTTGCCTCCGGCACCAAACTCGGACCTTATGAAGTCCAGTCACCCTTAGGTGCTGGCGGCATGGGCGAGGTGTACCGCGCCCGAGACACACGTCTGGACCGCACGGTTGCCATCAAGATCCTGTCCACTCACCTTTCTGACAGTCCTGAGTTCAAGCAGCGCTTCGAGCGCGAGGCAAGAGCTATTTCTTCGTTGAATCATCCGCACATCTGTCATCTCTATGACATCGGCTCCCACGATGGCACCGATTTTCTTGTGATGGAGTTCCTGGATGGCGAGACACTGGCCGACCGCCTGCGGAAAGGGGCAATGCCGCTGCCGGAGTTGGTGAAGATCGGAATGCAAATCGCCGCCGCGCTGGAGACTGCGCACAAGGCCGGGATCGTGCACCGCGATCTGAAGCCGGGCAACATCATGCTGACGAAATCCGGCGCGAAACTGATGGACTTCGGCCTGGCGAAGCCGACGCTAGCCTCGTGGGGCGGAGCGTCAGCGCCCCTGTTATCGGCCGCAAGAACCATGAGCGAGGCCAGTCCCATGAGCCCGCTCACCACCGCGGGCAGCGTTGTAGGCACGATCCAGTACATGTCTCCCGAGCAGATCGAAGGCAAGGACGCAGATCTACGGTCCGATATTTTTGCTTTCGGCGCCGTGCTCTACGAGATGGCTACGGGGAAGCGTGCGTTTGAGGGAAAGAACCAGATCAGCGTCGCCTCGGCGATTCTGGAAAAAGATCCGGAAGCGATCAGCAAAAGCAAGCCTCTGAGTCCGTCAGCACTCGACTATCTGGTGGCGACATGCCTGGCAAAAGACCGCGAGGAACGGTTCCAAACGGCGCACGATCTGCGGCTGCAATTGAAGGGTATCTCTCTCGCCTCAGCATCCATGGCGGTGCCAACACAGCGTTCGGGTTGGCAGAGAACCGGGTTGGCGCTGATGGGCATCGCCCTGCTGCTGATCGGCTCTGCCATCGGCCATTTCTTCAAGCTGGGGACTTCGACTGCGAGGGCCGTGCGGTCATACATCCCGCCGCCGCCAGGAACCTCGTTTCCCTTGTCGGGCTTGGAGATTGGTCCGGTCGCGGTTTCTCCGGACGGAAAGACGCTAGCCTTCACCGCCGTGGACGAACAGGGCGTGACCAAGGTGTGGCTGCGTGCGCTGAATGCGCAGCAGGCGACGGTGCTCGACGGAACCGAAGATGCTAGCAAGCCGTTCTGGTCATTCGACGGCCAGTCGCTCGCCTTCGCCGCCGACGGTAAGTTGAAGAAGATCAGCATTGCGGGAGGGACCCCGGAAGTGCTGGCGGACGGAGTCGCAAGCGAGAGCGGCGGCGGCACGTGGAATTCGGACGGCACGATTTTGTTTTGCAAAGACTTGTTTGGCCCGATCTATCAAGTGTCAGCATCCGGCGGAAAAGTTTCACCCGTGACCAGAATGAAGGAGGCGGACCGTTCGCACGACGAACCTTTCTTTCTGCCCGACGGCAAGCACTTTCTTTTTGCCGTTCCTATATTGAATGCTCCCTATGAGATCAGAGTGGGGGAACTCGGCAAGGCCGGTCAAGACGGGGTGGCCGTTGGACTGGGCCAGATGCCGCAATTTGCCTCGGGCAACCTGCTCTTTTCCCGTGATGGGCACATAATGGCTCAGAGGTTCAACACCCGCACGTGGAAAGTGTCGGGCGATCAACAGATTTTGGGGAATGCGCGATTTTTTTCGGTCTCGACGAATGGCGTACTGGCATATCACGAAAGTTCCGCCGAGTCGGAACTGAAAGTCTTCGATCGCAGTGGCAACGTCGTAGCGACACCGGGTCCGCTTGCGCTTTATGGCTGGCCGCGATTTTCTCCCGATGGAAAATCGATTGCCGTCACAGTTACCGATCCTAAATCGGGAACCACAGATGTTTGGGTCTACCCCGCAGCCGGGGGGCAGCCTGCCCGCATCACCTTCGGGCCAGAAGACATCAGCCCGACCTGGTCGCCGGATGGAAGGCAACTCGCCTATGCCTACTTCGTCTACGGTGGCAACTGGTCGATCCGCCAACTGGTGCTGGATGGCAGCCGCCCCGAAGAGACCCTCTATAAGAATGACGCGGACGAGTTTGGGATTCCGATTGATTGGTCTCGCGACGGAAAATTCCTATCGATGCACTTGAGCACCAGGCAAGGAGTTTACTCGAATTGGAGTTTGCCGCTGGCTGGAGGCCCGGCTTTTCGACCGGCGGCGACGGCCGCATTAACGGCCAGCGAATACGAAGGCAGATTCTCTCCCGATGGGCGATGGCTCACTTTTTTCTCCTATGAAACCGGGCGGCCAGAGGTATACGTGGTGCCATTTCCGGGGGCGGGGCGGAAATCGCAGGTTTCCACCACCGGCGGCTGGTTGGCGCGTTTCGGTGGCAAGGAATTGTTTTACGTAAGCATGAGCAACCGGTTGATGGCAGCGCAGATTCATACCCAACCGACGTTCGGGGTCGACTCCATTCGCCCCATGTTTCAACTGGATTTCCCCAACCTTCCCGATCGCACCTTGCCGTTGTACGATGTCAGTGCCGATGGCCAGCGTTTCGCCGTGCTCACCGGAGACCGCTCCAAGACCACAACCATTACCTTGTTGACGAATTGGCCGGCTGAACTGAAGAAATAAGGTTGACGCCGACAGCTCCTGCCACGGCAACTTGCTCATGGCTAGTAAAGCGACGGTCGCACTAGCCAGCGTGAGCCGGACCATATCCATACGACTAGGGCCGAGGTTGATTCGCCGCGAGATCCATCAGCAGTAGGTCCGAATCGTCTGTCAACCGATCGAAGACAATTCGCTTCCCGTCGGGCGTAATATCAAAGGCCCGCATGACCGCAGGACTGCTCAATTGGGTCAAACGCCGTGAGCGCATGGTGCTAAGGTCGAGGAGCCAAAAATCCTGCTCGGCCAATGTCTTTCCGACCATGTAAACCAGGCCTGTACCATCTGGCAAAAACCGTGCTCTCTCACCCTCGCGCTGTACTTCGATGTCCGGCATCTTCGCCGGCGAACCATCTGGGTGTATCGCCAGCAGCGGTGTCAGTGTGAACAACTGTGGTCCGCAATACACAATCAAGTCCCCGCGCGGGGACCACACGGGATCCAAAAAAGTTCCGGTTGCGATCCTGACGGGCGAGCCGCCGTCCACGGGTAGCTTGAACAGGCCCGGCCCATTGTGGTCACCGCCAGTCACGACAATCCATCTGCCGTCGGCAGACCAGGAAGCCGTTCCCCTCACATCGACTTCGCTCGAAAGGGGGCGGAGCTGGGTCCCATCCGCGGCCATGATGTGCATCCGCTGCTTTCCATCTTGGGTCAGCGAAAACGCAACCTCCATTCCGTCCGCTGAAACGGCCGCAGGGGATTGGAGAGCGCCTTCAGAGCCCTTCCAGATCTCGAGTGCCTTCCCGTCGCGATAGCTCCACAGTCCGTCCGCCCCGTCTCGGGAAGATAGGTAGAACAACGAGCCTCCTCCGAAGCGCGGCGCCTGAGAGCGGGTGGTTGGTAGGTGGAAAGCCTCGACATCTTGTTCTTCGATGAGACGACTGGTGATCGGAACGCTCCAAAGGTTGACTTGTGGGTTCACAATGCTCGCCACGACACGTCGGCCATCGGCGGTGGCAGCTAAAGCCGTATATTGTTCCAAGCCTGAATTCAAACGCTCGGAACTTCGGCTTTTTACATCGAAGGCCCACAACCATGGGCCACTTCCGTACTTGTTGTGGGCAACGAACAGAATGGTCCTCTCATCGATCGGAGTCGGGTAGGAGATATCAGTATTGAGATGCGTCAGTTGTTCTGCATCTCCTCCCTTGGGTGAAATGCGCCACAGGTCCATCTCTCGCGTGGCGGGGCGGCCGCGCACAAAGTAAATCCAGCGCCCATCCTTTGACCAGGCAGGATAGTGATTGTGCAATCCGGGGTCATTTTGCACGATCAATCGTTGATTGGTGCCGTCGCGATCCGCCACAAAAGTAGGGTCGCCTGCTTGAAAGGTGTGATAAACGAGTTGCGTGCCGTCGGGAGACCAGGCAACTTCGGCCGCAGCTTTGTCCAGGAAATTGCGCGGCACGCCACCCGTCAGCGGCCACAGCATGAGCCTCCTGCCTTCAATGCCGGCGCTCCACACTTCCAGCCCGTCGCCTGAGAATCCCAGGGCGCGGAGGGGCGCACGTGCATCCCCGATCCGACCTTGGGTTAGGTTCGCGAGGCCGTTCCCGTCGGCCTGAATCAGCCAGATGTCGAACGGACCGCTCCGGTCGGAAATGAAGGCGGCGAATTTTCCGTCGGGGGAAATCGCGGGGTTGCTCTTGTCTCCCCCGAAATTGGTGAGCCGTGTGAACTGCGCACGGGAAAGTGGATCCCTGGCAGTCCCCGTGCGATTGGCGACGACCCACGCCAAAATTCCGGCAACCAATAACGCCGCGAGAGTCCCTAACCACAAGGTATACCGCTTCCACGGGTAGCCGGTGGGAACAGTAACCTGCGCCCGTCCGGAGTCAGAGTCGCGTTTCAGGCGCTTGAGGTCGGCATGAACGTCGGAGGCATGCTGATAACGCAGCTCACGATCTTTCTCGAGCGCCCTGCGAATCACCCCGTCCAGCTCGGGCAAAACGCGAGGATTAACTTGCGTTGCGGGTACTGGTTCCTTGTGCAAGATCGCGCCGCAGATTTCTCCCGAGCTCGCCCCTTCGAACGGCGGCTTGCCGGTGGCCATCTCGTAAAGCACGCATCCGAACGAGAACAGGTCGGTTCGCGCGTCCAAACTCGCGGCCTTTACTTGCTCGGGAGACATGTACGCTACCGTCCCAAGCACGGCGCCGGAGCTGGTCAGCTGATCCGACGTTGTCTTCGTCTCCGATTCGGCGCTTGGAGAGCCTTGCGTATCGGTCACCTTTGCCAGCCCGAAATCCAGAATCTTGGCGTGACCCCGCTTGGTGACAAAGATGTTCGCGGGTTTGATGTCCCGATGGGTAATGCCCTGGGAATGTGCAGCATCGAGAGCATCCGCAATTTCGATCGCGAGGGAGAGAATCGAGTCCATCTCCAAGGGGCAGCCTGAGATCTTCTGCTTCAGCGTGATGCCATCAAGAAACTCCATCACGATGAAGGCTTGTCCGTGCTGCTCGTCAATCTCATGCACGGTGCAGATGTTGGGATGGTTCAGGGCGGAGGCCGCCTGTGCCTCACGCTGAAAGCGAGCCAGAGCTTGGGCATCCTTGGTTAGTTCATCGGGCAGGAATTTGAGGGCAACAAAGCGATGCAGCTTCACGTCCTCGACTCTGTAGACAACACCCATCCCGCCGCTCCCCAGCTTTTCGAGGATGCGGTAGTGGGAAATGTTCTGGCCAATCATGGGTTGCCTAAGAGATCGGCAAGGCGCATTCATGGTAAGGACGATGGAAAGTACAGTCAACGAAAGCTGAGACCTATAGTGACGTCGAGGGCGTCACGCTCGGCGTCAGAGCCAGCGACTGGACCTCTGGAAATAATTGAAACGAAAAAGCTTATGGCAGTCGAATCTGTAAGCCGAATTCGCCGGGCTGTGTTGCAAACAGAGAAGTTATTTGAAATCAGTGGCCGTTGAGGAGTCTCCTGTGAGGCGAGCCACGATTCCAGGATTTGATGCGTCGCGTAAGTCTTTGAATCGGGAGGATAGTTACGACCAATCGGCAGTTTTTATTCGTTGCTGGGAAGACGAGCCTTCGGCCTTCCCGAAGACACTCAGGGCAGCTCCTGCCGATCGGAGGGACTACCGTGCCGCACCGCAACCGCTCTCGGATGCCGATGTGGTGTGGTTGCCAATCGTGGAGAAAACCTGCTGGAACGGGCTTTTGGAAACCTGGCAGATCAACTGCTAGCTCCTAAGTAGGTTATCCGCAATGCGAGAACCCTCCTCCGTCAGATCGTATTTTCCTGGTCCGCTTTTCACCATCAAACCGAGCTCTACCAGTGATTGCAAGACCCTGCCGGTGCTGTCGAGAATCGACTCCTCATCTGATTCTGTCCGAGTGCCACCTAGCTTGATCAGAGCCGCATATGCAGTCGTCGAATGACTAGTCCCACCCTCGATTAGAGCGCGAGCGAGGACAGCCTCTTGTTGCTTGCTGAGTCTAGGTTTCGGGGCATCTACTGGCGGCCTTGGTGAACCACTCGACGATTTAGGCGGCATCGCAAGCCTTCCTGACAGTGAAATTATACGCGTATGAGAATTGTCCTGAATCTCACTGCAAACAATTGGCTGACGGGGCCGAGCGCGTGTGAACTGTCACTTTTGGCAGTTGTACGCGGCGCCTGCGGCTTTTAAGGTCTCCTTGTCCAAAATCATCCAGACGGAGGTAATCCATGCCAGTAAGAGATCCAAAAGAGGTTTTTCTTATGCTCCTTAGCCATGTCAGACAAGGCACGGAAAGGGGTGCGAAAGTCTATGAGGAAATCGGCGAGATAGCCAAAGATCCTGAGATCAAGGAAGCCATTGAAGCAAGGGCTTTCATTGCAAAGGGCGTTCTCGCAAGATTGGATGAGTGCTTCAGGATCCTCGGCGAAAAGCCAGTGCAACTGAGTGGGGAGCTTCGTGAAACATTCATCGAAGACTTCCGCAAGGAATTCAACGAAATTCAATCACCTGTCGCCCGACGTTTGTACGTTTTGGCAAAGCTCATTCGGCTCACCCATATGCGCATCGGAGAGTATGTTGCGCTTACGGCGGCTGCTGACTTTGCAGGTCACCACGGCGTAGCCGTCCTGCTTGAATCTTGCCTCGCTGACAAGCTCGCCTTTGTCGAACGCAATCGCCGACTCATTCGGCGCATTGCGGAAGCGAGAGTTGCCGAGCGTCTCGCCGCATAAGGCACGAAGACCACCAACCCGAGCCATCTGCATTGATCCGTCCGCGGGCGAATCGGTGCGGATGGCTTTTGGATTTTGCGGAATTTCGAATCGGCGTTCTCCCGACCTCAACGGTCCCACGCGGTCACTTGTCTTGATGGTTCTCTCCTCCCTGCGCCAGTGAATGAAAACAGGATAGTTTCTGGCAGCCGGACCTGTAAGCCGAATTCTCCGGGCCGCGTTGCAACTACACAACTTATTGAAGACGAAAGACCACGAAGTGTTAGTAACGTCAAGATCGTTAGGCTGGCAGGTTTTACGTCAGACCGGCGTCACAATTTTTCCTTAGCTCCCAATCCCAGAACGACTCTTGTTCCCTCGGGGAAATGGGCATAATTGGGGGTGGGAGACGGGAATCGAATTCCCAACCCGGCAGCAAACGAAGGACTTAACCGAGCACGGTCAGCAATATTGGTCCTTCCAAGTGCATGACGCGAGGCGGACTGGTGCGACCGGCCTGAGAGCGAGTGGAGCCGAGTCAATCGCGACGCGGCCGCGCACTCTCTGACGGTCTCACCGGAGTTGTTTCATCTCCTGTCCGATTGCATCGAGTACAGCCGCGCCAGCGAAGGCACTTTCGATCTGACAGTCGGTCCGCTCATGCGCGCCTGGGGATTCTTTGGCGGAAGCCGTCACGTTCCATCTGCCGGCGAGATCCGGGACGTGCTCGAGTTGGTGGGATACCAACACATTCAACTGAATGCACGCGAGCGAACAGTGCACTTCGACCGTCCGGGTGTCGAAATCGATCCCGGGGGAGTGGGCAAGGGCTACGCCGTCGATCGCATGGTCGAGATTCTTCGCGCGCGAGGTTATCGCAACGCACTCGTCGCCGCATCCGGCAGTAGTGTTTACGGACTGGGCAATCCTCCAGACGAGCTTCGCGGCTGGCCCATCAACATTGCCGATCCTTGGGACCGGCGAAACAACGCCGCGCAGGTGTTCCTCAAGGACATGTCTCTCTCCACCTCAGGCAGCTATGAGAGATCATTCCGAGTCGGCGGACACCGTTACTCGCACATCATGGATCCCCGCCGCGGCTTCCCAGCCGAAAACGCCGTTCAGGTCACCGTCCTCGCACCGCGCACCATCGATAGCGAGGTCTGGGCCAAGCCCTACTTCATCCAGGGAAGCGCGTGGACCGCGGCACACAAGCCGAAGTCCTGGCGTGTGCTCTACTGCGAAAACATTCTCGGTACCGCATGCTCCTGGGTCGAGTAGGCATTCCCTGTGGAGTGTCTTGGGAAAACACGTATCCGTTGGGCTTGGTCGTCGACAGCGATGGCAGCCGCAACTTCTGGGCAGCTTCGACGATCCTTAGTAGTCCAACTCAATCGTGATCGAGTCGTTGTAGCTGACACACTGGCGTTACAATGCTAGTTGTCGATTTCCTAAACGATTGAAAATAGGATAGCTTGTGGCAGCCCGACCTGTAAGCCGAATTCGCCGGGCTGCATTGCAAACAGACAACTTATTATTTGCAATCAGTCGCCGCGAAGTGTCCATGATGTCAACTTTGGCAGTGACGGCGGGTTTTGCGTCACACCGGCGTCACAACTTCAGTTCCAGCTCATCCCCGCATGTCGGTATTGAATTCCGTTTAGCTCGTTATTGGGGAGTTGAGCCGAACAGATTTCGTTTTACCCAGGATGCGTGCGTAGAGTCGCAATCATTTGGATCTCGCGGTTGCCAATAGACACAAGGCTCCAAAGGCTACGTTGGCGGCTACAAATGCCGTACTGCCGCTCGGATCAAGCAGTGGCGAAACCGCTACTCTATCCGCGCCCACAAGCTTGATGTTGTTCAGTTCCCGCAATAGTAAATTCACTTCATGCCTAAGAAGGCCCAGTCCTCTTCGTCGTTGGTACCGGGAATAAATTATTCAAAGATCCATTCGTCAACGCACAATGAAAGCAATCGATAGCAGGATTCCAAACGCGATACCCTGCTTCATCTCCGACCAGCCGAGTTGTCTCACGTCGAGCCGTTCATGCCCTAGAAAGAACCACCGTGTCCCTCGAACGAGTGCAGGAGCAAACGCGAGAATGACCAGCGGCCGAATGTAGTGCAATCGCACGCCAAGCACGAGGGCCGCTAGCAGCAAGACCTGCACCAGAAAAAAGAACCTGCCCTTATCCAACTTGTCCCGCAATGTGCTGGCGCGGGCCGCGTGAATCCGCAATTGCACGAAGTGAATCTGGTTCCAGGCGAACAACCAGTTTGCCGCCCATAAAACAAACGCAGGTAAATCCAGACGTCCCGTGCCGAGGTAGTAAGTGGCCGGGGCGGTAGCGGTCAGGCCGACTGCGCCGGCCAGCTGCGACACCATGCGAGCCTTGTGGCCAAGCG
This sequence comes from Terriglobales bacterium, assembly GCA_035623335.1. Taxonomy (GTDB): domain Bacteria; phylum Acidobacteriota; class Terriglobia; order Terriglobales; family Acidobacteriaceae; genus JAFAGX01. The sequence goes on from DASPTQ010000283.1 coordinate 114,742, forward strand.
TCCGAAGCACCACTTGGGCGACAAACGCCGCGGCAGCGACTACTCCGATGATCAGCAACTTCAGATTGCGCCCGCCCCACATCAGGCCGACGAGGCAAGCCGCCGACGCGACCGCCAAAACCAGCGATGCCGTGAACGCGGCCCAACGTTCCCGCGAGGTCCGCGCGGTCATCGGACCTGAACCCAGAAGGCTTTCGACCGGCGTCCGGAGCCAGAACAAGAACAGTGCAGCGGCCACGAATAACAGGAGCGGCCAGAAGTGCTGCGCCGATGCCAAACCCGCGGCCACACCCGTGAACAGCGGAACCAGCATAAGGCCCCATGCGCCGTGTTCGCGCGGAACAATCAGGGCGCGCGTGCGTGCCATGCCGGCTGCACCTTCGACGCTGGCCATCTCAGTCATCTCTGCCATGATATGGCCTAATTTTCCCCCGGCAAAGCGGCCAACGCTGTGACATAAGTCATCGTGGCACTCGCGCCGCTCTTCTAGTCTGCATTCTGGAGAGAGCCATGAGTGAATTGATCGACAATCGGGCACATCGAATCGCCATACTCAAGGACATCATCAAGCACCTGCACTCAGGCGCTGCGCCGGAACTCGTCAAGGACCGTCTGCGGGAACTCGTTGGGCGGACCGACGCCACAGAAATCATGGCCATGGAGCAGCAACTCATGGTCGAAGGAATGCCGGTTGAAGAAGTGCGCTCCATGTGCGACTTGCATTCCCAGGTCACGCGCGACGTGCTGGTTCAGATCGCCCCGCCGCCGGCGATTGCGCCGGGCCACCCGGTTGATACCTTCCGCCGCGAAAATGCCGCGCTCAAAGGCCTCATCGCTGCCATGCGCGGAACTTTTGCCGAGGCTACGAATCTCGACGCCAAGGCCGACGTCAGGGAGCTGGTGTTTCGTCTGCGTCAGTTGGCCAATGACCTGATGGACCTCGACAAGCACTATCAGCGCAAAGAGCATGCGCTGTTTTCCTGCCTGGAACGGCACGGAATTACCGGCCCTTCCAAGGTGATGTGGGCGAAAGACGATGACGTGCGCAAGCTGCTCAAGCAGATGAATCAGTCAGCGCACGACTGCGTTCCGATAGCCCCTGCGGTAAAACGGTTTTTCGCGCAATCTGCGCAACCGGCTTTGTCTGCCATCGAAGAAATGATCTCTAAGGAAGAGAACATTCTTCTTCCCATGGCGCTGCAGACCCTCACTGACAATGAGTGGGCCGAAATCTGGGCTGCCTCACCGCAATACGGCTGGTGCCTGGTCGAGCCCCAGACTAGCTATCAGCCACCTGCGGCGGCAGGAGCGGCGACCAGCGCCGTCCCCAAAGAGGGCACCATTATGATTCCGACCGGCCATGTCACAGTGGAGCAGTTGGTCGCGGTGCTTTCGACCCTGCCCCTCGATCTGACTTTCGTGGATGCCGAAGATCGGGTCGCTTTTTTCAGCGAGGGCCCCGATCGAATCTTTGCCCGCAGCAAAGCCATCATCGGCCGGAAGGTGCAGCATTGCCATCCGCCGCGAAGCGCCGATCTTGTCAATCAGATTCTCGATGATTTCCGCTCCGGCCGGCAGAATGTTGCCGAGTTCTGGATCAGCTTTCACGGCAAGTTCGTGCACATCCGCTATTTTGCCGTGCGCAGCCAAGACGGCACGTACCTGGGTACCGTGGAACTCACCCAGGATCTGGCTCCCTTGCGGCGGCTTTCCGGAGAACGCCGGCTGCTCTCCTATGCAGCGGCGAGCTAAGGAGACTCTGAACAAGTGTGGCGCGGACACTCCTGTCCGCGCACAAGTTTGGATTCTGCAAGACTGTGGGACCGAAAAGAGTTCCCCTAACGCTTGCATTTTCCCGGGAAGTACGATCCCAACAGCTGGCAAGATTTCGAATCCAGGTTCATTTTGGCGATGTTCGCCCGGAACTCAATGCCGTGCTTGGATTCGTTGTAGATCTCAATCTGCAGGTGGTCGGGACCGAGATGGCACTTCCCGCAGTTTTCCGGCTGACGAGCAACCGCTGAGCTGAACGAGTTTCGCCCGTGACAAGCGGCAAAGGTGCCGTGGCTGCCGTCGGGGTTCACTCGCCCGATGGTGGGAAAGGGCTATTCCGCGCGCCACCTGCGCCACCTGCCATATGAGCGCGACCGCGAATCAGCCGCTGACGCACGATGCGGGCGCCCGCATCAGCGTCACCCTTCGGCCTGTGAGCAGCAAGAAGCTGGAGAACTGGGAGAAGCGCCGCGCCCATGCATTGCTCGAATGGGCATGCCGCTGTGGAGAATTTCTACAAGCAATACGACAACACCGTAGATCTCTACAACGAGAAATTCGCCAAACCAGCCAAGACCATCATGGATAAGCTCTAGGCTGCCAACAAGCTCACCAAGACTCCGTTCGATGAGAAGGTCGGGTGGACCTACTATGAACTCTCGCATCACCAGGGCCGTCGAGTCCGCATGGGAACGGCTATGATAGGCCACGATTACACGCTGTGGCACGGCTTCTACGAGGTGGCCAAGGCGTTCTACACGGAATTTACCCCGAGGCAGAAGCGCTGATGGCCGGCGTCACCTCAGAAGTCATGAACACCCCATTACACCAATGGACAAAGGGCCTGAGCAAAGAGCAGATTCAACAGCAACTCGATTTCTGTAAGAAACGGTATAAGGAATAGGATTGCATCTTATCGCTCGAATCTCCGGGAAGCGGCCCTCTGCAAAACGTGGTCTGCCTTGTGCCGGAGGCAGGCGAAATGGATTGAAAGAACCATGAAAAGAAAAGTCATTGTTTACGAAAAACCGACATGAAGCACATGCCGTGAGGTCAAGCGTGTCTTGACTGAGAAAGGGGTGGACTTTGAGAGCGTTCACTATATCGAAAAGCCGCTCTCGGCCAGCAACCTGAGGCAGCTATTGCACAGTGCTGGACTGAAGCCGCAAGAAGCCTTGCGCAAGAACGAACTTGCGTATCAGGAGCATGTGGCTGGTAAAGACCTGAATGACGCGCAACTGATTCAACTGATGACCAAATACCCTGAGCTTATTCAAAGACCCATCGTGGTACATGGCAAGAAGGCTGTGCTGGCACGGCCCATCGACAAATTGAGCGAACTCGACATCGTATAGGCGGAATCGAGACCTTGGCTAAGCTGTGTCGTGCCTCCTGCTCTGAGAGCCTCACAGGTTCTCGCAGGCGGAACGAAACAGAATTCAGGCAGATTGAAGCGGAGCGGTCGCCGACCTCTCCCTGTGAAGGAACTGTACCAACAGATCCATCAACAGCGGGAATCCTGGCGCTTCGGTCTTATTGAGCTTCTGAGCCGCCGTGGGCAGCCAATTCAGTAGGTGACGTTCTAGGAACTCTGACTTCGCCCTCGCCAGCGAATCCCTACTGGCTTCGTCCGATGTGTTTTCCTGAGTGAAGCTCACGGCGGCGACAAACTCCAGTTGAGTGACTAGGTAGTCGGGCACACCGGTTGTTGGATCCGATTTGAGCCCGAGGACATCGTAGAAGTACGTGTTTTCAAGAGCAATTTCCTGGGCCGGATGGCTCTTGTCATGAGCCGATTCGAATAGCGGGACTATCGGCTCCGGAAGGCCCACGTCAAACAGACTGATATATGCCGATTCATAAAGCTCATACGTCGGGAACCAGCAAAATTCAGCCACTTTTTCGTCGCCGCCGAGATACTGCGCCAAGTCTCTCAGGTCTGCTGAGATGGATGGTTGCGCGAGAAACTCATAGCACTCCTGCGATGGTGGAGAGAAAATACGAGCGAAAAAGCGGTAGAGATCGATTTGCTCCCAATTCATCGATGCCGCTGTGTGTTGGTGGGTGGCAACGTCCAGCATGAATGAGTCCTTGCCTTCCATTTACTCCAGGAACTGCCACACAGAAAAATACTTGCGTCCGTCGCGATCCTTCTGGCTTCCATTCCAAACCGCGAACGCTACCGGTGTGCCAGCAGCAAGATTCGGCAGCACCAGCGTGACGTTCCACTGGCCATTCTGATAGACGGCGTTTGCCAGAAAGCTTTGACCAGTCCGATGGGTCGTGCTTCGTCCGTGCGCTTCCATCAACATCGCGCCGCGCGTCGCATTCCAGTAATAGATCTGAACCGGATGGTCGGGATCTCCCATCTGTAGAGAAGGAGACAGATCTCCCGCCCTTGCGTTCGTCGGGAACATCACAGCTGCAGCATCGAAGAAGCGGTCACTCGCCTCGGTCTGCACCTTGTCGAAGCGCGTCTCAGGGGCCGTCTTCGGAACTTCCGGCAGCGCGACTGCATCCTGGGTGGGGTCGTGCCAGACAAGGTGGACAATCAGCTTCTCCTGAGCGCGGATGCAACGGACATCAACGATTGGAATCTCCAGCGCAGCGGGTTCGTCGGTATCATAAAGTGGAGGGGTCCGATTCAGCGCGACACGCTTGGGCGCGATCTGGCTCCAGGCAGTGGCGTCCCGTTTCAGAAGACTGTCGACCGTCGCCGACGATGTGCTGACCGGCAGGGATTGCAGACTGGCTGGCTCGGTCTGAGTTTGCGCGAAGACACAAAGGGAGAGGAGGCAACAGGCAACAATTCTGAACAATAATGAGCGAATTCGCATTCTCTCCTCCTACGTCTGAATCTGAACAAGCTGGGGTCGGACATGAAAACGTGTTTCCGCGTCGCGGCCGATGAGCAATTGCAAAATCTCGCTGCGGCCGCCTTCCTGAGACTTCATCAGCTCGGCCTCCAACCGTTTTAGAACGTCCTTTACGTCCTCGCCAAAAAGATAAACGAGATAGTCCAGTGGGATGCGCGGTTTCTGCAGAAGGCTCTTGCCGTAGTTGTCTCGTTTCGGAGGATTGAAGGGTGGAACATAGTAGACGTTCGGTTGCGTACCCTTCTCCGGGAAAAGGGGTAACGCGATCTTGTGCACAAGCACGAGCTTGTGGACTGGCGATTCCGGATCGTCGAGCAACCCCACAAAACGCAGGCGCCCCGGACACTGCGCGGCGCAGGCATTGACCTGCCCTTTCTCTAGACGGGGATAACAGAAGATGCACTTCTCGGATTTTCCACTCACCTCGTTGAAGTAGATCTTCTTGTAGGGACAGGCCTTGATGCAGTAGCGGTAGCCTTGGCAGCGGTCCTGATCGATGACAACGATGCCGTCTTCTTCCCGCTTGTAGATCGCTTTTCGCGGGCAAGCTTCCAGGCACGCGGGATAGGTGCAGTGGTTGCAGATGCGCGGCAAGTAGAAGTAGTAGTTCTCATCTTCATTCCAACCACCGACATCTTCATCCCAGTTGACGCCGGACTTCGGCTCCGGCGAGGGCATGACGGGCTGCTTCTTACCTTCGTAGAGGCGCTGCTCGTAGTTGTACTCCCAGGCGTGACCGTAGTCGTCCATCGTGGGCAAAGGGCTGGGCTGTAGCGAGCCATCTTTCCATCCACCGCCGATACGATCCCATTGGCGCGGATACCCGAGGCCCGGACGAGTCTCGACGTTGTTCCAGTACATGTATCCGGTACCATCGCGGTCGGTCCACAATTTCTTGCAGGCAATGGTGCAGGTCTGGCAGCCCAGACATTTGTTCAGATCCATCACCATCGCATATTGGTGCTTCGACATGACCGCCTCTCCTTAGACCTTTACCTTTTCCACTTCCACTTTGATGTCGCGGTTGTTGCCCGTTGGCCCCCAGTAGTTCAGGCGGAAGTTCACGTGGCCATAGTTGCCGATCAACTGCGTGGGTTTGATCTTGATGTAGGTCAGCGACTGCCAGCCACCTTCCTTGAAGCCGAGGTACTTCTCCCAGCCGTGGTACATGGTCACGCGGCCGGGCTTTTCTCCCGGCAGGATTTGCAGACGGCACACACAGTGCCCAACATCGTTGTGAATGCGGACCCAGTCGTTGTCCTGCAGGCCGCGCTTGCGGGCATCGTCAGGGCTCATGTAGACGATCGGACCGCCGCGCTGTAGTCGCAACATCCCACGGTGGTCGCGCCATGTGGAATGAATCGACCAGCGCCCGTGCGGTGTGTTCCAGTAGAGCGGAAACTTCTCCGGGATCGGCTCCTTGAAGGTCGGCAACTGCTCGCCGAGATCGATATACCAGGGATGGTCGATGTAAAACTGCTGGCGTCCAGTGAGCGTCCGCCACGGGCGTTTCTTTTCGACCTGATGCTTGAACGGAGTGTAGGCGATGCCTTCTTCGAGATCGCTGTTCCACGATTCGGGATCGGTCGCCACAAATCTCTTGGGCTTCTCCTGAAGCTGGGCGTAGGTCATTCCCTTGGTCTCTTCGGCGTTGCCCAGAATGAAGTTTACGGCCTGTTCGTCGCTCTGAATCGCGCCCTTGCCTGTCCAATCGTGTTCAAGTTGTGTGAAGTCTCGATTCCACTCAAAGGCTTCATCGTGAAACGGCTTCAGGCCTTCCTTGGTTGCTATTTCGGCGATCTTTGCGGCGAGGGCCCGGAAGATATCCCAATCCGTTTTGCTCTCAAATAGGGGCTCGCAGGCTTTGCCGAACGGATGAATGTAACTGTGGCAATCGGTCGAGTTGATGTCTACTTTCTCGTAGTAACTGGCTGCGGGCAGCACGACATCGGAGTAGAGCGCGGTCGTGTCCATGCGGTAGTTGATATCGACGATGAGGTCAAGATCCTTCCACAGCGAGGATTCCAGAATCTCGTTGCCCTTCGCCTGATTCAGGTAATTCGCGCGCCAGATGATCATGGCCCGCGGTTTCTTGCCGTTCTTCGGCCAAAGCGGCATCCAGTCATTCTTGACCGACTCCTGGATGTACCACTCAATCGGTTTGCCGTTATAAAGATGCGGATCTTTGTTTGTGGAGTGGACATAGCTCCAAAGCGTTGTGTTCTGAAAGCGTTGCTTCTTTCGAGTTTCAGGGAACGCCAGTTTGAAGAATCCCTGCTCCGGCCAAAGCCGTTCTTGTCCTACGTAGTGATTGAAACCGCCGCCGTTCTTGCCGACGTTACCGGTCAATGCCACCAACAGAATGAAGGACCGGTTCGTCAGGTCATTGTGGAACCAGTGGTTTGTCCCCGCGCCGTGGATAATCATTGCCGGCTTCCGTGTGCCTAGTTCCTTGGCAAACTGTTCAATCTCATAGGCGGGAAGCCCGGCATGGGCAGCGACTTTGTCGAGCGGATAATTCGCGAGTTCTTTCTTAAGTAACTCGTAGACGGTCGTGACTTCGGCGGTCGTGCCGTCGATTAGTTGGACCTGGAATGTGCCCGTGAGCGCCGGATCAACTGCTTCCAGCTGAATCGTCTTTTTGTCGGAGCCCATCGACCCCGGAGCTGGTATGGGTTTCTGCTGCTTCGTGTCCCACAGGTAGAAAACGTCTTCCTTGCCGCCTTTCTTCATATCCGATTCGCGCAGGAAACGCTTCCTCCCAGCCAGGACTAAGAAAGGAAGATCCGTTTGCTCTTTCACGTAAGGCGCGTCAATCAGATCGTGGTCGATTAAGTACTTGGCAACACCCAAGGCGAGGATGCCGTCCGTGCCGGGATGGACCCGGAAGTACAGGTCGGCGTGGATCGAACTTGAGTTGTAGTCGGGCGAAATACAGACAATCTTCGCCCCGTTGTAGCGAGCCTCCCAGGCGAAGTGCGCGTCGGGGATGCGCGTCTGCGAAATGTTCGAACCCCAGAGGACGATGTACTTGGAGTTAAACCAATCGGCGCACTCGCAGGATTCCGTCTGAACGCCCCAGGTCAACGGTTCGCCTGGAGGCAGGTCGCAATACCAGTCGTAAAACGACAGGAAGACGCCGCCAATGTAGTGGGCCAGTCGCGAACCAGCGCAGAAGCTGACTGGGCTCATCGCAGGAATCACACTGAAGAACGAGTTCGTATCCGGTCCGTAGTTATAGATGTTGTCGAGGAGTTTCTCCGCGACCATCGTGAGGGCTTCGTCCCAACTGGCGCGGCGCCACTTGCCCTCGCCGCGTTCGCCCGTGCGAATCAGCGGATAGCGCAAGCGTTGTGGGCTGTACACGTATTCCGTGAAGCATCCGCCCTTTTGGCAGCCACGTGGGTTGTAATCTGGCAGATCGGCATTGATGCGCGGATAATCCGCGGCCTGCTCCTCGCGCACCATGACGCCATTGCGGACGTAAACCTTCCACGAGCAAGAACCGGTGCAATTGGCCGAGTGCGTCGAGCGAACGACCTTGTCCCACGTCCAAATCTTGCGATAGAAATCCTCCCAGCCGCGAAAAGGATACGACCGGAGCGGATCGAAGTCGCCCGTAAGCGTGGTCAGGACCGGCTTCTCGTTGCGCGAGCAGCCAGGCAGAACCACGCTGGCCGCGGTGACAGCCGCAGCTTGCAGGAATCCGCGCCGCGAGCAGGGTTTGGCCGTTTTCTCATAGTCGCTCATTGTCTTTCTCCGCCACGCGTTGTCGAGTTCGTGTTCTGTGCCATCGCTCGCTGTTTCGTTGGTTCTCGCAGCGACCGCAAGTACGCCAGGATATCGGCGAGGTCCTGATCGCTGAGTGCCGCACCCTCGGCGCGCTGAAATGCCGGCATCGGTGTTCTCACGCGTCCAAAACGAATCGTTCGCAGAATAAGGTCGTCACTCGCCGCCGATTGAAATACCGGATTGCCAATCTCGGGAGCGATTCCACCCCGTCCGCTCATCCCATGGCAGCCCTCACAATTTCTCAGGTAGAGATCAAGGCCGCGCGTATCATCGCCGTGCAAAGTCAGGGCGGGTGACGGCGTGGGCGCCGGTGCACCGTTTCGCAAATATTCAATGACAGCCGAGACCTCTTCCGGCATCAGTCCGCCCGCGTGCGCGCCCCAGGCCGGCATCTGCGTACCGGGACGGCCGTTCTCGACATTCGTCAAAAGATATTCTTGGGTTGCCGTCGTGGCCAAGGAAGCACCGCGAATCGCCGGGACAAAGCGTCCGAATTTCTTGTCCCAACGGGTATAGGTTCCGTTGCCGTGGCAGGCGCCACAATATTGCTGATACACCTGCTCGCCGGTCAGCGGTGTCGGATGTAGCGCGCGATACTTTTGCTCGATTTTGTCCGGCGCCAGATAGCTTTCCGGCACGTCGCGCTTCCATTGCGAGAGCATGAAAGCCGTTAACGCCTGCGCCTCGCGCTGGGTTACGGTTGGGTTGCGCATCTGGCTGTCCGGCACAACGCTGCCCGGGTCGCGGAAATGCGCAAGCTGCCAGTTCCATATCGTGTGTGGTGGCTTGAGTAAGCTCATGATGAGCTGGTGCTTCGTCTTGGCTCCTTCATTGTCGAGGGCGGGTCCAAGCGTGCCGCCCCGTCCACCGAGCTTATGGCATGACCCGCAACTCTTTTCCCGATAAAGCTTGATTCCTACAGTGAGCAGCGGAATCTGCTCGGGCGGCAGCCTGTTCGCGTCGTGGCACGTGACGCAGGTCGCCTCCGTCATCTCCTTCGGCAGCAGCGGATAATCCCAGAACACGTCGTCGGCTTTGGCTTCGCTGAACGTCAGGGCCGCGCCTTGCCCGTGATGACAGACCGTGCAACCGAAGCGATCCACGGGATGTTTGTCGAGAATATTGCCGGGATGAACTCGGTGCGGCTGCTCGACATCGGTCATGCGTGGATCGTCAATTCCGTTGTGACAGCTGACGCACCGGTCTACGGCCCCAAGCACCGGGACGCTGACTTGCTTCATCTCAACTCGGAACTTGGCCAGCAGCTCACGGCCCCGGTCGTCGGTCGCCTTTTGCCGCAGAATGTCCTGATACTCGCGCTGCATCACTACCCATTGCGCCAGGTAGTTCTCGCGAACAGCCGCGCCCACAAGGAACACGATGGTCACCGCGCTTGCCACCAGCAGGAGCCAGCGATAAATTCGAGAAGGATCGTTCATCGCATTCTCCTTCCTAGTGCACCGGCCATTGCGAAGGCCACCAGTAGAAATGCCAGTTGGGCCCGCGATGGACCGTGGCAAAGTAGGTCAACAGCGTGAAGCCGACCAGGAAACAAGTGAAAAGCGACACCGCCGCAAGCCGCACCGAGTCTCTCCTTCGAAGTACATACAACGACCACGCAGCAAAGATGAGCACCAACAAGCTGCCGGGATTGATGGCAATGATCCAGAGTTGATGGATGTTGGGGACCCAATTCCGGAGCCATCCGTAGTTGACTGTGAAGGCGAGCATGCCGACCGTGACAGCAAGGGAAAAGAGCAGAGACTGCCAAAGCACCGGCTTTTCACTCTTTGTTCCAAACCAGACACCTTCGCCGCCTGGCCGCCGGTCGAGGAAAGGAATCAGAGCCAATCCAACCACGACGATCATGGGGATCAACACCCCTCCAGTAAAGGCGGAATACGAAACCAGTTCCTGAAGTCCGAGGAAGTACCACGGGGCCTTGGCCGGATTCTCTGGAATCGCTGGGTTCGCCAACTCTTTGAGTGGCGCATCGGAGTAGAACGAGAGAATGACTGTCGTCGCCACTGTGACCATGAAGACGGCAAGCTCAGCCCAGAAGAGGTGCGGCCAGCTCATGACCGTATTCTCAGGTCCGCGATTTACAGGTGGACGCTTCCCTTTCACGAGCGCCATCAGTCCGTAGGTTTTGGTTGCCAGCGGCTGAAAGACCGGCCGTTTCTGCCCGCCCCATTCCGCAATTCCGCCGGGCGCGTCTTCTGGCTTGGCGAGGCCGCCATCTTTGCGAATTCGCCAGAAGTGGACGCCCATAAGCGTGACCAACGCCAGAGGCAGAACGAATACGTGCAAGACATAGAAACGGATTAGCGAATCCTGGCCGACAACGTTCGCTCCCAGCAAGAGCCGTTTCTGGAAGCCACCGGGATCAAAGAACTTCGTAATCCCGATTGCGTCAGTCAACTCTCGCGGCGAGTTGGCGATGTTCGAACCAATTGTGATAGCCCAGTAGGCAAGCTGATCCCAGGGCAACAGGTAGCCGGTAAAGCTCAATGCCAAAGTGATGACCAGCAGTCCTAGCCCCACCAGCCAATTGAACTCGCGCGGCTTCTTGTAGCTGGCGGTGAAGAACACTCTCGCCATGTGCAGCAGGACTGTAAGCACCATCAACTGCGCCGACCAGCGGTGGATATTGCGAATGAAGCGACCAGTAGACACGGTGAAATGAATGTCTTTGATCGACTGATATGCCAGGTCGGTAGATGGCTTGTAATAGACCATGAGAAGCACGCCCGTCACGAGAGTGAGAATGAAACTGGCGGTGGCCATCAGTCCGAGTCCAAAGGTGAGCGTGGGCTTCAGAGTACGCACGTGGACTCGCACGCTGTGAATGTGCAGAAAGAGGTTGTGAAAGGTGGCCTGTGACTCTTCACGTTCCGACTCAGGATTCTTCCCCAGGCGGAAACATGCGTCCTTCACGGTTTGTGGAAGCTGGCGAAGGTTCTGAACAAATTCTTGAGGCGCAGTAGCCACGATCTTGTCTCCTACACGCGGTAGCGCGTGCCCTCCGGAACTTCGTTATCTGCATTCACCACCAGATCGCCATTGGCCGAGCGGCCGACCTCAAGCCATGGGAGCGGCCTAGGAGCCGGTCCGCCTACAACCCGACCACGGCTATCGAATCGTGAGCCGTGACACGGACAAGCAAAACCATCCTTTGTCCGGGCTACCGTGCACCCCAGGTGCGTGCAGGTACTGGTAATTGCATAGAACCCCTCGTCATCGCGGAACAGAACTAGATTCTGGTCGGCAAACGCGGTTTCCGTGCCTACCGCGAACTGCTCCGGCGGGCCGAGTTTGAAGCGCCGCACCGGACCGGGCAAAACGGAGGGGTTCGGAAGGCGCAGGATCCCTGCGACTGCCGTTCCAATTGCGGCCAAGAAAGTTCCCATCGAGGCAAGGCTCAGAAAGCTGCGCCGATTGACGGCGGGAGGCTTTAAACGGGACATGGTTTCCACTCCTGCGTGAACTTGAATCGCTCCATGGTGATCGCCGCGACGGGACAGCGCTGTGCGCACAAACCGCACCGAATGCAGCGCTCTTCGTCTTTGATAATGGCGGAGAGATCGGATGGAGCCAGCGACAGTTCTCTCGCCGCTTGCTCCAATTCAGGCGTGAGCGACAGCCGGTCAAACGTGACCAACTTCAGGCACACGGTGGGGCAAACATCAACACAGCCACCGCAGAGAATGCACCGTTCTCCATCGAAAATGGTGTTGACGCCGCAATCCAGACAGCGCCCGGCTTCGGCCTGCGCCTGCTCTTCGTTGTAGCCGATTTCGACCAGAGCGGTGGCACTCTTCAGCCGCTCTTCGGGAGAAAGCGTTGGAATGGGCAGGCGCGGACGACGCTCATAATGCTTCTCGCGATGGTATTGTTCGATGGGAAAATGAAATTGGATCTCTTCAGACTTGATTTCCTGTCCGCACAGGTAGCGATATACAGAGCGGGCCGCCTGCTTACCGCTGGCGATCGCGTGAATCATGAGCCGGGGCCCATAGGCAATGTCGCCGGCAATGAAGACTCCCGGCGCCGATGTTGCGCAGGTTGCCGGATCGTTAACGATCTGTTGTGGCGATCGCATCTCGATCCCATCCCGCTGTGCATCAATAAATGACAAGTCGGCGGCCTGTCCGACCGAGAGGAGCACGGTGTCTCCTTCGATTTCAGTTGTTAGCGACTCGTCGAACTTCGGGGCAAACTTTCTGTTCTCGTCATAGACCTGAGTGCATCGCGCGAACCTCACTCCGCGCACGAACTTTTGGCCGTTTTCTTCTCGCACCAGAACTTCCCGCGGCCCCCAACTGTTGTGGCGAGTCACGCCCTCTTCGTGCCCTTCCAGGATCTCGACTGTATCGGCGGGCATTTCTTCCAGTGATTCCAGGCAGACTAGATTGACCTGTCGCACTCCCGCCATGCGCGCCGCCGTACGTGAGACGTCGTACTCCTCCTGGCGCAGCACGGTGCGGGCGACGTCATATGCCACATTGCCGCCACCGATGACGATCACGCGTTGCCCAAGTTCGACTTTCTTGCCGAGAGAAACGTCGCGCAAAAAATCCACGCCACCCCTCACGCCGATTGCGTCGGAATTGGGGATCGGCAAAGCGCGTGAGCGCTTGGCACCGCACGCGATGATGACGGCGGCGTACTCGCTGCGCAGTTGAGAAAAACTGACATCCTTACCGACCTGCGTGTTGCAGCGGATCTCTACCCCAAGCGACTGAATCACCGCCACTTCGGCGCGGATCAGTTCTCGCGGCAAGCGATAGCCGGGAACACCCGTATAGAGCATCCCTGCAGGTTGCGGCTCCATTTCAAAAATGGTGGGGCGGAATCCCATCAATGCGAGGTCATGACCGGCGGCCAGTCCGGCCGGCCCGGAGCCAATAATGGCGATGCGCTCTCCAGTAGGTTTCGGGAACTTGGTGTTTGTCAGCAGGTCGAGCAGGTGGCTGAGTTCTTCAAGATCGTCGCAAGCGCGTGCCTTGGTATTGCTCTTTAGGTAGGGGAACAAATCGCGACCGGGGTCTGGCCGCGAATCACTGCCGAATTTCTCGCAGGCGAAGCGCTTGAGGGCGCGAATGGAGATCGGTTGGTCGATGCTTCCCCGTCGGCATGCAGCCTCGCAGGGAGCGCCACAAATCCGTCCACAAAGAGACGCCAGGGGATTCGGACCACGAGCGATCAAATATGCCTGCTCATAATCGCCCTCAGCAATGGCGCGCACATAACCGCGCGCATCGGTGTGGACCGGACAAGCGTACTGACACTTGATCTGTTCCCGCCAATAAAGGTGGTCCGCAAGCCGGACGTTGTATAGAGGTTGCGGAGACTCCACTGCTCTCTCCCCTTAGTGGCTGCGAAGCAACATTTCACGTTAAGTCCTTCATCAAGCGCAGGCTATGACTAAAGTCACGGTGAGTGGTGGTTCAGCGACGTATTCTGTGTTCTGCGGACTCTGGGAGTGACTATATGCCTATTCAAATCGGAGCAAAGTCGCACAACTTCAGCGATCCCACCGGCCTCTTGTATGACTGCCACCGGCGAGTGGAGATGTTCCTCGGAATCTTGGAAGCAGTCGGCAAAATAATTGACCAGCCCCCCAGCGAGGAGACAACCCGTGCCCTGCAATCGGCTCTGCGTTACTTTGCAGAAGCGGCTCCCAAACACACTGCCGATGAAGAGGAGTCTCTCTTCCCACGACTACGACAGCTAAGTGATCTGGAAGTTGGGTCGGCCTTTCTTAGGCTCGACCGCTTGGAAGCCGATCATCGCTGGGCTGCTCCGCTGCATTCAGAGGTGGAACAACTGGGAGCGAAATATCTTTTCCGTGGGCCTCTCTCAGCTCCCGAAGTTGACAGGTTCCGCGCCTCGGTCGCAGATCTCATCGCCATGTACCAGCAGCATATTAACGCCGAAGATGAGCTGATCTTCCCCTTGGCAGCGCGACTATTGTCTGAGCACGAAAAAAAAGCCATTGCGAATGAGATGGCAAAGCGGAGAAAACTGCGGTCGATTGATAGCCACCTCCTTTAGAAAACCGTGATACAGTGCGGACCCTACACCGTTCCTCCCACTGGCTCCGCGCGGAACCGCTCAGTCTCAATCCATAGGAGGGTATGAAAACCGGAGCGATTAACGCGAGGCACTTGGTTTTCGTGGCCGTGAGGCGAAGTCGCGTCACAATGGAAGGCGTCGATTTTCTAAACCATTGAAAACAAGATAGTTTGTGGCAGCCGGACCTGTAAGCCGAATTCTCCGGGCCGCGTTGCAAACACGCAAGTTATTGAAGACGAAAGACCAGGGAGTGTCAGTAAGGTCAAGAAAAACCAGGTCGTCCCTGTCTGGTTCCGGGAAATGGGCATAATTGGGGGTGGGAGATGGGAATCGAATTCCTAACCCGGCAGCAAACGAAGGACTTAATGAGCACGGTCGGCAATAATGCGGTGTTTCTTCCCGCGTGGATAGCGAACAAACAGGGCGCACTGATGAAAAGATATTTTCTTCTGATTGTCTTGGTGCTTTCCTTTTCGTCGGCCGCGATATGCGGTCAGTCACCAGGCAAGCAAGACAAACACGTCGTCGACCGCTCATCGCCAACAATTCCAATACCGATTCACGGTGTCACGGTCGCTGATAACCGAGACATCAGAAAGGACAAATACCTGAATGACGTACTCGAGTCCGTGGGCAATCTGTCTTCGGTCCCCACTGTTCGCCTGACCTATAAGCTGGAGGGGACCGATAGCAATAAAGGTGCGAGAGCCAGCACATACCTGGCAGCGACGAAAGCGATATCGAGTAAAGCCTACATATTCGCGGAGGTCATCGACTCGGCTTATGAGTTCTGCTTCATGGTCGCAGATCACGAAGCACGCTGGAACGAGTACCTGTCCACTCTTGGAGATTACGTCGATATATGGGAAGTCGGAAACGAAATCAACGGCAACTGGCTCGACAATTCCGATCCAATCCCGATAAAAGGTCAAACTTGTCCCTGGACAATTCCAAACACAACCGACAAAGATGTGATCACGAAGATGATCAATGCTTATCACATCGTGAAGAATGCGGGACAAGCAGCGGCCCTCACTCTTTACTACGAGCCCAACCCAGCATGCACCACGAGCATGGGGCCTGCGTACGATCCGATCACCTGGGCGACCCAGAACATTCCTTCTGATATGAAAGCGGGATTGAATTATGTCCTGCTCAGCTATTACCGCGACAAATGCCTGAATTTCAACCCTGATCTTGCGGCGTTATTCACCCAATTGCACAAGATATTTCCCAACGCCAAACTTGGCATGGGGGAATGGGGCTACAGCAAAGGCAGGCCAAATAAAGCTAAGCTCACGAAGCTGCTCAACGAGGGCTATGCCTTCCATCCCGATGTTCCGAACTGGGTTGGAGGTGTGTTCTTTTGGGAGTACGGAACTGATGCTGTACCCTACAATCCCCAGC
>DASPTQ010000284.1:0-7807 GCA_035623335.1 Terriglobales bacterium
ATATACCGGTGATCTCTCCGTATTCGAGTCGCCGGGACGGGCGGAGCGTCTTCAGATCGATCGAGTCATGGACTTGCTCCAGATCAACGCCGGGAAAGCCGTCGCCGATATCGGCGCAGGATCAGGTTGGTTCACCGTGCAAGCGGCACGTCGAGTTAGCCCGAGTGGAACCGTTTTCGCGGTCGACATCAATCCAAAGGCCACGCAGTTCATCGAGCACCGAGCGCAGCAGGAGAACCTGCTCAACGTACAGGTAATCCTGAGCGAACCGGATGATCCGAAGCTGCCACCTCACGCCGTGGATGCTGTACTGCTGCTGAAGACCTACCACGAGGTCGAGCATCCGGTCACCCTGTTGCGCAACCTACGTGCTTCACTCAAGCCGGGAGCGCGGGTAGGAATCATCGAACGGAAGGGCAACGGAGAGAATCACGGCGTGAATCGCGAAGTAGTGATCCGGGAAGCAACGGATGCGGGGTATGTGACGGAACAGCAGTTGGACTGGAAGCATGACGGCATGGATTACTTTCTCATCCTCAAGGTGCGCGAATGAGAGAGTTTGGTCTCCGCGATCACTGGTCGAGCGGAGTGGCTTCGAACTCCACTGATGGGTTCCGACAACCTGTGGGAATGGGTAGCAGCAAGGACAACTGCACAGATCGTCTCCGTTCCTGATCAGTCTGCAATACCGCCGCCGTCCACTACCAGAGCAGCCCCAGTCATAAAAGAAGAGTCGTCGGAAGCGAGAAACAGCACAGCTTTGGCGATCTCATCGGCAGTTCCAATTCGTCCCAGCGGCCGATTGGCGCAGCCAGCAAGATAGGTTTGCCACTCCAGGCCCCGCATACGCGCATCTTCGGGAAGCATGGGAGTATCAACGTCGCCGGGGCATATGCAGTTCACGCGAATCCCCTGGCGTCCATGATCAATTGCCATCGCTTTGGTGAGCAGGACCACGCCGCCTTTCGCGGCGCAATAGGCCACGGCCGAGTCTCCACCCACCATCCCCCACCCCGAGCTATTGTTGATGATGACTCCACTGCCTCGGCGGATCATCTCCGGCAAAGCGAACTTTGACATCAGGAACGTGCCCTTGAGGCTGACGTCGATTTGTTCGTCCCACTCCTCCTCGCTGCAGTCGAGCGCGGTGTGCGGGTAGAAGACGCCGGCGTTGTTGAACAGAATATCGACGCGGGCGAAAGCGCTCACCGTCTGGTCGATCGCACGGCGGCAGTCTTCGGCCTTGCGCACGTCGGTGGCTACGAAAATTGCTGTTCCGCCCGTGCGGACGATCGTGTCACGCACGTGGCCGCCCCGTTCCAGGTTACGGCCTGTGATGGCGACGCTCGCGCCTTCTTTGGCAAAAAGGATGGCCGTGGCTTCCCCAATACCAGAGGTGCCACCTGTGACGACAGCGACTTTGTTTAGCAAGCGCATAGTGATCGAAAGTCCGCACCCTTGAGCGGCGTGCTAGCCGCCGAATGCCGCGGACGCCGCTTATTGTACTTTAGGCAGTAGGCCGGTTCTCGTGTGTTTCGTGCAGATCTGGGCGGGGCGACAATCGCACTTCGTGCATCCGGTCACACCGATCGCTAGTTCCAAGCTGTGGCCCGCAAGGGTGGAAGATATGGTCTAATCTATCTCGAGGAGTTCCGCTATGCCCTCTCTTGCCAGTAAAACCTGTGTTCCCTGCCGTGGCGGCGTGCCACCGCTCAAGGGCAAAGAACTGAACCAAATCCATCAGCAACTTCCGCAAGGGGAGCATTGGAAGATTGTCAACGAACACCACATTGCCCGCACCTTTACCTTCCCTGATTTCAAGCAGGCGCTCGATTTTGTCAATCGCGTCGGGGCGCTCGCCGAAGAGCAGGGACACCATCCCGATATTCTCCTCACTTGGGGTAAGGCTGAAATCACTCTTTGGACACACAAGGTTGACGGCCTAAGTGAGAGCGATTTCATCATGGCAGCCAAGATCGATCAGCTGTAGAAACGCTGGTTTAAGATTCCCGCGTCAGGCATAGAAAGCCGTATGCTTACGAGAATTCACCACGGCTCAGCGCTGTCTTTTCGGCCTCCGGCCTCTCCGTTTTCCACAGCCGCATGGCGTAGCCCCACAAACCTGCCGGAACAAGCATCACCACCCCGATCGTAATCGCCACCGCTCGAGGACCCAGCCCTCGATCCAGCAACCATCCGCTCGCATAGGCGCCGGCGGCGAGCGTCAGCATCGAGAGCCCAAGCTCAGCCGAGAACACCCGTCCGCGAAACTTGTCCTCGGTATTCAGTTGCAGCAGGGTCGTAGAAAAGACCCAAACCGTCGAGCCTCCGCAGTGCGCGATCACCACCCAGAAGGATGCTAGCGCCAGAGAACCGGCACTGCCCAGCATGGTGTACCCCAGAGCCACCGACAGGAAGCCGATCAGAATTCCCAAGCGCAGTCGGCTTTCGCGATGGCTGGCCCAGCGGGCCGAGGCCAGTGGCCCAAAGAGGGCTCCGATGCCGCGGGCCCCCAACAGCATGCTCATGCCGAGCACCCCACCGCGTTGAGGATCGATGTACGGACTGTGCAGCGGGAACACTCTCTGCCCCATCACGGTAAATAGGACCCAGCTCACGCCCATCTGTGCCAGCCCGCTCTTTACCAGCACCGTTGCCAGCAATCGCGGGTCCCGACGTACGTACTGCAGACCCTCGACCAGCGGCGAGTAATCGAGCAAATCCAGAACCCGTAATTTGGGAAATGCCGCCGCGTGCGGTTCCTCGAAACGCATGCGGCTGAGGAAAAACGCCGAGCACAGAAAGGACAACGCGTTGAGGACAAAGGAAGCGTTGTATCCCAGCAGGGCAAGTGCGACTCCGCCCAGCGCCGATCCGGCGACGAGATTCAGAGACCAAGTGGTCGAGGAAAGGGTATTGGCCAGGATCAAGTCTTCGCTGGTGGTGATGTTGGGAATGACCGCCGTTCGTGCCGGCTCAAAGAACGCCCACATTACGCTTTCGAGAAACAGCAGCGGATACACCCACCAAATCCGGGCCCCGGAACGCACCAGCAGCATGGCGGAGACAATCCCTACCCGGGCCAGATCAGTGGCAATCATGACCTGCTTGCGGCGAATGCGATCGTTGACAATCCCCGAAAGCGGTCCGAACAGAGTCTGGGGTATGACCTGCAACACCAGGGCTAAGGCAACCGACCGAGCTTGCCCGGTGAGCTGCAGCAAAAGGCTATAGATGGCCAGGGAGTAGAACCAGTCGCCGATCTCGCTGACGATCTGGGCAATCCATAGGCGCCGGAAGTTCGCGTTCCTCCGCACCAGGCGGACATAAGCGGCCACCGAAATCGTACTGATTTCCTGCTCTGGCTCTGGCTCCACGGTCAGTGCCTAATTTAGCCGCTCCGACATCATTTGAGCAAAGGAGTAAGTTGAGGACGATCCTGATCATGAACGGCTCTGTGTGTCGCTGCAGCGCGACCCCACAATGCGCAAGTTTCTGGAACGGATTGCGCCCTACCAATAAGGTCAAGAACATCACCAAACCGCTGTTTGTGATCGCCGGAAAGTAGGTTCGTGTAAGAGTACCTACTGAAGTAGCCAGTGTTTGCCTTTATCACTCCCGGGCCAAGCTCGCGCCAGGATTGCTGGTTCTCTCAAACAGCACCGCCGTCCCGTCCTCGTGCGCGATGGTCCATCCGGAGGTAAGCCTCAGCATATTCGCGAGCGACGACCCGCCCGGCACCAACACCCAGTCAGCCCCCAGCCGATCGAGCACTTTTTCCCACCCTGGCTGGACCAGAACTACCTTCAAGTATTGCTTAAAGAATTCACTCCCGTAGAGGTCGTGGCGGTCGTCCAGCACCACTCTGCCCTGCGGGTAGATTCGGTAGATCAAGTATCCCCCCCAGTAATCCAAGCTGAAAATGGGTGCGCGTATGCGATGCTCGGAAATGTAATTCGTGGCTTCGACCGGGAACCGCTTGTCATCGAAATAGGCGTGCAACAGCTGGGTCGAGCCAACCCGCCCGTTGTTGAAACAGGCCCAGAGACCCAGCACAAAAACCGCCAGCATCCAAAAATGTCCGCGCAATCCGAGCTCTAGGCTGCGCATACGGAAGCCAAAGGAATCGAGCCTGCCGAGCAACCTTTTCAACCATAAAGCCGTGGTTGAACTTCTGTTGCCATGTGCAATGGAATCCGAAAGGATCGGCGCCACAACCAGCGCCAGGAGCAGCGCTGATGTCGGCAAATTGCGAGTGGCATAGCAGCCAAGGTACGCGGCACAAACTACAACCAGGAGTTGCGAGATTCCGATGGCCCGACGCGCGCTCGCCAGCGTCAAGATGGACAAGATCAACAGAACTGCGAAGCATGCCTGGGCGCGAGCGTGAAAATCCGGAGAAAGGAACTCGCTGATCTGGTTCATCAGAAAGCGGTCCGACAGATAGCGATAGACGTGGACGTGCAGATGGTAGCCATAGGGGTTGACAAAGCTGGCGGCAAAGGTAACTAAGGCGATGGCTCCCAGCCACTGGATCCGCTTTGCCCGTGCTTCGCCCTCCTCCTGGCGAGTGAAATACTCGATGACACCTCCCGCCAGGTAAATGGCCAGCAGTAAAAATCCGAGCACGAAGCCACCGTGCACATTCACCCACAGGACCATTAACGCAGGAAGCCAAAGCAGATGCCGATTCCCCCGATCGGAAGAGGAATCGAGCAGCTCAAACCAGATTACGGTGAGAAACCAACTGAGCACGTGGGGGCGGGCAAGGAAATGTACAGCCGATGCCCCGAGGGAGAGCAGCAGCAGCAACAGCATCACCGGAAGCGTGGCCCCGCGGCGCAATCCGAAATACAAGGCCAGCACGAAGGTGGCAGCGATGATTGCCGCGGTGTAAAACACCACCCCGTTGAGTCCGAAGGCGTAGTGAATCATGGCCGCCAGAATGTCGTACAGCCATTCCCAGGCATACCAGGTGTGTCCGTTCATGCTGGAGGAGAAGGAATCGGTGTGCGGGATCGTGTGGGTTACGAGGATTTGCTCGCCGTTGCGAATGTGCCAGCCAATCCCGGCATCGCGCAACAGCAGACGTCCCAGCGCACCGCAACTCAGCCCTAGCAGGATCGCCACAAACAATGCATCTGCAACCGAGGGAAAGAACCAGAACAGCCAATGACGGACGTCGGCAACCGCTTCGTTCCGAGACGCGCCCTCCCGGCTTTCATCGTCCGACTGCGGTGGTACTTGATCTGAATTCCCTTCGACTGGAGACGTTGGTGAAGGCAAAGTGTCGGCTCGCGTCCAGCGATCAGATTACAGGGAACAGCGTAAGGCCTCGTTAGGCATGGTACATCAGATAACCAAGTCCGACTCGCATATGATGCAGCCAGCGATCCGGCAGGCTGGCAGCAATGGTCAGGCCGAGAGCCCCATGCACCAGCCCCAGCGGAAAAATGTTGCGATAGCGGCGAAAGGTTTCGCAGAAAAACAAAGCGCCCACCAGACTTAAGGCCACGAGCCAGGGATTCGGGATATGAGCCACGGAGAACAGCACGGCAGCCGTAAGCACGGCTCGTCGGCCGCCTACCACGGATTCCAGTCGCAGATACATGAAGGACTGCAGAATGAATTGTTGCAGAAGCGCCCAGATCGCGTACTGCCAGGCGCGGAACCAGGGTAGTGGTTGGGGTGGCCCGACAGTCCTGGTGAGCAAACCAATGGCGGCAATCACAAAGACCAACAGCGCACCGGCGGCGAGAGTCACCAGAGCACCGGAAAACGGCCGGACGAGACCCAGCTCGTCGGGCGAGTGCGCATGGAAGGCGAGCACGATGATAAGCGCCGCTGCGGCCAGGCTGACCGCAAAATTGATACCACCTAGGGGCGTCCACACGGCCGCGAGAATCAGCCCAAATACCAGACCGACTTCGAACAAACTGAGCAGATTCGAGGCCGGGCGCCGCCTTGCCGCGTCTTCGGGGCGAACCTCAGGTGAGGAGGCACGAGGGATCTGCTCGACAAAACTCTTCGACTCCGAGGCCATAACCCGAATCTAGTAGGGGGAGAGGGTACATTCCCTCCTGTCAGCATAACAGAGCCTCGACCCTGGAGAGTTCCCGGATGGCAATCGGCCACCAAGTCCGTGTGGTAATCGTCGGAGCAGGATTCGGCGGCCTGAAAGCGGCTCATACGCTCGCTAGTTCGCCAGTGGCTATAACCCTCATTGACAGTAGGAACTACCACACATTTCAACCATTACTTTACCAAGTGGCCACGGCTGGGCTCTCTCCTGGAGAGATTGCCGCCCCGATCCGCTGGGTGTTTCGCCACAAGTCGAACATCGAGGTCCTGCTGGGAGAGGTCCGGGATTTCGATGTCGAGCGGCGGGTGGTCAAGCTGCCCGATCTGGAGCTTGCCTACGACTACCTGATCGTCGCTGCGGGCGCTAGCCATGCCTATTTTGGACATGATGAATGGGAGCCGTATGCGCCTGGGCTGAAGACGATTGAAGATGCACTCGAAATTCGCCGCCGCGTTCTGCTCGCGTTCGAGCTGGCCGAACGCCAGGCGGCAGCCGGCAAACCCGCCATGCCGCTGAACTTTATCATTGTCGGCGGGGGACCGACCGGGGTGGAACTGGCGGGAACGCTGGCGGAGATCGCCCGCCACGTGCTGGCCCATGAATTCCACTCCATTACTCCTCGAACCACGCGGATCATTCTCCTAGAAGGCGGGCCGCGCATCCTGCCAACCTACTCCCCCGACCTCTCTCGCAGTGCCGAGGAACAGCTTCGGGATTTGGGAGTCGAGGTACGCACCTCTGCCATGGTCACCAAGATCGAACCGGCGGTGGTTTGGATGGGGCAAACGCGCCTGGAAGCCGCAGTGATCCTTTGGGCGGCGGGGGTTTCCGCCTCGCCGCTCGGACGAAAGCTGGGAGTCCCCGTCGATCGGGCTGGACGCGTCTTCGTGACTCCGGATCTGAGCATTCCCGGCCACCCCGAGGTCTTCGTCATTGGCGATCTGGCATCGTTCCGACAGGAGAGCGGAGAATTTCTGCCCGGGGTGGCCCCGGTAGCCATCCAGCAGGGAGAGGCAGCGGCGCGTAATATCGAACGCGATCTCCGCGGCGAGCCGCGAAAGAACTTTCACTATTTCGACAAAGGCAGTCTCGCGACCATTGGCCGTGCGGCAGCCATCGCCCAATTCGGAAAGATTCACATTTCCGGATTCCTGGCTTGGCTTGCCTGGCTCTTTGTCCATATCTTCTTTCTTATCGGATTTCGCAATCGCCTAACGGTGTTTATCCAGTGGGCCTGGTCCTATTTCACCTATGAGCGTGGGGCACGGCTGATTACCGGCGATCAGAGACTGCCAAGCTGGGAGCAGTGGCAGCATGAGGAGGAATCGGCGGCGAGCAAGCGCGTCAGTGTCTGAGCGACAGGCCGCCGCGCGCCTGCGTGGCCCGAGTGGCCAGCGTAATTCCTGCGCTTCGCGCCATCTGGAACCCCTGAAGAATAGCCATGCGTAACCCTATCTGGAATCATCGGTACTTTCGAGAGGTTACAGGGGAGATCCTCGCTCGAACGCCCGGAAAGCTGGAGCGGCCCACGGGACTCGAACCCGTTTCCGTATTTTGGATGGCTTGGGCTGGTTTGGGACGGCTTCGCGTTTTCAGCAAGTTAGGCTTGTGTATCTTTGGTTGCTTTCGGCCCCTTCCGTACCCCGTTCACGGACAAAATACGGACAATCTCTAATGACAAAACAGTGATTTTGGTGCCTTGCCTGGATCTTCGGCATGTAGTTC
>DASPTQ010000285.1:0-22541 GCA_035623335.1 Terriglobales bacterium
TCAATCTGGCCGCCGGCCTGTGTCTCTACTGGATGGAGGGGAGCTTGATCGCCATCGCGCAGCAGGCGTTGATGAACCGCACGGGCCTGGGCCAGGAGATGCGTGCTATTGCTCTGAAGCGTGCCCGAAAACGGGAGAAAAAGTAGACCGTCGGTCTGTGCGATTCGACCACAACTCGGGAGTTGAGAACCCATGTCCATCGTCGATAAAGTCGCTGCCGCCAAGAAAATTGATGAGTTCCTGCGCGGTGTCGTCGTCCAGGGCGGCTTGCGCCTGAAATATCGCATCACGGTCGATCCGCTGCTCGCCGAGGAACGGGATTGGGAACGGCCGGAGATTCTGGTGGAGCTTTCCGGTCCGGACTCGTCGCTGCTGCTCGAACGCAACGGAGAACTGCTGCGGGCGCTCGAACTGCTGGCCATCGAGATGCTTCGTCTTTCGGGCAACGAACATGAAAAGATCTGCTTTGACTGCATGAATCAGCGCGCCCTGCGCATCGAAGAACTGCGCATGGCCGCCACCGTGGCGGCCGAGAAGGTGCGCACCAGTGGCATCCCTTATGCCTTTGCCCCCATGTCATCCCGGGAGCGCCGCATTGTGCATTTGGCTCTGCGCGACTATGCCGATTTGCGAACAGAAAGCCGAGGCGAGGGCCCCCACCGATGCCTCGTGGTCTATCCCAAAAGCTACGTCCCGGCGGCTCCCCGTACCCCCAAAACAGTTCCTTAAGGCCTAGGCGGGCCGTCCCGACGCCTGGGCATCCCTCACGGCCGCTTGCAAGCCGAAACCGGAAACTTGAAACTGGAGTGGTGAATCTGGATGATACGATCGTCGCCATCGCCACTCCGCCGGGACGGGGTGGCCTTGGGGTGGTGCGGCTGGCCGGCTCAGAGGCGAGAACGATCGCCGCACCGATGTTGCGACTGCCACGCGACCTCGTGCCCGGACACGCGATATTCGGCGAATTGATCGAACCAGCTCCCTCCCCTGCAAGTTCCGGTGAGAATTCTCCCCCAGAAAAGGATGGCACGGAGGCCGATTCCGACTCGGCGCCGATCGATGAAGTGGTGGTCACCTATTTCGCCCGACCCCATTCCTACACCACCGATGACATCGTCGAAATCTCCGCCCACGGCTCTCCCGTCGTCTTGCGGCATGTTGTCGAAATGGCGATCGCCCGCGGAGCACGCCTGGCGGAACCGGGCGAATTCACCATGCGGGCGTTTCTGAATGGCCGCATTGATCTCACCCAAGCCGAAGCGGTACGAGATCTGATTGAATCGCAAACGCTTTATCAAGCCAAAGTCGCCGCCCAGCAGCTGGAAGGAGCCTTATCGAAACGCCTGCAGCCGGTCAAGCAGAGGCTGGTCGAGCTCATCGCGGCTCTCGAGGCCGGCATCGACTTTGCCGAGGACGATGTCTCCATCCTGCCCGCCGAGCAGATTCTTCTGCGCATCCTCGCCGTCAGGCAACCGCTCGAAGCACTCGCCGGTTCCTTCGCCTACGGGAAGCTGGTTCATGAGGGCCTGACCCTGGCCATCGTGGGCCGTCCCAACGTGGGGAAGTCGAGCTTGTTCAATCGCCTAGTGGAGCGTGAGCGGGCGATCGTCACGGCCACCCCGGGAACCACCCGGGACCTGGTCAGTGAAACCGTCGCCCTTGGGGGAATTCCCGTGAAATTGGTGGACACGGCCGGCATCCGCCAAGCCCTGGATGAAGCCGAAAGCCTTGGCATTCGCAAAGCGATCGAAGCCCTTGCCGATGCCGACCTGGTTCTCGTCGTTCTCGATCGGTCGCAGGCGATCACCCGCGAAGACGAAGAGGTGTTGAACCAAGTCCATCCGAGGCGGGCCATTGTAGTCGAAAACAAGTCCGATCTCGGCAGGGGCGCCCCTGCCGCTCTCCCTTTCGAGCTTCCTTCGGTAGCCACCTCTGCGGTGACAGGGGAAGGCATACCCGAGCTGCGAGCCGAGATCTTGCGCCAAGTGGGGGGAGAAAACGGCGCGCAACCCGAGGCAGGTTTTCTCACCAGTCTGCGACAGCAAGATCTGGTCCGCCAGTCGATCGCGGCTCTGGGCGCAGCCGAGGCGGCCGTCCATCAAGGGATTCCTCATGAGATGCTCTTACTGGACCTCTATAACGGTCTTCGTTCTCTCGATGAAATCACGGGCGCCACCACCAGCGACGACATTCTGAACCTCATTTTCAGCACATTTTGCATCGGAAAATGAGGTTGGAGATCGGCCCTGCTCGAAGTCCTCGCGAGCGAGATTCTCCACCTACAGAGCTCGCTGGGCCGCGAGTGGTTGCACCCGAGTTGCTACAATACTGTCATTCGCAGGCAGGGGGATTTTCGCTCGAGTGGCGCCATTTACCGAGCATTTCGATGTGGTGGTCGTGGGTGCCGGTCACGCCGGCTGTGAAGCGGCCACGGCCAGCTCACGCATGGGTCTGAAGACCGCGCTCTATACCCTGAACGTCGATCTGATTGCACAGATGTCCTGCAACCCGGCCATCGGTGGGATCGCCAAAGGACACCTGGTGCGCGAGGTGGATGCCCTGGGCGGGATCATGGGGGAAATCACCGATGCGGTCGGCATCCAGTTCCGCCTGCTCAACACCTCGCGCGGTCCCTCCGTATGGTCGCCGCGGGCTCAGTGCGACAAACAGGCCTACCGCCTGAAGATGCGCGAGGTCCTGGAATCGCAGCCCAATTTGAAAATCAAGCAGGCCGAGGTCGCCGACTTGATCATGGACGAGCCCGCCAGCGAGGACCTGGCTGGCCGAGTCTGCCGTGGAATCAAGCTGCGCGACGGCCGCACGGTCGGCGCTGCCGCCGTCATCATCACCACCGGCACCTTTCTCAACGGGCTCATCCACTGTGGCGAACAACAATATCCTGCCGGGCGCTCGGGCGAACCGCCCGCTGTGCTTCTGGGAGAGGCGCTCAAGCGACTCGGGTTGCGCGGGTGCCGGTTGAAAACCGGTACTCCTCCTCGCCTGGATGGTCGTACCATCGAGTGGTCGCGCTTCCAGCTCCAACCGGGCGATCCGGATCCAACGCCCTTCAGCTTTCGTACCGAACGCATCGCGCATTACGATTCCCAAGTCCCTTGCTATATCGCCTGGACGACACCGGAAACGCACCGCATCATCCGCGAGAACGTCCACCGTTCGCCGATGTACAGCGGCCAGATTCAATCGATTGGCCCGCGATACTGCCCTTCGATTGAAGATAAGATCGTCAAATTTCCCGATAAGATCACCCACCAGCTTTTCCTCGAACCGGAAGGCTTGAATACCCATGAGGTCTATGTCAACGGCATGAGCACCTCGCTGCCGGTTGAGGTCCAGATCGCCCTTCTCAAATCCATTCCCGGCCTGGAGACCGCAGAAATGCTGCGTCCCGGTTATGCCATCGAATACGACTCCATTGATCCGACCGAACTGGAGCGCACGCTCGAGACCAAGAAGATCCGCAATTTGTTCCTGGCGGGCCAAATCAACGGCACCAGCGGTTATGAGGAAGCTGCCTGTCAAGGCCTAATGGCGGGAGTAAATGCGGCCTTGAAAATCAGGCAGCAGGCGCCGCTTATCCTCGATCGCACCGAAGCCTATACGGCGATCCTGATCGACGACCTGATTTCAAAGGGCACCAATGAGCCTTATCGCATGTTCACCTCGCGAGCCGAGTTCCGGCTCCATCTGCGGATCGACAACGCGGATCGCCGCCTCACCCCGCACGGACATCGCGTCGGTCTTATCTCCCAGGCGGTTTGGGGGGAGTTTCTCGGCAAGCAGAAGCGCCTCGACCAGATGAAGCAGTTGCTCAACCAAACCAGGCTAACGGAAGCCATGACGGTACCGATTTCGTCCGCCGTCCAGAGACCAGTGCAGCAGGAGCAAGCCGACCTATCGGCTCCAGCTGCAAAGTTGGCGACAACCAGCCAGCCGTCCAACCATCTCGTCTGGCGCTCGCTGGTGGGACAATCCCTGGCCCAACTGCTCAAACGTCCCGAGATCAGAATTGAAGATCTGGTTCCGGTGCTGCGCGCGATGGCCCCGGAATTTTTCGACCACAAGGTTCAGCCGGAGCGCAGCACGGAATCTCTGCCTGCGGCAGTGCGCGACGAGCTTAAATCGGTCGAGACCGAGATCAAGTACGAAGGCTATCTTCTGCAGCAGCAGCGTGCCATAGACCGCCTGAAAAAGGCGGAACAGCGCGCCATTCCGGAGTGGTTTGACTACCATTCCGTGAGCGGCCTTTCGCGCGAGATGCGGGAAAAACTGGGCAAGATCCGCCCCCGCACACTGGCCCAGGCTTCCCGCATTCCCGGCGTCACCCCGGCAGCGGTTTCCTTGGTGAATGTCTATATCGAGATCCAGGCGCGCCGCAAGCAGCAAGCCGCCGTCCTGTAAAAAGCTACCCGTGGCAGAAAGCCTATTCGGTATCTCTCCGTTCTATCCCGGTTGGGGGCGATTCATGAAGCACGAACCGTGGATCTAGCATCGGATAAAGAGGTATGGCCACGGTCCGTTATACCGAGATCGAAAGCCCCGTAGGGCGATTGTTGCTCGCCGCTGATGAGGCTGGCCTGCGTCAGATTCAATTTGTAGAAGGTAGAAGGCGAGCGCGGCCCGAGCCTTCTTGGACAAAGGACCGGACCCCATTCACGGCCCTGATTCGCGAGCTTCGCGCCTATTTTGCCGGGGAGCTGGAGTGCTTCAGCCAGCCCTTGGCCCCCGAGGGGACGTCGTTTCAGCTCAGGGTATGGAACCAGCTGTGTGGCATCCCCTATGGAGAAACCATTTCTTATCGGGAGCTGGCCAATCGCGTAGGAAATCCTCATGCTTCCCGAGCGGTAGGTCTGGCCAACGGCTCCAACCCGCTTCCCATCGTAATTCCCTGTCATCGTGTCATTGGCAGCAA
Source organism: Terriglobales bacterium (assembly GCA_035623335.1). Classification (GTDB taxonomy): domain Bacteria; phylum Acidobacteriota; class Terriglobia; order Terriglobales; family Acidobacteriaceae; genus JAFAGX01. Next base: position 4,931 of record DASPTQ010000285.1, read on the forward strand.
CGGCAAGCTGACCGGGTACGGCGGAGGGTTGGCGATCAAGGAAAAGCTCTTGGCCCTTGAACAAGGCCAGCTGCGGTTGCTGTGAACTCCGAGACCAGGGTTGACACTCCTGTCATGCTTTTGTCGAGCTCGGACCATTGGTTTTGCGCAACCCCCTGTCAGTATTGACAGGGGCCTTCCTCGGAACGACAGCTTACGATCGAAGCCCGGCGGGATTAGCCTCTCTACTGGCAGCAAGCCTTTTCTTTCTGAGCGTTGGGGAGCGAACTGCTTGAGCCAACTGGCAACCGGCTAGGAGTCCGCCATCGCCGCATCGTCCACTGGTGCGTCAGGATACGTCACTCGATCGCGCCTTCGAATTGAGTTCGTCGGATCCGCGAGGTCTTGGAAGTCTAGCTAGCTACTGACGGAACTCTTCTCGGGGCAAGCCGATGAGCATGGGCAGGAACGAGTCGAAGTCGAGGTTTCTGCGGCCGGCCGACGACGCTACCAAGAAACATTCCTGTATTTCGACCCTGGTAATTCTCCTGCTGCTCCTAGCAAAGGGGGCCGCGGGTCAAAGTGCTGCGTTTGCGACCATCGCGGGCCGAGTGCTGGATCCGAAGGCAGCGTCGGTGTCTCGAGCGACGGTAACCGCGACCAACGTCGAGACCGGGATGGTTCGGAAGACCGATACCACAGACGATGGTCTCTATCAGTTTGATCACTTGACGCCGGGCATCTATGACATCAGTGTTGAGGCCGGTTCGTTCGCACCGGCCCAAGCAAAGAACCTGAAATTGCAGGTCGGGGAGCAACGCGACGTCAATTTTAACTTGGTGCCCGCCGGCCGCACCGAGAGCGTGCTGGTGGTATCGGAAACACCCTTGCTTGAGACGACCAAGACCGATGTCTCGACCGTGATCAATGACCGTGATGTGGCCAATTTGCCTACGACGACTTCCTACCAAGATTTTGGCGGCGTAGCCAACGACTACCTGGGCTTGGTTGCCTTCGCTCCAGGACTGAAGTACGACTACTCCGGGAGTTCCTTTGACATCGTGGGTCCGGGCAACGTCAACGACCACGGGATCAACATTAACGTGGATGGCGGCAACATTTCCGACCAGGTAATTTCCGCCCGGGATGCCCTGGGCGCTTCCGTAGAGGAGGTGGAGGAAGTCCAGGTTCTCACCAACAACTACAACGCCGAATACGGGCAGGCGGGAAATACGATCGTCAACGTGATCACCAAGTCGGGAACGAACAACTTTCACGGGGATGCTCACGCCTACTTCCGCGGTCGCAACCTGGGGGCGTCCAGTTACTTTTACAACCTGACCAATCCGCCCGATCGGGCTCCTTTCTTCAAGCACGAATACGGATTTACGGCGGGTGGACCGTTCGAGAAGAACCGGTTCTTCTGGTTCGCTAGCCTGGAAAATGTACACCAAGGTTCGCCGGCAACGTTGCTGCCCTTCGGTACGCCCGTCACCGTCAATCAGCCCGTGGACGAGTTATTGTGGTCCGCCAGGATGGACGTCAAGCTAACGGAGAAACAGATGTTGACGGCGCGCTACAACGTACAACGCGACTTCTCGACGAACGCGTTATTTCAGACGGGATCGAACACGGATCCGAGCGGACTGGTCGAAGAGGTAGCGCACGACAACGGACTCAATATCGGCCTGGTTTCGACGCTGACGCCGCGCATCCTGAACGAGGCACGCTTCTACTGGCATCGTTTCCTGTCGACGATGCCGACGAACAGCACCGAACCCGGCCAGGCCCTGCCGAACGCCTACGTGGGAGCAAACTTCTGCTGCCCCACGGGAACCTATCAGAACCGCTTTCAGTACATCGACAACTTCTCCTCGATGCACGGGCATCACTCGCTGAAGTTCGGATTCAATATCAGCCACTTTCCCTATGACTATCTGTATCAGCAGTTCCATTATGGCCGCTACGAATCCTTTACCGCGCAACAGTCCTGCGCGCCCTACGGATTGTGTCCGACGCAATTTACCATCGGAGCGGGACCGGGTGAGACGCGTTCTTCCGACAATATCTTCGGGTTCTACGCGCAGGATTCTTGGCAAGTCAGCCGCGGGCTAACCCTAAACTACGGCTTGCGCTACGACGTCGAGGACGGGGCATTCTACGGCGGCACCCTCCCCGATCCCAAGGTGGCGGGCGGCTGTTTGCAGTCGAATGGTCTGCTCCCGGCGTGCGGATCGGATACGAACAACTGGCAGCCGCGCCTGGGGATCGCCTGGAGCCCGAATTTTGATAGCGGGCTCCTGCATCGTGTGTTCGGGCCACAAGGCAAGTCGGTGGTTCGCGCGGCGGGTGGAGTGATAACGGAAATGGCCTTCCTCAACATCGTGGTGGACTCCCGCATTTTTGACGGAAGAAATCTCGAGACCACGAACATTTCCGCGACCGACTGTTTCACCCGGGCCGGCACCATCAACCCCCACCCGTCGGACCCCGCGGCTTGCGCCGTCCTGACGGCGTATCCCAACACACCGAGTGCGGCCAGCCTCGAACCGTTTACTTCGGCCAATATCACAAATTTTGGCACGGTGCGACCGCTATCGCCGACCATCAAGAACCCCCAGTTCTACATGGCTTCGCTGGTCGCGGAACGGCAGGTAGGATCTTCCTTGACCTTCGGTATCGGCTACCAGGGCGTATTTGGGCACCGCTTATTCGGCGAAAAAGACACGAACTTCCCGACCCCCATCGCCGACCCGGCGCACCCGGGTTACGTTTACATGCCGGAACGCCCTGACCCGTCCTTCGATGCGATCCGCACCATCTTCAGTGACCGCTCATCCGGGTACAATTCATTGGTGGTAACCGGGCAAAAGCGGTTGTCGCACCATTTCCAGTTCAGCGGCAGCTATATCTATTCGAAGATGATTGACAACTCCGAGGACTTCTACGGCGTGTCCGAGCCGGCCAATCCGCTGGCACCACTGAGCCAGGAGAACGCACTGTCGCAGATCGATATGCGCCATCAGGGCAGCTTCAGCCTAGTGGCAGACACGAACAACCTGCTGAAAACCCCGATCTTGAGAACCACCCTGAATAACTGGACCTTCGGCGCCCTCGGCAGTCTGCAATCCGGCCGTCCGTTCCCGATCTCGACGGGCGACGGCGCTTTTTCGGGATCCAACTTCCCCGCCATAGGCGCGGAAACCAACCAGCGGCCGACCATTTGCACTGCGGGGTCGACGCTTGCGGGTTGCACCGGTGCCCCCGTCGGGGCACTGGTGGCGACCAACATCGCGTCCACTTCGGGGACCAACCGGGAGGTGAGTCAGGCGGGCGTTGCCGCTTGCCGGGCGGCAGGGCTGGCCAATTGCGCCGCTTTGCAGACAACCTACGATGCCCCGGCCGGAGCCAGCAACCTGGGTCCAGTCGATAGTTTCACGGGTACGCCGGTCGATTTTCAATACATCAGCGGAAATCTGGTTCGGAATGCGGGTCAGACCCTCCCGCTCTATCGCTTCGACATTTCGCTGTTGCGGACCGTCAAGATTCCGAAATGGGAGGCAGCCAACCTCGAGCTCAAGATGGACGTTTTCAACGTATTCAACCACCCGCTGTTCATCTTGAACAACGCGAATGACGTGCTGAATTTCCTGTCGCTTCCGAAGCTTGAGGTGAACGGGCTGCCCAACCCCGACTTCAACTGTTTGGCGAGCTGCATTAACCCGTTCACCGGTCTCTATCTGGGGGCGAACGGACGGGTGCTGACCTGGAACAATTTCCAGCAAGCGACCTATGTCGCCGCGCAGAATTTTAAGGGACTGGGTGGTCCATCGGGAGAGGTAACGCCCCGCATCATACAACTGGCAGTTCGCTTCAGCTGGTAACTGCCGAAAGGAGCGCCAAATCCGGACCGAGCGCCCATCCTCCCTGACGGATAAGGTTCCCGGAGATAAGGTTCCCGGAGATATCGCCGGAGATATCGTGCCAACCGCATTCTTTCCCGGCGGGATGAGATTTCGAGTTCGCTCCTGGTTCACGGCCAGCATCCTGCTTCTGATAATCCATACGGCCATCATCCTCAACCTGGGCCAGATCCAGAGTGCGTACTCAGAAGTCAGTTATTTCGTATTACTGGTTTTGGCTTGTGGTGTCGCTACCGCCAATGCCATTCGGGCAGGGCAAGCCATCCGGCTCTTCTGGTTCTTCCTCGCGCTGGCCTTTGCCTTGTGGGCCGTACTGCCGGTCCTTTGGTTCTATGATGGCGTGGTCAAAGGCAAGAACCCGGACTTCCTGCTCGAGACGTCCCCATCCTTTCTCCACATCGTGCTGATGATCGCAGCCGCGGCGACCCGTCCCCACTTGCGATTAGCCAAACGCCGGGCGTATCGCGCCACCTTCAACTTTCTCGTCCTGCTTTTCGTTTGGGTCTTCGCCTACGCCTATCTCCTGTTTCCCTACGACTATATACCCCAGCTGTCGTCCATGGTCCTCCGTTTTGAAGCTTTCTACTTCACAGAAAACTTCCTGCTTCTGGTGGTTCTGGGCGTGCTGATTTCTCGATCCCACCTGCCTTGGAAGTCTATCTATTGGCACCTGTTGGGCGCGTCGGCGGTGTACACACTCGGTTCTCTAATCACGAACGTCCGGTGGGCTCTGGGATATCCGACTTCCGGCGGCTGGACCGGACCATTCTTCACGGCCGCCATCTGTTGGTTCGTGGGCATCGGCCTGCGGGGATGGCGGCAGGCGCCGGAACTGGCGCAGACCGTCCAATTGGACACGACAAACACGCGATACAGTTCCGCCTTGGCTATGCTCGCGGTGCTGGCGATTCCGATTGTCGGGGTATGGGAGCTATTCCGCACCGATGAACCATTCGGGACGCATGAGATGCGTTTACTCATAGTCATGGTGGCCGGGTTGCTGCTGGCGATTGCCGTATTCGTCCAGGACTATCTTGCTAACCGCGAGTTCAGTTCCGATGTCGGTGTTGCCCACGACCGACTTCGCTTGGCCATGGACTCCGGCAAGTCCCACGGCTGGGACTGGGACCTGGTGAGCGGACAAAGCCTCTGGTTCGGCGACCTGCAGACCACCTTCGGAATCGAGTCCGATACCTATCTGGCAAGCGGACAGCAGTTTTATCACAATGTACACCCTGAGGATCGGGAACGCGTTTCCCGCACGATGGCGCAAGCGATCGAAGACCAGAGGCCTTACACCGCGGAGTTTCGGATCGTGCGAAGGGACGGCGGCGTGCGATGGGTAGCCGCTAGGGGCAAATTCTATTACTCGCGAAAGGGCGAGGCCGAACGCATGCTCGGTATGGCGGTAGATATCACCGAGCGCAAGATGGCCGAGGAGGCTCTAGCCAGTTTGAGCGGACGCTTGATTGACGCCCAGGAGGAGGAACGCAAGCGGATCGCCCGCGAGCTGCATGACGACTACAACCAGCGGCTTGCGATGCTGGCGATTGAGCTCGAAGGACTAGCGGAAAACGGCGGCGGTGCCCCAGCGCCGGAAGGCCAGTCCCTGCGCCAACTCTCGGATCGTGTATGCGAACTGGGTGCGGACTTGCACTCCTTATCCCATCGCTTGCACCCTTCAACTCTGAGGGTTCTTGGGCTCGTCGCGGCCGTGAAGACCTTGTGTGAGGAGTTCGAGGAACAGCAGGGAGTACAAGTCGAGTTTGCGGACAAGAATGTTCCGCGTGACATTCCCGAAGATGCCCAGCTCTGTCTGTTCCGCATTGCCCAGGAGGGACTGCGCAACATCAAAAGGCACAGCGGCGCCGACCGGGCTGAGGTTCACCTGGAATGGTTAGACCAGAGACTCCACCTGGAAGTTGCGGATCGAGGAAGGGGCTTTGATCCGAAAAAGCCGGCGGGGTATGGTATTGGTCTTCGCAGTATGGAGGAGCGGCTGCGAGTGCTGGGAGGACGCCTTGAGATTCACTCGCGACCCATGGAAGGCACCAGAATTGATGCCTGGCTGCCACTCCCGATCGATGGTCGGCGTGCCGCCTGAGGCCTACCCCAGCGGGACTTCCGCCCGCCGCACCCTAGGGCTTCGTTCCTTCTTCACCGCGCCCTTAGCCGTAGAACCGGCTTCGGTTGCCGACGTCATCCATCCTCGGGCAATGGCCTTTGAGCTTGGTCGCTGCGCTCGGTTAAGATAGTACATTCTCTGCCTACCGACATCATGAAAACACTTTATCGAACTGTTGGGTCGATCCTTCTGAGCTTGGCCTCTCTGGCAGCTCAGGAACCCGTCAATCCGGTGCTTCGGCCACCGAGGGGCGCGCAGGTTGCGATCGTGGTATTCGAGGATCTGGAGTGTCCCGATTGCCGTCGCGCGGCACCTCTGCTCGAGGAAGCGGCGAAGACCTACAAAATTCCTCTCGTGACCCACGATTTTCCTCTGCCGTTTCACAAATGGTCGTTTGAGGCCGCCGTGATCGCTCGATATTTCGACTCTCAATCGAAAGCCCTGGGCCACGAGTATCGGAGCTATATTTTTGAGCATCAGCCAGAGATCACAGCGGAAAATCTGCGGACCTTTTCCGACCGGTTCGCCGCCGAACACAAAACCATTCTTCCCTTCGCCGTCGACCCCCAGGGGAAGCTGGCGGCCGAAGTAACCGCCGATCGCGATCTTGGCAAGTCGATCCATCTCGAGCATACGCCCACGATCTATGTGGTGAGCAGCAAGACCCAAGGTAAGCCGTTCGTCGAGGTAGTGGACCGAACTCAACTCTTCGCGCTGATTGATGCCATGAAGGCGGACTAGGCGTCAAGACCTGGCTGGTCGGTCGAGTCCGGAGGGGATCAAGCTTGATCGCGAAGGAACTCACCCTCTCTCGAAGGCGTGTTTTTTCTCGAGCTCTTCCAAAGCAAGGCGGGCATCGGCTTCGATCTTCTCCGCTTGGGCGACGAGAGCCGGACTCGCGCTGGCAAAGACACCTGCTAAACGGATGAGCCCCTGTCTCTCCAGCTCGCGCCCGATATCGAGCAGGTGGTCGGTCGAACTCTCGACGTAGAGTGCTTCGGTAGGATCTGCCACCCAGGCGGGACCGGCATTCACCTTCCCCTGCCAATAGACCTTGCGTGTGATGAGCTCGCGCAGGTCTTGATCGCCTGCTTTGCCAAAAACCCATTTGTTCTGCCGGAAATCCCAGTGTCGGCTGGAAAAATGTACCGGCACAAGTTTCCCCGACTTCAGAAACTCCAGCTGCCGCCGGTCGACCTCTTTACGCAAGGTATTGATCACCGGCCCTTCGGCATGCTCCGGTTCCAAGGAGGGCAAAACCTCACGCACCGTGGCAGAAAGATTGACGGCAACGGGCGCGTGCAGATTCTCGGCGTTCGCCAGCCGGACATCGCCGTGCAGAACAAAGAAATCTGCGCCCGACGTGGCCTTGTGAAAAGGCCATTCCAAATGGATGAATAAGGGCAGACCGGTCAAGGTCGCATAAATCTGCTGGCGACGATTCCCGCTGGCCGCGGCTTGGGGGTCCATGGGTTTTCATAATTCTACTGAAGCTTGGCTGGCGCGGCCAGCACTGGGATCAAAGGACGGTCCGCTCGGCGGCAAACTGATTCCGGCAAGCCAGCTTTCCCACTGCGAGCAAATCGTGCGTCAGGCCCACGCTCCGGCCTAGCCTGATCCTGCTGCTCGGAGCGGGCGTCATCCCACAATTTATCTTCTTGATTCGTGCCTGATGAGGTGACCGCCTTGGGAGCCGTAGTGGAGAGATTTTGGGGTGCTAGTGTTGTGCCGTAGCGCTTTTGGCCATCTCGCCGCCTTTCGATTCCAGGGCAGCAATCTTTGCCACCAGATCCAGAATGGTAGCGCCGGTATCGAGATGGGCATCGACCGCCGGATGGCCTTCGCCATCGGTATGCATGACGAGAACGCGCATCGATTCCTTGGCCTTCTTCACCATGTAGGGAAGATGGTGGCGGTCGTTCTTCGACAGGGTTGGACCGAGAACCACCCAATCGTAGGTCTTCGCGCGCACGGCTTGTTCGACAGCCTTGCGGCCCAGTGCCGTCTCTACCTGATGCCCGGCCTCTCGGATGGTGAGCGCCTGACGGGCAAGCACTTCGTCATTGCCTTCGCTATAGAGAATGTGTAATCGAGAGGACGGCTTAGTCGCATTGGCCATAAGATTTGAGCCCGCCTTGGGCGATGCTTCAACACCCTACCAACGCGAATCCGGTCGAGAAATATCACTGAAGTCCAAGTCCGACCGGAAGGGCGATGCTACTGTTGGGGCCTGTCCCAATGGTGTTCGCCGCGCCCCCGTTATCTTTCGGTGACGGTGGGCCGAGCCCCGACGTACAATATCAGCGCATTGCATTCCAAAAGGGGAGGTATGCAAGAGTGCGCACGTTAGCGGTTTCGGTCTTGTTGGCTAGCCAGCTCATGATTGAGGCGCGCTGGTCGGCTCAGGCGCCCCAGGCGGAATCGAACCTGGCCACTGCGGTGTGCGACTTTGACGATGGCCAGGAGGTCAGCGTCCGTTATAAGGACACGGTTGCCAGTGCCAAAGATGAGCCGCACAACGGCAAAGTATGGTTACCGGGCGGCTTGCCCATGACGTTGTTCACCAACACGGCCCTGACGCTGAACCACGCAACCATCTCTCCCGGGGCCTACAGCATGTACGTAATCCCGAACCGGAAAGAATGGACGCTGATTGTGAACCGCAATGTTGCACCGGGAGCTGCGTACGATGAGAAACAGGACGTTGCACGCAGCCCCATGGAACTGGGAGAAATTGACTCCCCGCCTAGGCAACTGCAAGTATCCTTTGCCCACGTTGCTCCCAAGCAGTGCAGCATCCGGTTGTACTACGGCAAGATCGGCGCATTCACGGAATTCCTGGAAAAGTAGCCGCCCTCAATGGCGGGGCGAATACCGCACCTGGTGGGCAAAGCAGGCGGTTTCGCCACCGTCCTCCAGTTATCGGGATCGAGCACTTGACCTGTGAGCGAAGACTCACTAATTATTAACAGGAGAGGGTTTCATAGAAGGGAGGGCAATTATGGTTTCCTGTCCTGAATGCGAGAACAATCTGGACATCGAGGAAGATGAAGTCGATGAAGGTGAAATCGTTTCTTGCCCGGAGTGCGGAACCGACTTCGAAGTGATCACCGTGAGCCCCATAGAGCTCAAGCCGGTCGAGGAGGAAGAATACGACGAGGAAGAAGAGGAAGAGGAAGCCGAAGACGGTGATTTCTCATAAGCATCCCGGCGCGCCCCCCTGTGGTCTGGTGCGAGTTGTCATGGCCACTCTGCTCATGGTGCAGATTGCGGCAGCCATGCCCTCCGACTCCAAGGAGAAACCCGCCACCGGGCGGATGCTCACCGGCAAGGTTCTCGATAAGCACGACAACCCGGTCGTCAACTCTGTCGTCTACCTTTCCAACACCCGCACCCATGCGGTCACCAGCTATATCGTTGGCCCGGATGGCACCTATCAGTTCCCCCAACTCTCCCCCAACGTGGATTACGAGGTCTACGCTCAATACCAGGGACGCAAGAGCGACACCAAGACAGTGAGCCAATTCGACGATCGCAAGCGGGTCAATATCGTGCTGCGAATCGATTTGAAGTGAGGCGCCCGCCCCGTTCCCCGCGTGCCTAGGCAGAGAGACCTTAAGAGAAAGGCCGCCTTCTTACTGGCGGCCTGATCGGTGATCGTTCCCGACGAAACTATTCCGCGGTGAGCTCCTCGGTCTCGCCCTCGTGACGCATCAGCTCGAGGGCACGCTCGGCTTCCTCGTAGGCAGCCGAGACTTCCTCCTGCACCTTGGCGGCGGCCTCTTCCATCTCTGGCGAGAGGCGCACGTTGCGATAGTATTCCATGCCCGTGCCCGCGGGAATCAGTCGACCGACGATGACGTTCTCCTTCAAACCGCGCAGGTGGTCCACCATGCCTTGGATGGACGCTTCGGTGAGCACGCGCGTGGTCTCCTGGAAGGAGGCGGCGGAGATGAACGAATCGGTCGAAAGCGAAGCCTTGGTAATGCCCAGCAGTAGCGGCCGGCCGGTTGCCGGACGCCCACCCTGCGCGATCACCCGCTCGTTTTCTTCCCCGAACTTGAACTTGTCCACCTGCTGTTCGAGCAGGAAGGACGTGTCGCCTACATCTTCCACCTTGCGCCAACGCATCATCTGACGAACGATGACCTCGATGTGCTTGTCGCTGATGTTCACACCCTGCAGGCGATAGACTTCCTGGATTTCATTGACCAGATAAGCCTGCAGCTCCTTTTCCCCGAGCACGGCAAGGATATCGTGGGGGTTCAAGGGTCCGTCCATCAGAGGTTCGCCCGCCTTGACGCGTTCGCCCTCCTGGACATTGATGTGCACGCCCCGCGGCACCGAGTACTCTTTCTCCGTGCCGTTGTCGGCCACCACGTAGATCTTACGTTGGCCCTTCGAGACTTCGCCGAACTTGACCGTGCCATCGATTTCGCTGATGACGGCGGTCTCGTGGGGTTTGCGGGCTTCGAAGAGCTCGACCACGCGCGGCAGACCTCCGGTGATGTCTTTGGTCTTGGTGGTTTCGCGGGGAATCTTGGCCAGCACGTCACCCGGATGCACGGTGTCCCCGTCTCCCACCATGAGGTGGGCGCGCGAGGGCATGAGATAGCGCTTGCTGCCCTTGCCTTTGATGACGATCGCCGGCTGGCGCTTCTCATCCGGCGAGTCGGCCACCACGTGGCGGGACAACCCGGTCACTTCGTCCACTTCTTCGTGCAGCGTTACTCCCTCCTGCAAGTCCTTGAACTGCACGGTTCCGCCGATTTCGGTGAGAATGGCGAAGGTATAGGGATCCCATTCGACCATGACTTGGCCGAGTTGGACCTGATCGCCTTCGTTGACCTTGACCTTGGCGCCGTACACCACCGAGTAACGCTCCCGTTCGCGGCCCTTCTCGTCGACCACGGCGATCGAGCCCTGACGGTTCATCACCACCAGATCGCCCGCCTTGGACTTCACCGTCTGTAAACCGATGAAGCGCACCAGGCCGTTGCTCTTGGCTTCCAGGCGCGACTGCTCGGAGACTCGCGACGCCGTGCCGCCGATGTGGAAGGTGCGCATCGTGAGCTGGGTTCCCGGCTCGCCGATGGACTGGGCGGCGATGACCCCGACGGCTTCGCCCAACTCGACGAGGCGTCCGGAGGCCAGGTTCCGGCCGTAGCACATGACGCACACCCCGCGTTTCGATTCACAGGTCAGCACCGAGCGAATCTTAACTCGCTCAATGCCGGCCGCCTGAATGGCTCCCGCCAGTTCCTCGGTGATTTCCTGGTTGATGTCGACGACCACGTTACCGTCGTAGTCTTTGATCTTCTCGAGCGAGACCCGACCCACAATCCGGTCGCGCAGCGGCTCGATGATTTCGCCAGCTTCGACGATACCCGAGACATAAATGCCGTCGACCGTCCCGCAATCGTACTCGCTGATGATGACGTCTTGTGCGACATCCACCAGCCGCCGGGTCAAATAGCCAGAATCGGCGGTCTTGAGCGCCGTATCCGCCAGGCCCTTGCGGGCACCGTGGGTAGAGATGAAGTACTGCAACACGGTCAGCCCTTCGCGAAAGTTGGCCGTGATCGGGGACTCGATGATCTCGCCCGAAGGCTTGGCCATCAAGCCGCGCATTCCGGAGAGCTGACGGATCTGCTGCTTCGATCCGCGAGCGCCGGAGTCCGCCATGATGTAAATCGGGTTGATGGAGCCCTCCTTATCGCTCTGTTGCATCTCGGCGAACATCTCGTCGGCAACTTTTTCGGTGATCGCCGACCAGATTTCAATGACCTTGTTATAGCGTTCGCCATTGGTGATGGCCCCGTCCAGATATTGCTGCTGCACGCTGACCACTTGCTTTTCGGCATCGCGCACCAGAGCCTTCTTGTTGTCCGGAATCACCATGTCGTCGATCCCGATGGAAAGACCGGCGCGAGTGGCGAAGCGAAATCCCATTTCTTTGACTTCATCGAGCATCTTGACCGTGGTCTCGAGCCCAAATTTCAAGTAGCAGTAGCTGACGAGCGCCCCAATTCCCTTCTTCTTGAGCAGGCCGTTGATGTAGGGCATGCCCTCGGGGAGCTGGTCGTTCAGGATGGCGCGGCCGACCGAGGTGTTCAGAAAAGCACCGTCATAGGTCACCGGATCGGTGTGGGTAATGTCCTGATCGTCGTAGGCCTGGCTGAGGTCGATGACTTCGCCGGTATAGCGCAGGCGGATCGGCGTCAAGGTTTCGATCTCGCCGGCTTCGAGCGCCAGCAAGACTTCTTCGATGTTGGCAAAGGCGCGGCCCTCGCCCTTGGCGCCCGGCTTGGTCTTGGTCAGATAGTAGAGGCCCAGCACCATGTCCTGGGTAGGAACCGTGATGGGGTGACCGGAGGCCGGCGACAGAATGTTGTGCGACGACAACATCAAGACGCTGGCTTCGACCTGGGCTTCGGGCGAAAGGGGAATGTGCACCGCCATCTGGTCGCCGTCGAAGTCGGCGTTAAACGCCGTGCACACCAGGGGATGAATCTTGATCGCCTTGCCCTCGACGAGCACCGGTTCAAAAGCCTGGATGCCCAGGCGGTGCAAGGTCGGAGCACGGTTTAACAGCACGGGATGATCCTTGATCACCTCTTCGAGAATGTCCCAAACCACGGGTTCCTGCTGTTCCACCATTTCCTTGGCCTGCTTGATGGTGGTGCAGTGGCCGGTTTGCTCCAGGCGGTGATAAATAAAGGGTTTGAACAATTCGAGCGCCATCTTCTTGGGTAAACCGCACTGGTGCAGTTTGAGTTCCGGCCCGACCACAATGACGGAACGGCCCGAATAGTCCACGCGTTTGCCCAGCAAGTTCTGACGGAAGCGGCCCTGTTTGCCTTTGAGCGTATCCGAGAGCGACTTGAGCGGGCGATTGTTGGCCCCCCGCAGCACCCGTCCCCGGCGGCCGTTATCAAACAAAGCGTCCACCGCCTCCTGCAACATGCGCTTCTCATTGCGCACGATCACTTCCGGCGCATGCAGGTCCATCAGCTTCTTCAGCCGGTTGTTGCGGTTGATCACCCGACGATAGAGATCATTGAGATCCGAGGTGGCAAAGCGGCCTCCGTCGAGCGGCACCAGCGGGCGCAACTCGGGAGGGATCACCGGGATTACGTCGAGAATCATCCAGTGCGGCTTGTTGCCGCTCTTGCGGAAGGCCTCCACCACTTTCAAGCGCTTGGCGTACTTGAGCCGCTTTTGCAGCGAGCTCTCGTTCTTCATCTTTTCCCGCAACTCGCTCGAGAGGTTCTCGACGTCCACGCGCTTGAGCAGTTCCTTGATGGCTTCCGCGCCCATCATGGCCTTAAAGCCGGCGGGCCGATACTGCTGGTCCAACTCGCGGAATTTGGCTTCATCTTTGATGACTTCCCGCTCCCGCACCGGCGCGTCACCGGGTTCCACCACCACGTAGGCCTCGAAGTACAGCACGGACTCGAGATCGCGGAGAGAGATGTCGAGCAGGTGCCCAATGCGGCTGGGCAATCCTTTGAAAAACCACACGTGGGAGCAAGGGGAAGCCAGCTCGATGTGGCCCAAGCGCTCGCGGCGCACCTTGGAGAGGGTGACTTCCACTCCGCACTTGTCACAAATCACGCCGCGGTGCTTCATGCGCTTGTACTTGCCGCAAAGACACTCCCAGTCCGTTACCGGGCCGAAAATACGGGCGCAGAACAAGCCATCGCGCTCCGGCTTGAAGGTCCGGTAGTTGATGGTTTCCGGTTTGGTAACTTCGCCGTGCGACCAGCTCCGGATTTTTTCCGGAGAAGCCAAGCTGATGCGAATGGAATCGAAATCGGCGATTGGATTGGCTAAATCAAAAGGACTCGAACGAAACAAGGTGTTCCTCCAATTCCTGCGGCGTTCGCCGCCGCGGGCGGCTCCTCGAATCTGGCCCCTGAGGCAGGGTCACCAGCCTTGACTTGGCGCGATCCATCGAGGTGCATCAGAATCGGCCAGTTTTCCCTATCATCCTCCGCCCGGCGCAGGCGCGGCGGCTCGATCGCTTGAGCCTCAATCCGCGGCGGCCGGGATCGGCTTGCGTTCTCCCACCTTAATCAGCTCCACGTCGAGACAGAGGGACTGCAACTCGCGAATCAGAACGTTGAACGATTCCGGTACCCCCGGTTCCATGGCGGCTTCGCCCTTCACGATGGCCTCATAAATCTTGGTTCGGCCATAGACGTCGTCGGACTTCGCCGTCAACAGCTCCTGCAGAATGAAGGCCGCCCCATAGGCTTCGAGAGCCCAGACTTCCATTTCGCCGAACCTCTGGCCGCCAAACTGGGCCTTGCCGCCCAGCGGCTGCTGGGTGATCAGCGAGTACGGACCGATCGAACGAGCGTGGATCTTGTCGTCGACCAAGTGCGACAGTTTCAGCATGTAGATGTAGCCCACGGTGACCGGTTGTTCGAATCGGCTGCCGGACATCCCGTCATAAAGGTAGGTCTTGCCCGACTCCGGCAAACCGGCTTGTCGCAGCAAAGCCTTGATCTCGGACTCCTTCGCGCCATCGAAGACCGGCGAGCCGGTAAAGACCCCGCGCTTCAACGTGGGGGCGATGGCCATCAGCTCTTCGTCGCTGAGGTCAGCGATGCTGTCGGTCAGCACCGTATCCTTGAACAGGTTCTTGAGCTCGCGCCGGATGGCATCCTCTTTCGTGTTCTCCGCCAGCAGCTGAGAGATCTTCCTGCCCAATTCGTGGCCCGCCCAGCCCAGGTGAGTTTCAAGAATCTGGCCGACGTTCATACGGGAGGGAACGCCCAGCGGGTTGAGCACGATTTCGACCGGGGTCCCGTCTTCGAGATAAGGCATGTCTTCCTCGGGCAAAATGCGCGCGATGACGCCCTTGTTGCCGTGACGCCCGGCCATCTTGTCGCCCACACTGAGCTTGCGCTTCATGGCGATGTAGACCTTCACCAGCTTGATGACCCCGGGCGGCAGCTCATCGCCTTTGGTGAGCTTCTCCTTCTTCTCGTTGACGATCTTTTTGAGCACGTCGATCTGGCGCGAGGTCATCTCCTCGATCTCGTCGATCTGCTCGTTCACCCGCGGATCCTTGTCGGCATACTTGATGCGCTTCAGATTCCGCGTGGAAATGCGCTCGATGGTATCGCGATCGAGAACCAGGCCTTTGGTCAGCAGGCGCTTGTTGGTGCGCTCGTCATGCAAGTCGGCCTGCACCTCCTTACCGCCGAGGATGTTCTCGAGTCGCTTCAGTCGCTCCTCGGTGAGAATTCGGATCTCGTCGGACAGGTTCTTTTCGAGCTTGGCGATATGCGCCGCCTCGATCGCCTTGGCCCGCTCATCCTTCTCTTGTCCCTTGCGAGAAAAGATCTTCACGTCGACGATGACACCCTCGATGCCCGGCGGGCAGTAGAGCGAGGCATCGCGCACGTCGCCCGCCTTCTCTCCGAAAATCGCGCGCAGCAGCTTCTCCTCCGGAGTCAGCTGGGTTTCCCCCTTGGGGGTAACTTTGCCCACCAGAATGTCGCCCTGCTTGACCGTGGCGCCGATACGGATCACACCCGCTTCGTCCAGATTGCGCAACATGGACTCACTGACGTTCGGGATGTCCCGCGTCACTTCCTCCGGCCCGAGCTTGGTGTCGCGCGATTCCAGTTCGAACTCCTCGATGTGCACCGAGGTGTAGTAGTCTTCTTTCACCAGCTTCTCGGAGACCAGGATGGCATCCTCGAAGTTGTAGCCGCGCCAAGGCATAAACGCCACCAGCACGTTGCGGCCGAGGGCCAGTTCGCCATGATCGGTGCAGGGGCCGTCGGCGATGACCTGCGCTTTCACCACGCGCTTTCCCTTCTCGACCACCGGCTTCTGGTTGATGCAGGTGTTTTGGTTGGAGCGCTTGAACTTGGTGAGCTGGTAGATATCGCTGCCCACCTCGCGCGAGAGCTGCCCGGGATGGTGCTCGCCTTCCACTCGCACGATAATGCGCTCGGAATCGACCGAATCCACGATCCCGTTGCGCCGCGCCAGAACCACCGCGCCGGAATCGCGGGCGGTCACACCTTCCATGCCGGTGCCGACGATCGGGGCTTCCGCCTTCAGCAGAGGCACGGACTGGCGTTGCATGTTCGCCCCCATCAGCGCTCGGTTGGCGTCATCGTGCTCGAGAAAGGGCACGAGCGAAGCCGCCACCGAAACCAGTTGCTTCGGGCTGACGTCGATGTAGTCGACTTCGTCGCGGTTGACCAGCACGAAATTTCCCGCCTTGCGCGCGTTGACCAGCTCGCCCACAATCCGCGCCTTGTCATCGAGTTCCACGTTGGCCTGAGCAATGACATGCCGGTCTTCCTCCCAGGCCGAGAGATAAAAGGAATAGGGCGCCACTTCGACCGGCTTCTTGCGGCGATCCTTCAGTTCGGCGTTGATGCGCTCAATCTCGTGGCGCTCTAGGTGATCGCCCACCTTGAGCTCGCTGTCGCCGGCATTGACGACGGTCACGTAATCGACCACCCGACCGTTTTTGACCCGACGGTAGGGCGACTCGATGAAGCCGTAGTCATTGATCCGGGCATAGCAGCTCAAGGACGAGATCAAACCAATGTTCGGACCTTCCGGCGTCTCGATGGGACAGATCCGTCCGTAGTGGGTCGGGTGCACGTCGCGCACCTCGAATCCCGCGCGTTCGCGGGACAGCCCCCCCGGCCCCAGGGCGGACAGACGCCGCTTGTGGGTGATCTCCGACAGCGGGTTCGTCTGATCCATGAACTGGGAAAGTTGCGAGGACCCGAAGAACTCTCGGATCGCCGCCATCACCGGCTTGGCGTTGACCAAGTCATGAGGCATGGCCGTGGACATTTCCTGATACACGCTCATCTTCTCTTTGATGGCGCGTTCCATGCGGACCAATCCAATGCGGAACTGGTTCTCCAGCAACTCGCCCACGGCACGTACGCGGCGGTTCCCCAGGTGATCGATGTCGTCGACCGCGCCCACATTCTTGCGCAGCTTGAGGAGATAGCGAATGGTGGCGTAGAAATCCTCCGGCTCGAGAGTGCGGTTCTCTAAATTGGTGGCGTCGCCTTTCTCAAACAGCTTGATGTTGAACTTCAGCCGGCCCACCCGGGAAAAGTCATACTTCCGGGAATCGAAGAACATGCCGTGAAATAGCGCGGTGGCCGTATCGAGCGTCGGCGGATCCCCGGGACGGAGCTTGCGGTAGATTTCAATCAGCGCTTCCTGGGGGGTACTGACCGAATCGCGCTTCAGGGTTTGGCCAATGACGGTGCCCACATCGTCGCGCTCGGGGAAGAACAGATTCATCTCGACCACATTGGACCCGAGAATCGTAGACAGTTTGTCGGCGGTCAGCTCCGAGTTGGCCTCGAGCAGGACCTCGCCGGTCGTGGTGTCGACGACATCGCCGCCCACCCAGGCTCCTTCGAGATCCGAGAGGTCGATCTCGATCTCGGTGATTTTCGCCTTTAGCATTTCTTTCAGGATGGCGCTGTTGATCTTGCGGCCGGAATGGGCAACCTCCTCGCCCGATTTCGTCTTGATGCTCCGAGCCAGTTTCATGCCCAGCAGATTGGTGGGCTTGTCG
>DASPTQ010000286.1:0-30278 GCA_035623335.1 Terriglobales bacterium
AGCAGTTGCTCGACCGGACCCAGCTTCTTCACCAGTTTGTGAACCGACTCTTCTCGATTCGGTATCGTCCCCAACGATCGTACTTCCCCATCCGCTTCGGCGATGGCGACGGCAATGGTCTCCGCATGGACATCTAATCCCAAAAATCGTACCTTCTTCATTGGACCGGTTCCTTTCCGCTTGTGGCTCTGCGTTGTTTGTTACACCAACTCACAATGTAACCCACGCATCGCGCATCGGGACCGGTCACTCCATTCTGACTAACTTGCCGGGGGAAAAGGGCATCGCATGTTATATGCGGCGACTACTTGCCATCCCCGGGGCGCTGAACCCTGGGGGAACCAAGTCCACCACAGCCGTGTCTGTCCCTGGCAGTTCCCGCCTCCAAGTTGTATTCTCGGGGCGTGACGGGCTTGCCGAGCGAGGACCGGTCTCCTACGTTAGGACTAATTCTCGGTCTGGTGATTACTCTGGCCGCCGTGGTTGCCTACTCCTGGTATACCAGAAGGCAGATTGCCAGCCTGCGCGCTCTACAGAACAACCTGCTCGATCGCGACCGACGAGATTCCCTCCAGTTGCTCCGTATCCAGAACGATCTGAACTCCTTGGCGGTAGCAATGCGCGACATGCTGGACAATGACGAGCCGTATCCGCTCGCCGCCTGGTCTTCCCAATTTCACCGCATCCGTGCCGACCTCGAGGATGCGTTACGCAAAGAGGAGCAGGTTGCGGTAGCAGACCGCACGCCGGATCAGAGTGAGTACCTGCGCAGTTCGGTGGCGCAGTTCTGGGATGCCTCGGAGCGCATCTTTGAGCTGGCAAGAAGCGGAAGGGAACAGGAGGCGCGGACTCAGATTCGACTTTCGCTCGAGGCCCGGCAGGCCGCGTTGAGCACGGCCGTCGCCAGGTTCCTGGTGCAAAACAACGAGAGTGAAGAACGGGCAACCGCTCACATTGCGGCGATCTACAACCGGGTGGAACGTCAGGTCTATCTATTTCTTGCGGCGACGCTGGTCGCGATCCTGGTGGCCGGCCTTTACTTGATCCGCTCGAATCGGAAGCTCTTCGCGCAGCTTGCCTCGCTCTCCGATCAACGCCGTGAGATGGCACAAAAGCTCATCTCAACCCAAGAATCGACTTTACGGTACATCTCGCGGGAGCTGCACGACGAGTTTGGGCAAGTGCTGACGGCGATCGGTTCCATGCTGACTCGGGCTCGAAAGCATGTGCCGGAAGGTTCGCCACTCGGCGAAGAATTGCACGAGATCCGAGAGATCGCCCAGAACACCCTGGACAGACTGCGCACGCTTTCGCAGGCCTTGCACCCGGTTATGCTGGAGGAGGCAGGGCTCGAGAGCACGCTCGATTGGTATCTTCCTGTGGTTGAGAGACAAGCTGGCATTACAATACGTTACGAAAAGCCTGCAACTCCTATCACCATCGATGGCGATGGAGCCATTCACGTTTACCGCGTGCTGCAAGAGGCTTTGAACAATGTGGCGCGGCACTCGGGCGCGAACGAGGCTTGGGTTCGGATCCGCTGTTCCACCGCGGAATGGGTATTTGAAGTGGAGGATCACGGCGCGGGGTTCGCGCCTCAGGGAGTGAAGCAGGGCATGGGATTGGTAGCCATGCGCGAACGCGCGGAGTTGTTGGGCGGACGGCTGGAGTGGTTGAAGCCCGAACCGGGAGGAACGTTGGTTCGATTAAGAGTTCCGCGGGAGACGTTGGGTAGGCATGCCGACTAAGATTTCCGTGTTGTTGGTGGACGATCATGCTTTGGTTCGTCGCGGCTTCCGGCGTCTCTTGGAGGACGAGCCCGATATGGAGGTTGTCGGAGAAGCGAGCGACGGGATGGAGGCAGTCCGCCAGGCCGAGGAACTCCGTCCCAGGGTGATCGTGATGGATTGTGCCCTCCCGAAGTTGAATGGACTCGACGCCGCCCGGCAGATTCTCAGGAAGTCTCCCGAAACGCTGGTGCTGATGCTCAGCATGCACTCGGAACGAACCTGGGTACGGCAATCCTTGGAGGCGGGCGCGCGCGGCTACATCCTAAAAAACGCCGTGGATTTGGAATTGGGCGCGGCGATTCGCCGTGTGGCGGCCGGAGAAACTGTGCTGGATCCTCAGGTGGAGAGTCCTAAGCCGCTGAAAGGGGAGCGCAAAACGCTGACCCGGCGGGAACTCGAAATTCTGCAGATGATTGCCCAAGGAAAATCCAATAAGGAGATTGCTGCCGACCTATCGCTGAGCGCAAATACCATTGCGGTACATCGAGCGAACATCATGGAAGCGTTGGGCATTCACAAAACAGCTGAGCTGGTGGTCTACGCGATTCGCCACGGGTTGGTCAACCTTCCGTGAACCGTCGTTCCTTTCTCCGGGGGGTCGGTCTGGCATGGGTCGCCCACTGCTCCGCCTTCGAAGAATTCGCCGCATCCCTATCGCAGCCGCGATCTCCGGGCTTTCGCTTGGTCGATGTCACGGCGCCAGCCGGAATTCATTTCCGTCACAATAGCGGGGCCTACGGAGGCAAGTTATTGCCCGAGACGCTCGGTTCTGGCTGCGCCTTTCTGGACTACGACCAGGATGGCTGGCAAGACATCTTGCTGGTGAATGGAATGGACTGGCCGGGGCACAAGCGAGAGCGCACCACCTTGCAGTTGTACCGCAACAACCGGAATGGCACCTTTACCGATGTCACTCGGCATGCCGGCCTCGACATCGAGATGTACGGGATGGGTGTGGCCGTCGGCGACTACAACAACGATGGCTATCCCGATATTCTCATCACCTGTGTTGGGCAGAATCGTCTTTTCCGTAATACCGGGAAGGGAAGCTTCGTCGACGTAACCAGCAGCAGTGGCTTGTCTGGGCGTCAGGCGTTCAGCACATCCGCTCTATGGCTCGATGTTGATCGCGACGGTCTGCTCGATCTGTTCGTTTGCAATTATGTGAAGTGGTCCAAGGAGCACGATGTCTTCTGCAGCTTGGATGGAACCCACAAAGCATATTGCACTCCGGAAGCGTATCGGGGCGAGACCTGCTGGCTGTTTCATAACCGAGGCGACGGCACTTTCGAGGATGTGACCGCCAGCAGCGGAATCTTCGATAGTAGTTCGAAATCGCTGGGCGCGGCGATGCTCGATTATGACGAGGACGGCTGGCCCGACTTGCTGGTCGCGAACGACACCCAGCCGAACAAGCTTTATCGCAACCAGCGGAATGGTTGCTTCAAAGATGTTGGCGTAGAGACCGGCCTTGCGTTCAGCGCAGAAGGGAAGGCACGAGCGGGGATGGGAGTCGATGTGGCCGACTTCGAGAATTCGGGCCACGCCGGGGTCGCGATTACCAATTTCGATAACGAGATGATTGGACTCTACCGCGCTGCCGGTATGGGATACGTGGACGTAGCCACCCAGAGCGGGGTGGGGATGCCCTCGAAAGACAAACTCGGATTTGGCTGTTTGTTTCTCGACGCTGACCTGGATGGGGCGCTCGATCTGGTCGCGGTCAACGGCCACATCGACGAAACCGTTCGCAACGTTCGCCACGTGGGGTATGCTCAACCACCGCAACTTTTCCTCAACGAGGGCAGAGGAATCTTTCGCGACGCGAGCGACGATTTGGGACCCGATTTTAAACAACCTCGCGTGGGCCGCGGCGTGGCTTATGGCGACTTCGACCGCGACGGCGATGTCGACCTGCTCCTGACCACCAATAACGGCCCTGCGGTTTTGTTCCGCACTGACCAGCTAAGCGGTAATCGCAGTATTCGAGTCCGTTTGACCGGCACCAAGTCCAACCGCGATGCGATCGGGGCGTCGGTGCGTATTTTTCAAGGCCAAGCCAGTCAATCCCGGATGGTAAAGAGTGGTTCGAGCTATCTGTCTCAATCTGAGCTGCCTTTGACCTTTGGCTTGGGAAAGTCTGACCGAGTCGATCGCCTGGTGATCTACTGGCCGAGCGGGACGACGGAGGAGTACAAAGACCTAGCCTCCGGGCGAACTTACGACTGTGTGGAGGGCAAGGGCATCACTGGGCTCGATGGTTTTTAGAAGACCCGAAATGCTGCGACGCACAGCCTAACAGATCCTGAAAGCCGGAAGGGGCCCCATCCGCACCCGACCATCGCTAAGTCCTCAAATAGGCAAGACGACGCTAGGCGCTAGGAAGTGTGAAATAGAACACCGACCCGTGTCCCAGCTGGCTGGTGATTCCGATCTTGCCTCCGTGGGCTTCTACGATGGCTTTGGCGATGGCCAGTCCCATGCCAGTGCCCTGGACTTCCAGCCTCTGATTGCGCCCGCGATAGAACTTCTCGAAGATCAAAGACTGCTCAAAATCGTCGATACCCGGCCCGTGGTCCGCAATGCTGGTCATCACCATCCGATTCCTGACTTCGCCGGTGATTTGAATCGGGGATTCGGGCGGGGAGTACTTGGCTGCGTTTTCCAGTAGTTGTGCGACCACCTCGGAAATGCGACCTACGTCGATCCGGACCGGAGGTAGGTCCTGGGGCAAGCAAACATTCACCGGATGCTTTCCCAAGGTGGTTCGGGATCGTTCGATTGCATCCTCCACAGCTTCCCGAATTGGATGGGTGCCCAGGTGTAGTTCCACTTGCTGCGCCTCAAGCTGAGCCATCTCGGCGGCCTCTCCCACGAGATGGTTCAGCCGGTCGCTCTCTTCATTAATGACGGTAAGCAGCTCGAGGCGCTGAGGAGGGTCGAGATCCGGAGCTGAAAGCAGCGAAGTAACTGAGGCTTTGATCGCGGTCAACGGCGTCCGGAATTCATGGGTTACCGAATCGAGCAGTGCCGAGCGCAGCTGCTCGCTTTCCCGCGCGGCTTCCGCTTTGCTGAGCTTTTCAACGGCGCCGGCACGCTCGATGGCGATGGCGATCAGGCTGCTCACCGCTTCCAGGGTCTCGCGAGAGAGCTGTGCTCCCGAGAGCCCCATACTGCCCACCACCCGCACTCCCATGCGCAGCGGCATGAATACGACTCGGCGCTCGGCATCGACCTTCGGCTCCCCCCGCATGGCGGCTAGCTCCAGGGTATGCCGGTCGAGAACATCGCTAGTGAGGTTGGAGCGGTAAATGTCCGGCCGACTGGACACCAAGACGGCGGCGGTCTCAACCCCAAAACTATCGACGATAAAACTGGGAATAACATTGAGCAGTTCAGCGACATTGTCGCTGGCCAAGAGTTGTTGGCAAAATTTGTAGAGGCGTTCGGCCTCGTGCCTGCGTTCGTTCGCCCGTTGGGCTTCGCGACGCGCACGTTCGCTCAGCTGGCTGGCGATAATTCCGGTCACCAGAAACGCGGCCAGCGCTACCCAATTTTGGGGATCGGCAATCGTCAGCGTGCCGATCGGCGGCAGAAAATAATAATTAAAGGCCAGAGTGGCCAATAACGACATGAAAATCGCCGGCCGTAGCCCCCAGTTTGCGGAAACAACGAGGACCCCGACCAGAAAGGTAAGGGCCGCGGTGGTCGCATTTACGTTCATCACTTTGTGATACAGGAGAGCGACTCCCGCCACGACAGCCGTCACCCAGACGTACCGCACGAGCGACCTTAGGACTAGTTTCGTCACGACGCGATTGTAGCCGACATCGACAATTTTGGCTTTCTCCATGAGAATAACCGCAATGCCCCAAACACCCGAGCCAAGGTTGGAAAGGGTCACAGGCTTCCCACAAGGATGGGCTTTCAAGATCCCTGGCTATGCCCCTGGGGTTGGCCAAACCTCGGTCCCCTTAAGCGACGGGATTCGTCCTTCGACCAACCTCCCAGATGCTCTTGGTGGCTGGTTATTCGGGAAGCGTGCCCATGAGTGACCGTCGGCGCATTCTGGTAGTGGATGACGAGCCGCAGATCACACGTGTCTTACGCACCAGTCTCTCCAGCCAGAGTTACGACGTTCGTGCGGCCAATGATGGGGAGACGGCACTGGAAATCATGAAAGACTGGACGCCCGATCTGGTGATTACCGATCTTTCCATGCCTAACATGGACGGACTGGAGCTGTGCCGTCGCCTTCGGGTCTCGATGCAGATTCCGATCATCGTGCTTTCGGTTCGCGGGGAAGAGCGAACCAAGGTTCAAGCTCTCGACGCAGGGGCCGACGACTATGTCACCAAGCCTTTCGGAATCGAGGAATTGCTGGCTCGGGTGCGGGCCAATCTGCGTCGCGTGCGGCCGGTCGAACCTGAGCCCGAGTCCCTCATCGAGATTGGCGATTTCCGTATCGATTTCGCCGCCCATAAGGTCACGGTTGGGCGGCGTGAAGTTCACCTGACGCCCAAAGAGTTTGAGCTGCTTGTCTACCTCGCACGCCATGCAGGCAAGGTCGTAACCCATCGCGCTCTGCTCGGGGCAATCTGGGGCGGCCACAGCACGGAGCAGGTCGAGTATCTGCGAGTGTTTGTGGGCCAATTGCGCAAGAAGCTCGAACCCGAGGCCGCTTCGCCGAGGTATATTGTGACCGAACCTTGGGTTGGTTATCGATTCGAGCCCGGAAAATAGGCCGTTCGACTCCTCCAGGTTGCTGCTGACCGCCTCGGTTTGCCTTCCCCGAAGCGCCTAAGAACACTCTCGGCCGCCAGAGTGCTAAACTCGCGTCGATGGCTACTATTACTCACCTGGAGTGTACGAGATGCGGTGCCCTGACCAGCTCCCAGGAACCGCAAACCGTATGCCCCCAGGATGGGGGAGTTCTCTATGTCCGTTATGATTTAGCCGCTCTCAAGCCTGCCGTCAGTCCCGCCAAATTGTCCGGACGGGTGGCAACGATGTGGCGTTATGCGGAGGTTCTGCCCGAAGCGAAACCGGTTTCGCTCGGTGAAGGCTTTACCCCCATGCTTCCGAGCTGCGAGTATGCCAATGTTTTCATTAAAGATGAAGGGCAAAATCCCACCGGTTCATTCAAAGCGCGGGGTCTTTCGGCCGCCGTAACCATGGCCAAGGCCTATGGACTGAAAGACCTGGCCATCCCTTCGGCGGGCAATGCAGCCAGTGCTCTTGCTGCCTACTGCGCTGCTGCCGGACTCAGAGCCCACATCTTCATGCCCAGGGACGTTCCGCTCGCCAATCGCGTCGAGTGCGAGAGCTACGGTGCGCAGGTCACGTTAGTCGACGGGCTGATCAGTGATTGTGCTTGCTTAGTCGCAGAGAGGTCGCAGAAAGAGGGCTGGTTCGATGTCTCCACCCTGAAGGAACCGTTCCGCCTCGAGGGCAAGAAGACGATGGGTTACGAAGTGGTGGAGCAATTGGGATGGCGCGTGCCTCAGGGCATCATCTATCCGACGGGCGGTGGCGTGGGTCTCATCGGCATGGGGAAGGCCTTCGATGAAATGCAGGAGTTGGGTTGGATCGGACCGGAGCGTCCGCATATGGTGGCAGTGCAAGCAGCCGGTTGTGCTCCCGTGGTGAAGGCATGGGACGAAGGTAAGACGGCTACGGAGTTCTGGCGCGACGCATCCACTCTTGCCGCCGGCCTGCGTGTGCCTTCGGCCTACGGTGACTACCTGATTCTCGAACTATTGAAGAGAACCGGTGGAGTTGCTTTGGCCGTGACCGACCAAGAAATTATGGAGGCGTTACAGCACTGGGCCCAGGTAGAAGGCATCTTTGCCGCTCCGGAAGGTGCTGCGGCGCTGGCCGCTTATCGTAAGCTGCGAGCCAGCGGGTTTTTTAGTCCGGATGACACCGTGGTGCTCTTCAATACCGGCTCAGGCCTGAAGTATCTGGACGTCATTGAGGCCACGCGACAGCCGGTCAAAGCGTCTCTCACTACCTCACGACAGATTGCAGGAATCATCGGACCATACTAGGGTCCGAGAGTCGGTCCAGCGCGAATTGAGGTGGAGGACAATACAACGGGCGCATCGCGGCCGACCGAGGTAGGCGCGCAACATCCATCTATGACCGAACGCCTTTATTACGTCGATTCATTTCTTTACGAGTTTGAAGCGAAACTTGTCGAGATCACGTCGGTCGATTCGCGTCCGGCGTTGATTCTGGATCGCACCGCGTTTTACCCGACTAGTGGTGGACAGGTGTTTGATACGGGCTGGCTGTGGGCCGACGGCCGAAACGAAAGCGAGCGCCTGCCGATTGTAGAGGTTGCCGAGGACGAGGATGGGCGGATCCTGCATTTCGCTGCCGAGCGACCGCCATTCGCTCCCGGCACTCACCTGTACGGACTAATCGAAAAAGAGCGCCGGCTTGACCATATGCAGCAACACTCCGGCCAGCATGTCCTCTCGGCAGCATTTGTCCGGCTTTTTAACATGCCGACGGTTTCCTTTCACATGGGTGTCGAGTCTTCGTCGATCGACTTGGATACCAAGAGCCTTACCACGGAGCAACTGCGGGATGCCGAGACCTTGGCCAACGATATCGTCCTAGAGAATCGTCGGGTCGACATTCGTTTTGTTACGCAAGAGGAGGCACGAGGTCTGGGGCTGAGGAAGATTCCATCCCTGGAGCACGGAAAGCTGCGGCTCATTGACATCCACGATTTCGATTTGACGGGATGCGGCGGAACCCACGTCGCAAATACGGGACAAATTGGGTGCATCTTGCTGCGTAAGCTCGAAAAGGTTCGGCAAGGATCGCGGGTCGAGTTTGTGTGCGGGAAGAGGGCATTAGCTACGGCACGGCGGGATTACGCTGCGCTGGTAGAGTCCGCTGCTCTGTGCTCGGCTCACATCTGGGATCTCCCCCAGCAAGTCCGCAGGTTTCAGGAAGACGCACGCAGGTCTCGAAAAGCTAACGATCTGCTGGTTGGGGAGTTAGCAGACTTTTGGGCGGCTCGACTTGTGGCAGAACCACCACCGCATCAGGGCACTATCCTGATTGTCCGGATCTTTCCTGACCAGGACTTAGGCTTCATCAAGCTTCTTGCGCAGAAATTGACAAAGCAGACACCCGGAGTCGTCGCCCTGCTCGGAACCACCCGCGAGCCGCCTTCGCTGGTTTTTGCCCAATCCGCCGGGCAGCCGTTCGATATGGGGGCGCTGATGAAAGAGGTGCTTTCTCGCCTGGGGGGACGTGGTGGCGGCAGTAAAGAGATGGCCCAAGGCGGGCCGGCACAGTTTCAGGACCTCGAGAAAGTGCTCCTGGAAATCTCAGCCAAACTGCGCGACCAACCGTCCAGCACTTCGAGTAGGTAAGATCACGGTGTTTCGCCGTACTCTTTTGGCTGGCGCTGGGAGTGGAGGCTGCTCGAGGCCCCCTGGGGGCTTCTCGGCCGCCTTGGTTGTTAGCACGTCGGGGGACCGGTCGCGAGAGCTGGAACGGGGCGAAGCATCGGATTCGTGCTACATTTTCCTCAACAGACCTCATGGAACAGCGCCTCATCCTTATCAATCTCCTGATTAAGCTCGGCGTAGCTGCGGCCGTGGCCAGCATCCTCGTCCGTTCTGTCGAATTCAAGTCTTTGCTGTTCCGGGAGGAGCGTTCCCTCAGGCAGAAGATCTACCTTGTGCTTTGGATCGCCGGGCCTCTGGCCGTAGGAGTGTGGTTTCGGCTTATCGCACCAAGCTTTCTGGCCGGCGATCTTTCCTTTGAAACCGCGATACTGCTGGGGGTGATTGGCGGGCGCCTCACCGGGGTTCTTGGGGCCTGTATGGTAGCCTTACCGTCTTTGCTCTATGGCGAATGGGCGACCTTGCCGTTTGCCATCGTGTGCGGATTCCTGGCGGGGCAACTCCGCGATGTGGCCCCCACTCGCGAGGACATTTGGTCCTTCTCTCCGTTCATTGACCTTAGCATCTATCGAATGATCCGGCGCAATCTGCCAGCGCCACGGCGCTTTGACTGGCAAGTGTGGTTCTTCGTCACCATTGTGGCACTGCGTTTCGTGCACACCGAAGTGTCTCGATTCCTGCCTCATGCGACGTTTAGCTTGGAAAGCCCAAAGTTATGGGTGGAGGCACTGATCTATGCCGCCTCGATCACCGTGATCGGCACGGCGCTGAAGATCTGGAACAGCGTGCGCATTCAGATCAAGCTCGAGGAACAGGAACGCCTGCTGCTGAGCGCGCGTATGGAGGCCCTGCAAAACCAGATCAACCCACACTTTTTGTTCAATACGTTGAACTCGGTGTCATCGCTTGTACGCTTCGATCCGGACTCCGCTCGCGAGCTGATTATCAAACTGGCCACGATTCTTCGTCGCCTGCTTAACAGCAGCGACGCCTTTGTGCCTTTGCGGGAAGAACTGGAATTCATCGACAACTACCTGGATATCGAAGTGGTGCGCTTCGGACCGGACAAGCTGCAGGTTGTGAAGGAGCTCGAATCTACCTCGCTCGACGCCATGGTGCCGAGCATGCTGCTGCAGCCTCTCGTCGAGAACGCCATCAAGCATGGACTCGCCTCTAAGATTGAGGGTGGCAGAATTTTTCTTCGCAGTAGACTGACCGATTCCAGATTGATCATCGAGGTCGAGGATAACGGCGTCGGTATGGGTGCTGCGAGCCTGCTAGAGAAGCCGACCGGATTGGGAGGAACCGGTATCGGTCTGGCCAATGTTGCGGAGCGGCTCAAAGTGCTTTATGGCGATACGGCCCGCATGACCATCGACAGCAACCAGGGCAAGGGAACTCTCATTCGTTTACGACTGCCTGTTTTACAGAGCGAGGGCTTGATTCCGGCGGGGGTCTATCAGAAAGCACCCTAAGAAACCATCTCTCCGGCGTCAAAAGGGCGGATCGGCAATTGGGCAATTTGTAACAAGCATTGCCCAGGAGGAATCACGAAGACCGTTCCAGCGTCCGGCGATAGAACTCCTCATACTGAGGAATGATCTTGGAAGCACAAAACCTCGATTGTGCGACTTCTCGACAGGCCTTCGCCATCTCTTGCAAGCGATCGCCATCGGTCAGTAACTCAATGGCATAGCGGGCCATTGTGTCCACGTCACCTACCTCGGCCAGATAACCGCTCTTGCCGTGTTCAATCACTTCGGGAACCCCTCCCACCCGGGTAGCGATCGGCACCACTTCACAGGCCATGCCTTCGAGGGCGGCGAGTCCAAACGACTCGAGTTCGCTCGGCATCAGCAAGATATCTGCGAGAGCCAATTTCTCGCTCACTTGATCCTGCTTGCCGAGAAAAATGACATCGTTGTGGATCCCTTTTTGGACTGCCAGCCATTCGGCGCGCGAGCGATCCGGGCCATCGCCGATCAGTATGAGTTTCGCAGGCAGTTTCTTGCGGACCCGCTCCAAGATCTCAATCGTGTCCGTCACCCGCTTGACCGGCCGAAAATTCGATAGATGTACCAGGATGCGCTCGTCGTCGTGGGCATACTCGATACGCTGCTCCGCCGACGCTGCATTGCGGGAATAGGTCTCGCAATTTACGAAGTTGTAGACCACCTGGATGTGGTTCCGCACGTCGAACTCACGCCGTGTCCGTTCCTGGAGGTACTTGGAGACCGCCGTGACACCATCGCTCTGCTCGATGGAGAAACGGGTAATGGGCAGATACGATCGATCCAGGCCAACCAGGGTGATGTCGGTTCCGTGCAGCGTAGTGACAAACGGCAGGCGCTGACCTTTCGGCTTGGCTGCCAGCATCTGGCGCGCCAGCAGCGCGCTCACCGAATGCGGGATCGCGTAATGTACGTGCAGAAGGTCGAGGCCATAGAGCTCGGAGACCTCCGCCATTCGCGTGGCCAGCGCCAGATCGTAGGGCGGATAATCGAACAGTGGATAACGCGAAACATCCACCTCGTGGTAGTGGATGTTGGCATGCAATTCGGTGAGTCGGATGGGCTGGGCATAGGAAATGAAATGAACTTCGTGGCCCCGATGGGCTAGTTCCAAGCCGAGCTCGGTAGCAACCACCCCGCTGCCACCGTACGTCGGATAGCAGGTAATCCCGATTTTCATGTCGGTCCTTCCCACGCGGGCGGCGTGGCCGATTCATTGATTCGATGGCAACGAAGTGCTTGGGATTCAGATTTGTACAGACAGGCGGCGGGTATCAGGATAACCCATCAGGGCTAGGCAAGAGGTCTGGGAGAGACAGGATCTGGTCCAGAGGAATCTGAGAAGTCGGCTGGCTTTATTCCGAGCTGGCACCCTTCGCGGCTTCGCCGGCGACACTGTCGTCGAGTTTGTCCAGATGAGCCTGCAGCCATTCCTGGACTGCGTTGTCTAACGCCATGAACTCGATGCCCATGCCAACTCCCGGATCAGAGGTGCGCACCTCCCCGACGGTCTGGATCTTCTCGGAGTCGACCCAAAATACGATAGTTACCTTCGTCCCCGTCGATAGGGGGTATAGAGTTTCAACATAACAGCCTCTGCCGCCGATGTCGGTGGCATTGGTGTGAATATGCGACCGGCGAGAATCCTGGAAGCCAATTTCGATGGGAAACAAGACCTTGTGTCTCTGGAAACGGCGCTTGTTCCCAGCAGTGGCCACAGGATAATCGCCGGAGGTGGCCATGCCTTCCCAGGGAGTCCTTTGATTAGGCAGAATCTGTACCCCGGCATCGAACGTGCCCGGCAGCAGTGCATCCTTTATCCAGACTATTTTGAAGCGGGATTTTCTCTCGTTGTACTGGATCCCGATGATCTCGCCCGTCTTGAGTTGATGCCGAATGCCGGTTACCAGTGCGCCTTCGGCGCTGAGGTTGCCAGCGCTGGCATTCTGAAAAAAGGGCCGTCCGTCTGCATCCATGCCCCACACCCGGACGATGATCGGTGCCTCTACGCGACTCTGTCTATTGTCCATTGATGGAAGCGCCTTATCAACCTTGCAGCGCCTATCATACCTTCCTAGCAGTGTCAGGCGGAGGTTACTAACGTAAGTATCGACGGACCGGGAGGCACTGTCCGTATGGCACGAGGAGGGATCATCCACGCCGGCTTCCCACCCGGTTCCGGGGTGAATTCCGTCGCTGGCTGCTCAGAGCAGGTTGCGATAGGAAATGAGCTCAATTCCATCACCGGCCAGAGATTCACGGGTTTTGGCGGACGTTAGCAGGCGCAGCTCGGTTTCGCGGGAATCGCGAAGCCTGGTTCGAATTCTTTTGAGGTCGGCATCGTTGTATCCCGGATGGGTGATAAACTCCCACGTTCCCTCGGGGATGTTTTCGAGGACTAAACGGAACAGTGGCTCGTCGAGCGCCCCAGTGGCGGCAATGCCTAGGCTGCCATTAGGCGATATCATTCCTTCCGCTTGCACGGCGCGGCAAAACTTGCTGCCCAAGGCGTTCAAAACCGCGACTTCGCCCCAGCGTTTCCATAGCTTTGGCCGTCCGGCGACGAGGGAGAATGCGATCCGGCCAAAGGGATTACGGATGGCGGAAATACCGCAGGCTTTCGCCGCCCGCAAGAGGGGACGCAAGATCTGGGGCAATGCATGAAGGTGCTTGTGGGTATCGATATGGGAGACAGGGATACTTGCCGCTTGCAGTTTGGAGATCTGCGCGATCGCTTCTCGCTCGATCTCGTCGGGGTTGAGCCGGCCACGAATGGCGCGCGCCGCGAAGCTGCTTAGCTTACTGTCAAATTCTCCATGGCGGCCGCCGTCGATAAGCGTAGGAATTTCCGACGGGGCCGACACGGGCGAGCCATCCACCAGCACGATGTGACAACCTAGGTCAAAGCTGGGCGCCGACCTTGCCAGTTGCACGGCATGATCAAAGGCGGAAGCATTTGCCATCAATGTGGCTGAGGTCACGATCCCTTGGGTGTGGGCCTCAAGAATTGCACGGTTTATGCCGGGGGTCAGGCCAAAATCATCCGCATTGATGATCAAACGCCGCACCCGCCATTGTAGCGAGCTTCCGGCAGTTCGTGATGGGCAATCGGCGTCAGTCCTCGCGGTTGGTCGCACCATCAGGATTCCGTCGATCCTTGAGAACGATCCCGAAAAGCTACCGCAATCCCGGCCTCGGCCTCCAAAGGGGAACCTTTAATCAGGAAGTCCAGAGCCTCGAAGACGGACGATCGCAGGGGCGGCTAGGGGGTGGAGGAATCATCCTCATGGTTTGGAAGCCGGGGTGGATTTATTAGTAAACCGATACACTCTTGAAAAAACATCAAAATCTGAAGTATAGTCCGTGACACAAGAGGCGATGGTAGGGGAGCGCGATATGCGGAATTGTCAGGCCACAACAATCGCAACCCAAGGTCACTCTTCCCTGGCTGGCTTTCCCGTCCCGCGAGTCTGTCTTTCTCAGAATGCCGGTTCCTGGGTCAAAATGGTACTCCTGCTTGTCCTCCTTTCGCGCCTTGCCGGGGCGGACATAAACGGAAGTATTGCGGGCGTTGTCACGGATCCTAGCGGAGCCGTGGTCCCCAACGTTCCAGTGACTGCGGTGAATAAGGATACTGGCGTTGAACAGACAGTGCGAACCAACAATGCTGGTTTCTACTCGTTTCCTGAACTCCCGGTTGGCACCTACGAGCTGGTGATCGACCAAACGGGGTTTAAAGAGTTCCGGCAAAGCGGGTTGGTAATCCACAATAACTCAGCCCTCCGAATCGATGCCAAACTGCAGGTGGGAGAGACCAAGCAGAGTATTACGGTCTTGAGCTCATCGGTGCAGGTGGAAACGGTCAGCACGCAAATGGGGGAAGTGATCACCGGCTCCTCCATGACGGCGATGCCCCTAAACGGCCGAGCCTACACGGATCTCCTCGCTCTGCAGCCGGGCGTGGTGCCGCTCAATACCTCGGAGTACCAATCCTTTGCTCCCTCGGGCGAGTTGAATCCGGGCAATTTGTCGATGAGCGGAATGCGGGAATCGGCCAACGGGTTCATGGTGAATGGCGGCAATGTGCAAGAGGAAGGCCAGATGGGAACTCAGGTCATTCCCGATCTCGATTCCATCGCCGAATTCCGCATCATCACCAACAACTTCGATGCCGAATACGGTAATTACATGGGCGGCCAGGTGAACGTGATCACGAAATCAGGAACCAATCAATTCCATGGCGACGCCTTCGAGTTTCTGCGCTTTCCCAATCTGGATGCGCGCAATTATTACTCCGCCACCCGCGCCACCCTTCACCGGAACCAGTTCGGCGGTACGTTCGGAGGACCAATCCGCCGCGACAAGATCTTCCTTTTCGCGGACTATCAAGGAACCCGCGAAGTGGCCGGTCAGGACACAGGAGAGATTCCTGTTCCCTCGGCGGCGGATCGAACCGGCAACCTGGCGGACGTCGCCGACACGCTGACCGGCACGGTGAGCGGCCCCGCGTGGGCCCAAAGTCTTTCGAAGGAGCTGGGCAAACTCGTCACCGTGGGTGAGCCGTACTACTTCAGCGGCTGTCCAAGCTCGAAGTGCGTATTCCCCAATGCCGTGATTCCCGCCGCAGCCATGTCGGTTCCCTCTACGCGCTTGCTGCAATTAGGGGTGATTCCACCGGCCAACGTGCCGAATACCAACTTTTATTCCTCAGCTGCCTACAATCAGACGATTCGCGACGACAAATTCAGTGTTCGCGTCGATGCCAACACCAAGTTGGGCACGCTCTCCGCCTACTACTTTTACGATAATTACAATTTATTGAGTCCATTCCTGAGTTCCAATCTCCCAGGATATGCGACCTCGACACTGGGCGGCGCCCAGCAGGCCAACTTTGGCGATGTCAAGACCTTCTCCTCGACGGTGGTCAACGAATTTCGCATCAACTATACCCGCGGCGTGAACAATCCCACGCCGGTGGGAGGCGTCAACCCGGCGCTGACGCCAGCCTCGTTGGGATTTGCCCCGCCTTCGGAGGGTGGCCTCGCTCCCCAAGATCTGTCCATCCTAGGCGTTCCGGACGTGGTAACGAATGAGCTTTCCTTTGGTGTTAATCCCTTCACCGAAGTGCAGTACAACAACACCTACCAGATCCTCGATAATTTCACGAAGGTTCTGGGCACTCACACCCTCAAATTTGGAGCCAACGTCCACCTCAGCCAAATCACGATCTATGATCACGGCGCCCCGAATGGAACGTTCTACTTTGACGGAAATGAAACCGGGAACGACTTTGCCGACTATCTCCTGGGAGCTGTGGCTACCGGGGGATTTAACCAAGGCGTCCAGGTTCCGATGCACACCACCACTCGCTACTACGGCGTGTACGGAGAAGATAGCTGGAGAGCCCGGCATGACCTGATTCTGAACTTTGGGCTGCGCTGGGAAGTGACCAGCCCATGGTATGAGAAGCACAACCAGATCGAAACCATCGTGCCCGGAGAGCAGTCTGTCGTGTTTCCGGGCGCGCCCACGGGGTGGGTCTTTCCCGGGGATCCGAATATTCCAAGAACGCTCGGCCCGACCAGATATACGAACTTTGGCCCACGGATTGGCTTGGCTTATTCGCCCAGCGGCAACGGCAGCATCACCCGGTTTCTCTTTGGGACCCCGGGTGCAAGCAGCATTCGTGCCGGCTTCGGGATGTTCTACACCGCCTTCGAGGATGCCACCAGCTTCAACGAGGTCGGCGACGCTCCCTATGGCTATTATTATGTCAATCCCTCATCTTCGTTGTTTGCCTCTCCCTTTGTTGATCTTGGAGATGGCATCAACCAGGGCCAACGCTTTCCGGTCGCGTTTCCTCCTCGGAATGTAGGGCCACAGAACCCCGACAACAACGTCAACTGGTTGCAGTTCCTGCCCATCGGGAGTTCGCCGGGCTTTTACTACAAAAATCACGTCCCTTACTCGGAAGACTACATGTTGTCTTTCCAGCGGCAGTTGGGCGGTAGCACCGTGCTCAGCATCAGCTATGTGGGAACCCAGGGTCATCGCCTGCTGAGTGCTTTGGAGACGAATGTCGGAAGCCCGTCTCTCTGTTTGTTCTTGAGCAATCCTGCCGTCCTGAATCCTGTAAGTACGCCCTGCGGCCCGGGCGGCGAAGACACGATGTACGTGCTGGCCAATGGAGTGGCTCCTCCTCGAGGATCGTTCTCCTTCACCGGCACCCTCGCCAATGACGTTTGTCCGTCGGGCAGCACATGCATTTCCGGCACCCGCACGGTTATCAATCCCGCCTTCCTCGGCAGCAATGCCTGGTTCATCGCCCTAGCCAATTCCGGTTACAACGCTTTGGAGGTGAGCCTCAAGCACTCGAGTAAGCGGGCGTCGATTCTAGCGGCCTACACGTATAGCAAGGCTATGGATAATGCCTCTAGTTGGGGCCCCGGTGTGGGCGATGCCACCGAGGAGATCAATCCGATTAATCCGAGGCTGTCGAGGTCGCTCTCCGCCTTCGATATGACGCACAATTTCGTCGTCAGCTATTCCTACGAGCTGCCCTTTGACCGCTTCTTTTCTGCCAACAGGTTGACGCAGGGTTGGATCGTTACGGGCATTACCCGCTACAACACCGGCCTGCCGGTAACGCTCAATGAACAAGACGACAACTCGCTTCTCGGAACCTTCAGCACAGGCCCAACCGGTTCCGTTGTGGACACGCCGAACTTTACCCGCGGTCCCTTGAACTTCACGGACCCGCGGCGGGCAAACCTCACCAGCTTAGCTAACCCTTACTTCAACATCTCGCTGTTCAGTCCGGAAACGGTGGGACAGCTTGGGAATTCGAATCGGCGGTTCTTCCACGGTCCGGGGAGCGCGGAGTGGGACTTTGGTCTGCTGAAAGAGTTGCCTCTGACCGAGTCGAAGCAGCTGGAATTTCGCGCCGAATTCTACAATATTTTCAACCATACCAATTTTGAGCTGCCGCAAGGAGACATCACGAACTCGGTATTTGGCTTCGTCACCTCGGCCAACGCGGCCCGCGTCGGGCAGCTCGCGGTAAAGTTTCGGTTCTAAGCGAAGGAACGAGCCGCGGCGACTGGCTTCGAAATGCGGTTACCAAGATCAAACCCGGCACCGCCTAAATGTGAACGGAGGTTCGACGTGTGCCCTACATATTCTGGATCGAGAAGGCAGTCGAAAGGTCGGCCGATAGGCGGGCAAGAGCTAAGAACATGGCTCCTTGTATCCACCGTCCTGATGGGCCTATTGTCGAGTGCCCGGATGAGGCTCTATGGCCAGGAATCGACCACGATTCCCGTTTACCTTGATGCGCGGCAGCCGATCGAGCGGCGAGTAGACGACTTGCTGAGTCGCATGACGCTCAAAGAAAAGCTAGGCCAGCTCAATCTTCCGTGCGTCTACGTAGATCAGCTGGGAAAGACCATCCCGGAAAAGATGAACGCGTGCAGAAGATTTGCGGCCGGAACCTATACCGATGAAATTGGCCCGGGCAGCGGCTTCTTTACGCTGGCGGACACCATCTTGCACCAAGGAACCGAGCAGCAGGTGCAATACTTTAACGAACTGCAGAAAATCGCTCTGACACAGACGCGCCTGAAGATACCGCTCCTCGAGGACGAAGAAGGTACGCACGGCGGAATGTTTTCCGGAGCAACTGTGTTCCCAGAGGGACTTGCGATCGGCAGCACTTTCGATATGCCGCTGGTGGAATCGATTTATGCAGCGGCGGCGCGAGAGGCCAGGGCCGTGGGCATTCACGTCTTGTCAACGCTGGTGTTGGAACTTGACCGTGACCCAAGGATGGGGCGCAACGAAGAGGCATATACGGAGGACCCTTATCTCGACTCTCGTATTGCCGAAGCCATTGTGCGGGGAGCGCAAGGTGCCGACATCAATGCGCCGGATAAGGTTGTGGCACTGATGACTGACTTTCCTACCCAGAGCGAACCCGTGAGCGGACTGGAGCGCGGGGCGATCCAGTTGTCGGAGCGGATGTTGCGCCGCGACGTTTTGCCTCCGTGGATTGCAGCCATCACTAAGAATGGCGCGCTTGGCGTGATGGCCGGGTATCCGGAGATCGAGGATGTGCCGGCCCACGCTTCGCGGAAATGGCTTACCGATGTACTCCGGCAGGAGCTGAACTTCAAGGGAATTGTCACCAGCGAGGGCGAGGGCTTCGAAACGCTGATCTACGAGAATATTGTTCCCACGCAAAAGGAGGCCGGTGCGCTGGCCTTGCGGGCGGGTGTCGATCTGAATATCACCTACGAGCCTGCCTATATGGCTCCGCTGATTGAAAACATCCAAGAAGGACGGGTTCCGGTCGAGCTTGTGGACCAGGCTGTGCGGCGAGTGTTGGAGCTGAAATTTCGCCTCGGGCTTTTCGAACATCCCTATGCTGACCTAGATTCGGCCCGGCGGATTGTGCATTCCGAGGAGAATCAGGAACTGGCGCTCCAGGCTGCCCGCGAGGGCATCGTTCTTCTCAGGAACGAGAAGAACCTTCTACCCCTGCCTAAGAGCTTGAAGTCCATCGCGGTGATCGGTCCTAATGCGGACAGCTCCTCGAACCTGTTCGGCGATTACTCGGCTCAGGTGGTTCTTCAGCACGTCGGAACCATTCTCGACGGCATCAAAGGCAAGGTCCCATCCGCCACGCGGGTGGCTTACGCCAAGGGATGCGGCGTAAACGACCAAGACAGAAGTGGATTTCAAAAGGCTATTCAAGCCGCGAGGGGCGCCAGCGTAGCCGTATTGGTGATGGGGGAACAGGCCAGAAGGGAAGGGGAAAGCGAGCAACCACCTCCGACAGACGGAGAGGGCTACGATGTCGCGACGTTAGATTTGACCGGTGTACAAGAGGATCTCGTCCGGGCCGTCCAGGCAACCGGCACACCCACCGTTCTGGTGCTGATTAACGGCCGGCCTCTTTCCGTCCGCTGGGAAGCGGGCCATGTCCCCGCCATTGTCGAGGCTTGGGAACCTGGCGAAGGTGGGGGCCAGGCCATCGCTGACGTCCTGTTTGGCGATTACAACCCGAGTGCCCGTATGGCAATCACGATTCCCCGAAGTGTGGGCCAGTTGCCAGCCTATTACAACTACCAGCCATCGAAGTCCTATTGGATCAAGGGTGGTTGGACCCATACCGAAGGCTACGTCGATATGCCCGGCACGCCGCTCTACTCCTTTGGATACGGATTAAGCTATACCTCATTTCAGTACAGCAGTCTTCGCATTGATCCGTCCGAGATCCCCCCCGACGGCAACGCTCGCGTGACGGTTGATGTGCTAAATGTCGGTAAGCGTGCCGGGATCGACACCGTACAGCTTTATCTCCACAAGCGCTTCGCACCCGTGTCTCTTCCGGTCGAGCAACTCCGCGGCTTTGAGAGGGTCGCACTGGAAGCCGGCCAGAAAAAAACCGTCAGTTTCACCTTGCGACCTCAGGACTTCCAATTCCTTGACGGCGACATGCATTGGGTCATCGCACCCGGTACGTTCGACCTAATGATTGGGGAATCTTCGTCGAATATCGCTATGCAAGGAACCTTGGAAGTGGTGCGATAAGGGCCGCAAGGGCAACAACTTCTTAATCTCCGAGACAGGATAACTTGCTGATACGGTGACTCTGGCACGGGTCCAAGTTGTGGAGCAAGAAGGCTGGAGTTTGGCACAGGAGAGGAATCAGATCTGCCTCTCCCCAGCGCGCTGACTTCAGGCTATGTTGATCAGGTGACCCCAGGAACAATGGCGAGCGGGCCCGGCGATATGCGCGTAGGATTGCGCTTCCGAGCGAACTCGCACCTGGGTGTCTTAGCCTCGTGCTCGGGACGTGCCAATGGGGTTCTTCGTTTGTATTCATTGCCATTTTTACCAGCCGCCACGGGAGAATGCATGGTTGGAGGCGGTCGAATCGCAAGACTCGGCGAGTCCATATCACGACTGGACAGAGCGAATCACAGCGGAATGCTATCTGCCGAACGGCGCGTCGCGAATCCTCGACGGTGCCGGGCGAATTGCGAAGATCGTTAACAACTATGCTCGTATCAGCTTTAATTTCGGTCCCACCTTGTTATCGTGGATGGCCGAACGTGCCCCGCAGGCCTACGAACAGATCCTGAAGGCCGACCGGGAGAGCCAGCAGATCTTTTCGGGGCATGGCTCGGCCATAGCACAAGCCTATAACCACCTCATCGTTCCCTTGGCGAACTCGCGCGACAAGCGGACGCAAATCGTGTGGGGAATTCAGGATTTTAAGCATCGTTTCGGACGAGACCCAGAGGGCATGTGGCTCCCGGAAACTGCGGTCGACAGGGAAACACTCGAGATTCTGAGTTCGCTGGGCATCAAGTTTACGATTCTGGCTCCCCATCAGGCAGGCAGGGTGCGGAGGGATAAGGGGAGGGAGTGGGTCAATCTGGACGGCCAAGGCATTGACACCAAGCGTGCCTATGCCTGCAAATTGGCTTCGGGGCGCAGCATCGGCCTTTTCT
The DNA here is from genome assembly GCA_035623335.1 of Terriglobales bacterium. Lineage (GTDB taxonomy): Bacteria > Acidobacteriota > Terriglobia > Terriglobales > Acidobacteriaceae > JAFAGX01. Next base: position 21,249 of record DASPTQ010000286.1, read on the forward strand.
TTTACGACGCTCTGGTTTCGCGTGCGGTCGCTTTCGAGAAACTACTGTTCAGCGGTGAGAACTTGGCTCGCCGGTTGACCGGCCGATTTGATCCCGAAGGCGATTCTGCGCAGTTGATCCACATCGCAACCGATGGGGAGACATACGGGCATCATCACAGTCATGGAGACATGGCGCTCGCCTACGCGCTCGACTACCTGGGACAGGACAAACGGGTGCGCATCACCAACTACGGCGAATACTTGGCCCAGCATCCCCCTACGCAAGAGGTTGAAATCTGGGAGCGCACGTCCTGGAGTTGTGCCCACGGTGTTGCCCGGTGGGACAGCAATTGCGGGTGTAACTCCGGGGTGAATGGGTTATGGAAACAGGAGTGGCGAAGACCGCTGCGCGAAGCGCTGGACTGGCTGCGCGACGAACTCGCCACGCTGTACGAAATTGCCGCGAAGGAACTGTTGGCGGACCCATGGACGGCCCGGGACGAGTACGCCAGGGTGGTTATGGATCGTTCGGCCGGCACGGTGGACAGCTTCCTGGACGAGCACGCGGTACGAAATTTATCCGCCGAGGAAGCGGTGCGGGCTTTGAGGTTGCTTGAGATGCAGCGGCATCTCCTGCTGATGTACACCAGTTGTGGCTGGTTCTTCGATGAGCCGACGGGGCTAGAGACCGTTCAAGTTCTTCAATATGCCGGTCGAGCCGTGCAGCTGAGCGAGCTGTTATTTGGCGGCGAGCGCGAAGAGCAGTTCCTTACTCGGCTAGAGAGAGTTTGGAGCAACATGTCCGAGTTCGGCAACGGGCGAAATATCTATGAGAAGTTCGTCAGGCCTGCGATGGTGGATCTTTACGGCCTTGCCGCGCACTACGCCATCAGCTCGCTTTTCGACGGCTACCGCGATGGGAATTCCTTGTACTGCTATGAGGTCCACCTGCAGGAAGTGCATCGGTTTGGGAAGGGAAGAGCCAAACTTGCGATTGGACGTTCCCAGATGATCTCCCGCAGCACGCGTGGTCAGCTGACGTTTAGCTTTGCCGTCCTGTTCCTGGGAGATCATAAGCTGGTCGCGGGCATTCGCCCGTGTCCTGACACTGATGGATTTCTCGACTTGATGGAGCAGGTTAGCGCGGCGTTTTCGGCTGGGAATTTTGCCGGGTGCTCAGCCCTAATTGATGAGCGGTTTCAGGGCGTTACCTACTCGCTCCAGTCATTGTTACGCGATGACCGCCAACGAATCGTGAGGCGCATTGTCGATTCCACCCTAGCTGACATTTCCAAGGCCCATGCCGGAGCTTATGAGCAACATGCTTCGCTCGTCAGTTTTCTCTCTAAGGTTCAGATGCCGATGCCGGCGATCTTGCGGGTATCGGTGGACTTTGTGCTCGGCAATGCCATTCAATCCTGCTTAGCCGAAGAGAAAATGGACATTGATCGCATCCGGAGGCTTCTCGATACGGCAAGACAAGAGGCAGCCAGCCTCAAGGACTGTCCCCTCGAGGTGTCTTTCCGGCAACGCCTGGAGAAAGTCTTAGATTGTTGGGCGAAGGATCCGTTCGACTTACGCAAGCTCGGGGAACTGGAAGCCTTGGTCGTGCTAAGCCAAGTTGCACCCTTCCGCTTAGACCTCTGGCAAGCACAGAACGTTTATTACGAACGGCTGCAGGTGATCTCGGGTGAGCAAGACGTACAGTTCAGCGAAAAATGGCTCGACCACTTTCAAAAACTGGGAAAGCTGTTGGGAGTCGCCGCTGGCAACACCCTGATGGTTCGATCCTCCGCATCGGCGGCAGTTAAACCCGCCTATCCGGACTCTGAACTCGTGCGAAAGGTATTTGCAGCGGCCGCATCCGATACGGTCGTCCTGAGTTCCGACCGGCTCCCAATGCCGACGGGGCCCGTGTGAGGCTCGTTTACAGGGATCAGCATTCCGCCACCTTGGCCGGGCGAAAGTTGGTATAGAAGCAAGGAAGCCAACGTAATGAGCGTTAGCTCGGCTGGTTAGAGCGCCGCCTTACAAGCAGGAATGGATTTGTGTCCCAGCTTCCCTTCTATCCAAGCACTCGTCAGGGTAGTTTTTCAGCCCCTAGACTAAGAATCTGTCTCATAAATGCCCCGGTAGAATTAGAGACGAGGCGAGTTGGAGCATCTCTAGAAAGCCGACTAAACGGCCAGAATCCATGCTTTTCCAGAACCTGGGCCCTTTCCCATTTTGTGTTTCGCCGTGACTAAGCTCCATGTGGGAAGCAATGTTGTCCTGCTGGGCTACCGACCCGGCACAACCAAATCGGCAGATCGTCCGCGGCTCAACGCGGCTTTCTTGACTCGCGAATGCCCCATCCGTAAGATGAGACGACCCAAAAGGCACGCGTCCGATAATGGTTGGCGAAACCATCTCACATTACCGCATAGTGGAAAAAATCGGCGGTGGTGGTATGGGTGTCGTTTATAAGGCTGAGGATACGCGCCTCGACCGCTTCGTCGCTCTGAAATTTCTCCCGGACGATCTCGCCAGGGATTCGCAGTCCCTGAGCCGCTTCCGTCGCGAAGCCAAAGCCGCCTCCGCGCTGAACCATTCCAATATTTGCACCATCCATTGGAGAAGAAGATGGCAAAGCGTTCATCGCGATGGAGTTCCTCGATGGCCAGACGCTGAAGCATCGCATTAATGGCCGTCCGCTTGACGCGGAAGAGCTGCTGCCCATTGCCATCGACATTGCGGATGCGCTCGATGTTGCGCACTCGGCCGGAATTGTTCATCGCGATATCAAGCCGGCGAATATTTTCATCACCAAGCGTGGGGTGGCGAAAGTCATGGACTTCGGACTGGCGAAGGTCACCGCGCGGCCTGGTTCCTCGGACCAGATCGCCTCGGCCAACACCCTCACCGCGGCATCGCAAGATCCGCACCTCACCAGCCCAGGTTCCACCCTTGGCACCGTTTCTTATATGTCACCGGAGCAAGCGCGCGCGAGAGAATTGGATGCTCGCACCGATCTGTTTTCCTTTGGTGTGGTTCTGTACGAAATGACCACCGGACAGTTGCCGTTCCGCGGCGACAGCACCGCAACCATCTTTGAGGCAATCCTCAACCGCACACCCACTGCGCCGGTACGACTGAATCCCGATGTCTCTCCCGAGCTTGAAAGAATCATCATTAAGGCTTTGGAAAAGGATCGCGACCTTCGATACCAGGTTGCATCCGAGATGCGCGCCGACCTGAAACGCTTGAAACGCGAACTGGATTCGGGCAAAAGCGCTGCCGTCCTGCCGTCTTCGTCTCCAGTTGCCCCAATGCCTTCTTCCCAGTCGGTGCAGGCAACATCGTCTGTTTCTGACGCGGCGGCCTCCGCGTCGGCATTGCAGGGGGATTCCCAAAGCAGGCCCATAAAGAGTAGCTTAATCTCATCGCCGCCTAGCGCGATTGCAGAAACGCCAAAGGCGCGCAAGCGCAGGACGCTGTTCGCCATAGTGGGCGTCGTTGCCATTATTGCGATTCTCGCGTTGGCCTATTTCGGCGGTTGGGTTGGCCGTCACGGGCCGTACTCGCAAACCGAGCTTAAACCGCAAGCTCTCACTTCGAACTCCTCCGAGGATCCGGTTGCGAGCACGTCGATCTCCCCGGACGGAAAATATCTTCTTGTTGCCGATCTCGAAGGTCTGCATCTTCGCCTGATGACGACCGGTGAGACACAAACACTACCCACTCCCGACGAATTTTGTTTCTATTGAGCGCGCGTTGAATGGTCCCAGGATGGGACCAAGTTACTGGTCAGCGGCCCGGTTGCACAGGAGAAGCTGGGCATCTGGATGATTTCCATCATCGGGAGTTCGCTGAAAAAGCTGCGCGACGATGCCCACGATGCCGCGCTTTCCCCGGACGGTTCCCAGATCGCCTTCACCGACGTGGATCGGACCGCGATTTGGGTGATGGCCGTTGACGGCAGCCAGGCGCGGCCGGTGATCAAGGCAGACCTGGACGTTAAACTTTACGCACCGACATGGTTCGCGAATGGTAGGCGCCTTGCTTACGCGAAGGTGCGAACCGCCAACGAGAGCACCGGTCTTGTGTTGGAAAGCTGCAATCTCCAAGGCGGTGATCCCGTTGTCCTTATCGAGAATAAGAAAATCACAGATTTCACGATGAAGCAGCCCGGCCGCATCGTTTATGCCCAGAGTGAGTCGCCGCCCAATCGATACGACTCCAACCTGTGGGATCTGCGTTATGACGTGGAAAGCGGCAGGCCTCGTGGAACTCCACGTAAGCTCACCGACTGGACGGGCTTCTCTTTCGAGAGCCTTGGGATGACCACAGACGGGAAACACTTCGTCTTCCTGAATGACAGATTGCAAACTGCTGCGTACGTGGGTGAGCTGGCAAACGACGGAGACGAACTGAAAATGCTCCAGCGATTGACCCTGAACGAAAACCTCAATTGGCCGGGTGGATGGTCTTCCGACAGCAAAACCCTGTTCTTCTATTCCAATCGCGAAGGCGGCTTCAACATTTATCAGCAGGGGATAGCCGACCGTACCGCGCGACCGATCGTCACCGGCCCGGAGGACAAATGGGCGCCGCAAATCAGTCCCGATAGCAACTGGCTAGTCTACTTTCAATGGTCCAAGGCGGCGGATGGGACATTGTTGTCAGGGAAGTTGATGCGTACTTCAATCACAGGAGGGGCGCCCGAGAGTGTCATGGATATTGAGGGCCATCCCAACGTGAACCAATATCCCGGCACGACGGCAGGTGGCTTCCCCAGCTTTCGCTGTCCGCACTCTGGCACCGACTGCGTGATCGCCGAGAAGCACGACAAACAGATCGTTTTCAGCGCTTTCGATCCGGTGAAAGGCCGAAAGGCCGAGCTGGTCAAGGTTCCTTTCAATGGAGTTCGCACCGAATGGGATCTGTCTCCGGATGGAACACGGATCGCAATTTCCGAGTTCAGCTACCAGAAAGGCGAAATCAGCGTTGTTCCTCTCGATGGGAGTGCTCCGCAGAAGATCTCGACCATTCCGTGGACCGAGCTCCTCAGCGTTGCCTGGGCCGCCGACGGAAAGAGCCTTTTCCTCGCCAGCTTTTCTTCGCGGGGAACTGCTATTGTGCACCTCGACTTCGCAGGATACTCCAAGCTCCTCATTAAGCCCATTTGGCACATTCTGACGCTGGTCACCTCGCCCGATAGCAAGTATCTTGCCTTCGGTCCCGTCATCTCCAACTCAAATGTCTGGACGATGGATTCTTTTCCGGCGAAGTGACCTTCTAGAAGGTCGCTCAAGTTCCGGATTCCCAACGATCTGCTCACCGGCGATCCAGCCGCTAAACGCTACGCCGTTACCGAGGATTTATCCGTGGACGGCTTGCTACCATAAACACATGGATCGATCCAATGGATACGAAGCAGTCTCGAAAGAATTTCTTGCGGGTCGTGGTAATAGAAGTCGGTCTACTGGAATCGGCGTGAAGGAAGTGCGGAAGTGGGCGAGAACACTACCGCGTGGCAGCAGCGTCATTGATCTAGGCTGCGGGCCCGGCTTTCCCATCACGGCGGTCCTGGTCGAGGAAGGACTTCATGTCTTCGGGGTAGATGCCGCACCATCCTTTGTCGCGGCATTCCAAGGCAACCTGCCCGGCACACCGATCACTTGCGAAGCGGTTCAAGAGTCGAGATTGTTTGATCGAACCTTCGATGCTGTCTTGGCATGGGGGCTGATGTTCCTTCTCCAGGCTGAAGATCAGCATCGCCTAATCCAGAGATTCGCCGAGATACTGGTGCCGAGCGGCCGCCTGCTATTCACGTCAACCGCCAAACCCGCCGTTTGGAGCGATGGAATGACAGGGTTGGAATCACTCTCGCTAGGGGCCGAGCAGTACAGGAAGCTGCTTGGAGCCGTTGGTATATCGGTCGCGGAGGAGTACCAGGATGAAGGCGAAAATCACTATTTCGACGCCTTCAAGGAAAAATAGCGTAAGAGAATCGCTCCCCTGAAGATGAAATCCGGTCGGTAAACCCTTCGCCGTAATGAGGACTAATTCTCGCTCTGTTGCAGTCGCACTAGGACCAAACTTCCGGATAGCTAATAATCAGGCATGCGGCTCATTCGACTGAGGCCTTTTGATCGGTAGTTTAATTTTCGAGCTTTGGATTCTGACCTGCCCATTCTTTACGATGTCCCTTGTTGAGATGCGCGTGCGGCACGCGGGAGCGGTTTGATGTCCGAAATTGGACAGGGCACGTTGAAAACGGGCATTCGTGGTAACACATGGCGCGCTAAGTATCTTAAGTTGTGACGCTTGGCGTTGGAACAGAGCATGCTAGAGTCTCGGGTAAAGGGGGTGTGAGATGGCGTTTCTCCGAGATTTCAGGGTCGCTTACAACTCACTGAAGCGGACGCCAGGGCTTGTGTTCACCGTTATCGTTACGCTGGCACTTGGCATAGGGGCGAACGCTGCGATTTTTACGCTGGTACGCGGGGTATTGCTGAGGCCACTGGTCAATCGCGGCGAGAATCGGCTCATTTACATCCAGCAAAGCGCCATGGGTCTCGGCGAGCACGACGCGACGTTCTCGGTGCCGGAGATTCAAGACCTTAAGGGAGACACTCACTCCATCACGAAATTCGGCGACTTCTCGACCATTGGATTTACGATGATAGGCTTGGGTGAGCCTCGCGAAGTGCAGGCGGGAGTGGTCGGCGGGAACTATTTCGATGTCGTGGGGCTGCGGCCGGTGCTTGGGCGCTTGATTGGACCTCAAGATGACGGCCCCAAGGCGGCTGGAGTGGTCGTGCTGACGTATCGCTTCTGGAGCACAGTTTTTGATCGAGACCCTTCGGTGATCGGGAAGACGGTGCGCCTAGGAAGTACTGGGGACCGTTTTGCGACTGTCATTGGCGTTCTTGAACCTTCGATTCCCTATCCGGCGAATACGGAAATTGTCGCCAACATCGTGACCAGCCCGCATCACCTTTCCGCCACGATGGTGACCGGGCGGGTCCATCGAATGACGGAGCTCTTTGGGCGCCTTGCTCCCGGCGTCACTCTCGACCAAGCGCGCAGTGAACTGCGCACTGTCTACTCGAACATGCAGAAAGACCACCCGGAAGCCTATCCTCCTCACGATGATTTTCAAATTAGCGCGAAGATGCTGCGCGACCAGATCACCTCGGGTGCACGCACTGTTCTCCTTGTTTTGCTGGCCGCTTCTGGGCTCGTATTCATCATCGCCTGCTCCAACGTTGTCAACCTGATTCTCGCGCGGACGGTCCGGCGCGAAGGCGAGCTGGCGATTCGCTCGGCGCTCGGCGCTGGTACCGGCGCACTGCGGCGAATGCTGCTGATGGAGAGTCTTTTGCTTTGCGGCGCTGGGGCAGCACTCGGTGTGGTCAGCGCGCAACCGTTGGTAACAATTTTGGCCCGGTATGCCTCGCGGTTCAGTGTCCGTGCCGTGGATTTGACGGTGGACTCGAGCATGTTGTGGGTAGGAGCCGGGCTGGCAATCGTCGCGGCTGTAATCTTGGCGTTTGTTCCGCGCCTGCCATCGGCCGAAAGCTCGAGGGGGCTGAACCTGTCGAGCGCCGGCGTTCGGATCACCAGCCGTACGAAACGTCATCAGAGAATCTTCGCGGTAACGCAAATCGCTGCCTCGTTCGTGCTGCTGACCGGGGCGAGCATGTTGCTCACAACGCTGATCGCGCTGCAAAGGACGCAAACGGGAATGGACACGCGGCACGTGCTCGCGATTGACGTTCCCGCGATGTACTACGGAAAGACACCGGAGCAAGTGGTTGATTTCTACAAAGAGGCGATGCGGCGCGTCGAGAAGCTACCGGGCGTCATCAAGACGGCGTACGGAGAGGTTGCGCCGTGGCGCGATGCCGACGTGTACGGCCCTGGCCTGCAATTTTCCGCGGATGGGAATGTTCATGTTCCTGGCCGAGAAGATCCTCGGGCGCAGCCTCGGACGATTTCGCCGGGATTCTTTGCTGCGCTGGGGGTTCCCATCATCGAGGGCCGCGATTTCAACGCGCTCGATGGGCAGGACAAGGAGCCGGTGGTGATTGTGAGCGAGACGCTGGCACAGCGGATGTTTCCGAACGAAGATGCATTGAACCGGCATGTGTATTGGACGGATCCTGTGCTGCAATTCCTTTCAGGAACCGAAGAAGACAGGGCGCGTTTCATGGCGCGGCATCGGATCATCGGCATCGCGGCAGATATCGATGACGAACACGTGGTGCCTGACCCGACTGCGACGATTTATAGCACCTTCGATGAAGGTCAGATGTTTGGCGGACACCTCTTCATCCATACCAGCACAAATCCGTACCTACTGGTCACGCCGGTGACGCGCACGATTCGCGAGATGTCTGCCGAGCAGCCGGTTGAACACGCCGCCACGCTCCAAGATATCCGCGCCGAAGTGCTCACACCGGACCGTTTGAACTCGCTGGTGTTTGGAGTTTTTGCCGCTGTCGCACTTCTGATTGCGGTCGTTGGTGTTGCGGGCGTGCTGGCGTTTTCAGTGAGCGCGCGGACGCGGGAATTCGGCATCCGGCTGGCGCTCGGATCGGAACCACGGCGCATCCTCGGGAGTGTGATCAGAGAGGGCGCACTCATGGCGCTCGCGGGCGTTTTGGCAGGTGGAGCATTCGGCTTCGTTGCCGCGAGTTTGGCTGGCAGGTATGTTCTGGACGTGCACATACCGGGCGTATTGCCTATAGCCGTGTCTGCGTTCGTGCTGCTCGCAGCAGCCGTCGTTGCTTCGATGCTGCCAGCGGCACGAGCCGCGCGTATAGATGTCATCCAAGCGCTGCACGCCGAATGATTCGGAGTACTGAATGCCTGGTTAGCCACCCGGAACTTGACCCCTAGCTTCGCGGCATTACTCCTGCCTCTCCACAAAGTCGCGTGAGAAAGCTGTCCTTGTCTAGGATGCTGCAGCTTCAATAATTTGAAATCCTAGGCTGGCAGCTTTCCGCTTGAGATTGTGGATTTCCCGTTGGTGATGTGCCGCGTCGTAGACCTCGGCTCC
>DASPTQ010000287.1:0-2987 GCA_035623335.1 Terriglobales bacterium
TCCTCAGTGCAGTCGCGTTTCTCGACCGTGTGAATATCTCTGTCGCGGGAAGCTCTCTGCGGGCGGCGTACGGACTCAGCACCGTCGAACTGGGCTGGATTTTCAGCTCCTTCCTGGTGGGTTATGCCCTGTTTCAGACGCTCGCGGGACGCCTAGCGGACCGTTTTGGTCCTCGGCGTGTGCTGGCTTCCGGCGTGACCTGGTGGGGTGTGTTTACCGCGCTTACGGCTTCAGTTCCTTCTCGCGTCGGTGGAGCGCTGACCTTGTTTATCGCCATTCGCTTCTTGCTCGGAGCGGGGGAAGCGGTGGTCTATCCCGCCTCCAATCAGTTCATCGCCCGCTGGATTCCAGCGCGGGAACGAGGAATCGCAAACGGCTGGATCTTTGCAGGGGTCGGCGCGGGGGCCAGCCTATCGCCACCCTTGATCACCTATCTCATGCTTCATTACGGTTGGCGAGCGTCCTTTGGGGTCTGTGCCATCCTCGGAGTCCTAGCCGGAGCCATCTGGTACGGCATCGCGCGCGACGACCCCGCCGAACACCCAAGAGTTTCCGCGGGTGAGTTGGCCCTGATTCGTTCGGGGCTGAGCGAAAGCCCAGATCATGCCAGCCTCCCTCGAGTGGAGCGCGGTCGGGCGCTGGTACCGTGGCGAACCGTCGTGCGGAATAGTACTGTGCTCGGGGTTACCCTAAGTTATTTCTGTTTTGGCTACGTGGCGTGGATCTTTTTCAGCTGGTTTTACATCTACCTGGCCCAGGTGCGAGGCATGAACCTGAAAGCCAGTGCCTGGTTCGCCACGTTGCCCTTCCTGGCCATGGCGATCGGCTGTCCGCTGGGTGGAAAAATCAGCGATCGGTTGACCCTGGCCTTCGGTCCGAAGATGGGACGATGTCGCTGGGCGGCGTTCGGGATGATGCTAGCGGCTGTTTTCCTGACTCTGGGTTCGTTCGTGGAGAGCGCACCCATGGCCAGTGGAGTCCTGGCGGGAGGCGCAGGGGCGCTCTACCTAGCCCAGAGTTCCTTCTGGTCGGTGAGCGCCGATATTGCTGGCGGCTCTGCCGGATCGATTTCTGGCTTTATGAATATGGGGGCGCAGATCGGCGGAGCCGTGACCGCATCGCTGACTCCTTGGATCGCAGGTCACTTCGGTTGGACTGCCTCCTTTCTTACGGCTGCTCTGCTGTGCCTGATTGGCGCGGCCCTCTGGCTGGGAGTGAATCCAGCGGCGATTGTGATCGTAGACGAGGCCGGGTTTCGCAGTGCGGTTTCGGCACCGCCGGTCAGCGCATCCGGTGGTCAATCCGGCGAGCCATTGAGGCCATGAGCAAACTCCAGATCAAGCCGAAAGCAGGTTGTCTGTGGGACTTGGTAAGTCTCGGAGAAGTGATGCTCCGACTGGATCCGGGTGATCAGCGCATTGCGACCACGCGCCAGTTTCGCGTGTGGGAAGGCGGCGGTGAGTACAACGTGGCGCGTGGCCTGAGGCGTTGTTTTCGGATGGACACGGCAGTCGTGACCGCGCTCGTCGACAATCCGATTGGCCGCTTGGTGGAAGATCTGATGTTGCAGGGGGGCGTGAATCAGAAATACGTGCGCTGGGTGCGATTTGATGGTGTCGGGCGAACGGCGCGCAACGGGTTGAATTTTACGGAACGAGGTTTTGGCGTGCGGGCCGCGGCGGGGTGTTCGGACCGCGGGCACACGGCCATCTCACAACTCCAGCCTGGGGAAATCGATTGGCAGCAAGTGTTCTCCCAAGATGGTGCTCGCTGGTTTCATACCGGAGGAATCTTCTGCGCGCTGTCGGAGACCACACCGCTGGTGGCTCGCGAGGCCATGGAGGCGGCAAAGCAAGCGGGCACGGTTGTTTCCTACGATCTCAACTATCGGGAGTCCCTGTGGAAGCCGCTGGGTGGACAATCGAGGGCTCAGCAGATCAACCGTCAGCTCGCACCCCTGGTGGATGTGATGATCGGAAACGAGGAAGACTTCACCGCGGCTTTGGGTTTTCCGGTTACGGGCCTGGACGAAGGCCATTCCCGGTTGGACCGGGCCAGCTTCAAGAACATGATGGAAAAGGTAGTCGCGGAATTCCCTCGATTGGCCGTGGTAGCGACTACCTTGCGACAGGCAACCACTGCCACTCGCAATGACTGGGGCGCGCTCTGCTACTGGGATGGTCGCTTCTACGAGGCAGCGACCCGGGAGAATCTGGAAATCTATGACCGCGTGGGTGGAGGGGACTCCTTTGCATCCGGGCTGATCTATGGACTGCTCACCGGACGGGAACCGCAGTGGGCGGTGGAATGCGGGGCGGCGCACGGTGCTCTGGCCATGACCACGCCGGGCGACACCAGCATGGTTATGTTGGAAGAGGTGTTACGTACGATGGAGGCGAGGACGGCACGGATCAGCCGCTAAGGAAGGCTCCGGGAGGGATGACATGACAATGGAGGAAGTGATTTCGAGAATCGGCGAGATCGGTATCGTGCCGGTGATTAGAGCGGCAACCGTAGCCGAGGCAACCCGAGCCGTGGAAGCCATCGCCGCCGGCGGCATACCGATCGTGGAGATCACCATGACGGTTCCTAATGCGGTCTCCGTGATCCACCAGGTGGCAGGCCGTTTTGGAGCCAGTCTTCTGGTCGGAGCGGGCACGATCACCGCCGCCGAGCAGGCAAAATTGTCGATTGACGCGGGAGCCCAGTTCCTGGTCAGTCCAGGGCTCTCGATCCCGGTGCTTTCGGTGGCGCAGGCTTGCGGGGTCTTGGCGATTCCGGGGGCGCTTACCCCGACCGAACTCATGCATGCGCAAGAGAACGGTGCCAAGCTGGTCAAGATCTTTCCCTGCGACAATGTCGGTGGGCCGAGATACGTGAAGTCTCTGAGGGGACCGTTTCCTAAGGCGGCTCTGATCCCCACGGGAGGAGTCAACGCAGCCAATGCCGGCGATTTCATTGCCGCCGGAGCCTTCGCCGTGGGCGCA
>DASPTQ010000288.1:0-51999 GCA_035623335.1 Terriglobales bacterium
GCCGCCATTTTCTTCATCGCGATTCACTTTTGGCGGATCCGCAAGGATGGAGGCTTGTATTCCCACTCCAGCCCACCGCCGACCCTGGCGGACACTTCTGCGAGGAGGGAGGCTCGATGAGCGATTCCAAAGACTTCATCGCTGGGGCGGATTCGAACGCCAAAAGAGAGCCGCGCCGCGTGGTTTTCATAACGCGACGTACCTCCGCGCAAGTCAGAGTCACGGATGAAGAGGTCGTGCAGGCATTCCCCGAAGCGTTATTCCGGATTGCCATCGCCATTGAAGTTCTGGCTATCGCGCTGGTGTGGATCGCGCTGGGATTCAATGCACCACTAGAGGGCCTGGCCGATCCTTCCCATACGCCGAACCCTGCCAAAGCACCCTGGTACTTTCTCGGCCTTCAGGAGTTGCTGCACTACTTTCCCCCGGTTGTCGCCGGGGTTCTGGCTCCGACCTTGGTTGTGATCGCCTTGATTGTCATTCCTTACTTCAATATCAACGTCGAGGCCGAGGGAGTTTTCGTCAAAGATCGGTCGCGGCGGTTGCCAATCTTCTACGCTGTCGCGGTGGGAGTATCCATTTTCTTGTTGCTTTTTGACGTCTATGTAGCCCTGGTCCCCACCCTCGTTATCGTTGGGCTGATGTTGATGGCGGCATACAGTTCGGCCAATTCTCGCTCCCGGGTTCGGCGCTATTTGGCTTCGAAACCTCTTTCCTTCTGGATCATGACTTGGTTCTTGTTTGAGCTGGTGATACTGACCACCATCGGCACCTTCTTCCGCGGCCCCGGATGGTCATGGGTCTGGCCTTGGAGGGCCTAAGTGAAACCTTCGGAACACAGACCGCAGTGGCTGTGGAACAAACTCCTCGGAGATCCGGTCCGGGCATTTGGCACCCTGAGTTTGCTGTTGCTGATCTCGTTGGCGATTGCCCCGGCTAAGGATTACTTCAGCCAATGGCGTCATTATCAGAATTCCTATCTCAAGATGATTCGCAGCCGAGGCGACGCCGTCACCCTGCGACGTCATTTTCAGGATGGAATCCAACAGATTTGGAATCCCGAGCTCGGGGTCGTCGACCGCTGTACCACCTGCCACGTGGGAGTGAGGGAGGCCAGTTTGACCGACGTCGGCCTACCTTTCCGCCGCCATCCGCTCATACCACACAACATCGACCAATTCGGGTGCGTGATGTGCCATCGCGGACAAGGAGCAGCGACGACAGTCGAAGAAGCTCACATGAGCACTTTGGCATGGGAGGAACCCATGCTGCCGGAACGCTACATCGAGTCATCGTGCGGGCAATGCCACGGCGCGGAGCTCACGGGCACACCTCAACTGAATGAAGGGCGGCATCTAATGGCGCGCTACGGTTGTGCCCATTGCCACACGGTCAAGCTGCCCGAAGGGGGGTCGCTGAAAGCCGAGAATGATGCGCCATCGCTGAGTCACATCGCCGATAAGACCACTCGCGAATGGATGTATGCCTGGCTTAAGGATCCGCAAGCTTACGCCGTATCGGCCACGATGCCGAATTTTAAGTTAAGCGACGAGGAGGCGCGCGATATCTCGGCCTTCCTGATTGCAAACAGCACACCGGTTCCGGGGGATACGCTCACCTTGCCGCAACAGGCCGCGTCTGATCCTACAGCGGGCGCCAGTCTCTATGGCCAATCTTTCTGCGCCACCTGTCACGCCGCACAAAATGCAGCTGGAAATGTTGTCGGCGGCGACGTCGGTCCAGAACTCACCCGCATCGGCAATAAGGCGAAACCGGAGTGGCTGGCTGCGTGGATCAAGAATCCTCGCGTCTATGATCCGCCTACCGAGATGCCGCAGTATCGTTTCAGCGACGCGCAGATCGCGGTGCTTACGGGCTACTTACAAGCAAAGAGCGACTCCGATTTTCTCGGCAACATTCACTTGGATCCGGCCACGCCCGAGCAAATCACCCACGGAAAGTTGCTCTTGGCGGAATACGGTTGCGCCTCGTGTCACGAAATCAGCGGAATCAAAAAGCCGGAGAACTTCGCCCCGGAACTTACGCGTATCGGCAGCAAGCCAACCTCTCAGCTGATTTTTGCGGCCGGCATGCAGCACACCCTCCCCGACTACATCTCCGGCAAATTGCGTCAACCGCGGGCATTTGCTGCCAGGCTCAAGATGCCGCAATACAATTTCACAACGCCGCAAATCGACGCCATTACGACCACATTGCTGTCCTTGAATGAACGGGCCCAGAGGCTGCCAGCTGCGCTCACCGAACGGTCCTCTCCGGCTTCGAATTATCAACCGGCAGGAAAAGCCGGACAACTCATGAACGATCTTGCCTGCTTTAGTTGCCACCGGATCAACCGGCGGGGCAGCGATCTCGCTCCAGATCTCAGTTGGGAAGGATCTTCGGTGCAGCGCAAATGGCTGGAAGATTTCTTAGGGAATCCCAATACACTTCGACCGGCCTTGATTCGCCGCATGCCCAAGTTCAACCTTACGCGGGAGGAGATCGCAACTCTCTCGGACTACATCATGACTGTCTATCAGACGCCGGCGTTCGACAGGGAATCCATGCCGAACACCGGATACCCCGCCGTCTCGGTGGAGCAAGGCAGGCAACTGTTCTATTCCAAATACGCCTGCCAATCGTGCCACATCGTCGACGCGAAGACAGACAAGGGGTACATTGGTCCCACACTGACGGAAGTCGGCTCGCGCTTGAATGCTGCCTGGGTTTATCACTGGTTGAAGAACCCCCAAGCCCTGCGTCCGGGTACGATCGAGCCGAATAGAAACCTGACAGATGAGGATGCCCGTGCACTCACAGCATTCCTGATGTCGCAGAAAGGATCGCGCCGGCAGGAGACAACAAAATGAGGTATCTCAGGATATCGACGGGATTCCTCACAGTTGGACTGGTGTTCTCAGGCTGCGCTCGAACACCCTCGTCGAACACCGCTGCCAAAGGCACGAAAAGCATAAGTACTCTGGTTGAAGTAAGTGGTGGGAAACAAACAGCCGCTGCAGGTAGCGTGCTGCCGCAGCCAGTCATCGTGCAGGGCAATGACGATCAGGGCAACGCGGTTCCGGGAGCTCTGGTTTCCATACGTGGGCCCAGGGGTACGACGTTCGACCCGCCATCGGGACCCACCGATTCGAGCGGCCAGTTCAGCACCAATATATCCCTCGGCGGAATGGCTGGCCGATATCAGCTGACCGCCAGCACGCGGAATGAGCTGGGAAAACCCATCGAGTTGAAGGTCGAGGAAATTGCTCTGGGATATGAAGAGATTCTTGGCCGAGAACTAAGCGAAAAATATTGTGCGCGGTGTCATGATCAGGAATCCACGCCTGAACGCTTATCGAATTACGATAATCTGGCGGTCAAGCCGCACCCGCTCAATGAGGGTGACACCCTCAATTCCATCAGCGATGGGGATTTGACGGCGATCATCGAGCACGGCGGCCCCGCGCTCAATAAGTCGCCTCTAATGCCGCCTTACGGCTATACCTTGAGCAAAGCAGAAATCCACGCCTTGATCTCATATATAAGGATGATCTCCGACCCGCCATATCGCGCTCCGGGAACGTTCTATGCAAAGCAGTAGCCGACATCCTTGTCCTTGGATTGTCGTGCCAGTAGCTTCTTTCAACTCGTCGCCGTTTACGAGATGAAGGTCCCAGCGCTAAAGGAGCTGCAGACCCGATATCTCGAGCGTCTAACGTTTACAGAAGGGAAGTCGGCTCCCTCATTTGTCTTCTGCTAAGCCACAAACCTGATGCGGATGAGGCGCAACAGAATGTTCACTCCAGCCTCCAGTCGCTTTGGCGTGGGACACTCCAGCATTCTTGCTTGCGGGATTGAGCGCGCGTTGCGCGAGCTTGCGAACCGGAATGCCGCAAAGCCCGCAGACATCACACTCCTAGGTGAGCGGGGTCACCACATGCCCGCCAGGATCTGTTGTAAGTTCAACGCGCCAATGCACGGTCCTCGCTGCTTCGGTCTGCGGCGCAGGGCGGGAGTGAGGAGTTTATGACAACCGGAACGCTTGAAATCGCGAAAGCTACCAATCCCCTGAGAGACCTGCTGAATTACGGCCAATCGGTTTGGCTCGATTACATTCGCCGCAACCTCTTCACCGGCGGGGAACTGCGGCGCCTGCTCGAAGAGGATGGCCTGCGGGGTATGACCTCGAACCCCGCCATCTTCGAAAAAGCGATTGCCGGCAGTAGCGATTATGCCGATCTGCTGCAGTCTCTGGCTGCGAGGACCGACCTTGACGCCAAGGCCCGCTATGAAATTCTTGCCATCCGCGACATACAGGACGCCGCCGACTTGCTGCGGCCCGTGTACGTAAGCTCGAAGCGTCGTGACGGCTATGTCAGTCTGGAGGTGTCGCCTTACCTCGCACGCCACACAGAGGACACGACCGACGAGGCACGCAGGTTGTGGAAAGCAGTGCGACGGGAAAACCTGATGATCAAGGTTCCAGGTACGGCAGAGGGCATCCCCGCCTTCGAGCGATTGACCAGCGAGGGTATCAACATCAATGTAACCCTCCTTTTCTCGCAGGAAGTCTATGAAGCAGTGGCGGAAGCGTATATTGCCGGGCTGGAACAACTCGCAGGACGCGGTGGTGATGTCAGCAAGATTGCGAGCGTGGCCAGTTTCTTCATTAGCCGCATTGATAGTTCGATCGATTCCATTGCGGAGGCACGGTTCAGAACGGCAAAAGACCCGCATGAGCAGGAGCAATTGAAGAGTCTGCTCGGTAAAGTGGCTGTCGCCAATGCCAAGCAGACCTATCAGCGTTACCTGCGCATTTTCAGCAGTAGTCGTTGGAAAGCCTTGGCGACCAAAGGAGCACAGACGCAGCGCGTCCTCTGGGCCAGCACCAGCACGAAGAATCCCAGGTACAGCGATGTCTTATACGTGGAGGAGCTAATCGGTCGAGACACAGTGAACACAATCCCGCCGGCCACGCTCGATGCCTTTCGCGATCACGGTCAGCCGCGCGCGAGTCTCACCGAGGACCTTGATTCAGCCGATAAGACAATGCAGAAGGTTGCGACGCTTGGGATTTCGATAAAGGAAGTGACCGATAAGCTGACGGACGAGGGTGTCCGCCTCTTCGCCGAGGCCTTCGACAAGCTGCTCGCGGCAGTGGAGAGAAGGCAACATCTAATTCCTACGAATCGGCAACATTGAGCTCGTTCGGGCGTGCCAGAGTCCGATGCGGAATACTTATCGCTTCAGCGTCGACCGCTTCTGTATCCCAGAAAGTGGCAGGGACGAGCTTTGGACCTCGCAGGGCGGTAAAGATCTTGCCGCAGTTTCCACATCGTAGCCTCCTCGAGCGCGTCGAGTGCGGTGATAGAATTCGAGGCTGCTGTGCTTCGGGATCATTGCCCTGTTCATCGCAACCAGCAAAGAGCCTAACTTCTCACCTCAACCTCCTATTATGAAAATCGGTGACGTTCTTGCGACTTCCCCGACTGAGCGCAGCATTAGGCAAGCAGGGAAGCGAATCGCCCACGCGGCAAGGGATCGAGGGGAGGTCTAGATGAATGCTCGGTACGGCGGAGAGGGAGAGAGCATTTGGCTTGGCTTTGACCTTGGTACGCAAAGCGTCCGCGCGATTGCGGTATCTGCGACCGGCCACGTGTTTGGACAGGGCTTCCACCCTCTCACCAGCCGGCGCGACGGTCCCCGGCATGAACAGGATCCCGAAGAATGGTGGCGCGCCGTCGGCTTCGCCAGTCGTGCCGCTCTTGCCGGTTTTCCTGCCTCATCAATCCGGGGCATAGCGGTTGACGGTACCTCTGGCACAATACTTCTGGTTGACCGAGCCGGCAACGCGCTGACCGCCGGAGTCATGTACGACGACACGCGAGCTGTGGAAGAAACGTGCCGTGCCAATGAGGCTGGGGCTGGCCTGTGGTCTGCCCTCGGATATCGTATGCAACCGTCGTGGGCATTGCCCAAGCTGCTGTGGCTGCTGGGTGAGGATCGCTCAGCGATTTCCGGCGCGCGCTTGGCTCATCAGGCTGATTTCATCAATTGCCGGTTGGCAGGCCATCAGGTTCCATCGGACTCAAGCAACGCGCTCAAAACGGGATACGATCTTGTGCGCGAAACCTGGCCGTACGAAATTTTTGATGTACTCGCTGTGCCGCACCAAATGCTTCCCCCTGTCGCGCGCTCCGGCACGCAACTCGGAACCGTCTGCCGCCAGGCCGCTGCGATCACCGGCGTCCCCGTCGGGACGCCAATCATTGCCGGCATGACCGATGGGTGCGGCGCCCAGATCGCGGCCGGAGCCTTGGAGGTAGGCAGTTGGAATTCCGTGCTAGGGACGACGCTGGTTCTTAAAGGTGTAGCCGATCAACGGATGCACGATCCCGCTGGCATCATCTACTCGCATCGCTCGCCGGATGGGAACTGGCTTCCCGGCGGCGCCTCCAGCACCGGTGCGGCGGTTCTCGCCAAGAAATTTCCGGGGCGTGACCTCGAAGCGCTCGACGCAAAAGCAGCCGAACGAGAACCAGCGAGTGTCACTGCATATCCACTGGTGTCGCGGGGTGAACGTTTCCCTTTCGCCGCGCCCGATGCCGAAGGGTTTGTTCTCGGCGAGCCGTCCGACGAAACTGATCTCTACGCCGCGCTGCTCCAGGGAGTGGCTTTTATCGAGCGGCTCGGTTTCGACTATCTTCACATGTTAGGTGCTCCCATCGGTGGAGACCTTAGCCTAACCGGCGGCGCAGCTCGCAGCCGCTACTGGTGCCAGCTGCGTGCTGACATTCTCCGCCGGCCCGTTCGCGTGCCAAAGAACGCCGAGGCTGCCTTGGGAATGGCGGTGCTGGCGGCATCCGTAGGACGGCGCATCTCTGATGTTGCCAAGGAAATGGTGTGCATTCGCGAGGTGATTGAACCTCGCAGCGACCGTATAGCCCGTTTCCACGAACCCTATCTGCGGCTCATGGAAGAGTTGGCACGCCGCGGCTGGGTATCGTCAGCGCTGCTTGAACATGGAAGGCGGAGGGCGGTATAGCATGGTGCAACTCGTACTCATTCGACACGGTGAACGCATGGGGCAAGCGGAGGACCGGTATGCCGGCAGCACGGACGTGCCGCTGACCTCTCGCGGCCGCGAGCAAGCTGAGCGGCTCGCCACTTGGGCAGTGTCCGCAGGCCCGAGCGCTATTTGGATCTCGCCCTTGTCCCGGACCCGCGAGACCGCTGCCCCATCCGAACGTAGGACCGGCCTGACTGCCCGCATCGATTCTCGGCTCAGAGAGCTAGACTTCGGGCGCGGCGAGGGGTTAACTGCTAGTGAAATAAAGCGGGCTTTCCCCGAAGATTTTTCTGCCTTTCAGTCCGATCCGGTGGTCCATTATTTGCCTGGAGGCGAGAACCCGCATCATGCCGCCCGGCGGGCCATCGACTGCTTCAAAGAGATTGAGATCGAGCATCCTGGCGGTCGTGTGCTCGTCGTTACCCACAGCACCCTGATCCGGCTTGCGCTATGTGAATTGATCGGCGTGCCGTTGTCGAGATACCGCTCGGTGTTTCCTTCCATAATCAGCGCTGCCCTCACAGAAATTCGACTCGAGGGCAGTAAGGCATCGTTGTTGCAGTTGAACGTTCCACTGAATTTTTTTGAAAAAGGCTGCAAGGAGGACGCCGAGTCGGCATCGATGGAACGCCAATCTTGATTCCTGAGCTCAGATCGGGCGCGGTAAGGAGGGGAATACTTACTTTTCGGCAGAACCCTCCAGCGATAAACTTGTAGCTGCATGACACGACTCATTCTTATTGGGGCTGGCAGCGGGGGCAGGGCGTTGGTGGAGTTGTTCCGCAAAGACCCAAGTGTTGAAATCGTCGGGGTGGCTGACAGAAATGAGAGCGCACCGGGCCTGGTGCTCGCTCGGGAACTCGGCTTACCGGTGACCACGAATTATAAGGAGTTCCTCTCGAGAGGAGCCAACCTCATCATCGATGTGACCGGTGATCCTAGCGTTGGCCGGGAAATCGACAAACTGAAACCCGAGGGGATAGAAGTTGTTGGCGGAAACGCCGCGCGTTTCATCTGGCAATTCATCGAGGCCCGAAAAAAAAGCGAAGCCCTCGAAGACAAATACCAGCTCGCCATGAGGGAACTCCAAACCCTTGGGGAAAGCGAGTTTATCATCGGCAACAATCCCAAGATGAAAGAGATCTCCGAACTGATCGCCAAGGTTGCACCCACTCCTACTACTGTCTTAATTCGAGGCGAGAGCGGAACCGGCAAGGAGCTTGTGGCTCGTGCCATTCATCGTCATAGCGCCCTGAGCACTCAGCCGCTGGTCACGCTCAACTGCACTGCCTTATCCCCGGCTCTTTTGGAAAGCGAACTGTTCGGCTCCAAGCGGGGCGCGTTTACAGGCGCCTATACCGACAGAAAAGGGTTGTTCGAAAAAGCCGATGGCGGAACCATGTTCCTCGATGAAATTGGGGACATGTCGCTAGATACTCAAGCCAAGCTCTTACGGACTCTGCAAACCGGTGAGATTCGTGCGGTTGGTGATGTGCGAACCAAGAAAGTGGCAGTCAGAATCATCGGGGCAACCAATCGCGACTTGGAAAGAGCCATTCGCGAAGGCACATTCCGCGAGGATCTCTTTTACCGGATCAACACCTTCAGCATCACCCTGCCTCCCCTGCGCGAACGGACGGAAGATATTTCGTTTCTAGCGGAGTTTTTTCTGCAGAGGGCCCGAGCCAAGGTCAACAAGAAAGTGGACTCCGTTTCTCCAGAAGCCCTCGCGCTGCTCAGGAACTACTCTTGGCCTGGCAATCTTCGCGAGCTCGAAAACATCATTGAACGAGCCGTCGTTTTGACGTCTTCTTCCGTGATCGAAACTGAGCATCTGCCGCTGCACGTTCAGGACAGTCTTGCCTTCAAGCCAAAGCTCGGCTTCAAACCGAGTAAATTGCAGGCGATCGAGCAATTTGAACGGCAGGCGCTCTCGAGCTATCTGCTCGAAGCAGAGGGAAACATATCCCGAGCCGCGGTCCTGGCCAAGATACCGCGCCGCACTTTCCACCGTTTGATGGCCAGACACAAGCTCTCCGCTCATCCTCTGAAAGCCCGCCACTGAGACAATCATGACCAATGCTTGGGGCTTTATTGTCCCACTCTGAAGCCTAAAGATAACTATTTATGCTGCAGCATGATAGCTAACGAATACCACAGTGGAGATGCGCCAACCGTGACGTGATTGTCCCGACCGCGGCAAGGCCAGAATTTCGTGCCTGGACGCAGGCATACCCCTCTGCAAGGCTAAATCATAAACCGGCGGTGACTTACGGCCGGGCGGTGTGATTACCGACGAGCGCAAGAGGATTGGCAGGCGATGTGCTTTTTAGGGAGATTGCAAGGCGCCAGAATGCTGACATCGGAGCTCTGGCGGCGCAGTGATGAGAGGAGCTTTCAGATCGCCGCTCGGGTGGCCGAGCAGCGGGACGTAAAAGGGAACTCGGAACCACGAGGCACCCCGGACTGAATTAGCCAGGATGAGCCGGGCCAACCAGCCCGGCCACACCACAGGAGTTACGCCTGGGCATGCTGATTTCGAGCGATACGCGGGTAAGTTTGCCGCAATGTCCCTGAGCCAATGGCGGGTGAATCGGGTGGTTCTAGCTACCCAGGCACGCCCTCGACATCACCTGGATGCGTGACCCGGATCACTGATGGTTGGGTTGTCAAGAGAGATCTTCGACCAAGCATTTGGACCCTGGGGAAGGCCGATCCAATGGGCCTTCCCGATCCGGTGGCGCTCCATGCCGAGCATTTCTCCGATTACGGTGTATGTCGTCGTGAAAAGAAGTTCCCCGAACGCATGTCCCGTCCGCTTTCAATGGCCTGGGCGGGGTGGTTTTCCCTCCGACCTGGTAGCAACGATTAATCCAAATGGCGGAAAAGATTCGGTCGTCCGCGAAGGAGACAACAATGGCTGGCAAGAAAATCTCAGGCAACAACAAGAACCGCTGGGCAGCTGGCGTAACGCCGTACGCCGAAATGGGCTACTACAACGCGGACTATGAACCCAAAGACACAGACATTCTGTGTGCATTCCGCTTGGTACCCCAGGAGGGTGTGGATCCAATTGAGGCTGCGGCAGCCGTAGCTGGCGAATCGTCGACGGCCACCTGGACCGTGGTCTGGACCGATCGCTTGACCCCCTACGAGCATTATCAGGCGAAATGCTATCGGGTTGATCCCGTTCCGGGCAGCGATCAATACATCGCCTATATCGCCTACGACATAGACCTGTTCGAGGAAGGTTCTATCGCGAACCTGACGTCTTCGATCATCGGCAACGTCTTCGGGTTCAAGGCCCTTCGTTCCTTGCGCCTGGAAGATATGCGAATCCCGCCGCATTATGTGAAGACGTTTCAGGGTCCAGCGCACGGCATCGTCATGGAACGCGAATATCTGAACAAATTCGGGCGACCGCTGCTGGGCGCGACGGTGAAGCCCAAGCTGGGACTGTCCGCCCGCAATTACGGGCGGGTCGTATACGAGGCTCTACGCGGCGGGCTGGATTTTACCAAGGATGACGAAAACATCAACAGCCAGCCGTTCATGCGTTGGCGGGACCGCTTCCTGTTTTGCATGGAAGGGGTGAACCTCGCTGTAGCGGCCACCGGTGAAATCAAAGGACATTACCTGAATGTCACCGCTGGAACCATGGAAGAAATGTACGAGCGCGCTGACTTCGCCAAAGAGCTGGGCAGCGTGATTGTGATGATTGATCTGACCGTCGGCTACACGGCGATTCAGTCCATGGCAAAGTGGGCTCGGCGTAACGGTGTAATTCTGCATTTGCACCGCGCCGGCCATGGCACCTACACGCGGCAAAAATCTCATGGTGTGAACTTTCGCGTCATCTCCAAGTGGATGCGCCTCGCCGGAGTGGACCACATTCACGCTGGCACGGTAGTGGGGAAACTGGAGGGCGATCCGAATGCCATTCGCGGGTACTACAACACGTTGCGGGAAAACAAACTGGAAGCGGATCCCTCGCAAGGATTGTACTTCGAGCAAGACTGGGTGTCTTTGCCCGCAACCATGCCCGTAGCCTCAGGAGGCATCCACGCCGGCCAGATGCATCAGTTGCTGCATTATCTGGGCGAGGACGTTGTGCTCCAGTTTGGTGGCGGCACGATCGGTCACCCCGACGGGATTGCCCAGGGAGCAACGGCAAATCGGGTGGCGGTTGAGGCTATGATCCAGGCTCGCAACGAAGGGCGCGATTTCCTGCGCGAAGGACCGGAGATCTTGGCGAAGGCTGCCCGTTGGTCGCCCGAGCTGCGCACGGCGCTCGAGGTGTGGAAGGACGTAACCTTCGAATTCGAGTCGACTGATGTGCCGGATGCAGTCGCCACAGTCACAGTTTGACCGGTAAAACCGCTCGTCAGCCGGCAGCCAGCTGACCAACGGCGCTACCTCTTTTTTATGATTGGGCCAATGATTGAGCCCCACGGAATACGGAGACAAATTTATGCGAATCACGCAAGGTACCTTTTCTTATCTACCTGACTTCGCCGAAGAGGAGATTAAAGCCGAGGTGCGCTACTGCCTCGATAACGGTTGGGCCTTTTCGATCGAGCACACCAATGATCCGCACCCCCGTAACACCTACTGGGAGATGTGGGGACTGCCCATGTTTGAAATGAAAAACCTAGACGACGCCATGTTGCGAATTCATGAATGCCGCGAGGCTTTTCCGAGCCACTACATCAAGGTGAACGGCTTTGATCGCACCAAAGGCCGGCAGACCACGAGGTTGAGTTTCATCGTACATCGGCCCGAACCGGAGCCCGGCTTTTGCTTGGAGCGCGCAGAGGTTGCAGATCGGCGAATCCAGTACACGATTCGCTCTAAAACGGTGTCGGCGGGGGTTGACGGACACTAGCAATCCGTTGCGCTTTCGAGAGATCGCAGCACGAGAATGCCATGCAGAAACTAGATACCGATTCCGTGGTGGACACGAGTGCCGCACCAGAAATCACGGACCAACTCGTGGATATTGGAGCTGCTCATCGGGATTCCAATCTCGAGGAAATCCTCGATGCACTGGATCGTGAGCTGGTCGGCCTCAAGCCCGTCAAGGCCTACATCCGGCAGCTAGCTTCGCTGCTCCTGGTGGCGCGTTTACGCGAGAAGGTTGGACTAGCGAGCGAGCGCCCTACCTTGCATATGTCCTTTAGCGGGCATCCCGGCACGGGCAAGACGACCGTTGCTATGCGCATGGCGAAGATCCTGCAACACCTGGGCTACCTACGCCGCGGCCATCTGGTGGTGGCCACCCGCGACGACCTGGTGGGCCAGTATGTAGGACACACCGCCCCGAAGACCAAAGAGACGCTCAAGAAGGCAATGGGTGGCGTGCTCTTCATCGACGAAGCTTACTACCTCTACCGTCCCGAAAATGAGCGTGATTACGGTCAGGAAGCGATTGAGATGTTGTTGCAGGCCATGGAGAACCAGCGTGAGGATCTGGTGGTCATCCTGGCGGGTTACCAGGATCGCATGGAAACTTTCTTTCAGCACAATCCCGGTTTTCGTTCCCGGGTGGCGCATCACATCAGCTTTCCAGATTACACGCTCGAGCAGTTGACCAAGATCGCTGAACTAATGCTTGCGCAGCAGCATTATGCGTTTGACGCCGAGTCGCGCCAGGCATTTGTCGATTATCTCGCGTTGCGCATGAAGCAGCCCCACTTTGCCAATGCGCGCAGCGTGCGTAACGCCATTGATCGCATCAAGCTACGCCAAGCCAGCCGCCTTGTCAGCGAAGGGGGCTCGATTTCCCTGGAGCAACTGCAGCGCATCGCCGCCTCCGACGTTCGTCAAAGCCGGGTGTTCCAAGGGGGCTCGGACGCAGAACCTGAGGGTATCCATGATTCGAGCACGGGGAGAGCCCCGCGCGAGGAGGCATGATGACGAAACGAAGACCAATAGTTTTGGGTATCGTAGGGGATAGTGCAGCCGGCAAGACCACTATCACTCGAGGACTCGTGGAATTGCTGGGCGAGGACCGCGTTACCCACATCTGTGCCGACGACTATCACAAGTACGATCGGGTGGAACGGGCGCGGCTGAAAATCACGCCCTTGCACCCCGACTGCAACTACCTTGACATTCTGGAGCTGCACCTGGAACGCGCCCACTACGGCCAGCCGATGCTAAAGCCAGTCTATGACCACAGCACCGGCTCGCTGGTACGGCCGGAGTACCTGATTCCCAGCGAGTTTGTGATCGTGGAAGGGCTGCTCGGTTTTCATACCGAAGTCATGCGCCAGTTCTACGACGTCAAGGTTTTCCTAGATCCGCCGGAAGAGCTGCGGCGGACATGGAAAATCAAACGTGATACGGCAAAGCGAGGGTACACGGCCGAGCAAGTGTTGGCGGAATTGGAAAAGCGAGAGTCAGACTCCCGCAACTTCATCCAGCCTCAGCGCGAATTTGCCGACATTGTTGTTCAGTTCTACCCCGACGGTGGGAAGCTTTCCGATCAGGCCGACAGCCACTTGAATGTCAGGCTGGTGCTGCGGCCGACCATTCCCCATCCTGATCTGAGCTATTTGTTCGAGCGGGACAGCAGGCGGCCCGGCATCCGCCTCGAACTGGGACGCGACAAGGGCCGTCCCGTGGATTTCCTGGAGGTGGACGGCAACGTGAGCCGCGAACATGCAGCGGAGTTGGAGGACACGATCTGGAAGCATCTTCCCGATTTGCGCCCCCTGCAGGCCGACCAGTTTGGGGAATACAACTACGGAACTGAGGTGCGGCACAGCGATCCCCTGGCTCTAACTCAACTGCTTATCACCTATCACTTGCTCCGTGCCTACAGCAAAGACGCTCCCATTCCTTTTGCCCGTCCTATCGCCGCTCTGAGCCGGTTGGAGTCGTTGCCAGAAGCTGCAGGCGTCGAGGCTGTCACCGGAAAGTGAGGACCTATGACCGCGCTGATGTCCGCTACGATGTCGCTGGCCGAAACTGAGTTGGCCCGGGTGCGCCGGCTGACCGCGGATACCATTCGCGGCTTGGCAATGGACGCCGTGCAAAAGGCCAACTCTGGCCACCCGGGAATGCCGATGGGCATGGCCGATGCAGCGGTGGTGTTGTGGACGCGCTTTCTCAAGCACAATCCCGCCGACCCTCTGTGGGCTGATCGCGATCGTTTCATTCTCTCGGCAGGCCATGGTTCCATGCTGCTTTACAGTTTGTTGCAGCTCAGTGGCTACGACCTGCCCATGAGCCAACTGCAGGCTTTTCGGCAATGGGGTAGCCAAACCCCCGGCCACCCCGAATACGGATTGACTCCTGGGGTGGAAACCACGACGGGACCTTTAGGCCAAGGCATCACCAATGGTGTCGGCATGGCCATTGCCGAACGATGGCTGGCAGCTCGGTTCAACCGGCCGGGATGGGAAATAGTCAATCACTACACCTACGTGATTGCCAGCGATGGCGATCTGATGGAAGGCATTTCCCACGAATCTTGTTCGCTGGCGGGCCATCTCGGTCTGGGCAAGCTGATGGTGTTGTACGACGACAACGGAATCAGCATCGATGGGCCCACCTCCCTTGCCTTCAGTGAAGACGTTCTCGGCCGTTTTAGCGCCTATGGCTGGCACACTCAGCGCATTGACGGTCACGACTCGCTGGCGGTGGAAGCCGCACTCACCTCTGCCAAGTCGGAAATAGGGCGCCCCTCGCTGATTGCGTGTAAGACTCACATCGGCTTTGGCAGCCCCAACCGGCAAGACAGTCACAAAGCCCACGGCGAGCCGCTCGGGGCGGATGAGGTACGACTCACCAAGGAAAACTTGGGTTGGCGGCCGGAGAAGCAATTCTGGGTTCCCGAGGAGGCCCGCCAGTTCATGCAAGAGTCGGCCGCGATGGGTGCAGCCTGCCAGCAAGAATGGGAAAAGGTTTGCGCCGAGTATCGCGAACTTTACCCAGAGCTGGCTGCCGCCTTCGACCAAGCCCTGAGGGGGGAGTTGCCGGAGGGTTGGGACGCCAATCTGCCAGCTTTCCCCGAGACTAAACCGCTCGCAACTCGGGCTGCCTCAG
Source organism: Terriglobales bacterium (assembly GCA_035623335.1). GTDB lineage: Bacteria > Acidobacteriota > Terriglobia > Terriglobales > Acidobacteriaceae > JAFAGX01. The sequence continues at coordinate 15,122 of DASPTQ010000288.1, forward strand.
GAGCCGTCTTGGACGCGATCGCGCCAAAATTTCCTGCGCTGCTCGGCGGTTCGGCCGACTTAACCCCCTCCAATAACACCTTGCCAAAAGGCGAGCATGACGTCACGCCTGAGAATTTCGCAGGGAAGTACCTCCACTTCGGCGTGCGCGAGCACGGCATGGGCGGCATCCTCAATGGCCTTGCCTTGCACGGTGGAGTTCGCCCCTACGGGGGTACGTTCCTCATCTTTTCCGATTACATGCGACCCTCCATCCGTCTCGCAGCCCTGATGGAGCTGCCGGTAATTTTTGTCTTTACCCACGACAGCATTGGTCTAGGTGAAGACGGCCCCACGCATCAACCCATAGAACAGATTTCCAGTTTGCGCCTAATTCCCAATCTAGCCGTGCTGCGTCCCGCCGATGCCACGGAAACCGTCGAAGCCTGGCGCGCTGCCTTGAATCGCCGCCATGCGCCGACCGCACTGGTCCTTACCCGCCAAGCTCTTCCGGTTCTGGATCGCGGCGGCTGCGGTTCGACGGAAGGAGTTTCGCGCGGGGCCTATATTCTTTGCGGCTTCGATCATCCGGATGTCATTTTGATCGGGACCGGATCGGAAGTTCATGTGGCGCTGGCCGCACAACAGATACTCGCGGGAGAGAAGATTAACGCCCGCGTTGTCTCCATGCCGTGCTGGGAATTTTTTGATCAGCAGCCCGAGGAATATCGCGAAGCCGTGCTGCCTCGAAGCGTGCGCGCCCGGGTGGCCGTGGAGGCAGGCGCCACCGCAGCGTGGGGGCGTTACCTAGGACTGGACGGCGCAACCGTTGGGCTAGATCGTTTTGGCGCGTCCGCGCCTTACCAGGTGCTGTACCAAAAGCTCGGGATCACAGCCGAGGCGGTCGCCGAGGCCGCTCGCGGAGTGCTCCGGAGGATCAAGCAAGAAAGCTAGTAGTCGAGCTGGTTGTGCTTGTACTACGACAAGCTTGGGCCACGGTCGAGCAAGTGAACACTACACCGCACGCCGGGGTTAGGGCGTGCAGAAAAGGGGGTTCGTTATGAAAAGGAACTATTTCATTGCTGTAATCGCATTGGCGATTGCAATTATGGGCGCGAGTCCTTCCTCGACGCCTGCGAAAAGCGGAACAGATACAGCCGCCGTGAAAGGCACGGTCAAGTTCGTGGGCACGGTACCTACAGCGGCGCGCATTAACATGGCTTCGGACCCCGTCTGTGTCCGGCAGCATAAGACAGCGGTGCTATCGGAGGAACTCGCGGCGGACAAGAACGGCCAACTGCAAAACGTGGTGGTGTTTGTCGCCGATGGCTTAGGCGACCGCACCTTTGACGTGCCAACTCAACCGGCAGTGGTCGAACAGAAAGGCTGCCTGTACGAGCCGCATGTGTTGGCTTTTCGAGTCAACCAACCGTTCAAGGTGATTAACAGTGATGCCTGCGCGCACAATATTCATCCTCAGCCCGCCAACAATCGCGAGTGGAACAAGGCGCAGGCTCCGGGTGCCGAGGTGGAGGCGACCTTCCCCCGCGAAGAGGTTGGCATTCCGCTCAAATGCAACGTGCATCCTTGGATGAAGGGCTACCTAGCGGTCTTCAAACATCCCTACTTTGCGGTGACCGGAAAGGACGGCAGCTTCGATTTGAGCAATTTGCCGCCAGGGACTTATACGATTGAGGCGTGGCACGAAAAGCTGGGTACCGCAACCCAGAAGATCACGGTTGGTGGCAACGAAACCAAGACCCTCGAATTCGTATTTAAGGCGAAGGCAGGATCGTAACCGGGTGGCTGCGCAGCCAGCCAACGGTCGATTGTGCAGGGTGTCAGTCAGAGCCCTGAGTTAGGGTGCTAGATAATCGGGCATGTGGGGTACGGCGGTCTGGTGCGTTGATCCCACCGGAAAGGGAAGATCGGACCAACCGGGTCCCGCCGACCCCCGAAGCTCGGAGGGATGGAAAATATGATCCATGATGCCAATGTCGAGACGCTGCGAGATCACTTCATTATCTGTGGCTACGGACACATGGGACGAGCCGTGGTAGATCAGCTGAATCGCGCCAAGATGCCGTTCGTTGTTGTCGAGACGGTTGAGGAATTGTACCGCGAACTTTTCGCGGAGGGCGTGCCTGCGATCCATGGCGATGCGAACTCACGCGAGATCCTATTGAGCGCCGGCATCGAGCGTGCTCGTGGCATCTGCATCGTTATCGACGATGATCTCGAGAATTTGTCCATTACCATCACCGCCCGGTCTCTGAATGCCAAGCTCAAGATCATTACGCGAGCTGGCCAACGGTCCTACGCGGATTCGCTGCGGAACTCGGGCGCTGATGAGGTGGTTATCCCGGAATACCTCGGCGGCCTAACCGTCGGACGTATGATCCGAAGCCACTACCCTATACAAGCCATTCTGGCATAGGCAAGCAAACACGGAGCAAGAGTCTTCTTCTCGTCTCCGAGCCACCGGGGAGCGTCGGTTCAGCGTGGGCTGTACTCAGGTCCCGCAGGAGAAAATCGCCTCGCTCGCAGGGTTTGCGTCGAGTTTGTTAGGAGTTTACTCATGGCAACTCAGACCAGACCTGAAAGCGCTCGGGGTTTCTCCGGGAATCTGGAGAGTGACCTAGCGGCGAAGTTTCTGGGGGTGGTGGAAAACGCGGCCATTGCTTCCGCCCGCACCATGGGGCAAGGGGATCGTCCGCTATCCGACCAAGTGGCCACAGAAGCCATGCGGGAAACCATGGACGGTATTCCCATGCGCGGCACCATCGTGATCGGTGAGGGCGAGCGCGATGAGGCTCCCATGCTTTACATCGGGGAGAAGCTGGGCGCGAAGCTTTCCGACGGCGATGAGTGTCCGGCGGTCGACATTGCGGTAGACCCACTTGAAGGGACAAACCTTTGCGCCACCGGCGCTCCCGGCTCGATCACAGTGCTGGCGGCATCCGAACAAGGTGGGTTGCTCAATGCGCCTGACTGCTACATGGAAAAAATTGTGGTGGGACCATCGTGCAAAGGCGCAGTCGAAATGGATGCACCGGTGGCCGACAATTTGAAGAATATTGCGAAACGCTTGGATCGAGACGTCGACGATCTAGTAGTCATCGTACTCGACCGTCCACGACACGCGAAGCTCATCGCCGACATTCGTGCGGCGGGCGCGCGCATCCGCCTGATCGGAGATGGCGACCTCTCAGCGGGCATCGCGGCCGCTGTCTTAGGCACGGGCGTTCATGCGGTCATGGGCTCGGGTGGCGCGCCGGAAGGCGTGATCACGGCGGCCGCCGTTCGTTGTCTGAATGGCTACATGCTCGGCCGACTGCTGATCGACAAGCCTGAACTCGAAGAACGCATTGCGCGCATGGGGATCAGAGACAGAAACAAAGTCTACACGGCGGATGAACTGGCTCCGGGTAAGCAACTGGTCTTTGCCGCTACCGGCGTGACCGACGGCACGCTGCTGAAGGGTGTGCGTTTTTTTGGTGAGGGCACGCGAACTTCGTCAGTGATCATGACTTTCCGCTCCCGCAAAGTCCGTTTTATTGACAGCATTCACTTGGATAAAGGCCCGAACGTAAAGGTGCGGTTCGCCTAAGGGTGGACAAAGCGCCAGACAGGATGTTGCCGGTTGCCTAGAACGACCCTCAGGTCTTAAGAACTCGGTTGCAAGAGATTGAATCCGAATAGCAAATGGAAAAGGGCAAGGCCGCGTGGCAGACGACTCCCCCAAAAACGCGATCAATGGCTTGCTCGGGCATCTTCCGCCTTGGCCGAGGAAGGCACTCAACTCCTCGGTCGTGGCCATGGAACAGGCCTATCGGCAGCGCAAAGGCCTACCGCTGCTGAGCGCGGAGGCAATCCGCGCGCTCAAGGCGGGCGAGCCCATGCCTTGGGAGTTCGGTAATGCGGCTTCGCTAGAGACTTCCCAGGCATCGGCTCCAACTGGTTCTATAACTCTTCGACCGGCGGCGACGGTCGCGGCCCCGGTACTGCTGGCTTCGCCTGAGACCGGCAGGGTTGCGCCCTCTGCCGGCATCAGCGAGGAAGTCCGAAAACTCGTGCTCGAGGGGAGGAAGTGGAGCAAATCGGCCATCGCGGCTGAACAAGCACGCCGTGGCCGCAAAGCTTTACCTCCGCTGAACGATGCCGAAGTCACTGCCCTGCTCGGCGAATCAGCCACTGCTGCGGCGGCCGTTGCGCCTGCTTCCGCGGGGGCAACCGCAGCTTCGGCTCCTCGAGTCGCGGCCGCAGCGCCAACAGCAACTGCTTCTGTGGCGCGCAGCGGCGAATGGACCAAATACGTTGGCACGCCCGCCGTCGCCCCCGGCGTCGCATCCATCGGTCCTAAAGACAATGAGATTAATCGCCAACGACGGCGCCTGGTATGGGCGACGGTGGCGGCATTCCTGACGGCGTGGTTCGTTGCCTTTTTCCGCTTCTTTCTGCCGCGAACCTTGTTCGAGCCGGCGACGACTTTCAAAATCGGCTATCCCGAGGAATACGGCCTAGGAGTGGACACAAAGTATCAACAAAAATACCGCATCTGGGTGGTTCGTACGGCGGGTCGCATCTTTGTGATTTACGCGCGCTGCACCCATTTGGGTTGCACGCCTGACTGGAAACCTGGCGAGAACAAATTTAAGTGCCCGTGCCACGGCAGTGGCTACGACAGCGAAGGGGTCAACTTCGAGGGGCCGGCGCCGCGTCCCATGGACCGGGCCCATGTGGAAAGATCTGCCGATGGTCAGATCTTAGTAGACGTCTCGCGGCTGTACCGGTGGCCCAAGAGCCAGCCCAGCCAGTTCAATGACGATGGAGCTTACCTGCCCGCTTAGTGGTTTGGCCTTGCGGGCGGCTCGCCTGCGGCGACCGCCTGCCAGCTTTACTGGATCGAGGTGAGGAAACGATGCCGGAACAGAAGGGGAACTTAAACCAGGACAAAGAAGTTGGCCTGCTTGAATGTATGACGTCGGCGATCCAAGAAGATCTTCAATCGCTCAAGACGGATCTGCCCGCCAAAGCCAAGCAGCAGATGGAGGGACTCAAGAGCCCCACGAAGACCGAGCTCTACACCTCGATCTTTCGCCATAAGCATGATGACACGCCGCGCAACCGCGCATTGGGCGTGCTTTCTAACGTGTTCCTCCATCTTCATCCCGCCAAGATTAACCGCGATGCCGTGCGCTATAGCTTCACCTGGGGCATGGGTGGGATCACGTTTTATCTCTTCTTTGTGCTTACCCTAACCGGCGTGCTGCTGATGTTTTATTACCATCCGACAAAGGTTCAGGCGTTTCGCGATGTGCTCTATCTGGAGCACGATGTGCCGTTTGGCAGGATCCTGCGCAACATGCACCGCTGGGCTGCCCACCTCATGGTGATCGCGGTGTGGTTGCACATGTTTCGTGTATTTTTGACCGGCTCGTATAAGCAGCCGCGGCAGTTTAACTGGAACGTGGGCGTGCTGCTGCTGGTATTTACCTTGCTGCTTTCGTTTACCGGCTACTTGCTTCCAGACGATCAGCTTGGGTTCTGGGCGGTAACGGTGGGCACAAACATGGCTCGCGCCACGCCGCTGCTGGGACACGAAGGGCCGTTCGGCAAGTTGCTGGGAATGACGCCTTACAACGACGTGCGCTTTGGCCTGCTAGGCGGCTCGATTGTAGATGCCAATGCTTTGCTGCGTTCCTATATCTGGCATTGCATTGGTATTCCCATCGTGGCTTCGGTGCTGATGATCGTTCACTTCTGGCGAGTGCGCAAAGACGGCGGCATTTCCGGGCCGGAGTCAGTTGTGCTCGCCTCGGAAGGTAAACCGCGGCGCGGCTCGCGGCACGCCTGAAGGCGTAGCTTAACTGCGACGTGATTTGATGCGACCTGTCCCGGAAACGCGATGCGGCCGGTTGCATGCTCAGTAGAGCTGTCGGGCTTCGCTCGCATGGGAAGGGCGCAGGTGTTCCTCCTACACTGTTGGGAGAGAGTTTATGGATTGGCGACAACTTTGGGAGATCAGTTCCGCACCTGACAACATACCTATCGTAGGTATGATTCCGCTGCTGATTTTTTATTGCTATCTGGGGTGGAAGCAGGCAAAGGCCAACGACAACCTGATTGTGGAGCTCGAAGCCAATCCGGCGATGGCGAGGACTCGTTATCGCAAGACTTGGCCGTTCGAGCCGGACTGGCAAAAAGAAGTACACGTGTGGCCGTTCCTGCTGCGGGTTGAATTCCTCGCGGCCATTATCGTGACCATCGTCTTGATGATCTGGTCGATCACTTTGAACGCTCCCCTGGAGGAGCCGTCGAATCCCAACCTGACAATGAATCCGGCCAAGGCTCCGTGGTACTTCCTGGGCCTGCAGGAGATGCTTGTCTACTTCGACCCATGGATCGCGGGAGTGGTGATGCCGACGTTAATCATCATTGGCTTGATGGTGATTCCCTACATCGACACCAATCCGCTGGGCAACGGCTACTATACCTGGAAGCAGCGCAAATTTGCCATAGCCACCTTTCTGTTCGGCTTCATTATTCTGTGGGTCGCAATGATCATCATTGGCACTTTTATCCGCGGCCCGGGCTGGCAGTGGTTTTGGCCGGGACAGACCTGGGATCACAACCGCTTGATCTACGAGGTGAACCGCGATCTTCCAGATATTTGTGGAATCACCTCCAACCTAGGGAAGGCTATCTTCGGCGCCGTGGTTGTCGGAGGGTATTACCTGCTGGGTGGGTTCATCGTTCATGCGTTGTTCCGCCGCTACAACCCCAAGGACTACCGCCGCATGAGCCTGTTGCAATACTCCTTGATGATGTTCTTCCTTCTCACCATGGTAGCCCTGCCGGCCAAGATGCTGTTGCGGCTGGCATTCAACATTAAGTACGTGTGGATAACGCCCTGGTTTAACGTGTGAAAACCGTCGTTCCCAGTCCGGGTTTTGGTCCGCATAGTTGCCGTAGAAACTGCGAACGACCTAGGGAAATGACGAGAGGTCGAAACTTGTGCCCGAACAACCAATCGGCAAACAGGATCCCATTGTAAGCAAGTCCTTCGCGCTGCATTACGTCGTTGCCATGGTCATCCTCATGGCCACGCTCTTTTGGGCGCTGTGGGATGAAGCCTATGGCCAGCGTCCCTGGAAGGCTTTTCAGCACGAGTGGCAGCGGCGCTACAGCGCTTTCCTGAAGACAGCCGAGTCGAAGTCCGCGCAGTCGGAAAAGGACCTTGAGCATGACCCTGACTACCAGCAACTCGCGCACGCCTACGACGAGGCCTATCAAGCGGCCAAGCTTCGCCGAGATGAGCTGCAGAAACAGATCACTGACCTGAACGCGAAGATTCTGGCTGTCCAGAACATCTTCATTGACAAACGGGCTTATGTGAATGCACTGACCTATGAGATCGAGACCGAGAAGACGGTCGCGGGCAAGCAAAGCAAGCAGAAGAAAGTCGAGGGTTACAAGCAAGAAACCTGGTCGGTTGAATTTCCGGACGGTCACAAAGAGAAATACAACTTCTCTCAGCTGGCAGACAAATACAGCCAACTCAAAGACCAACGCACCAAGTTGAGCGCAGAGCTGGGCGAAGTGCTCAAGCCGGTGACCGAAGCCGGTAACAAGGTGTCAGCCTACATTAATCAGCACATGGTTGATCTGACTCCGACACAAATCGAGGGTCTGAAGAAGAAGACCGCGGAGTGGGATCCGAAGATCGTACAAATCAACGTGGCGGAAGCCAACATCGTCGACCGCTGTGAATCTTGCCATATGGGAATCCGCGAGCCGCTTAGGCTCACAGCGACGTCGATGATGACCAAAGGGGAGAAGCAGCCTGACGAGTACGCCAATGCATTTACCAGCCATCCCGAACCCGATTTGCTAAAGACGCATGATCCGGACAAGTTCGGCTGCTCTCCCTGCCACCAGGGCAACGGCCGGGCCACCACAAGCGTTGAGAAGGCTCACGGAACTTACGAGCACTGGTTGTGGCCGCTGTTTCCTAGCGAAAACACGGAAGCTGGCTGCCAGACCTGCCATGCCGCCGACATGTTGTTGGTGAGCGGCGATGTGGGGTGGACAATCAGCGAGGGCAAGAATCTGTTCCGCCAACGGGGCTGCGTCGGCTGCCATCGTTATGAAGGGTACGACAAAGAACCGGAGGAATTGAATTCGGTTAGCCAGGAGGTCAAGCAACTGGAGCAGGAGAAGACGCAAAACATAAAGCAGGCCGCTTACTTCATGAAGCAAGCTGATGCGGCAGAGACAAACGAAGAAGCCAAGCGGCTGAACGATCGGGCGGTGGCGCTCAAGGTTGCCAACAGCAAGGTTGACGGTCGCATCGCGCAACTAGACCGGCAAACGAAAAGCCTGTTACAAGACATCAAGAAAGTAGGGCCCAACCTGAAGGACGTGCGGCTCAAGCTCAACCAGAACTGGATTCCAGTCTGGCTGAAGAAGCCGACCGACTTCCGTTCCACCACCCGCATGCCAAACTTCCGCCTGAATGAGGACCAGATCAAGGCTATCTCAGCCTATTTGTGGCAGTCGGCGCTCACTGACCCACAGCCCAAACAGAAACCGGGTGACGCCGCACACGGTAAGGAACTCTTTGAGACGCGCGGCTGTCTGGCATGCCACTCCATCGGCGAAGGCGAGGAGATGGAAGGCGGAACATTCGCCGCCAATCTCACGCGCGTCGGCGAAAAGGCCAACTACGACTATCTCGTGCGCTGGGTGCACAACGCTCGCGAGCGCACTCGCCCCTATTGTCCGTATGAGAAAAAGGATATTGGCCCCGAAGACTATGCCAAGAAGGGGCTGCCCTTCGTCTTCGACCTGGAGCATAGCCGCTGCCCGAACGATGGCCACGAACTGCAGGTGCAGAATATGACGGTGATGCCGAGCCTGCGCCTCAGCATCGAGGACGCACAAGATATCGCAACCTATTTAATGACTAAGAAGCAGCAAGATCCCAGCTCTTATCCCGAGGCTTCCTTCATGGACGACGCCAACCTGAAGGATGAAGGCAAGAAGTGGATTCGCCACTTTGGCTGCGCGGGGTGTCATGAGATCGCGGGCTTGGAGGATGAAGGCCGCATCGGGACCGAGTTGACATATGAAGGCAGCAAGCCGATTGAGCGTCTCGACTTTGCCCTCTTCACAGAGACCGCGCAACGCGGCGGCAAAAACGCAGAACCGATCACCAACCCGGAAGACCTGGCACGACTGCCTGACGGCCCGGCGAAAGGGCCCTGGTACAACCACAAGGGCTTCTTCGAGCACAAATTGTCGCAGCCCAACGTCTACGATCAAGGCAAGATTAAGAGCGAAGAAGAAAAGCTGCGCATGCCCAACCTGCACTTGACCAAGGACCAAGTGCGCGACCTTACCACCTTCCTCATGGGCAGTCAGGAGAGTGGTCTGCCCGCCAATTATCAGTATCGGCCACTTGATTATCGCCGCGATATCCAAGAAGGCTGGTGGGTTGTGAGGAAGTACAATTGCATGGGTTGCCACCAATTCATCCCCGGCCAGCCAACTGCGTTGATGGGAATGAAACGCTACCAGGATGCCCCGGAACAGCTGCCTCCCAAGCTTCTGACCGAAGGGGCCAGAGTCGATCCCGAGTGGCTCTTGCACTTCCTCACCAACCCGGCGCTGACCGACAAGGACACGAATCGCAACGGTGTGCGGACCTACCTGCAGGTTCACATGCCCACCTTCTCTTTTTCCGAGAATGAACTGGGCAAGCTGGTGCGTTTCTTCCAGGCGCTTTCGCGGCAGCCCTTCCCGTACATCCCGGAGCCGGTTCCCATGCTGACGGCAAAGGAAACCGAGATGGCACGCAGCCTGTTCTCGAGCACTGGCGCGCCCTGCCTGAAGTGTCACGCCACCGGCGATCCGCAACACGACAAGAGCGCTACTGCTCCCAATCTCCTCTTGGCACGAGGGCGCCTGAAGCCGGACTGGGTGGAGCGATGGATCATTGATCCGCAAGCCATCAGCCCGGGTACTTCCATGCCTTCAGACCTGTTCCGGCGCGAGAATAATCGTTGGGTATTCAACGGCCCTACTCCGCCCACGTTCCAAGGTTATGAGAAGGATCACACCAAGCTGCTGGTAGATTACATTATGCAGCTCACGCCAGAGGAACAAAGGCGTGTGGCCGCGGCTATGGGTCGTACGCAAGCTTCGACTCAGCCACCGGGCACGGCCAAGAGCGCCAGCTCATCAGATTCGTCTCGAACAGCTAGCGCCGGTTCGCGGTAGGCAGGGAATGGCAATGTGGAGGCTAGGAAGTGGCAGGGTTTTCTTGCGCCACAAGCTGTTACCGTGACAAAGTCCCGCCGGGGCCAGCCGATCGTGGCGGATCGAGTCCAGGCTAGAGGAAGACTACACCTTCTGCAGTGCGGTTTCTCGGGCTGCTCTCAGCAGCTTCTGCGCGTTAGTCTTCGGGTCGCCTTGGCCGAACACTGCATTGCCCGCTACCAGAATTTCAGCGCCCGCGTCGACTGCTTCTGCCACCGTGTCGAGCGCAATACCACCGTCAACTTCAATCCGGTAGTGCAGCCTGTGTTGTACACGCAGCTCCGCCAGTTGCCGCATCTTGTGCATTGTTCCGGCGATGAACTTCTGCGCGCCGAATCCCGGGTTCACCGACATCACCAAGACATAGTCCACGATGTCGAGCACTTCGCTCAGGTTCTCCACGGGTGTGGCAGGATTAATGACCACGCCCGCCAGTGCATGGTGGTTGCGGATCAGGTGCAGCGTCCGATCTAGGTGCCGACAGGCCTCTTGGTGCACGGAAATCCAGTCAGCGCCAGCCGCCGCAAATTCGGGAATGTACTGGTCAGGATTCTCAATCATCAGGTGGCAATCAAGTGGAAGCTTCGTCGCCTTGCGGAGCGACTTCACTACCGGTGGCCCGATCGTGATATTCGGCACGAAGTGCCCGTCCATCACGTCCACATGGATTACGGTGCCGCCGCCTTCGGTTGCCCCGTGAACCTGTTCCGCCAGATGAGCGAAGTCGGCCGATAAAATCGAGGGTGCTAGCTCAATCAACGGAGCCTCCTGGTAACGGAAGTGCGTCGAGATCTTGCTACATGCATTGCACGTAACGAGCCACTTGTCGGAATGCAGCCTATTTGCTGGTCAATTCTCTCGCTCAACTTTTCAACCGTCGCCTAGATATCTTCTGGACTCTTGCTCATCCTTCTTCACCGGCATCCCTGACGCGCTCATAACGACTCCCAACCCAAAGTTCTGCCGCATCTGAATGTCGCCGCAAGGTTTCGCCCGCGATTTTGGTCGCCGCCAATCCATCCTCTTTGTTTATTGCGCTGATTGCCGTAGTCGGCTTCAAGATTTTCTCCTGCGCTTGCGGCCGTTCTGCTACTGAGACATCCTTGGACACACACGTGTGACTATACCGTCCCAGTCGCGGTTGAAGGTCTAAGTTATTCTGCCATGGTCGATAGTAGCGAGTCTGGAAGAGGTTCCCGTTCATCGTGTGTGACCTTTTTGTCCCACTTGAACCGGAAGGATTCCCGTATGGGATGCGTTGGTTAACGCTGTCGTTTGCCGCCGGCCGTGGGCTAGCCCATAGAGCCAAATACCGGTTGCGCAAGACAGTCCTGTTGGCGCGGGGTCGCAGAGTATTGGCAGACGAATTGCTTTGAGATCATTCAGAAAGTAAGCGGAATCGAACTTGATTCCGGGCCGCTGAGCGGTTACGCCTGACAAGCAAAGCCGCTTAGCCGAGAACAGAGCGCACCACGAAACCACGCGGTATGCCGAGGATGACGAATTAGTCGTTTAGCCGGGCCAACCAGCCCGGCGTAGAGTTTGCCGAAATCGTGGAAGTGAAAGTGTTTGAGCACGGGCTGGTTAAGGCGTGCAGAAAGGGCGGGTGTGCTATGAAGAGGAACGACCTGCTAGTCGTAGTCGCATTGGCAGTTGCACTCATGGGCGCGGCTCCCGGTTCGACGCCCGCAAACAGCGGAACGGATACCGCCACTGTGAAAGGCACGGTTAAGCTTGAGGGCGCACTGCCCACGCCCACGCGCATCAACATGGCGTCTGACCCGGTGTGCGCCCGCCAGCACAGCACAGCAGTGTTGTCGGAGGAAATTGTGGCGGACAAGAACGGCGATCTGCAAAATGTGGTGGTGTTTGTGGCCGATGGCCTAGGCGACCGTAGTTTTGAGGTGCCGGTGCAACCGGCGGTGATCGAACAGAAAGGCTGCGTGTATCAGCCGCATGTGTTGGCGTTTCGAGTGAACCAAAGGCTGCAGGTCCTTAACAGCGATGCCTGCACGCACAACATTCATCCTCAGCCGGCCAACAATCGCGAGTGGAACAAGGCCCAGGTCGCTGGTTCCACAGTAGAAGAAAAGTTCCCCCGCGAGGAGGTTGGTATTCCGCTGAAATGCAACGTGCATCCCTGGATGCGGGCCTATCTTGCCGTCTTCAAACATCCTTACTTCGCGGTGACGGGCAAGGACGGCAGCTTCGACTTGAGCAATCTGCCGCCTGGGACCTACACGATTTCGGCGTGGCACGAAAAGCTGGGTACGACAACGCAAAAGGTCACGGTAGGGCGCGATGAAACCAAGACGGTGCAATTCGCATTCAAGGCGCAGGCAGGCAGGTAATCTTCGGACATGGCCTTGGCTTGGCAGACCGGCTCTTTCTGCACGGCCCGGTGTAGTTTCCTGAATATCCCAGCACCCGATACGGTCGAGGAGGAGTAAAGAGTGAGACCGAAACCAAGCATGGCTCTCGTGGGAGGTCTGATGGGGACCCCAGCGATGACAGCGCTCATCTTTGTACTTGCGCCGATGGTTGGCATGAAAATGGACATCGTCGAAATGTTGGCAGAACCCCTCGGCGGCTGGAAGATGGGCATGTTGGTTCACATCCTCAATGGTGCGATCATTTTTCCCTTGGCTTTTGTCTTCCTGTTCTACCGTCTCCTCCCGGGTTCGCCTGCTACAAAGGGAGTGGTTTTCGGGGTTGTGCTGTGGTTGGCCTCGCAACTGCTCGTGATGCCGATCATGGGGGCAGGCTTATTTAGTGCTCATGTTGGGGGGATAAGAGCAGCCGCCGTCTTGCTATTCGGGCATGTGGTATACGGCTGGCTAGTTGGTTTATTCCCGATGTTGGCGCAGGAAGCGAGCGGCGTGGCCTACGGCCAGGGTTTGTGAGTTTCACAGACGTAGCAGAATCGAAACCTGGTCAGCATCGAAATAAGACACTCTAGAAGTCCTCATCGAAGTTACCTAGCCGGGTTCTTGCTTTGTCATCAGGTCGATTTGTGATCGGCATCACCGACGTTCGGTGAGCGAAGCCTCAAAAGCGCATCCAGGCATCGAGTCGGCGCCCCAGAGATGGTCAGCATACTTAAACGAGGAGGGGCGGTCACCTTGCTTGCCTGTCGGTCTGTGGGCATTTTCTGCGCTTTTTTTCGGATACCAAGCCGGTTGTCACATGGATGTGTGACCAATGTCAGAGTGTGACGAATATCACAGACTTCCGGTGCGGCTCGTAACAAAATATGCCGATCCCGGGAGCAAGTGTTTCTTCTTTAGGTTCGTCAAGAGTTAACTCGAAATGATGGAGGAACAACACGTCATGAAAACTCAACTGAGAATTGCTTTATTGAGTCTTTTCTTGCTGGTTCTTGCGGGGGTGTTCGTGCGTTCTGCGCCTAGTGTGGGCGCGGCAGCAACGGGCCAGGTTGTCGGAACGGTGAAACTCGACGGTCAAGCTCCCCACCAGAAGCCAATCGACATGTCCAAAGATCCGGCTTGCGCGCAGACTGCCGGTGGAGCACCGGTGACAACCGAGAACGTAGTCGTCGGTGGAAATGGTGGATTGGCGAACGTTGTGGTTTACATCTCGCAGGGCCTGACTGGCAATGAGGCAGCCACGGCTTCCCAGCCGGCGACGATCGATCAAAAGGGCTGCCGGTATGTTCCGCACGTGCTCGCATTGAACGTCGGTCAGCACATGACAGTCCTGAATAGTGACAAGACTGCTCATAACATTCATCCGCAGCCAAATCCTACTGGTGGCAACGCACAATGGAACAAATCCCAGATTGCTGGCAGCTCGCCGATCGACGTTGCCTGGTCGAATGAGGAGGTTGCCATTCCGGTAAAGTGCAACATCCATCCCTGGATGCATGCCTACATCGCCGTGGTGAAAGGACCGTTTGGCCTCAGTGATGAGAGCGGTTCTTTCAAGCTGGATAATGTGCCTCCCGGCACTTACACGGTGACCGCCTGGCAGGAGACTTATGGAACGCAAGCGCAAAAGGTCACGGTTGCCGCTGGCAAACCGGCCAGCGCTGATTTTACCTTCAAAGCAAAGTAGCAGGAACAACAGGCGGGCCGCCCCCTAACGAATCGGCGGCCGCGCCTTGAAAATTGCCTGGCCCCTGCGAGGCCGGTGATGGAGTGAGGAACTATGGCAGGGAAGGTTTTTGCAGTCCTCGTGATACTCATTACGCTGGCCACTGCCTACTGCGTGATGGCTCACGTGTGGTGGATGCCGGTGGATGTTTCCGTCCACGGACCCAAGATTGACCGCCAAATAGAAGAGACGGTGCTGGTTGCCGGGCTTCTCTTCATCGCTGGGCAATTGGTGCTGGCGGCTTTTGCTTTTCTCTACGGGGGTATCGGGAGAAAGCCGAGGCAAATACCTGGGGGTGCGAAGCCTCTCATCATTTTCGCCTTTGTCCTAGTCGGCACCGAAATTCTGGCGCTCTCGTTCATTGGTTCAAAGGCTTGGGGTTCGGTCTATTTCGAGGCACCGGATCCAGCATCCATGCGGGTTGATGTCCAAGCCGGGCAGTTTGCCTATTATTTCAGGTATCCCGGGCCGGATGGCAAATTCGGATCTTTGCACCCCGACCTTATTAATGAGGGAAACCAGAACTACTTTGGCTTAGACACCGATCACGATCCGGATGCGAAAGACGACGTCGTAACTGCCGAGCTCGCCATCCCGGTGAACAAGCCGATTCTGATTACGCTGCACTCCAAAGATGTGGGGCACTCCTTCTACGTACGGGAGCTGCGCATACAGCAGGATTTCGTTCCTGGCTTGAACATCCCCATCCACTTTACCGCAACCCAGACGGGACGGTTTGAAATCGTGTGCACACAACTGTGCGGCTTAGGCCATTACAACATGAAGGCCTATCTCTCGGTTCTTTCGCAAGCCGATTTCGAGAATTGGCTCAAGAAACAAGCAAGCATGCAGTAGGTGAAGTGCGTTCGCCTCTACCAGGTGGACGAAAATATTTCTCCCTGGAGTGAGATCATGCCAGCAACCTCAGCGCACGCGGCAGTGCATCACGGGCCGCCGCAGGGTTTCATTCGCAAGTACGTCTTCAGCGTCGATCACAAAGTCATCGGGATCCAATACACGACCCTGAGCGTAGTGGCGGCGTTCATCGGGATGGCTCTTTCGTGGGCCTTCCGCATCCACCTTGGCTGGCCCGACGCACACATTCCATTGCTCGGCATGCTTTCAAAAAACGGGGCGCCGGGCGGACTGATGACGCCAGAATACTATTTGTCACTGGTGACCATGCACGGCACCATCATGGCATTTTTCGTGCTAACCGCAGCGCCGATGGCAGGCTACGGCAATTACATGTTGCCCATCCAAGTGGGGGCAGCCGACATGGCCTTTCCCCGGCTGAACATGGCCTCGTTCTGGGTGACGTTTGTCGGCTTCCTTCTCGCCTGCGCAACGTTCTTTATCCCCGACGGCCCACCACTGTCGGGTTGGACGGCATACGCGCCATTGAGCGCTGTCGGCGAGGTCGCCGGCCCCGGTCAAGGTTGGGGTCAGAATCTCTGGGGACTTTCCATCGCCATCTTCTGCGTCGCGTCGCTCCTCGGAGCACTCAATTTCATTGTGACCACCCTGGATCTGCGTACCAAGGGGATGACGATGTCACGTCTGCCGATATCAACTTGGGCGTGGTTTATTAATGCCTGGGTCAGCTTGCTGGCCTTTGCCGTGTTGTTACCAACTTGCTTGCTGCTGGTGCTCGACCGCCTCGGCGGGACCAGCTTCTTCATTCCTGGGGGGCTGGTGATCAATGACCAAATGCAGCCGCACTCCGGCGGATCACCGCTCCTGTTTCAGCACTTGTTTTGGTTTTTTGGGCATCCGGAGGTATATATCATCATTCTGCCAGCCTTTGGGATCGTCTCCCACATAATACCGACCTTCATCCGCAAGCCGCTGGTTGGCGGCTGGAAGGTGATCACCTGGGCTATGGTCGCCATCGGCACACTCAGCTTCATCGTTTGGGGACACCACATGTTTGTGAGCGGCATGAGCCCGTATATGGCCATGGTGTTCTCGGTGCCGACGCTGTTCATAACCATACCTTCCGTCATTGCCACCATGGTTTGGCTCTTTTCCCTGTACCGAGCCAACATTCGATTTGACACGCCGATGCTGTTCAGCCTGGGTTTCATCTCACTGTTCATCACCGGCGGGATCGGCGGCTTCTTTCTCGCCCAGCCTTCCACCGATTCCTACCTGCACGCGACGACCTTTGTCGTAGGTCACTTCCACTTCACCATGGGCCTGTCCGCCATCTTTGGCGCCTTTGCCGGTTTCTACTACTGGTTTCCGAAGATGTTTGGCCGCATGATGAACGAGAAGCTCGGCAAGGTGCATTTTTGGCTGAGTTTCCCTCTCGTGTACTGCGTCTTCATGACCATGCACTTGACCGGCTTTGCCGGAGCGGTGCGGAGGTACTCGGCGTTGGTGGATGATTTCATGGCACCGCTGATTCCCACCAACCGTTTCATTTCCGTGGCGGCGTTGCTGCTGGGTGCCACACAATTCATCTTTCTGTTCAACGCAATCTGGAGCCGCTTCCGAGGACCCGAGGCCCCGAATAATCCGTGGGGTGGCACGACACTCGAATGGGATACTACATCACCGCCTCCCTTTGACAACTTTGGCGGGCGGCAAATCACCGTCTACCACGGACCGATGGAATACGACGGCGAAGCCAGCGTGATGCAGACTGCACCGCCGGCGGCGGTGGCCGGGACCTAACGAACTCACCATGCTTAGTGACCAACGTTCTGATTTGAAAGGGGGGGACGTGAACGTGACTCAATCTGCCATTCCGTCGCTGGGACAACATGAAGTGCTGATGGAGGCCTCTCCCTATGGCATTGAGAAGAAGAAGCTGGGAATGTGGGTGTTTATTGTCTCTGACGCCTGTACCTTCGGCGCATTTCTCTTTGCTTACGGCTATATGCGGGTTGGGAACCCAGTTTGGGGGACGCCGTTCGGGGTCGGCTCCGTCGTCAACGGAGTCGTGATGACGGCCGTACTGCTGTCCAGCAGCTTTACGATGCTAGCCGCTGTGCGCGCATCGCAAACTGGCGCGAAGCCCTCGACCAAGAAATGGCTTGGTATCACCATGCTTCTCGGTACCATTTTTGCCGCTTTGCACTTGAAGGAATGGTTTAGTTTGATCGGTGAAGGTTGGCGGCTGTTCTACAATCCGACCGGGGGCGCGGCACAGTTTGGGGCGACGTTCTTCAGCGTCACCGGGCTGCACTTGACCCACGTCGTTACCGGCGTGATCGCGCTGGCTTTTATCGCGCGGGGCTATAACCTGGGCCGCTATGACGAAAGCCACGTCGAAACCGCCGGTTTGTATTGGCACTTTGTCGATCTGGTGTGGATGTTCGTTTTTCCGTTGATGTATTTGATGAATGCCCATTGAGGTGAATACGACCGGGAGGAGCAAGTAATGTCATCGAATCGCGAACTGACCATGAGCTCCTATGTGGGGATCGGCGTGGGTCTGATGGTGATTGTCGGTATTGAGGTGGTCCTCACCTATCAGCACCTGGAGCCGCGGACTCTACTCTTTTCCTTACTTTCCCTGGCGTGTCTGGAGGCATTTGTGGCCGTCCTGTACCTTATGCATGTTAAGTACGAGCGACCGATTCTGTTCTGGACTATATTTCCAGCCACGCTTTTCGTGCTGACCTTCCTCTGCTATCTCTGGCCGGATGCGTTCCGCATGGCCAGCATGCGTCTGTTGAAATGAAGGCGCCGAATCGGAAAATTTAAGGAGAAGTAATGGCAACCACAGTGCACGAACCACCCCAGGTTGAGGCCCGCCGTTTGGCAGATTATTCAGGAAACGGGGGCAGGCGCAATCTGGTGCCCGCCGAAGGAGACTTACGCGCGGTTCAGGACCGTCCGCTGGAGCCGGCCAAGACTGGCATCTGGGTGGCGTTGGCAGCGATCACGATGTCGTTCGCTGCGCTCACCAGCGCCTTGGTGGTTCGTCAGGGGGTGGGGATGGACTGGCGGCATCTTACTCTACCTCCCATTCTTTACCTCAACACGCTGCTCCTCGTCGCCAGCAGCGGCACCTTGGAGCTCGCTCGCCGCCATGTCGTGACCTACGCGGGGGGCAGCAAAACCCAGATTGCAGCGCCCATGCGCTGGCTGGTGATCACCCTCGCGCTCGGCCTGCTTTTCATCGCCGGTCAATGTATAGCTTGGCTTCAGTTGAAGTCTGAGGGCCTGTACCTCGCCACTAACCCCAACAGCTCATTTTTCTATGTGTTCACGGGCGCACACGCCGTGCACGTGCTAGGCGGGTTGCTTGGGTTGCTGTATGTCATTAGCAAACTCCATCGCTCCATCCTGCGGCGGGGCACGTTGGCTGCAGCCTCGCAATACTGGCACTTCATGGACCTTCTCTGGCTGTATTTGCTGTTGGTGCTGTGGATGAAGCTCTAGAAAAGGGGGACGCTCAGGTGCGCAAATTGGCAAGCGGAAGATCACTCTATCTGGTTGGGATTATGGTGGCTTTGGCGGTTGCGCTTACGCTGCCTCCGCTAGCATTCTCCCAGGGTTGCGCGCTCTGTTATACCCAGGCCGCCGCCTCAGGGGCACGCATGATCCGGGCCTTGCGCAGTGGGATCATCGTTCTGATAATTCCGCCGCTGTCACTGTGCCTGGGGGCCATCGGCCTTACTTATCGCAAGCGGAACCAATTCAATCAGGCCGACACTCATGTCGAACCCGGGCCCGACAGGTAAGAAAACATTGCGCCGGAAGCGACTGCATGAAGGTTTAACCCGATGAACCATCCCCTATCCAAGCTTCGCGACTATTGCACGCTCACCAAACCCGAAGTAAACCTGCTCATTTTGATGACCACGTCGACCGGCTATTATCTCGCTTGCCGTGGGCCGCTTAACATTGTCGGCCTTCTGAACACGCTCATCGGGACTCTGCTGGTGGCCAGCGGCACGGCTACACTGAATCAGTGGATGGAGAGAGCGTGGGACGGTCGGATGCGCCGCACGGCAAACCGGCCCTTGCCATCGGGAAGGCTGAGCGTTCGGAAGGCATTTTTTTTTGGTGTTTCGCTGAGCATCGCCGGGGGCTTGTATCTGGCGATTGCAGTGAACGAGCTAGCCGCTGTTCTCGCGATCTTCACGCTGCTTTCTTATCTGCTTATTTATACGCCATTAAAGCGGAAGACCCCACTGTGTACATTGCTCGGCGCCTTTCCCGGCGCCATGCCTACACTCATCGGATGGGCAGGAGCTTCGGCAAGGATCGATTCGCAGGCGTGGTTTCTTTTTGCAATTCTCTTTCTGTGGCAGTTCCCACATTTCCTGGCGATCGCCATCCTGTACCGAGAGGATTACGCCCGGGCAGGCTATCGGATGTTGCCCAATTTTGACCTTGATTCCCGTTTCACCTGTGCCGAGATTCTTGGCTTCACCGTGATCCTGGTAGTCACGACGATGCTGCCGATTCTTGATCGCGGAGGGCCGATTTATGTGACTGGGATGTTGCTGGCCGGGATCTTCTTCCTGTATCACGGAACTCGGCTGGCGCGATCAACCTCGAAGGTCTTGGCGAGCCGCGTAATACATGCCTCCGTTCTCTATCTGCCTATGGTTCTTGGTATGATTGCCGTGCGGAAGGCCTGAAGCCAGGCTGGCGAATATCCCTTTCTGTCGAGTATGCACCTCAGGGTACCCGGGATCTTTCTACGGCTGCTTGGCTGCAACAATTCCGTCGAATGCCTCGTCGTCGAAAGATGCGTCGCGCCATGTCGAACGGCTAACGCTTTGGTGAGGATCCCGGACAAGTACGAGAGGATGAAGCGAAGGAAGATGGGTGCTAAGACACAACCTCCACCAGCATCAAACACAACAGGTAGTCGGTCCGGTCGCTAATTGTCAGGGAGCGCTTTTGCCATGCGGTTGCCTGTGCAACGTCACTGAGACCCGTGACGACCGTCACAGGACGGGGGTGTATAAGACGCAAAAATAGAGCATGGATCAGAGCGAAGGGAAGCGAATCATGTCCAATGACAAGCGCGATATTCTGGAAGTTCTCAAGTTCGAACTCGCGTTCCTGGAGCAGGGAGGCTATGGACGTTCGGTTCGTACGCCCAAGACCCCCACTCGAGTCTTCCAGGATTCTCTCTCCTGCATCAATTTCTGCGAGCCGACGCGGCCGCATCCCTGCAGCGAATGTTGTCTCACCGACTTCGTTCCCGAGAGAGCGCAAAGCGAAGACGTACCGTGTCATCATATTCCGCTGAACCCACAGGGGGATACGGTGGACATGCTGCAGCCGGATCAGCTCAGGTTGGAGGAGGCCTTGCGAAATTGGTTGCGTGCCACCATCCAACGCCTTGAGCAAGAGCGAGCGGCGGCAGATCCAAGATGCGCTAGGACTGATGCTAATTCTCTTGAGTGAGCGCCAGCTCGAGCTGTTTCCCACCTTTCCCTGCCTCACCAAGAAGAGACTGGACGAGTGAACGTAACTAGCTGCGAGACTAGGATTTATTTGTTCTACTGGCGGCGCATCTTGTCCTTTCCCATAGAGTGGATCACTGCGCCAAAGGAGAGAGGAACACCCGCCGGCACGGCACATCTGGGTCGGATCAGAGGCCGAGAACGGCTAAATTTGTTCTGGAGCACACCCCCACGATGCCTCGCCGTGCGGCGCCATCGTGATCGCTATGTTTTTGGGATTCCACCGACGGCAAGTTGTTCACCTTCCGCGGAACGCTGCTGTTTCCCGGCATGCTCTTCTTCGATGCTCTTAATGGTCCTGCGGAGCCAGTCGGCCAGTGCTTCCTCGAGTTCGAGCTTCGTGCCACTATGAACATAGTAATTCACTGTCTCTCCGATTGCGGTGAGTGGAATGAACCAGCAGGGCACGTTTTCAGTCCTTCGCTCTTCTGGAACGAACTGCAGTAGCAGACACTCCGAGCAAGGGTGTGGCCGCGTGGGATCATTAAAGTTCAGGCAGATGGGGGAATCCTGAAACGTGCTCGGAGCTCGCCATGGAGTTCGCGCAGAGTGCTCATAACCTCCACATTCCAAGAACCTTAGCTCGAATTTCAACATTTCCAGTAAATCACGCTCATTCTGAGTCATGCTCGCCCCCCTTGAGAGAGTTTCGTAGAAACCAAAGCTGCAGACAGTGACGACCGTCACAAATCGATGTGATCTGAGGAGGGCTGCTCCGCCCTGTTTTTCTCGAGTAAAAAAGGAGGGAAGCAAAACATTCTTGCTTCCCTTGAGATATTGAATCGACTTGGCTAGGTATCTCCGACCCGTCTCAGGAAAGCGCCTGCGATCGCCTAGACTACTTAGCATGGCAGCACGGCGATTGCGGCGCTACGTGTCCCCTTTCGTTCCTTGGCGACAAAAGTAGCACGCTCAGCCAGCCTCCCTTACTCGATCCCCACGCGCCACCCGAGTTTCAGATTCCGGTACTTCTCCAAGTTAGCCTATCGAATCGTTTGCTGCAGAAGGATCGCTGAGATCGCTTGGTCCGTCGGGTGCCGTTCCTGGATGGTTCTCTTGGAGCGACGAATTGGCCGAGGGCGTAGGCGCTGTTTGCTCTATCTCAAGTGCACGCAAATACTCTGGTCGGGAACGGCGGAAATGCTCAGCCGGAGATTTTCCGGTCAGCCATGCCGTGTCCATCGGATAGACGGACAAATCGAAAATCACCATATAGAAGTGCCACAGCAGGATCGAGAACGTAGCTAGCACCGCTTCGTAGAAGTGGACGGCAGTTGCGGCGTCGGTTACCCACTTGGGGAAATGGCGTAGGGTGAAATTATCGAACCAGAGCAAACAGCCTGATGCCACCATAACGATGACGCCCCAGACGAGTGCCCAGTACTCCAGCTTTTCCGCATAGTTGAATCGGGGGAAGTGAGGCCCGTCTTCGGAAAGTCCCAGATTGTAACGAAAGACCTGTACCAGGTTGGTCGCGTCCATCGGCTTCGGCAGCATGGCCACGAGGAACTCACGCTGACGGCGGTTGCTGGCCAGGCAAAGGATGTGATACGCCATGGTGGCAATCAACAATACGGCGGCAGCGCGATGCAGGGCACCGCGGAACGCAAAGTGACCCTCCCAAATTAGAAGTGGCCTTGCCCAAAATGCCTCGGGATACTTCAACGCAAATCCCGTCACCACCAAGACAGTAAAGCTTACAATCAGGCCCCAATGAACAATGAGAAACGACCGGCTCATCCGCACAACCGTTGGTCCGTCATCGGTTTGACGTACCCGGCGTATGAACTTCGATGTGAAATCCAGGAGGTTGTGCAGAACCATGAAGCCCAAGGTCAGCGGGATCACCAGCCAATAGAACCACCGGATGGTCTTCACCGCGGGATGGATGGGACCGGTTGCCGTTTGCACGTGCACTGGCCCAATGGCAAAGTGCGCGCCGGCTCCGGCGTGGCAGCCCCCGCATGTCTTCGGTAGATTCGCTGCATTCACCGCCGAGCGAGGGTCGCTCGGCGGGAGGATGTTATGCACGCCGTGGCAGGACGCACAATTGGCCACAGTCTGGGAACCCTCCCGCGTGGCCAAACCATGGTAGCTGTTGGCATAGGACGGAACCCGGTCCATCGGGAGGTTGTAACGAATTGCGAGGCGCTCGTCGTCATGGCAGCGGCCGCAGGTGACCGTCGAAACACGTGCTGCGCTCACCGGCGACACCGCATCTTTTGGTCCGAGGATGAGGTGCTCGCCGTGGCAATCGGTACAAACCGGAGCGTCGAACGAACCAGCTTTCATCGCTTGTCCGTGCACGCTGGTGAGATAGATGCTCGCGATTTGGGCGTGGCATTGTCCGCACGTGTTCGCGATGTTCCAGTGATTAATCGTGGAACGCGGATCTCGTGCCCCAAAGATGCGATGACTTCCGTGGCAATCCGAGCAGCTTGCTGCCGATTGATCACCTTTCGCCAAGGCTCGCCCGTGCACGCTCTGCCGGTACAGCTCGACGGGAGGTGCAAACGGGATCTTGTGATGCGAGAGGAATTCTGGATTGCTGTGGCAAGCCGCACAAGTATCCGGCATATTTTTCTTAGACACGGGCGAGGTCACATCGCCTGACGATCGGATCTGATGTGCGGATCCATGGCAAGAGAAACATTGAGGCGCACCCGGATCACCAGCCGCGGCTGCTGCGCCGTGGACGCTTTCGCTTAGTTCTTTCACCTCCTCATTGTGGCATTGCCCGCATTTTGTCGGAGCGGTTTGTGTCGGGGAGATGATCTCGTGCACGTTACCGTGGCAGGACTGGCAGGCAACCTCGCCGAGCCCAGAATGAGCACTCTGGGACAAGTGGGAAGCTTCCTCGGCATGGCAAGTCGAGCACGGGATCTTCATCACCTTCGCCGGGTGGGGATAATCCTTGATAGTGCTGTGGCAATCGGTGCAGCTCAAGCTTCCGTGCACGCTCGCGGTGTGCCTCTGGGGATTAATCGAAAGGCTTTTCCCGTTACTCGATTTGAGCCCCGGCTGGCCATGACATGCGAGACAAGGTTCGTCGGGGGAATGCAGTGTCCTGGTGTGGGCGATTAACGTGGCGGGCAATAAGGCACAGGCTAGGAATGGCAAAATGACGGAGCGCGCAATGGCGATGAAGCAACCAAGTGACTTTCGAATGTCCGCCAAACTCTTGGAACTGTATGCGTTTCTCGGATTTCGACACCGGAATCGCTCCTCATTGTTGCGAGGCATCTTATTTCAGCTTGGCGAAGATCGCTGCCTTTGCTGTCCTGAGTTTCGCAGCATGATTGCAGCCCTATCCTTGTCGATCGCACCCGCAGTCCATATTTCCATTAGCGGTGGAACCCCACAGTGCGACCTGTCACCGCTGCCTGTGACGTTCGTCAGGCAGAAGATCCGTTTTCCCCAAGGGTGTGGGGCTGGATCGACCCTTCGTTAGGCTTTCTTCGGGAGAACCGCGTCTGGAGTGAGGGCCGTCAGACCGGTTGCATATCGAACCGCACGAGCTGGCTCTTGACTGCCATGGACAAGCGACGAATTCCTTCTCGTATCTGTGCCGGGGCGCAATACGAGAAATTCAGGCGCAAATGGCGATAGCTCTCCGGACCCTTGCTAGCATAAAACGAGTCGCCGGGAACAAAGGCCACGTTTTCTGCCAGGGCTGATCGGAACAGCGATTGAGAATCCATGCCTTGAGGTAGAGAGATCCACAAGAACAGCCCACCTCTTGGATGCGTCCACGTCACTTCCGAGGGAAAGAACTCTGCCAGAGCCTGGAGCATCACATCACGGCGTTCACGATAGACCTTGCGAATCTGCTTCACATGCTGGTCGAGAAATCCTCCACGGGCAACTTCGTACACCACCAGCTGAATGAAACTCGACGTGTGCAAGTCAGCCCCTTGTTTGAGCTGTGTCAGCTTACCGATTACCTCCGCAGGGGCGACGATCCAACCGAGACGAAGGCCGGGTGCCAGAGTCTTGGAGAAGGTGCTGAGATAAATGACATTTCCGAAAGAGAAATCCTGGTCGCGGCGCATATTTTGGCGGTCGAGCACAACCAGGGGCGCTAGGTGCTTACCTTCGTAGCGCAATTGCCCGTAAGGATCATCTTCAATGACCGGGATGCCATATTTGTCGGCCAGCAAAATCAGTTGTTCACGGCGGCCTTCCGACAGAGTAACGCCTGCCGGATTTTGAAAATTCGGGAGGACGTACATGAACTTTGGGCCAAGTCGCAAAGTCTCCTCGAGAAGCTCGGTTCGCAAGCCGTCTGCATCCACCGGAACGGAAAGATATTGCGCGCCGTAGACGCTGAACGCCTGCAAAGCTCCTAGGTAAGTGGGCGCTTCGACCAACACGCGATCGCCGGAATTGATAAACAGCTTGCCGATCAAGTCGAGTGCCTGCTGCGAGCCGGATGTAATGAGCACATTGTCGACCTTGGCGTGGATGCCATATCGGGCCATGTGCCGGGCAATCATTGCCCGCAAAGCTTCGCAGCCTTCGGTTGGCCCGTACTGCAGGGCAAGCGCGCTGTGCTCGCTGAGAACTTTCTCGCAGGCTTCCTCGAAGCGCTCGACAGGAAACACCTCGGGTGCCGGCAGCCCCCCGGCGAACGAAATTATCCCTGGTTTTTCGCTAACCTTCAGTAGTTCCCGAATTGCAGAACTCTTTACTTCGGTGGCGCGCAGCGAATAGCGGGACTTCCATAGAGTTGACATGTCAATGGCTCTGGATCAAACCCTGCAGTTCTTGTTGTCCTTAAAGGCGGCCAAGCGATGCCGCCGGAAATCGGAAACATCGGAGTCATCTGCTTTAAGAGCAGCTTCCTCTTGGGCCCACCTTTGCGATTCATCACGCTCCAAGATGCGCAAGAGTATGGTGGTACAGTGGGCGCAGCAAAATCCCTTTTTTTCCTTTGCTTCTCCTCGAGTTCCGTAGGTGTCGAGTTCATAGCTGAGAACGGGGGGCTTTGCATGGCAGACATCGCACATCTCAGGTGTTTCGTGGAGAGGCTCAAAAGCGGAGAAAAATACGCTCGGTCTCATGCACCACCTCCTCGAGTTTTGCGATTGTCCTCCCCGTGGGCTTGAACCTTCACGGGCTACTCTTTTGCGCTTCGGCGCCAAAGCGTGGCTTTCGCATCCCAATCGTGAACCTTTTGGGCGAACTCGCCCGGCCTTGGTCCCGGAGCACTCTCGACTGCTTCAGTCACCGAGGTCGGTTGGTCGATATTGCCCTCCAGCTTTTCACGAAGATCTTCGGCCCGCAGCAACGCTAGCAGCTCAGAACGTCGCATCCGGGTCGACCCATGACAAAGGGGGCACTTTACGAAGTCGTCCGTTTCCATCGTCGCCACCTCAGCGCGGGTTCAACTCTTCGCGCTACAACATCATTAAAGGTGGGTGTGCACTTTTCAGCAGTGACAATGATCTCTGCCTGTTGTGATGACAGTCACACAAGAGGGTTCGTGCGGCGATCGCCCAGAAGCGGTTATTCAATACCCGCGGATGGATTCGATCTCAGTCCCGAAGGCTACCGCTTCACCGTCCAATATCTCCTGCCGCAGAAACTGCTCTTGCTGAACGGCACTGTGTCCTTGTCCTGGTGTCGGTCGAACCGTGCTGGTTCACTCTTAGGTTGGGATCTAGAACTGTATCATAAAGGGTTGACACCCGTACCCATTGACGGGACCCATCCAGAAAGCCGCAACTAGAGTGTCACGCCCTGAATCGGCATAGGTGCAGGGGTGCAACTGGTTCTTTGGAATCCTCCGCGTAACTCAGCAACCGTTCAAAAGCGTGATCACCGATCGCATTCCTGCGAGCCATTTTCCACACCAACATGTTCTTAACTGAGCGACCTCCTGTGAGCAAGAAGGGAATGGGAAGCCTTGACTCAAAGTGGTTCGATCACGAACTGGCAAGCCCACCTACTTGACTTGTAAGGACTCGATATAGCGGTTGAGGTTTGCGATGCGCTGCACGACCTCGCTTTCGTGGCCGCTGCTGATCGAGCTAAATAGCCGACCCCAGACCGGCATTTCCTTATTGCCATGGGCAGGAACGTTGGCGTCGCCTCGAATCGCCGCCGAAACCTTGAGCGCAGGATATTTTCCTCCATTGTCCTTGCTCAAGACAGTGAGATCGGCGGGCGGCGTTTTCAACGCTGCAGCTGCGGGACCATCGCCCTTGGCGTCCGTGCCATGACAAGCCGCGCAATAGCTGTTGAACATCCCCTTGCCCGAGGCGGCCGATGTCGACTGGATGGGCACGTGCTGGATGCTGGGGCTAGGCTGTTCTTGTGCTCTGAGCGTGAGCCCCGTTGCGGCCACGACCATGATCAACGGAATCCCTTTTCTTGCGAACATAAGCTCCTCCTTGCACAGCGTGAAATCAACGGCTCGACTCCGAAAACCGAAGCACGCATTCTATCACCAGCGTAAGAAAAACCAATCAATAGGCGAAACCATCGGGTTGGGTGACCGCCTCGTCACGCGCATGCCGATCAATAAATCGTCGCCCTTCCGCTAAAGCCAGCCGGTCGATCTCCAGAAGGTCTATCTTCTTTACCTTGTCTTCCAGCACACTCAAGGCAGTGGCATGCGCAAGACACTCGGTTTCTTCGAGCAGCGCTCCCAACATGACGATGTTGGCGGCCTTCGCCGAACCTAACTGGTCGGCAATTTCCGACGCAGGAACGCAGATCACGCGTGCCTGCGTCGGCGGCATGTCTGCCGGCAGACTGTTCCGGTTGTAGAAAATTAGGCCTTCGTCGGGGACCTCCAGCGCGAACTTGCGCAGGGAAGGCTCATTCATGGCCACCAGAATGTCCGGATGCGAGACCAGCGGTGCCCCGATGCGCTTCCTCGACAGGCTTACGTGGCAGTGGGCGCTACCTGAGCGCATCTCCGGACCGTACGACGGTAGCCAACTCACCTCGAGGCCCTCCCGCATCCCCATCTCCGTGAGCAATTGTCCGAGCAGCAAAACGCCCTGTCCGCCAAAGCCCGCGATCTTGAGCGAGAGATGTTCAAAGGGATGAAAGCGCCTAGTCAGTGTCGTCTTTTCCTTGGCTGGAGCGATTTCAAGTACGTTAGCCACCGGCCGTTGCGGTACATTGCTAGCCGGGACTTGCGGCTTTCCGTCGCGAAAGACGTTGAGAGGAAATTCGGGAATCAGCTTTTCGGCAACCCAGCGGCGGGCTTCGACTGGATCCAAATTCCAGATGGTGGGACAGGGGGAAAGAATTTCGACCAAAGAAAATCCGGCGCCATCGCGCTGGAGTTCGAGCGCCTTCCGCACAGCGCGGCGCGCCCGCATAATGTTCTTATTGTCCGACAGCGCGACCCGCTCGATGTACGCAGGTGCCTTGAGCGTGGCCAGCAACTCGCACATATGCAGGGGGAAGCCGTCATTACCGGGACGTCGCCCAAAAGGCGATGTGGTGCTGATTTGTCCCACCAGCGTTGTGGGCGCCATTTGCCCACCGGTCATGCCGTAAATGGCGTTATTCACAAAGAAACAGGTGATATTTTCCCCGCGATTCGCGGCGTGTAGGATCTCTGCCGTTCCAATTGCCGCCAGGTCCCCGTCTCCCTGGTAGGCAATTACCATCTTGTCCGGGCAAGCTCGCTTGATACCGGTTGCGCAGGCGGGGGCGCGCCCATGCGCGACCTGCACATTGCCCACGTCAAAGTAGTAGTAGGCGAATACGGAACAGCCCACCGGGCTCACGAAGATGGTCTTATCCTGTACTCCGAGGTCCTGTACTGCCTCGGCAATCAGCTTGTGCACGATGCCGTGTCCGCAGCCGGGACAATAATGGGTTTGGTGCTTCAGTTCTGATTTGCGGTCATAGAGGTCATAGAAAACGGCGGATTTGGTATGCACTAATTCGTACTCATTGCCACTTGCTTGCGTTTCCACGAGATCCGCGTTCCTTTCGTCTGCCATTCCGCTTCCTTCCCCGTTTCACACCCGCGCGGTCATGTGCTCCGTCAGCTGCTCGTAAATTTCCTCTACAGAAGGAACGTTGCCGCCGACGCGCCCGTAGAACTCCACGGGAACTGCGCCGTTCAGTGCCAAGCGGACGTCCTCTACCATTTGCCCATTGCTCAATTCAACGACGAGAACTTTTTCCACCTTCTCCGCCGATTTCGCCAGCGCCCGCGAAGGATAGGGCCAAAGGGAAATTGGGCGGAACAGTCCCACTTTGAGGCCCTGACGGCGCGCCTGTTCGACGGTTGATCGCAGCACCCGCGACACGATGCCGAATCCCACCAGAAGTATTTCCGCGTCCTCGGCTCGGTAGGTTTCGAAGCGCGCTTCCGCATTCTGCGCACGAATATACTTGGCCTCCATCTCCCGCTGGTGCTCTTCCAGTTCGTTCGTCTCGAGATAAATTGAACTGATCAGGTTGTTTCGGGTCTCCGGCGTGCCCTTCACGGCCCATGGCTTTTCGGGTAGGGAAGTCTCGTGCTCCTCGAACTCGACAGGCTCGATCATCTGGCCGGTGAATCCGTCGGCCAGGACGATCGCCGGATTACGATACTTATCTGCCAAATCGAAGGCCAGTACGGTGAGATCGGCCATCTCCTGCACCGAGGCCGGGGCCAGCACCAGATTGCGGTAATCCCCATGCCCGCCACCTTTCACCATGGCAAAATAATCGCTTTGCTCCGGGGCAATGTTGCCGAGTCCCGGGCCACCGCGCACCACGTCCACGATGACGCACGGCAGTTCGGCGCCGGCGAGATATGAAATGCCCTCTTGCATCAGGCTCAGTCCCGGGCCGGAGGACGCGGTCATCACACGCACACCGGCTGCGGCTGCGCCATAGACCATGTTGATGGAAGCGACTTCGCTCTCGGCCTGCACAAACGTCCCGCCGACTTGTGGCAGGTAGAGCGCGGCGGCTTCTGCGATCTCGCTCGCGGGAGTAATGGGGTATCCATAGTAGGCACGGCATCCGGCGAGAATTGCGCCTTTCACCACCGCCACGTTGCCTTTACATAGCTGCCGCATGAGCGACTCCGGGTTCGTTGGCGACTGCCTTAGGCCGCGCCAGCCGGTACACGGTAATGGCGCCGGGCTCCGGGCAACAATAAAAGCAGATACCACAGCCGGTGCAGCCCACTCCCGTGTATTGCGCCGGATGCACACCGTAGGCGCTCAGCCCGTGCGCCAGTTCGAGACATTTCGGCGGGCAGGATTCCACGCACAGCCCGCATCCTTTGCACTCGTTTGCGTCGATGATCACCTTACCGCGTACGGGCGCTGCCATGTTCACCTCGGTACGGTCTTTTGCGCAGCCTGGGGGCGATGCAACCACTTCGTGGTTTCGCAGTATTCGTACAGCTCGTCTCTGAACTTGGGGTGGGCAATCTCGATCAGCCTTTGGGCTCTCTCGCGGATGGACTTGCCGTGTAGGTAGGCCACCCCGTACTCCGTGACCACGTAGCGAACCAGCCCTCGGGAGGTGACCACACCGGCGCCGGGGCTGAGCATAGGAACAATGCGCGAAATGCTACCGCCCTTCGCGGTCGACGAAATGGCGATGATCGGTTTCCCGCCTTTCGCATGCGACGCGCCCCGCAGAAAGTCCACCTGTCCACCAATCCCACTGTAGAAGTGATTCCCAATGGAGTCGGAACAAACCTGGCCGGTGAGATCAACTTGCAGGGCGGAATTGATGGCGACCATATTGTCGTTGCGCGCAATGAATTGCGGGTTGTTGGTGTAGGCCGTGGGGTGAAATTCAAAGATAGGGTTGTTGTCCACAAAGTCGAACATCTTCTTTGTGCCCAAGGCAAACCCCGCAATGATTTTGCGGGGCTTGTAGTTCTTGCGCGCGCCCGTGATCACACCGGCATTGATCAGGGGAATCACTCCCTCCCCGACCAATTCGCTGTGTACACCCAGGTCTTTCCGGTCCGTCAACAAGGGAAGCACGGCATCCGGAATGCCCCCGATGCCGGTCTGCAGCACGGCCCCGTCCTCGATGAGGCCCGCTACGTTGCGCGCTATCGCGACATGCAGGTCAGTGATGTCTGGCTTCTTTAGTTCGCATAGCGGCCGTGACGATTCCACCACCGCATCTATGTCACTGACATGGATGAAACTATCGCCGTAGGTTCTCGGCATATAGTCATTGATTTGCGCGATAACGTAGCGGGCGCACTTGGCGGCCGTAAGCGTGGTATCTACGCCCACGCCAAAGCTGCAAAAACCGTGGGAGTCAGGCGGGGAGACCTCGATGAGGGCGATGTCCAGTGGCATTTCTCCACTTTCAAACAGAGCCTCTATCTCGCTCAAATAAATGGGAGTGTAGTCAGCACGGCCATCGTTAATGGCATCGCGGACGTTGGGTCCGATGAAGATCGCATTATGGCGGAAATGGCCGGCCATTTCCGGCGCAACATACGGGGCCGCGCCCATGGTCATCATGTGGACGATTTCGACATCGTGGACTTCGGGAGCGCGGCGGATCAGCGCCTCGACCAGAGTTTCTGGTTCTGCGCAGCCGGGCTGGATGTAGACTCGCATACCCGACTTCACGCAGCGTAGTGCTTCGTCGGGGCTTCGCAGCTGCGTGGCGTATTGACGTTCCCAGGACATAGCTACTTCTCCTAGTTATTCTTAGCCGCTACACCCGCTATCGTGATGCCGTGCTCTGCCACCGCTCGCTCGTACCCTATGGCAGCGTAATGAATCGCCCGGTCAAAGAACTGATCCAGCAATTGCAGCATCTCGAGTTCACCAAAGACTTCGACGGGACGTTCTAAAACAGATTCCTTCTTGATGTACTCCCAGAGGTTTTCTTTGGTCAAAATAATGGCCCACACGAGCTGGCTCAACGGTACCCCCTGCAGCGCACGCCGCGCCCCAATCTCTAAGTACCGGGCTTCCACCGTGCGTTTGTCCTCGCTAATCAGCCACTCCCCCAGATGGCGGTAGATCTCGAATACACGCCCCTTCAGCTCTTCGGCTGGAACGTGCTTGTAATCTGGAGTGGCTTCGGACTCCTGCACACGAGTCAAAAGACAAGCTGCCAGCGCCTGAGCGTGGGTTTCAATCAGACGAACCAGCCGGTAAAGCATCATCATGGGATTGCCCCTTCACAGCCGTTATCGCTAAGGTCAGTTTCGATGAAGGGTAGCCTGCCGAGCCATGACGAAGGCCACGGGCTAGCGTGACGCAGCTCACAAAGCATCGTAGGTGGATGCCACGCCTCAGCACGGTAAGTCCTTGACGGCACGCACATAAAGGGCTCGCTCAAAAGCGCTCGGATCGGGGCATCGCAATTGGCTCATGCTGCCTTGCATCTGCCGGACGGAATCGTATTCGTGATTCTCCATCCATTCCCGCAGGCCGTGCTCGAGGTGACGCACGTGGTTAACTCCATTCCGCAACAGGGCAGAGCAGAGCATGGTTACATCGGCCCCAACCATGAGCATCTTGATGACATCCTCCCTGCGGTGAATGCCGCTCGTGGCCGCCAAACTGGCCCTAACACGCCCATACAGAATGCCGATCCAGGTTAAGGGCAACCGCAAGGCCTGGGGGGTGCTGAGCAGAACACTGGCCTTCAGTTCCAGTTCTTCAAGATTAATGTCGGGCTGATAGAAACGATTGAAAAGAACCAAGCCATCGGCACCGACTGCATCCAGCCGTTTGGCCATGTTGGCCATGCTGGTAAAGAAGGGACTCAGTTTAACCGCAACCGGAATATGCACAGAACGCTTGACGCTTCGGAGTATGTCGACAACCATTTGCTCAACCTCGGCCGAGGTCCGTTCCGGATCGGAGGCAAGGAAGTAGATATTGCATTCGATCGCGTCTGCCCCGGCATCCTCAATTCGTTGGGCGTAGTCGTTCCAGGCTCCCAACGTCGAGGCATTGAGGCTGGCAATGATAGGGATATCTACCGCTTCCTTAGCCTGTTGAATGTGCCTCAAATATTCTTCTGGACCGGTATGAAATTCACCTGCTTGGGGGAAGTAAGTGAGAGACTCGGCAAAGCTTTGACTGCCAGCCGAGAGATGATGTTCTAGTTCTGCCTGCTCTTGGCGCAGCTGCTCCTCGAACAGGGAATAGAGAACCACAGCCGAGGCTCTAGCATCTTCGAGACGGCGTATGCCGTCGAGTTCGTGCGAAAGCGGCGAGGCGGAGGCGACCAGGGGGGTGCGGAGGTGGAGGCCTAGGTAAGTCGTGGTGAGATCAATCATGGTTTCGTCCTCCCGATGGGTCACGCCTCTACGAGGTTCGGTTTCCCTTTGTCTTGCGGTTCAGAACCCATGTCTACACCCTTATTCTCATTTGTTTGCCGCTGTGCGAGATATTCATACAGCCGATAGCGCTCCTCGGCATCGTGCTGCGCCTGCTGCCACAGGCGTCGGGCATCGTCGGGTTTGCTCTTGGTCAGCATCCTGAAGCGTGTTTGCTGAAGCAGGAAGTCCTGTACCCGCTTCGTGGGCGATCGAGAATCCAGGGCCAGTGGATTCTCGCCTTCCCGAGCCCGTTCCGGGTGGTAGCGATAGAGCAGCCATTGGCCGGATTCCACGGCAACCTTTTGATCGGACATCGCGGTGGTCATATTGATGCCATGAGCGATGCAGTGCGAATAAGCGATAATCAGACTCGGCCCATCATAGGCTTCAGCTTCGAGGAAGGCTTTCAGCGTATGTTCGTCCTTGGCCCCCATGGCCACGCTGGCGACATAGACGTTCCCGTAGCACATAGCCATCAAGCCCAAGTCCTTTTTCGGCGTGGGCTTTCCGCCGGCTGCGAATTTGGCAACGGCAGCCCGCGGCGTGCTCTTCGAAGCCTGGCCTCCGGTGTTCGAGTACACCTCCGTGTCGAGCACCAAGACATTCACGTTGCGTCCGCTGGCAAGCACGTGATCCAGGCCGCCGTAGCCGATGTCATAGGCCCACCCGTCGCCGCCCACGAGCCACACGCTCTTCTTCACCAGCATGTCGGCCACCGAACCAAGCTGTTTCGCTTCGGGTGAATGCAATGGCGCCAGCTTTTGCTTGAGCAGCGCCACTCGCTCCCGCTGCTCGTAGATGTCGGCCTCGTCTTTCTGTGGCGAGCTCAGCAGAGCGGCAGCAAAATCCTCACCGATCGCCGGGGCTAGCCGATGCACCAGTTCCCGGGCGAATTCCCTCTGCTTGTCAATGGAAAGTCGGAAACCCAGGCCGAACTCGGCGTTGTCCTCAAAAAGAGAGTTCGACCACGCCGGGCCGCGCCCTTCGGCGTTCTTGGTCCAAGGCGTCGTCGGCAGGTTGCCGCCATAGATCGAGGAGCATCCGGTAGCGTTGGCGATCACCGCACGGTCGCCAAAAAGCTGCGAAAGCAGCTTCAAATAGGGTGTTTCTCCGCAGCCCGTGCAAGCCCCAGAAAATTCAAACAGCGGTTCTTGAAATTGCTGCTGGCGAATATTGGAGGTTTTAATCTTGCGACGATCCAGTTCCGGAATGTTCAGGAAAAATTCCCAGTTTTCGGCTTCCGGGAGACGCAACGGAGGTTGCGGCATCATATTGATCGCCTTCAGGCGCGTCTCACTTTTGTTCTTGGCGGGACAAATGTCTACGCAGATACCGCATCCGGTGCAATCCTCGGGCGCCACTTGGATGGTGTATTTCAAACCTTTCCATTCCCGATCACGGGCGTCGGTAGACTTGAAAGTGGGCGGTGCACCCTCGAGGTGGGTTGAATCATAGACCTTGATTCGGATCACCGCATGAGGACAAACCATGGCACACTTGCCGCACTGAATACAGGTTTTTGTGTCCCACACAGGAATCTCGAGCGCGATGTTGCGCTTTTCCCATTTGGCGGTGCCGGTGGGAAAAGTCCCATCGGCGGGAAAGGCGCTTACGGGCAGCTCATCGCCGCGACCGGCGTAGATGGCACCGAGCACGTCGCGCTCAAAGGTGGGTGCATTCGCTGAAAATGGAGCCGGGATTTCGCGCTCGCTGGTAACCTTCTGGGGAAGGTTTACTTCAAAGAGGTGCGCTAGGGTTTCATCCACCGCCTTGAGGTTTCTTTGGACTATTTCTTCCCCCTTCTTCCCGTAAGTGTCGCGGATGGACTCACGGATCGCTTCGATTGCCTGTTCTCGCGGCAGAACTTTAGAGATGGCGAAGAAGCAGGTCTGCATGATGGTGTTCATTCGCGAGCCCATGCCGGTTTCCCGCGCAACCCGATAAGCGTCAATTACATACAATTTGGCTTTCTTTGCGATCAGCTGCAACTGAACTTCGCGTGGCAGCCGTTCCCAGGTTTCATCTGGGCCATACGGACTGTTGAGCAGAAACACGCCGCCGGAGACTAGCGCGCTGAGCATATCGTAGCGCTCGAGAAAGATCCATTGGTGGCAGGCTACAAGATTAGCCTGGGAAATCAGGTAACTCGAATGAATGGGCTGCGGCCCAAAACGGAGGTGCGAAACCGTCACCGCGCCCGATTTCTTCGAGTCATAAACGAAATAACCCTGAGCGTAATTGTCGGTGTGTTCGCCGATAATTTTGATCGAGTTCTTGTTGGCCCCGACCGTGCCGTCAGCGCCCAATCCGTAAAAGATCGCCCGCATGACATTGTCGGATTCCACCGAGAAGCTGGCATCGTAATCCAAGCTGGTGTCGCTGACGTCGTCATGGATTCCGATCGTGAAATGATTCTTCGCTTCCCTCGCCGCCAGATTGTCGTACACGGCTTTCACCATGGCGGGTGTGAATTCTTTCGACGAAAGTCCGTAGCGACCACCCACAATCGTAGGCGCGGTCTTCAGCGTGCCGTACCCTTGCTTCCTTCCTTCCTGGATCGCGTTCACCACGTCGAGATAGAGTGGTTCGCCGGCAGAGCCGGGTTCCTTGGTTCGATCCAGCACTGCGATCGCACGGGTGGTCGCGGGTAGCGCTTCGAGGAATGCCTTGACCGAAAACGGGCGATACAGGCGGACTTTCAACAACCCAACGTTCGCGCCTCCCTTATTCAGATAATCGAGGGTCTCGTGGACGGTTTCCGCTCCCGAACCCATGATGACGATGATGCGCTCCGCCTCCGGTGGACCGGTGTAGTCGAATAAGTGATAGGAGCGACCAATGACCTCGGAAAAATGATTCATCACCGCTTGCACCTTTTCCGGGCAGGCTGCGTAACAAGGATTGCCGGCTTCCCGTGCCTGAAAGTAGACGTCAGGATTCTGGGCCGTGCCACGCAGCACGGGGTGATCGGGGGACAGCGCACGCTGCCGGTGCTCGATCACACGATCGAGATTAAGGATCGCACGGAGGTCGTCATCGCTCAGAATCCGGACTTTGTTCTCCTCGTGCGAA
This sequence comes from Terriglobales bacterium, assembly GCA_035623335.1. GTDB lineage: Bacteria > Acidobacteriota > Terriglobia > Terriglobales > Acidobacteriaceae > JAFAGX01. Next base: position 51,334 of record DASPTQ010000288.1, read on the forward strand.
GTGCGGAATCCATCGAAGAAATGCAGAAAGGGAATGCGGGATTCGAGGGAAGCGGCATGCCCGATGAGCGCCATGTCCATGGCTTCTTGCACGGAGTTAGAACAGAGCATGGCGAATCCGGTGCTCCGGCAGGACATCACGTCCGAGTGGTCACCAAAAATCGAGAGTGCATGCGTAGCCACCGTGCGGGCAGAGACGTGGAAGGCCGTGGGCGTCAGTTCGCCTGCGATCTTGTTCATATTGGGGATCATCAGCAGCAGGCCTTGCGATGCCGTGAAGGTTGTCGCCAATGCCCCGGTTTGCAGTGCCCCATGCACAGCACCCGCCGCGCCGCCCTCGCTTTGCATCTCGACCACCAGGGGCACGGTCCCCCAAATGTTCGGGATACCCTTGGCGGAATACTCGTCCGCCCATTCCCCCATGTTGGAGGACGGAGTAATCGGATATATGGCGATTACCTCGTTTGTTCGGAAGGCAACATAAGCCGCAGCCTCGTTGCCATCGATCGTTACCATCTTTCTCGTCATGTTCCCACCTTTGCTATGAAGTATTAAAAAGAAGCAGAAAATTTGAGGCCAAAAAAACGCTTATTATGACCCAACGGCGAGAGCAAATGCAATCCGAGAGCCAGACTGAAGGTTTCCCGCCCTCATCTCATCGGCCGCC
>DASPTQ010000289.1:0-72758 GCA_035623335.1 Terriglobales bacterium
CTTCACAGCCCTCCCGATGTCGTGGCTCCCGATATCGTATGCCGGCGACTCCAGGCTGTACGCCATCTTCCTTCCATCGCGCGAGATGTTAGGCCAAAGGTAAGCTTCCGCTCCTTCTATCTCTGCAACATTCTTTCCAACCCGATCCACCCAAATGAGCTTCCGGGCAGCGGCGCTGGAGCCCTCCACATAGGCGAGAGTGCTTCTGTCGGACACGGAGAACACGCTCCTAACCGTCCCCGTGTCTTCGAGCACGGGATCGGCAACCGGCGAGGCGTCACCGGTGAACACTAAATGCTTTGGGTCGAAGGGCTGGGCCATCAAGGTGTTCTGCCGCAGGAAAAAAATGTGACCGGCTGCATACGCCGCACCGGCGTGCGTAAACATCAGGAACTTTCTTTCGTTGGAATCGAGCGATCCTACCTCAATGGCATTTGAGGGATTTTCCCTCTGCCGACGGACCGGGAAGCGTCATGGTCAAACCGGAAGAAGTTCAGATGCACAATCGCCGTAGGCAACGACAAGGTGGTTGCTCTGCAAGCCTTAATGGCAGGGAATTGACGTTTACCCTGGCGGGGGAACGCGCACGTCGCCTTTGAGGACCAGCCCTAATCCCACACCCCGCGTTACGGGACCAGCCGCAGGCGCACTTTATCTGCTCAGTCCAGTGGTCGTTCCTGGCCTCACCCTAAAGACGCGAGGTGGCGCATATCATTACAATGATTTTTCGCGGTACACACGTCGGCGGCGAGCTGGGCCTTCGCAATCTCCTCTAGCCCCGTGAGGGCCAGGAAATAGGCGCGCGAACCTCTTCCTCTCGAAGAGAATCTCGGCCTCACGCAACAAATGCTCGGCGTTGCTACGCGCCAGCCTGTACATGGCCGTGAAAGTCCCGCCGTTGCCCCATGGCCTCAAGGACAAACCGCGCCGGCCGCGCGAAACCAAGCGAAATCAATTTCCTATGGAATCAAGAGCTTAAAAGTGGCCTTGGGGAACGTAAAGGGACCTGCAAGTCCTTGGAACGGCGTTCCGCCGTGTTTTCGATTCCCATCTCCCACCCCAGATTTTCAATCAGTTAGAGCGTTTTGCGATCACTTTGCGATCAGTTACCGCCATCCTAACCAGCTTTTCGTGGGCCTCGCGCTCATCGGCTGGCAAAGAATCCCCATAGACGCGTTCATGGTGGTTCGGATGTCGGAGTGGCACATCAGGCGTTGCTGCACTCCAATGGGACTGCCAATGGAATCAAGCCAGGTGCGGTAGGTGTGGCGGAACACATGCGAGCTGGTGTGACCAATGTTCGCCCGTTGTGATGCAGCATCCAATGTTTCCCAAACGTACGTATAGCTCAGCGGTTGGCGTTCTACTTCCCACGGCGATGCGAACAGCCAATGCGGCGCTTGCGATTTTTCGGCTTAGCGTGTCGAGCCCCTCGGGTTGTCCGGTTGCAGTTCTTTCGCCTTCTGAACCGCCTCAAAGCCATCCGATGCTTCGGCGATGATCTGCAACTCTGGCTGTTTCTGAAGTGTGGAACAGACGAAACGACAAAAGGGCGCGTAATCCGCTACCACAAGAACGCGGAACGAATCCGCTGCCATAAGCGGTTCCTTGCTCACCGACGTCTCCGTCAGATTTTCGCAAGAAACCGTCGCCGAGGATGGGTGGCGGAAGGTTGCTAGAAATGACTGTTGCAGTCTAACACAGTCTGTATACGTCCCCTTTCTTGCAATGGCTCCGCCGTGCCTTTCAGGACAATGTGACCTCGAACGATACCGCGTTGTCGCGCATCACGCCCATGGCGGTGAGAATCCGTCCCAGCGCCATGATTGGCACGTACATCCAGTACTTTCGCCGAATGGCAGCCATGGCGTGTTCGTGCTCGGTGCGGTCGGCGAGGAAACGGACAGCGCCGTCAAACGTTTCGCCGCCGATGGACAGCCTGATCTTCGGCGTCTTCTGGACGTTGCACACCCACTGGCGGTTCACGTTAGCGGTGCCGATGTAGAGTCTGTCGCCATCCAGAACGAACCAGATCGTGACCTCGTGGGGTTTTTCGGTCTTGGGTCCAACATGGGTCAGCTTCGTGCATGAGAGTCTGGCGAATTTGATGACGAACTTCTGCCTCATTGGAGCAGACCGCCTCAATATTAATCCTCGACGAGGATAGCGACGTTCTCGACACGGCTGCGGAACTCTTCCGGCAGCGAGTCCAAAACCTCTTCTGCAACCTTGACGAAATCTTCGCGTTTCATCCTTCACCCGCTGAAAAACGAGGGCACACAACACCAACAGACAAGTGATCATTGTGGTGTGTCGAGCTATTCTGGGCGTATTCGGCTCATGCCCAATGGTACGCTTCGCACCACTTCGCATCGACAGCGAGCCGATGTCGCAGGCTGAGCAGCGAGTGACATGCAGACGATAGAAGCTGGGGTGGTCTATTTTGCTCTGGTGTTTGGGGCGGGCTTCGCCCTCGGAACTGTCCGCACGCTGTGGGTCGTCCCACGCGTCGGCACGAGGACAGCTGAATTGATGGAAACACCGATCATATTCGTGGTCACCATTGTCGTTGCGCGGTGGATAGTTCTGCGCCTCGCTGTTCCGCCTAGCTTATTTGCGCGACTTGGGATGGGGTGCATCGCACTCCTCCTCCTGCTCGTCGCTGAGTTCGGGTTGATGCTTCGGCTTCGACGGCTGACGATTCGTAGGTACCTTGCCAGCCTAGACCCGGTTGCGGGAACGGTCTACTATGTGATGCTCGCGGTGCTTGCCGCCATGCCGCTTCTGCTGCGATAGAACGTGCCGAGCCATGCGCCGAAGAAAAATTGCCGCATGAGGCCCGCGCAGGTTAAGCCCGCGATCTCTCCAGAACTTCTCAACCAAATCGACATCCGTGTGGGGACAATCCTGACTGTGACCGATGTCCCCGATTCCGAGAAGTTGGTTGCGCTAGAAGTCAGCTTCGGCGACCACATGCGCACGGTTCTCGCTGGGATGAAACGGGAGCGGGCAAATCCCCGCGAGATCGAAGGCAAGCAGGCTTTATTCGTCGTGAACCTTGCGCCAAGGAAAATGGCAGGTTTGGTCTCCGAAGGAATGCTCTTCGACATCGGCTATTCGGATGGAATTACTCCTGTGCTGGCAACGCCCGAATCTCCTGTGCCGGACGGAACGAGGGCGGGATAATGCTGACTGACAACGCAAAACGGGCGAGACTCAAGGAAGCCTCGCTGTGAGACGATCTTGATGAGTGCCTTGAGTATGCCAGAAACACATTCGGTAGCGCCCCCGCTCGACCGGTTCATCCCTCATCCGGATTTGCGAATTCGCCACAAGATTGTGGTTCGTGCTCCAGCAGCTCTGGTACTTGAAACCTCACAGACATTCGACTTGAGTCGCACACCACTGGTTCGCGCGATTTTCTGGCTGCGCGAGGTGATCCTAGGCGCTAAGGCGACAGCACCCGATTGGTCTTGCGGCTTTGTCCCGGTGATGCTGGGAATGGGCTGGGGTGTCCTCGCCCAGAAACCTAATCGCTGGTTTGTGGCAGGCACCGTGTGTCAGCCGTGGCTGGCGGATGTGGTGATGAGGCCTATTCCGCCTCCACAGTTCGTGCAGTACTTTGAGCCAAATCAAGTGAAGATCATCTGGACTCTAGAGGCGGAGCCTCTTGGCGAAGCGCATTGTCGATTTGCGACAGAGACCCGCGCCGTGGCAACCGACGGGGAGGCTCAAGCTAAATTCCGGCGGTATTTGCATCGCTTTGGCATCGGCATGGCGATGATCCGCTGGCTGCTGTTGCCAGCGATACGTCGTGAGGCGGAGCGCCAATGGCGGAAGGCGGCTAAGACTTCGTAGTCTCGCCTGTCCTGCGTCGTTGACAAAGGCTTGGCAGACAATCCTTGATTCGTTCGGACGGCACATGTCGTCGCGCACACTTTTTCTTAGCAGACTAGTCGGACTGTACTGCATTCTCGTCGCCCTATCCATGATGACTCGCAGACAACTCACCGTGGAGACCGTGACCGCGCTTCTGCACAACCCGTCGCTGATGTTGACCCTCGGCATAATCACGTTGACCGCTGGACTGGCGATGGCTCTCGCCCATAATGTTTGGTCGGGGAGTGCGCTCGCGGTTGTTGTCACCCTAGTCGGCTGGATAACGCTCATCAAGAGCCTATTGTTTTTATTCCTGCCGCCTGAGATGGAAGCGGGTCTTTTCCTTGGGCAGCTTCACTACCAGCAACTTTTCTACCTGTACGGAACTATTTCGCTGGTCCTCGGCGTCTACCTGACCTACAGCGGATTCAAGTCGAGGTCACATTAAGAGGTCACATTAAGCTGTGAGAGCAAGACTTGACCTTGCACACGATGCTGTCGGAACGGGCGTAGCAGGAGTGCCCCCCATGAGCGATGTCGAGGTTAGGGCATCCCCCATTGAAGGCTTGGGACTCTTTGCAGCCCGACCGTTCTGTGCTGGGCAACGCATTCGCCAGATCAACGTTGTGCGGGAGGTCACGCCCACCTCGCCGTTGCGGGAAGAACTCGGTGAGCGAGCCACTGCGATTACCCCAATGGCAGGATCGTCCTACTGGGCTACCCGGATCGACACGTCAATCACAGTTGCGACCCCAATGCCTATGTGCTCTACGAGGGCGACCGCCCGTTCCTCGTGGCCCGCCGCGATATTGCGGCGGGCGAGGAGGTTACCTGCGACTACAACATCAATATCACGGGAGGTACAGCGTGGCCCTGTCACTGCGGTGCGGCGCGGTGCAGCGGCACCACGGTAGGGGACTTCTTCCAGCTTCTCCTCGACATCCACAACGAGAGTACCGACCACTCGTCGCAGAATGGTTCGTGCGTGCCCATCGTGATCGGCTAAGAGCGCTTGGGCTTGCCTGAGTGGCGTGGATCGTGATTATGCTCATTAACCCCGAATCAGGTGGGGTCACTTGGCGCGTACGCCGGAAACCTGCATCAAGGTGAATCTCGAATCTGTTCAATCAGTGGAAGAAGTAGTGCTGCTTGGTCATGGCAGGGAGAATTCTAGCAGCCGACCCAGTGTCAAGTTCCCACAGGGACACTGCCAACAAGAGTACACTTACGGCTGCCGCACGACCATTGCTGGAGCCTCGTTATATGCCACGACGACTCATTATTCTCGGTTGCTTCCTCAGTCTGGTTCTTCCCGCTATTGTGCCGGTACAGGCGCAGCAGCCTAAAGTCGATTCCGATGCCGCCATCTCGCAGAGCTTGCAAGCCATAGAACAGGAGTGGCTGAATACTGAGAAAAATCACGATGCTGCGGCATTCGAGAAAATTGTGGCCGATGACTGGGTCGCCATCACCCCAGACGGTAAGCGCCAGACCAAGGCAGAAAGAGCCGCCGAGATCAAGAGCGCCCAGACAACATCCGCCACGCTGGGCGACATGAACGTGCGCGTCTTCGGCGACACTGCCGTGGTCACGGGCACCGACGACGAAGTAACCGTGGAGGACGGCAAGAAGTCCAGCAACCATTACGTGTGGACTGATGTTTTTGTGAAGCGCAATGGCAAGTGGCTCGCTGTCGCCTCCCAGACTGCGCTAATTAAGTAGGTCGCCGCCGATCAATGCGCATGCTACTCCGAATGCGGCGACCAGCGAAGCGGAAGGAGTGAAATTCGGATGAGAGCAGCAGAACGAGCAACCCCCGTAGCAGCCGTGATTGCAGCGCTCTCGACCTTGGCTTGCTGCCTGCCGCTTGGTTTCCTCGGAGCGTTGGGATTAGCTGGGGCAAGCCTGTGGTTGCAGGCAGCCCGTCCTTGGCTGCTCGCCAGTGCTGGCGTCCTGCTGGTTCTGGGCTTCATTCAGTTATACGTGAGGCGCACTCAGTGCCCGAGGCGCAGCCCGCTGAGCGTCGCAATGTTCTGGGTAGCTGCTGTCATCGTTCTTCTTGTCGTCCTTTTCCCGCAACTGATCGCGAGCCTGATCGCCGGGTGGGATGCAATGGTGAACATCAAGCACGTCCTGTGGCTGGCAGGGATCATCGCCACGCTCTTAATTCTCTGGTATTTTTGGGGTTCACAACGCACCCCACCGGGTCAGCCGCCGCTGACATCGCTTTCCGAGTCCAACATCGCGAGGTTCAGGAGTGATTTCGACGGGGCGTCAGGCAAAGTCCGGCTGGTGCTGCTGCTCTCGCCGACCTGACCGACCTGCTTGCGGGGGGCTTCCGCAATCGAAAAACTGCTGGAGCAAGCGCATTCACTGCCGATCCGTGTTCTAGTGGTGTGGGAACCGATGCTACCGACAGATTGGTCACGACCGAGTGGGATGGTTCAATCCCGAATTTCGGACACGCGAGTTATTCAATACTGGGACGAAGGTTATCTCGTAGCGGAGCAGTTGCGCCAGCAGCTTTCCACCGCGCCTACCTGCTGCCAGCGTAGCGGCAGACTGTGGGATTTGGCTGCACTCTACGGGAAAGAAGCAATGTGGGGTGCATCGCCCGTTTTCGCGGATGGCACGGTCGTGGATGCTGTACGAACGCTGGAAGAGAAAGCCGCATCGCTCTCAGGTAGCAGAGCAGGAGAGCACTGACTCTATAGCTTTACGCGGCTACCGACGACTTTGCGGCAAGGAAGGCGAGCAGATCGTGGATGCTGATGCCGGAGTCGAGCGACGAAATCATCTCCTCCGGGGTCACACCTACCTGGTTGCCCGAAAGCATGCTTCGCCCGCCTTTGATTGAGGGTCGGGGATCTCCGACCAGGGTCGGGGATCTCCGACCGGACGTGCTCACTCGGTCGTCTCGACGACATTGTCAAACCGCGAAAATCGCTCCTAACCCTCGTAAACATTGGTGAAAAATGCCAGTCCCATACGGTCGTCCCACGGGGTCGTGCCGGTTACTTGACCCGAAGTTCGGCTTTCGAGTCGGCTAGCGTTGCGCATCCCATCACAACTTTTTCCTGCGGCCACCAGCTGTAAGCTGGTCGTCGGTCAGTTGGCGGGGGATCCATCCCGCGGAACCTCCTACCTTTCATTCTGTGCGCCGCCGCGATCGAGCAGGCTGGACGCATCCCGCACCATCATCCGCACACCACGCGCAGTCCTTCGCGCAAGCCGAGCTGCTCGATGCGTGCTTTGGGTCCTCTGCCAGGTAATGGGTGCCTGGGTCCCATCGACCCGAAGCAAAAACCACCCATCCCGCGGAGCCTTCTAACTTCATTTCAAAACGCGCCCCGCGGCCTCTCCAGCCGGACTCGTCGAAATCTTCATCAAGGGGCCTTGGTCAAAAAAATGTGTAATTCAAAATTCGGCCTCGGGGGTATTCTGGGAAACGCGCCCTACCGAAGGCGGGTGATTCCAGCAGCCGCCGACCAGCATCCCGCGACAGGGTTCACCGCAATGCAGCGTTTGACCGGGTGGCACGCATCGATTGTGGCGGCAATGATGGCGAGGGGTGAAATTCCAGTTGGCTCGAGGCCGCTGGAGGTGGCAGTTCCCGGAGCCTCCTTCGTGCGTGAGGCCCGTAAACGCGGTTTCAATATCAACGTACGCATTCGCCCTATTCACCCCGATGAGGAAGACCAAGTTTACGTTGGTGGCGCTGCACTTAGGCTTTCAACCTCGCTTGCATGACGTTGGCTAACTCCACGCAATCTGCAAAAGCCAGTAGCCGTCCTCGTCCGCCGACCCGGCTAGGCAACCCTCAGCCGATTGTATGTTCATCAATCACACGCTGCGGTGAGGGGTGACGCGGGAAAACAGCTGCTGCGCTCCTATCATTTTATTTAGGCAGGACTGTAATGGAGGGTTTATGCGTTCATTCAAGCTTTTAGTTGTAGCGGCGATGTGTGTACTTGGGCTCAGCCTTCTCGCCCAGGCGAAGAACCAGTTTGGAGTTGCCGACAGCCGCAGCCTGACTCTGACGGCACCGACATTGGTCGGTGAGGTCTTACTGCCAGCCGGCAATTACAAGGTGACCCACACCATGGAGGGCGCGAATCACATCATGGTGTTTAAACAACTGAACACCCCGAAGCCAGCAGAAGCGCGGGTAAAGTGCCAGCTCGTGCCCTTGGCACAAAAAGCAACGCGGGACGAAGTATCGTTCCGGTTCAACGCCGCGAATCAGCGTACGCTGCATTCGATGATCTTCAAAGGGGATACAGCCCAGCACGTATTCTAGGAGTTAGGTGTAAGGCCGTTAACCGATAGGTATCAGGATTTCGGCCACGTTTCGTGGCAACGGGAACCAACTTATCGAGGGAGGTGGTGGACCTGGTAAGGTTCGAATCGACGACCTCTTCTATGCCATTTAACCCCGATTAAGAAACACAACGCCCAGAGGACGGTCTTCTTGGGTTTTTGTAACGGTAACGCAGGTAAGGTTCACAGGTAAGGAGTGCAGGTTATTGGCGTCGGGGCCCGTCTAGAACGACCTGCCCAGATACCGAGGGGAGGATCGGCTGCGGTCCGGGCAGCACATCGACCCTACTTCTTCAACTCCGCCGGCCAGTTGACCACCAGGCTAAGCGGAGTGGGAGTCCCGGGAGTGACATCGAGGTTAAGCAGGAATCGGTTTCCATCCGGGAAGACGTCGTAGCTATCGTTGAAAGCAAACTTGATCGGAAACAGATTTCGCCGCGACGCGACTTGCAACGAACCGTTACTTTCCTTCAATTCGGCAGCCATCATGCTTCCGTCGGGATCAAAATAATAGAGCTGTTTTCCGCCGCGGTTCTAGACTGGGGACTGCCCGCCTGACTGCGAGATCTGCAATCTGCCGGTTGGCTTGGGAAAAGAAGAAACGTACACCTCGGTCTTTCCTGACACGTCGCATTGATAGGCAATCCAGTGCCCGTCGGCCGAGAGCCGCGACGCGGTGACATTGGCGCCGGGCACCTCCAGCAGTGGCGACGCTCCCGCATGACCTTCCGCGGGCACGAGCACCAGACGGAATTTCCCACCCTCCCCACTTTCCTGCATGATTATGATCTTCGAATCTGGGGTCCAGTCGTTGGGATAAGCCGCGACTTCGGCTCCCACGCTAGCTTTTGCTCCACCCCCATGCCATTCGCCTGCACCACGTACGGGACAGGTTTGCCGGAGCGGCTCGATTGGTACGCGATCCTCTCGCCACCGGGCGACCAAGCCGGTCCCGCGCTGCGCCTCGTGTCCACCGTGAGCCGTGTCCGGGTCCCGGAAGCGATGTCCTGGATCCACAAGTCTTGTTGGCCATTGCTTGGGTTGATAATGCCGTAGACCACACGCTTCCCCTCGGGCGAGATCCGCAGCCCAGCGGTGAAAAACATGTGCTCGCCAAGTTTGCCCAATGTCTTCCCAGTGGCATCCACCACTTCCAACTTACGCTGGCTAAATGCATCCCCTGTCTGGTAGAGCAGCACGCCGTTTCCCGAAGCCGAGAACACCGCATCACTGAAGATCGAGTTCACCTGCACTCCCTCAGCCACTGGCACGGCATCCCCAGCGAATTCCATCCTGTTTACATCAAATGGCCGGGCCATTAGGGTCTGTTCCACTACATAGAGCAAATATCCACTGTCATAGGCCATAGGCCCGCTGGCTTTAACGCATCATAAGCAGGCCGCCAACGACCACCGCAAGCCGCTAAGTAGTTGACTCTAAAGGCGGCCAATGGAATCCTCAGCTTCACGCTCGGTGTCCATGCTTCCGCACCATTTCCGTGCAGTGTTTCCCAACCGCGGGAAACGCCTCCTGCCCCGATCGGCAAGCGGGCGAGCCACTGCTCATATCAGTCCGGCGACGCTCGATAGCAAACTGAAATCCAGTAGCAAGGTTGTAGTGGTCGACCTATTGAACTTCGAAGAAGAAAACCGATGTGGCTAATAACAGGACTCCAACCGCAGGCTTCGCTGCCAATCCCACCGAGAAATGTCCAAGCGGCCCCATCGAGTCCTCCATCCTGCCTATAACTGCGGTCTACTCCACTACGGACGCTGTGTCACGATGCCCGTTTCAAAACGTAAATCACCCATGGCGCTATTCTCGTTTCGTTCACCCATTTGTAGGGTTCGTCGCCCTTTGCCAACGGCTTGACCATCGCAGTGGCTTCCAGTCCTGCGTCTCGATAGATCATTCGATAAGCCTCGTCTGTGCAAACGATGTCCTCGACTGGTCGTCTGTCCTGATGGTCTGTAACGATGATGCGCACCACATCACCGCTCCGAGCGGCGGAATTCTCCGGGAAATCCTTCGTAGTGAAGGAAGCCCATTCGTGAAGGTAAATCTCAGGGGATGAAACCAGATTCACAATAATCCCCTTTGGCGTCAGCAGTTTTTGAAGGTCGCCAAAGATTCTCACCTTCATCGCCGCAGGAATGTTGTCGAAGGTGAACGCCGAGAGCGCGAGATCGAAGGTTCCAACACCAAATTCGCTCAGGTTGTCGCCGGGGACAAGGCGGTAATCGCCGAAGGAATCGATGCCGCGTGCGATCCGTAGCATGTCCTCCGAGACATCAACGCCAATCACATCGAAGCCAAGTTTTTGCAGGAAGCGGGATGATCTGCCTGTGCCACAGCCGAAATCAAGCGCCTTCGTACCCGCGACATGCTGGGAAATGATGGCTGGTAGATCACGGTAGGCGAGATAGTACGTGTTTGCGAATTCGAGCCATGCGTATGCGTCGGCACGGTTCGCATCCTCGTAGCAGTTGACGAAGCTCATACCCTCTTCAATCGGGACACAGCACGACCTACCGTCAATGTTCTGACGTGAGCCACCGGGATGCAGTGACCAAAAACACAGAGATTGGTTCGTGGGTCGGCAGACAACCTGACGGCGAGTCGGGAACACTGCTAAAGGACGAAGGATTCACGAGCTTTGGTTTCCCGCTCCCCAGTCTTTCGGAAGACGGTCTGCCACGCTTCAGGAACATGCTGTGACAGAATCTCAAGAGCGAGTGCAGTCATACCGCCCGGAACCGCTACTCGGCGGATTATTTCTTCGGTCGTCATGTTTGCTTCACTGAAGAGTCTCGTTGTCGCATGTGCGGTTTCCTGCACCAGTTCGCGAGCGAGTATCGGTGAAAGCTCGGCATTGCTGCGCACGGCTTCATCCGCCATGGACTGCAACAAGTAAGCCAAGAGCGCCGGGCCTCCCGACGTGAGTCCGATTACCGGACGTGCCAATGACTCGGTAATTGCCACCGGTCTGCTCATGTGCCTCAGAAGATTTTCCAAGAGATTGCGATCCTCCGGTGTGAATCGCGTCCCGTACATCAGCAGTGCGACTCCCGCCCTGATCTCTTGCGTGATGGAGGGGATCAGCTTGGCTACACGGCATGGCACTCGATTTTCCAACATTGTTAACGGAATCGCGGCGGCCGTGGTGACCAGCAACTGGGCGGGATGTAGTTCACCATTCATCTGCGCGAGGGCTACAGTCACATTAGCCGCGCTGACGCAGAGAAAAATCAGATCGCATTTGGCTGCGAGTTGCTTGGAGTTCGCAATATGGATGCCGGGAAACTCCGATGCGAGCGCATCAACTTTCGCTTGCGAGCGATTCGCCGCCCAGACTTCTTGCGGTGTCAACACGCCGGAGCGCAGGAGCACTCGGACGAGCATACCGCCCATGCTGCCGATGCCGACGAAGCCAGTATTCATGCCGACCCCCGAAAATGACGAGGCGAAAACTATAATCTATAACCGCTCGCTATCTTACTCGCCAACTCGGAGATCCAGCGTGTAGGGCAGGCAACCAGAGCTACCGTTTTGGGTGCAGATAACGGGCGGACGGTGGTGCATCGAGTGGCAGCGGACGAATCACATGTGCATGACCAGAACTTCAAATGCTGTGAGGCGAACGCTCGCCGCCAGAGGGATTGGCTTGGTGTGAAGGTGCTGGTTTCTCCGATGCCAATGGCGGCTTCCTGGACACCGGCAATTACCGCAAGCGAGTGTTACACAAGCTAGCCGATGAGTTGGAATTGCCGAAACTAACCTTCCAAGTGATCCGGCGAACGATCACGACGCTGGCGCAGAAGAAGGGCACGGTCAAAGACGTTCAGGGACTGCTCCGGCACTCGCGGACCGCGACCACCACGGACGTGTACATGCAGGAGATTCCAGAGAGAATTTGCTACCAAATGCTACCAAAGTGCGTCGAGGATTCATTGCAACTGATTGGAAGGATTGGTGGACCTGGTCGGGTTCGAACCGACGACCTCTTCCATGCCATTTCCCTCAACTGGAGCGGGATTCATCTTCACGATCCACAAATGGGCACATCTGGTAAGTGACAACGCGGCCCAGGGATGCCCCAAGGACCGACAGACTGAGGGTCGCTTGCCCATCCCCCGTGACAAAGGCGAGAGGTTTATGGAGAGGTATGCGCCTAAGATGATGGAACAAGTATTCTTTTGGCCGTGAGTGACACCCATGACCCGCGTGCCGCCTCCGGCGCGTGAAACTGTCGAGACCGGCTTCGATATGCAGAAGGCTTTTGCGGAGTTATTGTCATGAATGCTCTCAGTGAAATGCGGATGCAACTTCAGTATCTGTGCTATGAGAGGACGGCCTCAGGCGCGCCTCGATAAGGTTCTGAACCTGCGACCAAACGCGTGGATCGCACTCGATGGAGGTGTGGCCCTTGAAGAAGAGCCGGTCGTACCACGGGTAGGTATGGCACCCCTCAGGTTCTTTTTGATAAGTAAAATTGAAATTGCCGACGATGGCAGTGCGAGAAGGATCAGCCGCAACAATCTTCGCGCGGCCGTGAATCATGCCCTTACTCTGATAAAAATTAACTGCTTCGCCGACGTTTGCCGGAATGATGGAATCGTCTTGCCCGTGCTTACGCACGCTGTCTACCTGAATTGTCAGCCCAACAGGGATGCCATCGTGCTCCAATTCTCGAGCAAGATAGACAACGGCTGAAGCACCCCAGCTATGACCGAACAATATGATCCGCCGCTGCGGTGTTTTGTCCGAAAAATGTTCAACGCTGTTCAACCACTCGAGAATCGCAACGCGGGCCTGTTCTTCTTGCCGGTTCCTGAAAACTTCAACCGTTACGCGGTCACCACATGTTTCCTGCAAACGCCTCGCAAGCTGAACTTCCGAGTGGCGGAGGTCGTCTTGATGTACGAAACCGCCGACGAAGCCAATCACCATTGTTGGCCTGATGTTGTCATCCCCGCAAACGGTTTGGCTCTGAACGACTGAAGGTTGTGCAGTTTCGGCTACGGCGCAACTTGGTGCTAGCAACAGTAGTCCGCTCGCAATGATCATCGGCACCGTTGCCGGAGAGCGAGAGTCCCATACATTCCGCTTGCGATGTTGTCCAACCCTCTGCATGTACTTGAGAGAATACGGAATCTCTCTGCCGCAATCGAGGCAGCACACGTATCGGTTCTGGTGCAGCCACGTCGTCTGGGAATGAACACAGTCGGACAAGTAAGCCCAAATCCATCTCAGCAAGTACATATTTCCTCTATGCCAGGGCGGCCTGCCCGAGTTGCCGGCGATCGCATAAGCTCCCAGCTGGAGCTAGGCCAGCCCCAGGTACACTTTTCGCAGCTGTGTATAATACTCCTTCTCGCTAATCTGCGCGATTGCCGCCTGTAGCGGTGATGTCAAGCGGCTTGTGTAAAAAGCTTGAGGGTGCGATTTTTCCACTCCAAGTTGAACCGCTGAAAAATGGAGTAGATGATGCGGTCTACGCTGGCCACGTTAACAAAGCACACCATGGGTCGAGTTCTCCTCCGGACTTCAACGAAACAACGCTCGATCACATTGGTAGTACGCAACTTCCGCCACAACCGACACGGCAGGGAGAAAAAGGAGAGCAGCTCAGGAAGATCCTGTTGCAGGCGCCGCACCATAGCACCATACTGGCCACGCCAACGAGCCTGGAAGCGGCGAAAGGCGGTGACCGCCTGCGTTCGGCTATCCGCCCGATAGATGGCTTGGGCTCCTTGTTTTACCTCGTCGTAATCGCATTTCCGCACATGCTCTAGGAGGTTGCGCATCTTGTGCACCCAGCAGCGCTGGTGTCGCGCCCGTGGATACACGGTCTGAATCGCCGCCGCCAGGCCGGCACACCCATCGGTGACGATCAGGAGCAACTCTTTACCTTCTAGCCCGCGCCGATACAGGTCCTGCAGCAGACCCTCCCATTCTGCCTGGCTCTCGCCCTTGCTGCGCATGAAAGCCAACAAGTGGCGCGTACCGTCGCGTCGTATCCCATAGGCGACCAACATGTGTACCCGCTTACGCCCCTCCGGACGTCGCATCCGCAGACTTACCCCGTCCAGAAACAAGTACGCGTACTGGTCACTCAGTCGCGCCTGGTGAAATTCCCGTACCGCCTGGTCCAGCGCCTGGGTGATGCGGGACACGGTTTGTGCACTGACCACCTCTCCGGTCAGGGTAGCCACTACCCGCCCCGTCTGCCGCGTCGAGATGCCTCGCAGGAAAGCCTCGCGAATCATCAACGTGACCTCTTCCGCCCGCCGTTGAAACTTTTTCACTACCTCCGGCAAGAACCCCCGCTTCCGCGTCCGTGCCATCCGCAGGCGCAGCGTTCCAAACTTGGTGACAAAATCTCGGGTGTAATACCCATTGCGATAATCCTGGCGCTCCCCACTTCGCCCGTAACGCGGACTCACCATGTAAAAATCGCGTTGCCGCTCCGACAGCAGAGCGAAGTACCTTTGCGCCGCTTCCTTGACTCGTCCCTCCAGGTCGCCCCAGAAGCTCTCCTTCAGGTCCTGGACAAAATGTTGGAAATGCTCAGTAATCGGTGTTACTTTCGCCATTGGGTGTAAGGCTCCTTTTCTAAAGGATTTGGTTTTCGCTTGCCAGCAAAAAACCAACTTACACCCTCTTCGCTTTTACACAGACGAATTTACGTCACCACCTGTAGCCGAGCACGTGATGTAAAACGAAGGCAATACCTGCCCCGACTCGAGAAGCAGGATCGGATTACCGTCTGTTTGTTCTTTCAAAGAACGAGCGAGTTTTGACGCCGCAAGCTGACGGAGGACTGCGGACTGCCGAAGCTAACCTTTCAGGTGATCCGGCACGATTGCAACGCTGGGGCAAACGAAAGGGACACCAAGGACATCCAGGGCCTATTGCGGCACTCGCGGCTATCGACCACTACGGACGTTTACTGCAGGAAATTTCCGCCAGCGTGAAAGCGACGGTGGCGGCCATCAACCAAGAACTGAGGCTGAAGCCAAAAATGGCGGAGGCTTCTTAAAAATTTCCGGCCAATTTCCGGCCAAACGCTTCGAGGTGGGTCCGCTAAGTGGTTTGAGAAATTGGTGGACCTGGTCGGGTTCGAACCGACGACCTCTTCCATGCCATGGAAGCGCGCTCCCAACTGCGCCACAGGCCCACTCGTGACTGAAGATATTTTAATTTTCGCCTACCTGCTAGTCATAGTCAAACGAGAATGCGCTAGGCGAGGCGAGTAAGTGATATCGCGATGAAGATAGGAATTGTCCCGTGCCCCGCGCAGCAAGGACGCGCCCTGAGCCCCATCCGCCTCGTGTCGCAGCCAAGGGCCAGTGGAGGCCAAGCGGTGCTCAGATCTCCTCTTCAAACATCTCGTTTCCTGCCGGGAGCACATCCTGATCACTGGCGATCCACACGTACAGGGTCGGCAGTAAGAAGATACTCATGACCAGGGCGGCTATCAGACCGCCGACGATGACAATGGCAAATGGGCGCTGGGAGTCCGAGCCGATGGCATGGGAAACCGCCGCGGGCAACAATCCCAAAGTGGCTACCAGCATGGTCATCATGATGGGGCGCAGTCTCAGCACGGCACCCTCTACGGCCGCATCCTCGATCGTGTAACCCCGGGCTCGAAGCTGATTGATGTACTCGAGCATGATGACTCCGGTCTGTACGCACACGCCAAACAGAGCTAGGAAACCTACCCCCGAGGAGACGCTGAAATTTGTGCCGGTGAGCAAGAGAGCAAACAGGCCGCCAATCGGCGCAAGCGCAATGTTGGCCATGATCAGCGCAGCCCACTTGAAGGAACTGAACATGGTGTAAAGGATCATGAAGATAATGAAAATCGTTACCGGGAGGACGATGAGAAGGCGAGCGTTGGCTCTCTTCTTGCTTTCGTATTCCCCTTCCCAGTCGATACGATATCCGAGCGGGAGTTTCACCTTATCATTAACCTTGTGCATTGCTTCTTCTACTGCGCTCCCGAGGTCGCGGCCCCGAACACTGTATTTCACGGCGATGTAACGCCGATTGCCTTCGCGATAGATCTCCGAGCCGCCGTCTTCCTCTTTGATCTTGCATAGCTGGGCGAGCGACACTCGTTCACCAGTGGGTGAAAGCAGGCGAATTCGCTCGATAGCCTCCTGGGTGTCCCGGTATTGTGGCAGGTAGCGCATCACGAGATCGTATCGGGCCTCTCCTTGCAGGACTTGGGTAAGGGCATTACCTCCGACCGCCGTCTGAATCGCATCCTCGACGTCGGCGACGTTGATCTGATAACGAGCGGCTTGACCGCGGTCCACCGTCACGTTCAGATTGGGCTGGCCGAGCAGGCGGAAGATTCCCAGGTCCTCAATTCCCTGGACACCACGCATGAGGTCAACGATTTCGTCGGCTTTGTCTTCCAAGACTTTCAGATCGTCGCCATAGATCTTGGTTGCCAGTTCTCCCTTGACGCCGCTCACCGCCTCTTCCATGTTGTCTTCGATGGGTTGGGAGAATCCCCAGACCACGCCCGGGATTTTGCTGAGCTCGCGATTCATAGCCGCGATCAATTCGTCCTTATCCTGGTGAAAGACAGGCCGCCACTCGGCTTTCGGCTTCAGATCCACGAAGTATTCCGTATTAAAGAATCCGGTCGTATCCGTTCCATCGTCCGGGCGCCCGACTTGACTCGTGCACTGGGGAACCTCGGGAAAGGAGCAGAGGATGATTCGGGCTTGATTGGCTACCCGGATCCCCTCGGCGGGACCGGTGCTGGGCGCAAGAGTGCCGCGGACCCAGATGGCGCCTTCGTCCAAATGCGGCAGGAATTCCGAGCCGATAATGCCACTAGAGGCGAGAAAAGCTCCCATCAGCACGGCCAGGCCCGCGGTGCCGACCGTGATCGCGCGATGGTGCAGGGCCCAGCGCACGGCGCTGCGATAGCGAACCGTCAAGAAACTCATGATCGGGTTATGCCACTCTTGGGCTCCCTTGGCGAAGGCAAAACTGGCCAGAACCGGAGCCACCACAATCGAGAAAAACAAAGCACCTAGCAGGGCAAAAGCCACCGTCCAAGCCATCGGGTGAAATAGCCGGCCTTCTACGCGCTGCAGGGTAAAAATCGGTAGATACGCGGTGATGATGATCGCAATCGCATAGAACACCGGCCGCTGCACTTCGTGGGAAGCATCGCTAATTCGTTCGGCGGGCGTCTTGAAATTGCCATGACTGTGGCCTAAATGGCGCACGATGTTTTCGATCATCACCACCGCGCCGTCGACCACCATGCCAAAATCGAGCGCGCCCAGAGACAAGAGATTGGCAGGAATGTGATTCAGATCCAGGCAGATCGAGGCGAACAACAGCGAAAACGGAATGGTTATCGCGACAATGAGGGCTCCGCGAACGTTGCCCAGAAACAAGAACAGAATGATCGAAACCAGAATCATTCCTTCGGTCAGATTGTGCAGTACGGTATGGGAAGTGTAATGAACAAGATCGCTGCGATCGATGAAGGGAACGATCTTTACCCCGGGAGGGAGAATGTGATCATTCAGCTCCTTCACTTTTTCGTGGAGAGCTTTGAGGGCCGGCTCCGCCTCGGCACCTTTACGCATGGCGACCCACGCCGAGACGACATCATCGTTGTCTATGATCTTGCCATCCTCGCGATGAAATGCTCGGGCGAACCGGCCCAGGCGAATCTTCGGGCCCTGTGAAACCACCGCGATATCTTTCATCCGCAGCGGGGTGCCGCCTTTGGTCATAATGACGGTGTTTTCGATATCGTGAACGTCTCTGACCAACCCCACTTCCCGAACGTTGATCTGCTGCAGCCCCGCCTCCACAAAGCTGCCACCGGCATTTACGTTGTTATTGGCGAGTTGTTGCTCCACCTGGGCCAGGCTCAGTCCGTAGGCCACGAGGCGGTTAGGGTCGACGCGAACCTGGTATTCCCGAGTGGGTCCTCCGAAGCTGGCAACTTCGACGATATTGGGCACGGCCTTTAGGTTCTTCTCGACCACCCAGTCCTCAATGGATTTCAGCTCCATCGCATCGTAGGCCGGATTCGTGCTGCGCAAGGTGAAGAAATAAATCTGGCCGACCGGACTCCAGTCCGTGCCCATTTGCGGTGTCACCCCCGGCGGCATCGTGACTTGACTCAACCGCTCGAGAACCCGTTCCCGGTTCCAGTTGTTATCCGATCCGTCCTCGAAGATCAGTTTCACGTCGGAGAGCCCGAAGAGCGAGAAGGAACGCAGGTGTACCACCTGGGGGATGCCGTTCATGGCGATTTCGAGCGGAATCGTCACTTGCTGTTCGATTTGTTCGGCTGAGATTCCCGGCCACTGGGTGATGATATCTACGTAGTTGTCGGCGACGTCTGGATAGGCCTCAATCGGCAGCCGCACGAAGGATACGATCCCGGCCGCCAGAAGGGTCACTGCCAGAGCGAGCACCAGGAGGCGGTTGGTGAGAGCGAAATCAACGATTCGGCGGATCATTCACTGTTCTACCGTGTTCTGCAGCGGCAAAGCGTTGGATACCACCCGGTCCCCCGGCTTGATTCCCGACACGATCTCCTGCATGTTGCCGGGAAGCTGGCTTCCCGTCACCACTT
Organism: Terriglobales bacterium; assembly: GCA_035623335.1. Lineage (GTDB taxonomy): Bacteria > Acidobacteriota > Terriglobia > Terriglobales > Acidobacteriaceae > JAFAGX01. Next base: position 18,830 of record DASPTQ010000289.1, read on the forward strand.
CGAGACGCTTGAAATGTCCCGGGCTCACCGGTGTGTAAACCCATTGCCGGTCGTGCAAATGCAAAATCGCGGTGGCCGGGACGGCGGCGTGCACTTCCGGTTGCCGGCCATAAAAGGTTGCTGTGACGAACATGCCGACCCGCATCAGCCCTGGATTGGCAACTTCAATGCGAACTTTTGCCGTGCGGATGTTGGGATCGAGAATGGGCAGAATGTTGTCGATTCGGCCGCGGAAAACCTTACCGGGATAAGCGTTCAGACGGATGTCCACGTACTCACCTACATGCACTGCATCGAGATCGTTCTCATAAACATCACACATGATCCAAACGTAGGAGAGATCGGAAATGGTGAACGGGTTAGGGCCAGACAACCCTTGTACGCCGGAAGCGTTGGTGACTTGCTGATCGGTGATCACACCGGATATGGGTGCAACGACATCGACAATGCCCGACGGGTGCTCCTTATCGATTCCCAGGAGTCGCAGCTGCTCCGTGGCGGCATTCAAATCGGCCTGAGCGTCCTCTTCCGTGGTTTCGGCACTTTCAAGCGCACTTTTGGCGATGGCGCCCTTGTCGTAGAGCTTCTGCGCTCGCTCCAGCTGGATGCGCGCTAGACGCTCATCGTTCTTGGCCTTCAAATAGGTCTGGTAGGCGCCCGATACATCGTTGCTTTGCACCCTCAGCAGCAACTGCCCCTTCTTTACGGTGTCGCCAAGCCTGGCCTTGATCTCGAGGACGCGCCCGGCAGCCAGCGACACCACGGGGACCGCACGATCGATGTCGGGTTGGACGACACCCGTAACCTTCAGGGCCGGCACGGCTTTGTAGGGGGTGGCGTCTACCAAGGGAAACAGTTCCGGATGGTCCACTTTGAAGTTGCTCGCCTCCAATTCCGTCTGGACCGTCGTCGGTGGAGGCGCCTCGGATTTGGGGTCCGGCTTGATCTCGTTGCAAGCAACCAGAAGCAGGGTCGCCGACAGACCGAGCAGGATCGCCAACCGCGCCGTGAGTCGAGTTCTCATGGCAAGGCTTCCCGGCCGACCGCCATATTCAGTTGAGCCGCTGCCGTAAGATAGGCGCCGACCAAGTTCACGTAACTCAGCTGGATGCTCCGATACTCGCTCTGCGCGTTCAGGAAATCTAGGAGTGAGGCTCCTCCGTTCTGATAAGAAAAGAAAACTGTGTCCCGCACTCGCACCGATTGCTGCAGGTACCTGGCTTTGTAAGGCCGCAGTAAAATCAAGGTGCTCTCCACCGTGGCGTAGGCGGAATCGACGTCGCCGAACACTTGCGCTTCCGAGGCATCGCGCAGCCGTTGCGTGCGTGCGATATCGACCTGCGTGCGCAACTTCTCTCCTTGGTTATGGTCGAAAATGCGTAGCGGAACGCTCACGCTTGCACCCAGGGTCTGATGGGCATAAGGGTTGTTGAAAGACGGGTTATATGTCCACCAGGCAGCCAGCGTGGGATCCGTCGAGCCGTTGGCCATAGCCAGCTTATGGTCGGTTTGCGCTTTCTCGATGGCTTCCAACGCGGCCTTCAGATCGGGGCGCGTGTCCAGGGCGATTTTGCGAAACTCGTCACGCGAAGCCAGCTGATCGACGAAATCGAAGGACCCGGTCACATCGAACTGTTCCACCTGGGTGCGATCGTTCAATAAGGTAAGCAACTGGATTTTGGCGGTCCGCAGGTTGACCTCGGCGCTCTCGAGATCCGATTCGTACTGCAGACGCTGCAGCTCGAGCCGGTCGAGATCGAGTTGCGCAATATCGCCGGCCTTGAAGCGTTCCCGGCTGATGTCAAGCACATGGTCATAGTAGGCGAGGTTGTCCTTGGCCAATTGCACGACGGCTTTGGCCGCCAGCGTCGACACAAATGCCGCACGCAAATTGAAGAGCAAGCCTCTTTCCAGGTCCGCGTGGCTGGATTCGGCAATGGCGGTTGCCTTTTGTGCACTCTCGAAGCGCAATTCTCGCTTGTGAGCCCGTTCGTGCAGATAACTGAAGCCGGCCTCAACGTCGGTACCCGCGAAGGGGCGCCAGACCCCTTGGTACGGGGCGATTTGCGTACCGTCGGTCTCGAGATTCAAATTCGGGTTGGGGCGCAAATGCGCCGTGATTTCCTGGGCCTTCACTTCGTCGATGTTCAGCGTGTCTGCCAACAGGGCCGGATTGGTAGCTTCGAATCTGTCTCGAATCTGCTGCCATGTGAAACTGTGCTGCTGACCGTGTGCCGTTTGGCTCAGACCTGCAACCAGGGCAAGGGCCAGGACCAGAGACGCTCTCGGGCGCACAACGGAACCGGGTCTAACCATCAGGGCTGTCTTCTTCCCCACTGAGACTGGCGGACAGTGAGATGTCATTCGATTTTGGCGACGTCCTACCCGGGAACCTGGAATGACGGGCTATGCATGGGGCTGCTAGCAATGTGATTCTTTCGACTCACACCCGTAGATCAAGAGACGCACACGTTGATGCTCTAATGATTTCATTCTGGGGCTTACCAAGTCGAGTGGGAAACCCTATCTTTCGTGGTGCCCCCCCCTTATCTTTTGGCTAACCACTTTTCGGGTGGGCGCTCCCACCACAGGGGACCAGGCACGCGACAGAACCGGGTAGCAATTGCCGCGAAAGCAGCGTGAGCGACGGGGCTACCCAGTTCGCCACTGCGCAGCCCTTCTGATTCGATTTCCAATTTTACGAAGGCTCAAAAAATCGGTATGCTGAGGATATCCGCATGAGGTTCGGGTCCACTTCGAAGTGGGTTGTACCGCTTGGGTTGCTTGTGGCTGTGGCGATCGCGCAGACCGCCCCCCCTACGACTGCGTCCGCAGCTCCCGCTCCCGTTCCCTACTCCTCCGTGAGCGAGCTGAATCGGCTGCTCTCCCAGGTGGAACAGATGTCCCAGTCGGCACAAGCGGACTTCGCCAAACTCCGCATCGAAAAATGGAAGACGGACGGTAATACCAAGCGCGCGACCGAGGCCGATGTGGGATCGATCGAGCGCAACCTGCAATCGGCGCTCCCGGAAATTGTGACCCAGCTGCGCAGTTCCCCGGAGGACCTGGCGGCAAGTTTCAAGTTGTATCGCAATCTCGATGCCCTCTATGACGTCTTCGGTTCGTTGGTCGAGTCTGCGGGAGCGTTCGGCCCAAAAGACGAGTTCCAGCTGCTTCAAGAGGACCTAGATGCGCTCGAGCGGTCGCGACGGTCCATGGCCGACCGAATGGAGACCCTGGCCGCAGCCAAGGAGAATGAACTGGCGCGCTTGCGCGGTGAGGTGCGCACCCTCCAAGCCGCCCAGCCGCCGGCCGCTCCCCCAAAGAAAGTAGTCGTAGACGATACCGAAGCCCCGAAGAAAACCACCACGAAAAAGAAACCGCCGCCCAAGACCACCAAGCCCGCTTCCGCTACCAGTACGCAAAACAGCTCAAATTCCGGGACGCAGCCGGTTCAACAGCAAAATCCGCCCAATCCGCCGCCGCAATCTCCGCAGCCCTAAGCCCCTCGGCGAGCGCACGGCCCGGAGCTGCCGGCAGATTTCAGCCATTGCCCACGATTTTCACCGTAACAGCATGAATTTGAACAGTCTTCCGCGGGAACCTAGGCAGCTGCCGCGGAGTCTATAGAGTGTGTCGTCGAACCGACGTCTGGCTGTGCCCGATCTTCGAGGGCGCGTACTATGCCTAAAGAACCTATAATAGGAGATACGCCATGAGGGTATTGGCGGGAGTGGCTCCTTTGGGTGATCTTGCGGAAACGATGGGAGTTCGGAGCCAGGAGTCCACGATCGTGGCCGAGTTGAAGGCCGGGTCGGAGGAAGCCTACGTCTGGTTGATCGCAGAGTTTCAGCAGCCAATCTACAGTCTGGTTTACCGGCTGGTGAGCGATCCGGCCGATGCCGCCGATACCACGCAGGAAGTCTTTTTGAAGGTGTTTCGAGGAATCAAGCACTTTCATGGCGAGTCCAGCCTAAAGACTTGGATTTATCGCATCGCCCTGCATGAAGCTTCCAACTGGCGGCGTTGGTGGTTTCGGCACAAGTCGCGGGAAGCTTCGCTCGAACCAGCGCAGGCAAGCCAGGAGGAGAACCCTGGCCTCGGCGCCAAGGACTGGTTGGCGGACAAAGGCGAATCCCCCTTTCAACATGTCGCGCTCGAAGAAGTGCGAACCCGGGTGGAAGCCGAATTGCGCAAGATTTCCGAGCCCTACCGCACCACCGTTATCCTGCGCGATTTAGAAGAAATGTCCTATGAGGAAATCGCGGAGATCATGCAGGTTTCGCTCGGCACCGTGAAATCGCGGCTGACCCGAGGTCGCCGGGCACTGCGCGAGCGGCTCAAGCCATATATTCGCGAGGTGGGATCGGAACTGGGTCTGGCGGATGAGGAAGAACGGGAGGTTACACCCCGCTCCCAGATTTCTGCGGAAAGACGGGAATTCGAGGTGGCGCCATGAACTGCATGCGAGCGAAGTCGCTGCTTTCCCCGTATCTGGACGGCATGTTGACGGGCACCGAGATGCTTGCCCTGAGCGGACACTTTAAGTCTTGCGCCCGGTGCTATCGGGAGTACCTTTCTTTGCGCCAAACCCAGCAATTGCTGGCCAGAGTCGGGCATCGGAAAGCCCCCGAGGACCTGACCCTGAAGCTGCGCCTGGCGATTTCGCGGGAGCCCGGGCAAGCCCGTCACCGGCTCTTCGATCGTCACTGGATTCGAGTGGAGAATGCCCTGCGCGCATTCATGGTCCCGGCAACCGTAGGATTGGCCAGTGCGGTGGTGATCTTCGGGTTTTTGATGGGCTTTTTCGGCTTGCCCTTGCAAGCCGGCAATGCGGACGTGCCTCTGGAGTTCAACACCACTCCGAAACTGGAACAATCCGCATTTAGCGCGGCCATGAGCTCGATCAGTGATGATTCCCTGGTCATTGAAGCCTATGTGAGTGCGGACGGCCGGGTGGAAGATTACCGCGTGCTATCGAACCCTCTGCAAGGGAAAGACCTGCCGCCGCAGGTGAAGAACATGCTCATCTTCACGACCTTTCGACCTGCAACCCTGATGGGCAGGCCGACCGCGGGAAGGGCGGTGTTGTCGTTTTCGAAAATCAGTGTCAAGGGATGATCAGGAGTAATTCCCGCGACTGCTGGCTGTCAGCCGTCATCTTCTCCCGCTCCGTCCTTGCGAGCGAGCCACAAGAACCGCGGAAGGTGGAAGACACGTTGGTAACTGCCTTTGTTGACCCCCTGCGCCGACCCCCTTTACACTGGCTGGTAATCTTAACGTCGCGTCGTACCACCTGAGGTGGAGGTTTTCCCTGCGATCTAGGTTTCGAAGCGCGTTGATCGCTGCACTGCTCGGGTTCCAGGTTGCAGTGTGCCTGGCTCAGAATTCGCCGAAAGTCTCCCTGGATACCAACCCAACCATCTTCGCCGTGTTGACCGCGATCAACGCTTGCGGTTATGACACCGAACTCAGTGTTTCCGACCCGCTGCGCTCGGAAATTCGTGAGGAAGTTGCCAAGGCCACTGAGACTTCCGTCCAAGCCAAAGAAGAAACCGATATTCTGTGCAACTATTATCACGAGCACGCACAACCGGATCCCTCGAGGACACTGGCGCAGTATGTCTCGCTGGCCCTGTTCATGGATGCTCCTCCGAGTTTTACCCTGAAGGTCAAAGATACGGACTTGCCTCCGGATGCAATGCAAGTCGTGGGCGTCGTACCCACCCTCCAAAAGTTCTATGAGGCCGTGGGGCTCGCCCAGATCTGGGCACGTCACGAGCTAGCCTATGCGTCCCTGACCGCCCGCTACCACGAGCCGCTTTCCAAGGTGCTCTTTGATACCGAGATCTATTTGAAGCTGCCCTCCGCCGGGTATTTAGGGCACAGCTTTTCCGTCTATCTCGACCCTATGGGAGCTCCCGACCAGACCAATGCTCGCAATTACGGATCCGATTACTACGTGGTAATCTCGCCAGGAGTGGCGTCCACCCTTAAGATGGAGCAGATTCGTCATACCTATCTCCACTATCTGCTCGACCCGCTTGCGATGAAGTATTTTCTTCTCATCGAGGGTCTGAAGCCCTTGCTCGACCAGGTCAAGAAGGCGCCCATGGATGAGAGCTTCAAAGAGGACATTTCACTGCTGGTCACCGAATCCTTCATTCGTGCGATTGAAGCCAGAACGAGCAGCACGGACAAAATCTCCGAGGCGGAACGGGAAGCGGCTGTCCAGCGCGACGTCGAGCAGGGTTATGTATTAACGGCTTACTTCTACGATGCCTTGTTGCAGTTTGAAAAGAGTCCGACCGGCCTGCGCAACGCCTATAGCGATATGATCGGGCGGATCGACCTTCATAAGGAGCAGAAGCGCGCGTCCAACGTGCGATTCGCGACGCGAGCGGATCCTGAGCTGGTGCGGTTCTCACAGCCGGCCCACCCGAAATTACTGGTCACAGCCGAGCAACGACTCTCCGCCGGAGATGCGGAGAGCGCCAAGAAGCTTGCGCAGCAGGCGCTCGATACCAAGACCGAGGACCCGGGCCGCGCCCTGTTCATTCTCGCGCAAGTGGCGACGATGAACCGTGACATGCAGGGGGCACGTCATTATTTCGAGCAGGCCTTGGGCGTCGCGCAAGAACCGAAGGTGGTGGCCTGGTCGCACATCTATTTGGGGAGAATTTTGGATCTCGAGGAAGACCGAGCGGCGGCGCTCGATCATTATCGCCTGGCGCTGCGTGCCAGCGCCTCTCTGCCGGAGGCCAAGGCTGCCGCCGAGCATGGAATCGAGCAACCGTTCGAGCTTCCCATCCATCCCCAGAACGATCCGGGCAAGAGGAACTGAGCGGGACTTTCGAGATTGAGGTGAGACTCGGAATCAGAAGCGAGGAGAGAGCATGAAGCGAGCAGCGGTGATGTTGATCATTTTGGCTACGGCCAGTTTGGCGGTGGCCCAGACGCAGCAGCAGGCCCCCAACAAGTCGTCGCAGTCCGGCGCCCCAGGGGCGGCGCAAGCGGGCACGCCCGCTCCCGGGGGCAAGCTCCCGCCCCAGGCCAAGACGCAACCGGAGTTTGACGCCTACCAGGCCGCCATCAAGAACGCGAACGATCCCGCCGCCATGGACAAAGCGGCTGACGATTTCGCCGCGAAATTCCCCGACAGCGAGCTTCGCGTACTGCTTTATCGGGTTGCCATGCACGCCCAACAGGGCGCCAACAATGCTGAGAAGATGTCCGAGGACGCGCAAAAGATTTTGAAGATTGACCCGGATGACCCGGAGGCCCTGATCGGGGCTGCCGAAGTCATCGCCGAACGTACCCGCGATACGGATTTGGATAAAGACCAACGTTTGGCGGAAGCCCAGAAAGACGCGCAGCGCGCCCTGCAGACGATCGACACCGACGCTGCGATTCCGGCGGGCACACCGCAGGAAAAAATTGACGCCTACAAGGGATTCTTGCGCTCCTCCGCCTATTCCATCCTGGGAACGATTGCGTTCAACCAAAAGAATTACGTGGAAGCGGAAACACAATTCCGCAAATCGATCGATGCTTTCCCGTCTCAGCCCGATCCGGTCGTGGTGTTGCGGCTGGCCATTGCTCTGGATAACCAGGGCAAGTACCCTGACGCTCTCAAGGAAGCGAACCGCGCCGTGGACTTGACCCAGGAGAACACCACCGCGGGAACCTTGGCACGGCGAGAACGGGATCGTTTGGTGCAGTTGACCGGGGGCGCTCCGCCCAAACCGTCAACCGGCGCGATGCAGAATCCAAACCCGCCCTCGCATTAGCCGGAAAGCTGGGGAGGCGAAAAAGGGGGGAACCTTCGAGCTCGGGCTTCGCAACCGGGCTCCGCCGGGAGAACTCCAGTGTGCTCACTCGCACGGACCAAATCACGGAGCATGGCCGAGCTCGAGCAGGCTCTCGGATGGAGCTTCCTTCGGCCCGAGTTGCTGGAGCAGGCCCTAACCCATAGCTCGCAGGCTCGCGAACTCGAGGGTTCGTCGCTCGAACCCCGGCGCCGGGTCGGGGACAACGAACAACTTGAGTTCCTGGGGGATGCCGTGCTGGGCCTGATCACCACCGAGGACTTGTTTCATCGCTTTCCTCAGTTTCGGGAAGGAGAGCTGTCGAAAATGCGCGCTCACTTGGTCAGCGAAAAGCATCTTATCCAGGTGGCCCGTCGCTTGGAGCTTGGCCATTACTTACAGTTGGGACGCGGTGAGGAGAAGAGCGGCGGCCGGAGCAAGACGACCTTGCTGGTGGATGCTTTGGAAGCGATTCTCGGAGCCATTTACGTGGACGGCGGGCTCGAAAAGGTTCGGCCGGTTGTGGTCGAGCACATCATCCTTCCCGAGCTGGAGCGGATCGCGCAAGCGGGGCGAAGCTTGCCGCTGACCGACTTCAAGTCGGCCCTACAAGAACGGCTGCAAGCCTTGGGCCGTCCTCAACCGTCGTACGTTTTGGTCAAGGAGCAGGGACCTCAGCACCGCAAGACGTTCACCGTCGAAGTTCGCTTGCAGGCGGTGGGTGAGAGGAGGGATTTCGAGTTCGTGGGGCGCGCCGAGGGTCTTACCAAGAAGAATGCAGAGCAGGGTGCGGCCAGGCAGCTGCTCGAGTATTTGGGATCTTTGCCATCCGCAGCCAGCAAAAGACCGGATGGCCGGCGTGCCGCGACAGAGTTATGAGAGTCGTGAACAATCAGCCGTCGGTTTGGCTGGGTTCGGTGCAATCCCTGCTCTCCACCGTAGTCATCGCGGTATTCGTCATCACCTTTGTCGTCCAAGCTTTCCAGATCCCCTCTGAGTCCATGGAGAACACCCTGCTGATCGGAGACTACCTCCTGGTAAATAAGCTGCGCTACGGCGGAGGTGGTATTGGGGATCACATTCTTCCCTACCGCCCTGTGGAACGGGGCGACATCGTGGTGTTCCACTATCCGGTCAATCCCCGCCAGCACTTCGTGAAACGGGTGGTCGGAGTCCCCGGTGATCGCATACGGCTGATCGAAGGAGCTGTCTATGTCCATGGAGTTCGCCTCAACGAGCCGTACGTGCATCACAGTTCCCGATTCCACGACGCCTTTCGCGATGACTTTCCCCGTCTGAATGAGACGGTTCCAGAGGTGACCAGCAGCTGGTGGCGCGAAATGCACACCTTGGTGGATGACGGTCAACTGATCGTGCCCAAAGGGTATTACTTCGTCTTGGGCGACAATCGCGATGAGAGCCTGGACAGCCGCTACTGGGGCTTTGTCCCCCAGGAAAATATCATCGGCAGCCCGTTGCTGATCTACTGGTCGGTGCGCAGCGGCGAGGGTACGCCAGCATCGACCGCGCCCAGTGATAAACTTTATCATTTCGCCTATGCAATCACGCACCTGTTTCAGCTTACCCGCTGGGAGCGGACGTTTCATTTGGTGTATTGAGTCAACCGAATTCTCGATTGGCAAGGAAAATGGCAGTGGCTAAGAAAGAAGACGCTCAGGTAGAAAAACCGCGCGAGACCACCGTTGAGTTTCTGGCCTCCCTGGCAGCGGTGCTGGTAACTGGCCTGTTCATCATCACCTTTATTGTGCAGGCGTTCGAAATTCCTTCCAGTTCGATGGAAAACACTCTGTTGATCGGCGACCATGTGTTTGTGAATCGGGAGCAGTTCGCGCCGCCGACCCGATGGCTGGGACCAATTCTTCCCTATCGGGACATTCACCGCCAGGACATCGTGGTCTTCTTGTCGCCGGCGGAACCTGGGTTGTACGTGGTCAAGCGAATCATTGGCGCGCCCGGCGACCGCATCCACCTGCAGGACGGCGTGGTCTATCGCAACGGGGAAAAGCTGAATGAGCCTTACGTCATTCACCAGGCCGGGGGGGAAAACTACAATCCTTACCGGGATAATTTTCCTTCCGTGCTGCCCTCGGAGTACAGCAATGTAGCCCCGGAGTGGCAGTTGACCATGAAGCAGTACATTCAGGGCGACGACCTGGTGGTCCCGCCAGACCATTATTTCGCCATGGGAGACAATCGTGACGTCAGCTATGACAGCCGGTATTGGGGCTTCATTCCGCGGGAAAACGTCATTGGGCGGCCCATGTTTATCTATTGGTCGTTTCTAACTCCGCCCGATCAATATCTGCAAAAAGGTTTGGGCCAGAGATTGGGCTTTGTGGCCCACGTCGTGTTCCATTTCTTCGATGAAACTCGATGGCGGCGCACCTTCAGGATCGTTCAGTGAGCCTTCCTACCTCTAAGCGCGGCACTCGATGGCTGGTCGTTCTCTTGCTCCTGCCGCTGTTTCTCCTTCGGCCGGGGGCGAATCGGATGAAGACCCGCATCGTCAGTTCGATCAGCCTCGCTTTGGGGCGGCCGGTCGAAGCCGCCTCGGTGCGCCTGCGACTGCTTCCCCAGCCGGGCTTCGAGCTGGAGAATTTCGTGGTGCATGATGATCGCGCCTTTGGCGAAGAACCCATGCTCCGTGCCCAGGAAGTCACGGCGTCGTTGCGTCTCACTTCTCTGCTCCGCGGACGCCTGGAGATCGCCCGCCTCTCGCTCACCGAGCCCAGTCTCAATCTGGTGCGTACTGCGGAATCCCACTGGAATCTTGAGAGCCTGATCGAGCGGGCGGCCCGAGTATCGGTGGCTCCGACCTCCAAGTCCAGGGCGGAAAGCCGTCCCGGTTTCCCGTACATCGAGGGCAGCCGCGGACGGATTAACCTGAAGCTCGGTCCGGAAAAGAAGCCCTACGCCCTTACGGAAGCGGATTTTGCCCTGTGGCAAGAGTCGGAAAATATGTGGGGCATGCGATTCGAGGCCCGTCCCCTGCGTACCGATTTCAACCTTACCGACACGGGCATCGTCCGCGCCAACGCCTGGTGGCAACGGGCAGCCAGTTTGCCGGGCACTCCTCTCGAAGTCAGCGTGGACTGGGAGGGAGCCCAGCTTGGGCAAGCCACCAAACTTTTGTACGGCAGCGACCAGGGCTGGAGAGGTACGATCCGAGCTTCGCTAAACCTCATGGGGACCCCGCAGAATTCGACCCTCGTGGTGTCTGCCTCGGCGGACGACTTTCGTCGATACGATGTCTTTGGCGGCGACCAATTGCGTTTGGCAGCCCAGTGCCGCGCCCAGTATCGTTCCGCCGACAATGCGTTCTCCGACATTAGCTGCCGCGCGCCTGTGGGAGAAGGTGTCCTTACCCTCGAGGGCAACATTGCTCATCCCTGGGCATCACCTGCCTACGCTCTGCGATTGGTCGCCGAAAACCTGCCCAGCCAGTCTTGGCTTGCCTTGGCAAGCCATGCTAAGTCCGGTTTCCCGGCTGATCTTCGAGCCAGCGGACAGGTGGAAGGCCAGCTCCGGGGTGTGCGGAAATCCGGGGCCGCCTCTTGGGACGGCGAAGGGCAGGCCACGGGACTGCGTTTGCAAGCCGGCGACAAGGAGATCGCATTCGGGGATGTCCCTTTTGCCATTGCCTCCGCTTCCGACACTCGCGGGCGGGGACCATCGCGACCCGCCGCTCTCCCCGAAGCGCCCGAACCAGCACCTCTCGTGATCGGACCCATTCATGTGGCGATGGGCAGGCCCGTGCCCCTAACCGTCGAAGGGCTAGTCGGGCGGGAGAATTATGAGTTCACCTTCCATGGCGACGCACAACTGGAAAGGCTGTTCGAGTCAGCTCGAATGCTGCGCTTCCCTGTGCCCCCGGTGAAGGCCCAAGGGCTCGCGAAAATCGATCTTGCCCTGCGGGGTACTTGGTGGGGACCGGAGGCGCCTCGTGCAGTAGGCAAGGCGCAGCTCATCGGCGTCCGTTCTCAGGTCCGCGGCTTGAACCAGCCGCTCGACATTGTGGCGGCGAATCTCGCCCTCTCCCCCGACCAAGTGCAGGTACAACACCTGCTGGCTTCGGTCGCAGGTAGTGCATGGAGTGGATCGCTGGCGGTGGAGCGACCGTGCAGCGTGACTGCTGGGTGTCGCGCCCGTTTCGATCTGCATGCCAGTGAAATTGCCATCGAACGCATGGACCAGTTGCTAAACCCGCGGATGCGCAAGAAACCATGGTACCGGGTTCTCAGTTCTCCTGCGGATTTGCCGCCGCCTTTTCTGAGTACGGTCAATGCAGAAGGCAAACTGGCGGTCGACCGAATGGTGCTCGATCGCTTCGAAGCTCGACGGATCAAGGCCAAGGCGGAGTTGAACCAGGGCAGACTCCGGCTTTCTGATCTCGAGGCGGAGGTTTTAGGAGGCCGTCATCGTGGCGAGTGGATCGCCGATTTCATGGCCAAGCCTGCCCAGTATGAGGGGAGAGGAACGCTCGATGAGGTCGTGCTCGGCGAGCTCGGCGAGGCTATGAACGACACGTGGGTCACCGGATCGGCCAACGCGAGCTACCAAGTGAGTATCGCCGGTCTCACCTCCCAGGAATTACTCGATTCCGCAACGGGCAGCGTTCAGCTCGACGCGTCGCAGGGCGAGCTTCGCCATATCGTGCTTACCGACGGAGGCACCCCATTGCAAATGCATCGGCTTACCGCCCGGCTTCTTCTCAATAAGGGGACCTTTGAGGTCGAGGATGGCCGACTGGAAACCGCTTCGGAAATGTTCCGCATCAGTGGCACGGCATCCCTGACGCAGATGCTGAATCTAAAACTGATCCGCGAGGGCTCCTCCGGGTTCAACATCGTGGGCCCCTTGGCTCGACCGCATGTGTCGCCCTTCGCGGCGCAGGAGACCCGAGCTGCGCTGAAGCCATGAATCCGCAGTTCCTGGTTCTGTTCTTCCTTCTCCCTGCTCTAACCGCTGTTCTTCCTCAGGCAGGGTCTGGTCGGAACCGAAACCCGGCCGCCGAAATGGAGCGCAAGCTCGAGCACCTTAGGAGCAACGGCAAACTGGAGCATCCCGACCCCAAACCCACGGTATTCATGGAAGAGGAAATCAATGCTTATCTCTCCTCCGGCGAGGTCAAGTTCCCGGCAGGAGTTGAGTCGGTCAATTTCCAAGAAGAGCCCGGCATAGTTACGGCAAATCTAAAAGTGGACTTTGACAAGTTGAAGGCCAAGCGCAATTCCGGGAATCCCCTGTTACAGATTTTCACCGGGATGCATGCGATCGAGGGACGAGCTCATGCCCATGGTGCGGATGGCTCAGCCTTTGTCAACCTCGACTCTGTATCGTTAGATGGAGTCGAGATACCCCGACTGGTGCTCCAGCTCTTCGCCGACCAGTACTTGCGCCCGCAGTATCCGCAGGCGGGTCTGGATTCGCAGTTCGCCCTTCCGGCGAGAATCGACACGGTGATGGTAGGATCCCACCGGCTGACGCTTACCCAGAGTTGACGGCGAAAAAGCGGTTCTTCCGCCGCGACGTGGGCAATCGAACCGGGAACAGACTGTGCGGCTAAGGGGCTGATGGAGCGCGGTAGCCGGCGCCACGCAGCACTTTGCCGGGCTTTGACCCGGTCATTTTCTCTTGGTCGATGACCGGGACGCCATTGACCAGAACGTACTCCATGCCTTCGGAGAACTGGTTGGGATGGTCGAAGGTCGCCAGATCGCGGATGGTGGCGGGATCAAAGATCACGACGTCCGCCCACATCCCCGCCTTCAGCACTCCCCGGTCGGTAAAACGCATGCGTTCGGCGGGCAGGGCGGAAAACTTGCGGATGGCATCTTCCAGGCTGAGCCTATGCTCTTCCCGGACGTATTTTCGCAAGATGCGGGGAAAGGTGCCGTAAGCGCGAGGATGGGGATGCTCCTGGCCCAAAATTCCTTCCGGCGACGTGCCTGAAGAATCGTTGTCCACCGACACCCATGGTTGCTGAAGGGCGAGCACAACATCAGGTTCCGACATGCCGAAAACCGCGACACCGGTGAATGCCTGGTCTTCGATCAAAAGATCAAACAGGGCGTCCATCGGATCTTTGTTCCAAATCTTCGCTACCTCCGCCAACGACTTTCCTTCCAGGGGCAGGAGCTTTTGATTCTGAACCACCCCAATCAGTACGGACTCAGGACCGGTAATTTCATCCCATTCGTTGTCCCAATCTGCCGCCGGCTGCATCATCTCTTTGCGGATGCGGGCCCGCATCGCGGGATCGCGCAAGCGCTCGATCAATTTGGCATTACCGCCATCGTGAGCCCATGGTGGAACAAACGCCGAGAGGTCATTGAACCAGGCGGTATAGGCGTAGGTGTCGGCTGTGATATCGATGCCTTGCGCACGCGCCCGATCAATTTTTTCGACGACCTCCCCCATGCGTCCGTAGTTCTTTTTGCCCGCCACTTTGATATGCCAAATCTCAATCGGAATCTGCGCTTCTCGCCCGATGCGCAGGGCTTCATCGATGGCCGGCAGCACTTGATCACTCTCGTTCCGCATGTGTGTGGCGTAGATTCCCCCGAATCGGGACGCCTCCTTGGCTAGCGCGATCAGCTCTTCGGTTTTGGCATAGGGAGCCGGGGGGTATTCGAGCGAGGTCGAAACACCCACAACTCCGTCTAGCATGGCCTGCCGTACCAGTTCCCTCATGGCTTCGAGTTCGCCCGCAGTGGGCTGCTTGTCCGCGTCTCCCAACACCATGCGGCGGACCTGCGTCGCACCTACATAACTGGCCAGATTGATGCCGATGCCCTGTTTTTCCAAGCGAGCGAAGTATTGCCTGAAGCTTCGCCAGTCCGGATTGATGTGGTAGTGCTCGTAGCTCGCTTTATCCCAGGCGATGATGGCGTCGTTCAGGGGGGCGGCCGAAGTACCTTCCCCGGTAACTTCGGTCGTAACGCCCTGATAGATCTTAGACGGCAGGCGAGGATCTACCAGAATCGTCAGTTCTGATTGTCCCAGCATGTCAATAAAGCCGGGAGCCACAACCTTGGCTTGCGCATCGATGGTTCGGCTCCGCGACGCCTCGGAGAGATTGCCGATTACGGAGATTTTGCCGGCACGGATTCCGATGTCTCCCGAATACCAGGGGGAACCCGTGCCGTCGATGATGTGGCCGTTGGTGATGACAAGATCGAAACCTTGGGCCCGCAGACAGGGAGTGAGCGGCACAAAAAGAAGCAGCGCGAGGACTCGGAGAATCTGTTCGCCGAATGCCGCGGGACTGGGAATCCCAGGACTCGCCAACCTGGCCGGTTTCAATTGGTGGCCTCCCCGGAAAGGGCTCGATCAGCCGGTCTCGAACGTCGTATAGCAATCCCCAGTAAGATCCAGAATCCGAGAGCCAACCATTCGTATCGCGAAAAGTGCCCGGGAACAAAGGGAACGACCTTCATCAATAGCATCAGCAGCCCCATGACGGCACCCAGCATCGCGACCGACCGTTGGCTTGGGGAGGGGCGCATCTTATAGTAAGCGGCACAAGCAGCCAGCCAGCCCGCAGCCGAAGCTACCGAACCGACCTCGGTCACCGGCACCAGGATGGCATCTCCCAAAAACATGCAGGCGGCGGTGGCAATCCCTACCCAGATCACGGCGCGGGAGGGAGTTTGATTGCGAGCATGAATGCGCGCCAAGGTTTGGTCGACCATCCCCCGTCGCGCCATGGCAAACAAGAGTCGAGTGGACGCCACGAAATTTCCGTTGAAACACTTCACCAGGGAAAGTAGGGCGGCGCTAAGAATGGCACTCACAATCCAGCGCGAACCGACCGCCTGCTCAAAGGCAACCGCTGTCATGAACTTTTGCTGGGTAAGCTGCCTCCAGGGGGCCACGTACCCTACAGCCGCGATAACAATCGTGTAGAACAAAATTCCGACCGCAATTGCTGTCGCCATGGCTTTCGAGAATCCACGGGCATCAAAGTCAGGGCTCGCCTCTTCCACCCCTTTCACTGCCGATTCGTAGCCGGTCATAAAATAGGGAACGATCTGCATGACCAGCAGGATGGATATGAACCGACCATGCGTAAACAAGGGGGGGAAATTACTGATCGAACCCTTACTGACGCCGACCCCCACAAAAATGACAAACAGGGCCAAAGTTCCAAAGGCGGTCCAGTTCTGAAAGCTGGCACTCGAGCGAATACCTTGATAATTCAAGAGCGTGAGAAGTGCTACCAGGCCCAGTCCGATCAGCAAATGGGGTAAATAGACAGGTCGGTCTGCAATCCGGTACAGTTCGAACGAGTCGAGGGCGGGGAAAATGTAACTTGCGATCTTGCCCACCGCCACCGCCTCCCAGGGACAGACGATGAAATACGACAATACCATCATCCAGCCCGTGACGAAGCTCACGTATTGGGGAAAAACCTTAGCCGTGTAGGCCACTTCCCCGGCGGCATCGGGGATCGCTCGGACCAGCTGCCCGTAGACATAGGCCACGGGAAACAGCAATGTGCCCCCAATCGCGAATCCGAGAATGGCCCCGAGTACGCCACCACGCAGTAGCCAGTCGTCCATCACCACCAGCCACCCTACCCCCACCATCGTGCCCCAACCGAGGGTGAAGTAATCGACCCCGCGGAGTTTGCGCGCCAGAGTAGTCATCGGTTTGGTCAGAACAAGCAGAGCAGTTCGAAAAGCAGGTTGGCCGCTAACAGGGATGTGATCTCCCCGTTGTCATAGGGGGGCGATACTTCAACCAGGTCACAACCCACCAAATTCAGACCCGCAAAGCTGCGCACCAGATCGAGGATCTGGGCGCTCGAGAGACCACCCACCTGGGGTGTGCCGGTGCCGGGGGCAAAGGCGGGATCGACGACGTCGATATCCAAGGTGAGATAGACGGGAAGGTTCCGCAATCTCTTGGCGAACCGTTGGATCGGCTTTACCCCGTGCTGATGGAATTGTTCGGCGGTGACCATCTGAATGCGGTGTTTTCGGGCAAACTCGAAATCCTTGTCCGAATACACTTGCCCGCGCAGGCCTACCTGCAGCCCACAGCCTTTCGCGATCAGCCCCTCTTCTACGGCGTACTTTACGGGTGTGCCGTGCGAGTGCGGACTACCAAAGTAGCCGCCCCAGGTGTCTCCGTGGGCATCCAGCTGAACGAAGCCGACCGGTCCGTAGTACCGATGAACGGCCCGAAGAATGGGCAACAGAATGGAATGATCCCCGCCGACAGACACGGGGTGTGCCTTGGCCCGGAGAACTTCGCCGAGCTGTGCGGTGATCCGTCCATAGGTATCCTCGATCGAAAGCGGGTTAATCGATAGATCGCCACAATCGGCGATACGCCATTTGCGAAAGGGGTTCACCTTGAGAACCGGGTTCCAGGGCCGGATCATCGCCGACTGGACTCGAATGTGTCGCGGACCAAAACGGGCTCCGGGACGATAGGTCGTGCCCCCATCGAAGGGGATCCCCAGGATGGCAATGTCCAGTTCCTCCGCCCGGGGAATGTGGGGGAGCCGCATGAAGGTAGGTACGCCAGAGAAACGTGGCAGGACCAGCGCATCGACGGGTTCCGGGTGAGGGTTGGCGCTCTTCTTTGCTTTCATCGGGTGCCGCGCATTATAAAGCATTTGCCTTCGCGCCATGCCACCAAGGCAAGACTGGCGAATGTGCTATGTTTTATTTTCCCAATCCTTGAAGCGAGGCTTGCATGCCGCGATACGAATACCGCGTTCTCAACCCCAGCCCGGCGGCTGAGAAGGCTTTTTTGGAGTGGATCGATCGGCTGGATCAGGAGTTCAAGAACCGTGATCCCGAACATCGCAGCCAAGTGGTGCGAAACGCGCTCTATGAGCTTTATCTCGGACATCGCTATCAGGCACCGGAGGCGAGCCTGCCCTTGGCCGACCAGGTTCTGGTGCACTCGTTCGATCCGCGTAATGCGACCCTTGAACCGGAGTACTACGGCGATGTGGATCCGGCGAAGTACGCGGAGCGCAAGCCGCTCCTCTGGTTCTGGATGATGTTCGATCGCTCCCCGGCCGGCCTGAACCACTGGCTGGGATTCCAGATTAGGGCGATGCTGGCCCGCCATGTTTTCAAGCACTGCGGACGCAATGTGAAGATCTTCCACGGCGTCGAGGTATCGTTTGGCTACAACCTGACGGTCGAAGACAACTGCACGATTCACAAGTATGTACTGCTCGATGATCGCGGCGAGATCATCATCCATGCAGGAACTTCGATCTCCGACTACGCCAATGTCTATTCCCATGCCCACGACCTCAACGACGGCATGATCGTCAACAACCAGAAAACCGAGATTGGGCCGATGGCTCGCATTACCTATCACGCCACGGTTCTCAGTGGAGTCAGAGTCGGCGAGCACGGGATGGTGGGTTCGATGGGCGTCGTGTCGAAGGATGTCCAACCCTTCCACGTGGTTGCCGGCATTCCCGCCAAGCCCGTCAAGGTCAAGCCGATTGCACCGAAAGAACTGCAGAGGGCCTTCGAAAAACGATAAAACCTTGGTCGTCCGATTCCCGGCGAGGCAGAAATGACGTCCACAACGGCAACGGTGCTATGGCCAAGCGGGGAGCGGCAAGCAAGTGGAATGTCTTTGAGACGCGCTCTGAGCGCGGGAACGCTTGCGCGCCAAGCCCGCGGCCTTGCCTGCCTTCGGGATGCAGGGGCGGACCTCGGAGTTTTCCGGCCTTTGCGTGTTAGTATCAGACTCGGCTTCCCCAATGACCCTTGACCTCGTCAATAAGTTGTTCGGACTCATCGCGTTTCTGTTTGCCATCAGTGTGCACGAATCGGCACATGCCTGGACGGCCAATCGTTGCGGCGACCCCACGGCTCGCATGTTGGGGCGAATCACTCTGAATCCCATCAAGCATATCGATGTTATTGGCACCGTGGTGGTGCCGCTGATTGCCTTTCTGAGTGGACTTCCGATGATCGGCTGGGCCAAGCCCACGCCGGTTGATCCGCGCAATTTCAAAAACCCGCTCCTCGATGATGTTTTGACGGCCGTGGCCGGTCCGATTAGCAACTTCATCGTAGCCGCCGTTGCCACTTTGCTGCTGGCGGCCATCGGTCTGACCTCCGCTAGCGGCCGGAACATCATCGGGGAATTGATGTATGGCCTTCCCGTCGGCAATTCGCCCCTGGTCCCGGCCAGTTTTCTGCTGTACGCCTTCCTCGAGATCAACGTGCTGCTGGCGGTTTTCAATTTGATTCCGGTTCCACCCCTCGACGGGAGTCATGTGCTGCGCCATTTCCTCTCGGACGACGTGCGGCGGGTGTACGACACCGTGGGTGTCTTTGGGCTGATGGCGCTGGTGTTTTTCGCGCCCCACCTTCTGATGGCGCTCATCCGCCCGGTTTTGAACGTCTATATCTGGGTCATGGCGATCTTGATGAGAATCTGATGCCCCCTCGAACCCACTCGCAAAGACGCGTCCTCAGCGGCATGCGTCCCACCGGCAAACTGCACCTGGGCAATTTTGTCGGCGCGCTCGACAACTGGGTGCGCATGCAAGATCAATATCAATGCTTTTTTTTCGTGGCCGATTGGCATGCACTGACCACCGATTACGCCGATACCGCGGGGATCCAGCAGAACTCGATCGAGAGCGTGCTCGATTGGCTGGCGGCGGGGCTGGATCCTGGGCGTTCCACCCTGTTCATACAGTCGCACGTGCCGCAACATGCGGAGCTGCACTTGCTGTTTTCCATGATCACCCCGCTCGGCTGGCTCGAGCGCGTACCTACCTACAAGGAGCAGCGGGAGAACATTACCGAAAAAGACCTGGGGACCTATGGGTTTCTCGGCTATCCCGTGCTGCAAGCCGCCGACATTCTGATTTACAGAGCGGATTTTGTTCCCGTCGGCGAAGACCAGGTACCGCACGTGGAGCTGACCCGGGAGATTGCGCGGCGCTTCAACCAGTTTTACACTCCGGCGGGCAAGCCGGTGTTTCCCGAACCGCAGCCTCTGTTAACCCCTGCCGCCAAACTCCCCGGAACCGACGGCCGCAAGATGTCGAAGTCCTATGGCAACACCATCCTGCTGACGGATCCTGAGCCGGTGGTGAGGCAGAAGCTCAAAACCATGGTCACCGACCCAGCTCGTGTTCGCCGCTCCGATCCCGGCAACCCGGATCTATGCCCGGTTGGCGACTTGCACAAGATTGTCAGCCCCGCTGCCGCCATGGCTAAAGTCGAGGCGGGCTGCCGCTCGGCGGGCATCGGATGCATCGAATGCAAGGGCTGGGCTGCCGACGCGCTGGTAGGAATCTTGAATCCTATGCAGGAGCGTCGCAAGAAATACGAGGAGAAACCGCGCCTGGCATGGGATATTCTGGAAGAGGGTTCAGAGCGGGCAAGAAAGGTGGCGGCGACAACCATGGAAGAGGTACGCGAGTCCATGCACATGTCCCCGCACTATGAAGCCTTACCCTAATTGGAGGCGGTAAAACCAGTGAACGCGGATCCCAGTCCGAGGACTCACGAAAACACAGCCAGGCTTGCCGACAGCCCTGCCGCCGTCACCAGCGCTCGCGCGGAGACCGGCAGCCCGGAGAGGCCGGACAGCGATTTTCCCTTCGCTGTCACGGTGGGAAGCGTCTACGAGGGCCCGCTCGACCTGCTGCTTGACCTGATTCGCAAGCAGGATATCGATATCTACGACATTCCGATCGCCAAGATAACAGCCCAGTACCTGGCGTACGTCGAACGGTTGCGCCAACTGGACGTCAATGTCGCAGCCGAGTTCATTTACATGGCGGCGGTGCTGATCCACATCAAATCGAAGATGCTCTTACCTCGCGACCCGGTTCAAGCCTCGGAGGAGCAAGAAGATCCACGCCGGGAACTGGTGAACCGGCTGATCGAGCATGAAAAGTTCAAGTCTGCGGCACAGATGCTTCTGCAAAAACAGCAGATCGAAGACGCCGTGCGGTCCAACCCCACACTCAAGGATTTTCGCGAGGCCGCCGACGCCGAGCCCAGGATTGCCGTCGATGTCATCGACCTGGTCAGGACGTTTCAGCAGGTTCTCGATCGCGTGCGCAACCGGCCGATTGTCCAGGTGGATGAAGAGCAGGTGACCGTTGGCCAGATGATCGACTATTGGCAAAGACGGCTGGCAATCGAAGATCGTCCCGTCCGGTTGAAGCAGTTGTTGCGCAACGTTCAATCGCCGCAGATGCTGGTATGCATGTTTCTCGCGTTGCTGGAGTTGGTGCGCCTGCAGGCCATTCAGTTGCGGCAGGAGCGTCTCTTTGGCGAGATTCTGATCCGTAAGCACGTAGGATTTGCCTCCCTCAATGGAGAACCGGCAGCCGTAAGGGACGATTGGAAGTAGCACCAAACCACCGACCCTTCGAATCGGCTTGACTTCTCCGAAGCCCCGAGTCAAGCCGTGCGCAGGGATCAAAGAATGAAATCGGACCCATGAGCCTAAAAGCCAAACTCGAAGCCATCATCTACGCGGCGGAAACGCCGATTACGCTCGACCACATGCTGCAATTGATCAAGACGCCCTCTCTCACTGAGGGCGCGGCCAAGGACGCCGAGGTGCGGTCGCAAGTGCGGGCGGCACTCGAGGAACTGACCCGCGATTACAGCTCTCCCGATCACGGGATCGAAGTCCGGCAGCTCGCCGGCGGCTATCGGATGTCTACCAAACCTGAACAGCACGACGTCGTGAGCGCTTTCGCCAAGAGCTTGAAGCCCCCGATTCGGCTGTCCTTGCCTGCGCTTGAGACCCTCGCCGTCATTGCCTATAAGCAACCGGTCACCGTGCCGGAAATCAGCGAGATTCGCGGCGTGGACTCTAGCGGTGTCATCGCCACGCTGCTCGATCGCAAGTTGATCGCCCCGGCGGGCCGAAAAGCCGTCATTGGCCGGCCCATTCTGTACAAGACCACCAAGGAATTCCTGCTGCGTTTCGGTCTCAACGATGTCAGCGAACTCCCCAGCATGGAGGAGTTCGAAAAACTGGTGGCGGAATCTTTCGAGAGCGAGCTGCCTCTCGGTACGAAGTTGGAGGCCACGGGTGCGGGACCTGATTCGGGGCCGAGCGAACTGATCTCGCCTCCGGCGGATCTTTCGGCGGCACTTCGGGGCGCGGGCGAAGAGGTCCCGGCTGCAGAGCCAATGGCGGGAGAGGACGACTCTGCGGCGTGAACCTGGCTTTAATCTTGTCGCGCGTGCCGGACGATCCCCATGCCTGCTGAGCGTCTGCAGAAAATCATTGCGGGTGCCGGGTTGGCCTCCCGCCGCGGTGCGGAAGAGCTGATCCGGAACGGACTGGTTACGGTCAATGGCCAGAAGATAACGGAACTGGGCAGCAAGGCCGATCCCGCCCGGGATCACATTCGCGTAAAAGGCAAACTGCTGCACGGGCCCGAGCGCCGGGTTTACCTTCTGATGAATAAGCCGAAGGGATGTGTCACCACCCTGCGCGATCCCGAGAATCGCCCCACCGTCATCGATCTCTTGCCCCGAGTGGGCGCCCGCGTGTACCCGGTTGGGCGCCTCGATTACGCGAGCGAAGGCTTGCTCGTGCTGACCAACGATGGTGAACTGGCGAGCCGCCTGATGAAGGCCGGTTCGCTTCTGCCCAAGACCTATCTGGTGAAGGTAGCCGGTTCGCCCACCGCAACCGGACTGGTGAGGTTGCGCGAGGGCATTTCGATTCCTTCCGAGCGCGGCAAGCGGGTCAAGACCGCCCCGGCCAAGATTCGTCTTCTTCACCCCGCCGCCAACCCATGGTTTGAAGTGACGCTGATCGAGGGCAAGAACCGCCAAATCCGGCGTATGTTCGAAGAGATCGGCCATCACGTGGAAAAGATCAAGCGGGTACGCTATGGCCCTCTCGCACTCGATGTAGATCCGGGAAAATTCCGCTATCTCACACCCCAAGAAGTGGCCCGACTGAAGTCCGCTGCCAAGTAAGCTTCCGCAACATCGAAGCGCCCACAAGACCGGGTTCGTGACCCAGAGCAGGTCACGTGACACCGTGGGTGAGGCATGGTAAAGATGAGTTAGTTGATGAGCGACTTCAGCCAGCTTGTGCCTGAACATGTGTGTCACCTGGGCAGGTATGAGCCGGGGAAGTCGCGCCGCCAGGCACAACAGGAGAGCGGCGTGGAAGCGATCAAGTTGGCTTCAAACGAGAACCCGTTCGGGCCCTCGCCGAAGGCACTCCGGGCCATGCAGATGGTCCTCGGCGAGGTGCATCTTTATCCCGATAATGACGTCGGCGAGCTGCGTCAGAAGTTGGCGGAGTTTCACGGGATCGGCCCGGAGAACATCGTACCGGCTGCGGGTTCGACCGGGTTGCTGGGTGTGATTGCGCGAACCCTGCTGGCACCCGGGCTGAACGCGATTACCAGTGAGCGTTCCTTCATCATTTACCCCATCGCAACCCAAGCTGCCGGCGGCAGGCTCATCCAGACCGCGCTGCGTGACGACAGCTTTGACCTCGACGCCATCCTGACGGCGGTGGACCGTCACACCCGCATTGTCTTTCTTTCTAATCCCAACAATCCCACCGGGACAATCCGCACCGCGGCCCTCATCGACGAGTTCCTGAACAAGCTTCCCGATCATGTCACGGTCGTACTCGATGAGGCCTATTACGAGTTTGCCGAGCATTTTTCGAGACTTCGAGGCGTCGATTATTCCCGTGCGATCGATTGGGTGAAACAAGGGCGGAAGGTAGTCGTGCTCCGCACTTTTTCTAAGGTGCACGGTTTAGCGGGAATTCGCGTCGGTTATGGTATCGGTCCCCCGGAATTGATGTCGTATGCGGAACGCATGCGGACGACCTTTTCCGTGTCGGCGGTGGCGCAGGCAGCCGCCGTGGCCGCGCTCGGGGACCAACCCCACATTCAAAAGACTCTCGAGAATAACGCACGGGAAGCCCAGCGGCTGATCGAGGACTTGGCAGGGCTCGGATATCAGGTCGCTCCCACTTGGGCCAACTTTCTCTACTGTGAATTAAAGGAAGACGCCGCCCGAGTAGCCAACCGCATGCAGCAAGCGGGAGTCATCATCCGACCTTTAGATGCGTGGGGAGCGCCGACGGCGATTCGCGTCACCATTGGCACCCCGGAACAGAACAACCTGTTTCTGAGGGCGCTCGAGAAGGTAACCGGGCGCGCAGCCGTTCGTTAGCCGCCTCGGACTATCGATCGCAACAGTCTCGTTCCCAGTGCAAGAGATCGTGGGCGTGGGGTGAGCAAGAACTGAGGCTTAGGAGTTTGGTCAGGGCTAGCTGGCCTTGGCTGACTTTGGCTTGTCTCCATCGATTAGTGCTAAGCGTGCCGCGCCGAACAGGCCGGCATCGCTTCCGAGCAACGCCCGCGTAACCAGCGTTTTTCCGCTTGTCCTCGGTTGCGGAAGCGGCGACATTCTCCCCGGTTCCGAGGGCTTCGGGTTGGTGGCACCGTAGACCATCGAACGATTCTCGAGTTCCTCGAAAATCGACGGAGAAAACGCCTCCCATGCGCTGGCTACGCCCCCGCCGATTACGTACATCGGAAGGTTCAGCGCATTCACCAGACTGGAAAGCACAATGCCTAATGCCCTGCCCACGCGGCGAAAGATCTTGCGGGCCTCCTCATCTCCCTGGATCGAAAGATTGTAAACCGCCTTGGCGCTGAACTCGGGATCGGCGCCGGCCGCCCGCGACAGCCCGGGTGCAGCCCCACTGGCGATGGCCTCTCGCGCCATGCGCACGATCGCCGTTGCCGAAGCATAAGCCTCCAGGCAGCCGTGGTTGCCGCAGCCGCAGAGAACCCCGTCGGGCTCCACGGTGAAATGACCGAACTCACCGGCCATGCCGATCATGCCGTGCCAAACGCGTCCGCCCAACACCAGACCTCCACCCACCCCGGTTCCGAGGGTCAGCATGGCCATATCTTCGACGTCCCGCGCGGCTCCCAGCCACTTCTCTCCCAAGGCAGCTGAATTGGCATCATTTTCCAGAATTACCCGCGCCCCCAGTCGGGTTTCAATCTCATCCCGTACCGGGTAGTTGGTCCAGTCGGGTAGATTGGGGGATTCGTGGACCATGCCCTTGTTCATGTCAATGATCCCGGGAACACCGATGCCGATGCCGAGTAGCGAACCCCGGCCGCGAAGCTCAGCCTTCAAGCGTTCGACGGCATCGCACATTTCGCGCACGACTCGGTCGCGGCCGAGGGCCACAGGCGTGCCCAGAGTGATTTTTTCCAGGAGATTTCCTTCGGAGCCGACAGCCGCAATGCGAAGGTTGGTGCCCCCCAGATCGACGCCAATGGAGTAGCCGGGCATAGGTCAGGACAACCAGGCTATCATCTCGCATTTCTCATTGTCGATGGCGAGCTGGCCGATTAAATCGTTATTGGCGAATCTTTCCTGTCTCATCGTTGGCAGCGTGGACAATAGTGGCTGGAGCGTCCGGCAATCACGCGGCGCGCAATGGGAGTCTTGCAAACCAGACAAGGCCGGCCTTCGCGACCGTAGACCCGATGTTCGAGCTGGAAAAGACCTTCTTCGCCGTCGGCGCCCACGTAGTCGGAGACCGAAGATCCTCCAAGAGCAATCGCCTCCTGCAGCACTTCCTGCACCGCCCGATAGAGTCGGCGCAGCTCGTCACGGGTCAGCGACGCTGCCCGGCGCCGCGGTCGGATGCCAGCCCGGAACAGAGATTCGTCGGCATAAATATTGCCTACACCGCTGAGAAGTCTTTGATTGAGGAGTGCACTCTTGATCGGTGTCTTGCGACCTCGGAAGAGATTTACGAAGCTCTCCCGTTCCACTTCGAGCGGCTCCGAACCGGGGGCGCGAAATCCGCGGGCCACGCTTAAGCGGCCGAACCGGCGCGGGTCGACGAATCGCAATTCCCGGCCCGATGCCAGACGGGCGATGGCGTGGGTATGCTTGGCGACCGGCTGGTCGGCATGACAGACCAGCATGCGTCCGGTCATGCCCAAATGGACAATCCACTGGGCAGGCAGGGAGGTGGTGCGAGTCTTGACCTTTTTGGCGCGCCCGCGACCGATGGCCGAGGCCGTTTGCTCTTCCGGTTCGAGGTCGAACACCAAGTGCTTGCCGACGCGCCGTACTCGAGCGATACGCTTCGATTCCAGAGTGTCGATGATCTCGAACGCCCGAGACTTGAAGGGCTCAGGCTTTGTTCCCAGCCAGACCGAGTCGATCACGTCGCCCGCCACGCAACCGGCTAGCCCGCGCGCGATCGTCTCGACTTCGGGCAGCTCGGGCATGAGGATAGTCTATCTCCATCGGCTTTCGTCCGTCTTGGACAGCCAGGTTGACCGGCCTCCGGGCGCAACCAGGGGTACCCCAGGATCCCGCTGGGTCCAGGTTTCTCTGCGTTGCCGACGCTGAGCCCGGCAGGTTATCATGCCAAGTACACTTCTGCTCCGCCTTTATCCGGGAATTCAGCGAATCAGGCCATCACGCGAAAGATCGTGTGCCGGCGGCATGGGGCGGCCGCGCGACACCGAGGGACGGGGTCCCTTTTTATGAAGGGGAAAACTGCGGTCATTGTCGGGGCCCAGTGGGGCGACGAGGGCAAGGGCAAAATCGTCGACGTGCTCTCGCATAAATTTTCGATCGTTGCGCGCTATGCCGGCGGGCATAATGCCGGCCATACGGTTGTCGCCAATGGGAAAAAATTCGTCCTTCAGCTGGTGCCCTGCGGGGTATTGCGCCCCCGCTGCCGTAGTGTGATCGGCAACGGCGTGGTGCTCGATCCTATGGCATTTCTGAAGGAAGTGGCCGCCCTGCGCGACGCCGGGATCAAAGTGGATGGAACTCTGTTTGTCAGCAATCGCGCTCACGTCATCCTTCCCTATCACCGCATGATCGAACTGGCCTCGGAAAATGCTCCCGGGCGGGTAAAGATCGGGACCACTTCCCGCGGCATCGGCCCGGCCTATGAAGACAAGATGGGACGGCGTGGCCTGAGGGTTTCCGACCTGTTGGATTTGAAGCTGCTCAAGATCCATATCGAGAACGCCTGCCGCGAGAAGAACATGATCGCCCACGCGCTGTTTAACTCCGAGCCGCTCGATCCGGACAAGATGTATACCGAATATGCGGCAGCATCCGCCCAGATTGCTCCCTTTGTTTCCGACACGGCGGTCTTGTTGAATAAGGCGCTTGCGGGCGGCGAGTCCATCCTATTCGAAGGTGCCCAGGGCACCATGCTCGACATCGACCATGGCACCTATCCCTTCGTGACCTCCTCCAGCGCGACGGCGGGTGGGGCAGTGATCGGGACGGGCGTGGCGCCGACCGCCATTCAGACTGTGGTCGGCGTCACCAAGGCTTATTGCACGCGGGTGGGGGAGGGTCCATTCCCTACGGAAGCTCATGACGCTAATGCCGAGCTGCTGCGGGCCCGCGGCAATGAATTCGGGGCGGTCACCGGCCGCCCGCGGCGTTGTGGTTGGATTGATTTGCCCCTGTTGCGCTACGCTGGCATGATTAATGGAATCTCCTGGCTGGTGGTTACCAAGTTGGATGTGCTCGATGAGCTGGGAGAGATTCCTATCTGCGTGGCCTATAAACTCGACGGCAAACCAACCGACGAGGTGCCGGCTGAGGATAGTGAATTCGCCAAGATCGAGTGTATCTATCGCAAGCTACCGGGATGGCAGAGGTCAACCCACGGAATCACAAAACTGGAGAAGTTGCCCAAAGCAGCGCGCGAGTATCTCGCGTTTCTCGAAGAGGAGACCGGTACCCGCATCGGTGTGATCTCCACGGGTCCAGAGCGTGAACAGACGATCTTCAGCGATGCATTTGCGCAATATCTCGACGAGTTCAGCGGCACGAGAACCCGAGCACAAGCAAAACCCTAAACGGAGTCTTGTATGGTGGTCCTGGCGGTAACGTGGGTGGCGAAAGTCGGTCATGAGGCAGAGGTGACGGCGGTGTTTCAGAAGTTGACCGAGGAATCTCGCAAAGAAGCCGGGTGCCTGCTCTATCAGGTTCACCGGCACAAAACCGATCCGCGCCGATTCTTCATCTACGAGCAATACAAGGACGACGCAGCGCTCGAAGCCCATCGTTCTGCGCCCCACTTTCTTCGCTACGCGAGAAAAGAGCTGCCCAAGTTGGGAGACCGGATTGAGGGCCAGCTGTACGAGCCATTGGGATAACTCGGCGAGCCTCCCATCTCGAGGCCTAGGCTCTGGTGCGGGGCGTAGAGCCGTGGTGTGACCCACCAGGAATCGGCTTGCGGTAAGGGTCGTCAGTGACCCTGGTCGGCCAACAAGACCCCGCCCGAGGCGTAGCCGTCCCGCGACACTTCATGAATGGTTACGATGACCGCTTCGCGGCGAGCGCCCGCCTCTTCCACCATCGCATCCGTAATGCGCTTCGCCAGCTTGCGCTTTTGCTCGGTGGTTCGACCGCTTAACATCGTGATTTGGACCAACGGCATCGAGGCCCCCTTCGCCACCGCTGCGAGCTACCTAACCGGTCAACTCGAATCCCGCAAAAAAGTAACTCAGTTCAAACCGCGCCGTTTCTTCCGCATCCGAACCATGGATGGCGTTCTGCTCGATACTGGTGGCCCACTTCTTGCGAATCGTTCCCTCGGCAGCATCGGCCGGATTGGTTGCCCCCATGAGCTTGCGTAGATCTTGGATGGCATCCTCTTTCTCGAGGGCCAGCACCACAATGGGTCCGCTCGACATGAAATTGGTCAAGGAATTGTAGAAAGGCCGGTGGGCGTGGACTGCGTAAAACTGCTCGGCCTGATGCTTAGAAATTTCGAGCAACTTCATCGCCAAGATGCGGAAGTTGTTGCTCTCGAATTGTTCGATAATGCTGCCGATCGCATTCTTGCGCACTGCATCCGGCTTGATAATGGTAAGCGTTCGTTCCAGCGTTTTCATAGTTCAGACGTTCCTAGACCTTCACTCCCATCGCTGCCACCACTAAATCGCCGATTTCTGCCGGCGAATGGGTAACTCTGATTCCCGCACTTTCCATGGCTTTGATCTTCTCCGCGGCCGTTCCCTTCCCTCCAGAGATGATCGCTCCCGCATGCCCCATACGGCGCCCGGGCGGTGCCGTCTGGCCGGCAATGAATCCAATCACCGGTTTTTTCATGTGCGCTTTCACATAGCCGGCTGCCGTCTCCTCCGCCTGCCCGCCAATCTCCCCGATCATGACCACGATTTCCGTTTGCGGATCCTTGTTAAACAACTCCAACGCATCGATAAAGTTTGTGCCGATGATCGGATCGCCTCCGATCCCAATGGCGGTGGATTGGCCGATATTTCGCTTCGTCAGCTGAAACACCGCTTCATACGTCAGCGTACCCGAGCGGGAAACAATACCCACCGGCCCCTCGCGATGAATATGTCCCGGCATGATGCCGAGCTTCGATTTGCCAGGTGAGATGATGCCCGGACAGTTGGGCCCCACCAGGCGGGCTCGTCGATTCTGCAGGAACTCCCAGGCACGCACCATATCCAGCGTGGGAATTCCTTCGGTGATCGCAACGATCAGTTCGATCTCGGCATCGGCAGCTTCCATGATGGCATCGGCGGCAAAGGCGGGAGGAACAAAAAGGATCGAAGCATCTGCCCCGGTTTTGTCCACCGCTTCCTGTACCGTGTTGAAAATGGGCCAGCCCTCGTGGGTGGTACCCCCTTTTCCTGGAGTCACCCCGCCGACAATCTTGGTTCCGTATTCTGCACAGGCTTTGGCGTGAAACGTTCCCTCCCGTCCCGTCAACCCCTGCACAATGACGCGCGTGGATTTATCGATAAGAATACTCATGATGGCTAAGGCCTGCGACCGCTCTTCTTGGTATCGTTTACTGCTATTTGCTTTCGGGTCATAGATCTATCTAAAAACGCTGAAGCAATTTCGAGCCCTGCCCTGCTACTGGCCCGCGGCCGCTCGGACGACTTTCTCGGCGGCGTCCTGCATGGTGTCGGCCATGATGAAATTGAGTCCGGAGTCTCTCAGGATTTCCCGTCCGGCCGCGACGTTGGTGCCTTCCAGCCGAAGCACGACCGGCAATTGGAGGTTGGTCTTGCGACCGGCTTCGACCACTCCTCTGGCCAGGGTATCGACCCGCAGAATCCCTCCGAAGATGTTAATCAGGACTGCCTTCACATTCTTGTCGCCCAGCAAGATTTCGAAGGCGTGGGTCACTTGCTCGGCATTGGCTCCGCCGCCGACATCCAAGAAATTTGCCGGCATGCCGCCAGCGTGCTTGATGATATCCATGGTGGCCATGGCTAGGCCGGCACCGTTTACCATGCAACCGACATTTCCTTCCAACCGGATGTAATTGAGGCTGTATTTCGAAGCTTCCACCTCGAGGGGATCTTCTTCGGCCGTGTCACGCATCTCCCTGATCTCAGGGTGACGGAATAAGGCATTGTCATCGAAGTTGATTTTGGCGTCGAGCGCCAGTAGGCGGCCATCCGGGCAGCTTACAAACGGGTTGATCTCGAGCAACGAGGCATCGGTTTCGCGGAACACCTGGTAGAGTCCGGTCATGAACCGCACCGCTGCCTGCATATGGTGCTGTTTCAAACCTAGTTGGAACACCAGCTTGCGGGCTTGAAAGGCTTCCAGCCCCAATCCGGGCTCGATGTACTCCTTGAGGATGGCCGCCGGGTTCTCGGCTGCGACCTGCTCAATTTCCATACCTCCCGCGGCTGACGCCATGAAAACCGGCTTGGCCTCGCTACGATCGATGACGATCCCAGCATAGAGTTCTCTCTCGATGGGCAAAGTCTCCTCGATGAGCACCCTCCGCACCACACGGCCTTCCGGTCCGGTCTGGTGGGTCACCAGCGTCATGCCAAGCATCTTGCCGGCCATCTCGGTCGCTTCTTCGACGGATTGAGCAATCTTCACGCCCCCGCCCTTGCCCCGGCCTCCGGCATGAATTTGCGCCTTCACCACCGCCCGACTGCCGGCGGCGTCAAACAGGCTCTTGGCAACCGCCTCGGCTTGCTCGCGGGTTTCGGCCATTTCTCCCCGCGGCACCGCTACTCCATATTTCCTCAAGAGAGCTTTGGCCTGGTACTCATGGATCTTCATAATCTGAATTCCTGATTTCTTGGGACAGGACTCTAGCGGTTTGAGACTGCGGCGAACATTCGATTCTATAGAAGGGCTGGGGATAGGGCAAACTCCATGTGCAGTCGGGGAGTCATCTTCGGCGGCTGCGGATTCTGTCCAAGCCGCGCCCCGGCACCTCCCTCTTGCGCCGCTTTGCGAAAAGTGTGGGAAACAGACTAAGCTGAGCGTCGATGATCACGGACGCTCTCCATCGCATCGTGATTCACCGTGAGTCGCTCTCCCGGGAACAGGCCCGCCAGCTCATGGCCGAAGTGCTCTCGGGGGGTTGCACGGATGCACAAATTGCTGCCTTGCTGGTGGCATTGCACATGAAGGGTGAAACCGTCGAGGAAATCGTTGGATTTGCCGAAGCAATCCGCCGGGCGGCTACTCCCTTGGCCATTCCTGAAGATTCCACCTTGGACGCCAGTGGCACCGAACGCGATGCCCTGGTGGATACCTGTGGCACGGGCGGCGATGCCAGCGGAACCTTCAATATCTCAACCGCCACGGCGTTCGTCGTCGCCGGAGCAGGTGTGAGGGTTGCCAAGCACGGCAACCGCAGCGTCACCTCCCAATGCGGCTCAGCGGATGTCATGGAAGCCCTGGGCGTCTATATCGATCTTCCCCCTGCCCGGCTAGCCGCTTGCCTTGCGGACGTGGGAATGGCATTTTTGTTTGCACCAGCCATCCACGTGGCGGTGAAGTATGTTCAGCCCGCACGCCGCGAGCTTCGCTTACGAACCGTATTTAACTTGCTCGGCCCCCTCACCAACCCGGCTCGGGCATCGGCTCAAGTAGTGGGAGTGTACTCGGCGGACCTAGTCGAAAAACTTGCCGAGGCCTTGAGCATGCTGGGGCTGCGCCGTGCGATGGTCGTGCATGGGTCAGACGGGTTGGACGAGATTACCATCACCGCCCCAACACGAATTGCCGAAGTCAGGGATGGCAACGTGCGCTCTTACGAAGTCACGCCGGAGGAGTTCGGAATGCGGCGCGCCCGGCTGGACGACATTGCCGGAGGGGATGCCGCAGAAAATGCCAGAATCATCAGGGACATACTTCGCGGCGAGAGATCGCCGCGGCGCGATGTAGTTCTCCTGAATGCGGCGGCGGCCTTGGTAGCCGCCGCCAAAGCCGATCATCTGATCGAGGGCGTGTCGTTGGCAACCCAGGCAATCGACTCGGGAGCCGCGGCGGGCAAGCTCGCTGCCTTAATCCGATTCACCAATACCCATCCTGCATCCTAAGCGTCCCCTCGAATCGACCGCAGTTGATCGGACCTGCCTTGGCGGCCATAGCAGGGCTCTCACTCTATTGCGCAGAGGCCGGAACATACACCTGGGATGCACCCACCAGTTCTGCATTCGGCACCTCGGTTTGCAGTCTGACGCGTCGCATTCCCGCCTTCTTCTCGGGCTTGGCAAGGAAGCCCAAAAAGTACTGATGGCCCAAGCGGTGGCCTACGGCATCGAGATAGGGGGTGAAAGAGACCGGGGCGCCATTGAAGCCTATGTAATAAGCCTCCCCTCCGGTTTCGTCGGCAACCTGGGAGAGATAGATCTGGCCCCAATAGTACCGCCAATAACTATGAGCGGCGTGCCCTTGTCCGGGCATGTAGATATCGAACACGATCACGCCTGCCCGTTGGGCGTCGGTGATCGCGGCATCCACATAGGGATCTTCCGCCATGGTTCCCCCAAACCAATCCACGCCGTCGGTGACCATAAACACTTCGCGGCGAGCCGTGCTCTCCGGCCAACGCTTGATTAAGTCCTGCAGAGAAAAATAGGGGCTGGCATCGGCGCCGACCAGACCCCGGGGCAGCCGCAGGGCTTTGCCGGCTTGAACGTGATCGCTGGTCGGACTTTGCAGGATTTCCGCTATCCCGTTGTCCATGTAGGCTACTCCGATCTTGGTGGTCGCGGGCTGCGCATTGATGAACTGTCGAAGATCATCCAACTGTGCGCCCATGCTGACGCTGGCTCCATCGTCGATCAGAAAAAAGAACTCCAGGGCAGCGCGGTCGCCTTGGGCGGGCACCCAATCGGTGACGCTATCGCGATCATGGCCTTCATGGACCATGACATCTTCGCGAGTGATCTCCGGGGGAGTCGTGCCGTGGCGTGCTTCCACGGTAACCACCATGTGAACCGGAGTGCCACCCGACGTAGTTCCCTGCCCTACGGCGCACAGCATGGCTAGCGGTACCATCGCCAGAGCATGCCAAGGGATCGATTGTCTTTTCATGCAGCCTCGCTTCCCTCGTCAGAGATAAGTTTCGCTGTCTAGGCGGGTTTTCCCACGGCTGTCTTCTTCAAACGCTCGATTTGCGCAAGATGGTTCGCACCATGCGTCGCGATCTTCTCCACATACTCTGCGACGGTTACCGCGCGCTGGTATTCGGGATGAAACGCTGATTTCTCGAGGTCCCCGCGCTTGAGGCGGCGTAATAGCTGCAAGGTACGGTGGCGGTTCAATCCGTAGGCGGCGACCAGCTCAGCCGATGATTCTTTGGTATAGCCAAGGTTGGTTGCCCAGTC
The DNA here is from genome assembly GCA_035623335.1 of Terriglobales bacterium. Lineage (GTDB taxonomy): Bacteria > Acidobacteriota > Terriglobia > Terriglobales > Acidobacteriaceae > JAFAGX01. The sequence continues at coordinate 52,322 of DASPTQ010000289.1, forward strand.
ATCCACATCCATCGGGGCAATCACCGGCTTCTTGTCGGCCAGCATCTGCCGAAAGCGATGGGCATAAACGATCTCAACATCCGCTAGATGCCCGAGGATTTCGAGAATGGACCACTTGTTCGGGGCCGGCTTGTAACGCAGGACCGCGTCGGGCAGGCCGGAAACTGCCGCCGCAATTTGCCTGGGACTCTTATCGGCAGCCGCAATATGCTCCCTCAACTCCGCTTCGCTCATCACTCACCTCGCCTGAACCTCGAGAGACCGAGGTCGCCCTGCATTCCATCGGTCGAACCTCACAGATTTACCTTTTCCATCCATCGCGCCACCTGAACGTTCCATCCCAGCTCTTGGCTCATGACATCGCGCAACTTCGAGGAAGCGTCGGGATCGCCATGCACGAGATAGGTTCGGCGGGGTGTCCCTTTGAATGTTCGCAACCATTCTAAGAGCTCCGGGGTATCCGCGTGGTCGCTGAACTGCTCGAAAGCCACCACGCGCGCCCGGATGGGTACAACCTCTCCAAAAATCTTCACCTCCGAAGCGCCACTCTTAATCGTAAATCCGCGTGTTCCCTGCGCCTGAAAACCAATGAAAATCACCATGTTTTTCGGGTCCGGAAGTCTTTGCGCCAGATGATGCAGAATGCGACCGCCAGTCGCCATACCGCTGGCGGAGACGATGATTGCGGGATCCTTCTGTTGATTAATCCGCTTAGATTGCTCGAAGGTCGAAGCAAACTGGAAGCCCGGCCATTCGAGCGGCGATCCATACTGGTTGACCAGCCGCCGAGTCTCTTCACTGTACTCTTCGGAGTGCTTCATGAAGATTTCGACGGCCTGAATGGCCATGGGGCTGTCGCAATAGACCGGGATCCGCCCGATCTTGCCAGACTCCATCAACTCTTTCAGCATGAAGAGAAACTTCTGGGTGCGCTCCACGGCAAAGGCAGGCACCACTACAGTACCGCCACGCCCGACGGTTTCCGCGATGACCGCCGCCAGTTGCGGCCGCGGGTCATCGGTCGGATGCTGCCGATTTCCGTAGGTCGATTCCATGACGACAATGTCCGCCGTCTCGCCTTCCACTGGTCCAGAATGCACGACCTTGCCGGGAGCGATGTCCTGGTTGCGCACCCGCCCGATGTCTCCGGTAAACAACACCCGGCGCCTCCCCTCCTTCGACTGGAGCGTGAGTTCCACCATGGCCGATCCCAGGATGTGCGCGGCCCTAACAAAACGAAAGGACAACTCCGGCGAGAGCTGCTTGCTCGTGTCCGACGGGACCGGCTGAAAATATTGGAGACAGGCTTGCGCTTGTTCGAAGGTGTAGAGGGGCAGCGCCGGATGGTGCTTGGATTTTTCGTGCTGGTTGTAGAAGGCGGCATCCTCTTCCTGCAGATGGCCCGCGTCGGGCAACAGAATGCTGCACAAATCAATCGTCGCGGGCGTGGCGTAGATGGGCCCGCGAAAGCCTCCCTCTACCAGGCGTGGCACCCAGCCACAGTGGTCCAGATGGGCGTGGGTGAGCACCACCGCGTCAATTTCGCCGACCGGAACCGGAGGATCCTGCCAGTTGCGCTCGCGCCATTCCTTCGGCCCCTGGAACATTCCGCAGTCAATCAGGATTTGCAAACCGCTGTTTCCAGCCGGATTGCCGACGGTGTTGACCAGGTGCTTGGAACCGGTCACCGTGCCGGCAGCACCGAGAAACTGGATATAGGCCACGAACCCCTCCGATTACCCATCCTACAAGCAAGGACCGAGGCGTGGGAGAGTCGCCTTTTGCGCCTCGACTCGGGGGCCATCATTCTTCGTCTCCCTAGCGCGATTCATCCCTTCGGGGTGTAGACGTGCTCACTCGGATTGCTCTCGGGAACGCTACCGTCATTCAGCCTCACTTGTTGCGGAGGCGATGGGACTTGAATCCGAATGGAGGCTTTCGATTTTGCCCGTACCTCCAGCCGTTTGCTGATTTGGGTGCCATCGACCTCGAGCGTAACCGGAACCTCGGCACCTGCACTGCCTGAGTTCTCGACGGCTACGGTCACCAGAAAACCGCCGGTGGGGATCGGACTGGAATAGACCGAATCGATGCGGAAATCGGGCAAACCGCGGTCGTGATACACCCAGTCGTCGAAAAACCATTGTAGATCTCGCTGGCTGGTCTTCTCGATCAGACGCTCAAGGTAGGTTATCTCCTGGTCCTCCGCCGCACGGTAGCCGCGTAAGGCGTCTACGGGCAGACGTCCCAACATGTCTCTCAGCATCCACCACACATACATGGCTTTGGTTTGGAGGTACAAATCGTTCGGTGCGGTAATCAGAGAATGAGTCGCGTCTCGTGCGCCAGGTTTGTCGGAGGTCTGCTTTTCGGCTTCCACCAGGACCGTGGCGTGCGCCTTCAGGTAATCGAGCGCGGCGGCGCGGCCCTTCTGCTTTTCAATGAATTCCGCCTGCGCGAAGTGCGCCAGGCCGTCCTCGATCCAGGCTCTGGGGGAATGCAGCCATTGCCGACCTTTGGCATACACCATACTCAGCTCCGCTTCATTCGTCAGGGGAGACTGCAGTGGGGTCAGCAGCATGCCCTCGGTCACGAAAGGCTGCCCATCCGCATCCGGCAAGGCCAAAATCTGAAGACTTCCTGATCCGCTTCCCCCGGGAGCCAGGGGATCGAGCTGGCCGGCAACCTCGCTATAAGCCTCCGCCGCCGATTGCTGGCCCGGCAAATAGTAAACCGCGACTGAGTCCTTGGCTGCGAGTTTCTGATAATCGGCCATCACGAACGTTGGCACAGTGATTCCAAACCCCACGATGCTGAACCGGACGCCTTTCGAGTGCTCGGCAGGCGAACCAGGGGTGCTGAAAAAGATTGCGGCACCCGAGGTGGACTCGAACTTTACCTCCATCTCAGCGTTGCCTTCCTTCGCCTGCCATCGGCCGATGGTCTCCGCCACGCTGTTGCCGTCGGAAAAACTGGCGTCCTCGGTCGCGATCGGATACCAGGTCACGTATCCAATCCCGCGCACGGCGGTAAACGATTTGCTGATCTGGTCCCAGTCGCTGTGCTTGGCCTTTTCCTCCGGCACGTCCATGCGGGTTAGCCGTGTCGCCGCAAGCGGAATGATCCCTTCATAGCCGACCTCCAACTCAATCACACCCTTGGACGGAACCTCCGGCACAGTCACGATGGCCTCAGAAAATGCGCCGGTATGATCGAGGTCAGAATTGAATTCTTCGGTCACGAACGGGAGTGGCTTCCCGCCAGCTTTAATCGAGCGCCAATCGAGACTGGAAGAGATTTGCAAAGCAAGATCCTTTTGAGAATCGGACGAATCGTTGCGGAGGGTGATCTTGCCCCGTACCCCGAGGCGATGCTGCTCCGGCTCGAGCCGTACCTCGAGGTCGTACTTGGTAAAGGTGAAAGCCTCCCGGTCGAGGGCGCCGGCCAGATTCCACAGCCCACAGAGCATGCCGAAAATACACAGAACCCTCATCACACCTGCTTCCTTCTTTGCCGGACAATCTCGTAAAGAATGACCCCGGCGGCAACGGAAACGTTCAACGAAGGCACCTTGCCGAGCATAGGAATGGAGGCGAGGAAGTCACATTTTCTCATCACCAAATCATGCAGGCCTCGGCCTTCACCGCCGAGCACCACCGCACAATCCATGTTGTAATCGAGCGAGTCGTAGGACTGGGAGCCGCGCTCATCGAGACCTACGATCCATAGGTTCTTGGCCTTCAGCTCCTCTAACGTACGCGCGATGTTGGTGACCTTTGCCACCGGCAGGTATTCGCCTGCGCCCGCAGAAGCCTTGGTTACCGCCGCCGTCACTCCCACTGCCCGCCTTTCCGGAATGATGACCCCATTGGCACCGGCTGCATCCGCCGTACGCAGGATGGCTCCGAGATTGTGCGGATCCTCTACTCCGTCGAGCACCACGATCAGGGAATGAGATCCGCGCTTGGCCGCGATCACATCGTCCAGGTCGTTGTACTGCTTGGCGGAGGTGATGGCCACTACGCCTTGATGAGCATTGTTCCCTGCCATCCGGTCAAGTTCGGCTCGCTCGAGGAATCGTACCGCAACCCCCTGGCGGCGGCATTCTTCGACCACCCGCTGCAGGCGGAGGTCATGGCGTTCCCGGGCAACGCCCACCCAGGCAAACGCCCGCGCGCGCGCTTTCAGCGCCTCGGCCACGGAATGGATCCCGTAGATGTAATGCATGAGCCTTCAGTGTACTGCCTGGGCTTGCGGTAGACCACGCAGCCGCTCACCTTACGCTTGAGCCGGCCAGGAACCCAAAGCCTGGAATCCGCTTGGCCCGCTAAGCTTTTCTCGACCAATCCCATCCGTACTATTCCCGATGCTAAACTTGAATTTTGGGAGGGAGCTTTGCATAACGTCTACATTGTCTCGGCCGTGCGCACGCCCATCGGAAAATTTGGAGGTTCACTCGCCTCCCTGACCGCCGTCGACCTGGGCGTTGCTGCCGCGAAGGCGGCGCTCGAACGTGCCAAGGTCCGCCCGAACCAGGTGGAAGAAACCATCTTTGGCAACGCCCGGCAGGCTGGTGGAGGGCCGAATCCCGCCCGCCAGATTTCAGTCCGCAGCGGCATCCCGACGGAGGTTCCTGCGTATACCGTAAACAAGGCTTGCGCATCGGGCTTGAAGTCGATCGCACTCGGATTTCAGGAGATTGCCACGGGGAACCTGGACTGCGTCTTGGCCGGAGGCACCGAATCCATGTCTCGCTTGCCCTACTACCTGGATGGTGCCCGCTGGGGCTATCGGCTGGGGGACCAGGAGTTAGTCGATGGCATGTACCGCGATGGATTTTTCTGTCCTCTGGCCAAAATGTTGATGGGCGAGACCGCCGAGGTTCTGGCCGAGCAATACAAGATCACGCGGGAGGAACAGGACGCGTTTGCGCTCTGTTCACAAACTCGCGCGGCGCAGGCAATTGCCAGCGGGCGCTTTCAGGAGGAATTGGTGCCCGTCACGCTGGACACCAAGAAAGGTCCGCAAACATTCAGCCAAGATGAACATCCCTTTATCGGGGCGTCGCTCGAGAAAATGGCGAAGCTCGCTCCGGTATTTTCTCAATCGGGCACGATCACGGCGGGCAACTCGTCGGGTATTACCGACGGCGCGGCCGCCGTCGTCCTCGTCGGCGAAAATTTCGCCACGACACATAAGCTCACGCCGCTCGCCCGTATTCTGGCCGTCGCCTCCGCCGGAGTTGATCCACGAGTCATGGGAATCGGTCCGGTTCCCGCGCTGCGAAAGCTGGAGGAAAGACATCAGCTGAAGCTTTCCGATTTTGATCTCGTCGAGTTAAACGAGGCCTTTGCCGCGCAGGTTCTGGCCTGCGACCGGGAGCTACATTTTGATCGCAACAAGCTCAACGTGAATGGCGGTGCCATCGCCCTCGGTCACCCGATCGGCTGCACCGGAGCCCGAATCACGGTAACGCTGCTTCACGAAATGATGAAACGAAAAGCCAAACGCGGTGTCGCCACTCTTTGCGTGAGCGGCGGAATGGGCATGGCCTTGGCCCTTGAGAACTCCGTTTGAGGGAGCAAGGGGCAGAGACTTCGCGTACCCCCGACGATGGTTACAATGAAAACGGGTCTTGCTCCAGGCTGTTTGCGGCATCACACTAACTCGCTTCAAAATTGCCTTTTTCTTTCCACGCACCTCCTATGGCAAACCTGATGTAAAGCTTAACGTTCCAAGCTCGTTGTGAGTTACTCATCGTTGGACAGCCACGCCCACTCCACAGTTTTCCTCTTTTTGGTGAGGACAAGGACTGAGATCGGGGAGCCTGTTGGAAGACGGCAAACGAACCACTGAAGTACGGCGGGAAATGATGCGTGGCAAAGCAACCTCGGTTTCTAGCTTCCTCACGACATCGCCTGGGGACTACGCGCGGCTACAATGCCCTGGGAGGAAATATGCGGAAATCGCGAAGACAGTTCTTGACCCTCACATCCGCGGGCCTATTCGGTGCTGCCGTCGCAGGCAGTGTTCAGGCACAGGCGCCCGAGACTCAGCAGCCACCGACTCCCGGTGCGCCTCCGGCCTTCGGTACCGGACCGCTGGTCGGTCCGGAGATCTCGTCCACAACGGTAACTGAGGCGGAGAAGCTGGTGCAAATCAAGATGACGGATGGCGAAATCGCCATTGCTGCATCGAGCTGGCGGGCAAACATGGCCGCCCTTTACGAGCGTCGGACCGGTCCACGCAAGGTGCAGCTGGAAACGACGCTTGCGCCGGCAACCACGTGGAATCCGGCAACGGAGAAGATCAAGGCGGGACCAACACGTGACCGCTTCCTGCGCAGCACGGCCGATCCAGGGCCGTTGCCCGCGAACGACGAAGACATTGCTTACGCGCCGGTGACCAAACTTTCGCGCTGGATCGAGCAGCGCAAGCTCACTTCGACGCGCCTTACCGAGATTTACCTCGAACGCTTGCAGCACTTTGACCCCAAGCTGCGCTGCGTGATCACGTTGACTGCAGATCATGCCATGGCGCAGGCGAAGGAGGCGGATTCGGAGATCGCGTCGGGGAAGTATCGCGGACCGCTGCACGGCATTCCCTGGGGCGGCAAGGACCTGCTCGATACCGCTGGCATCGCGACGACCTACGGGGCCGAGCCCTATCGCAACCGGGTGCCCAAAGACGACGCAGTCGTCGTCCAGCGACTCGACCTGGCGGGTGCAGTGCTCGTCGCCAAGCTCAGCCTCGGCGCACTCGCGCTAAACGACATCTGGTTCGGCGGGCAGACCATGAATCCGTGGTTGCTCGAAGAGGGTTCTTCGGGATCGAGCGCCGGGCCGGGAGCCGCCACCGCTGCGGGACTCGTCGCTTTCTCGATCGGCAGCGAAACCGAAGGCAGCATCGTGAGTCCGTCCATGCGTTGCGGGGTGACGGGGCTGCGACCGACCTTCGGGCGCGTGCCGCGAACCGGAGCGATGACGCTCTGCTGGTCGCTCGACAAACTGGGGCCGATCACGCGTTCGGTCGAAGATACGCTGCTGGTCTTGCAGGCCATTCGCGGTCCCGATGCGGGTGACCTGGCCACGGTACAAGCCCATCTCGACTTCGATGCCAGCGCCGGCATCAAGGGCCTGCGCGTCGGTTTCTTTCCCAAGTGGATGCAGGAAGCCCCCGCTACCGAGGTCGATCGCTCCGCACTCCAGGCAGTGAAACAGGCCGGGATGAAGCCAGTCGAAGTCGCAATACCGGATTGGCCCTACGATTCGCTCAACCTTATTCTCTTCGCCGAATCGGCAGCAGCCTTCGAAGATTTGACGCTTAGCGGAGAGCTAAACCAACTCAAGGCGCAGGTTGCGGATGCGTGGCCGAACGTTTTTCGCCAGTCGCGCTTCTTATCGGCGGTTGATTTCGTGCAGGCAGATCGTTTCCGTCGCAAGGTCGCTCAAGAAATGGTGCGCCTGTTCTCGCAAGTTGATCTGCTCCTGGTGCCCTCGCTGCGTGATGAAATGCTCGTCATCGGCAACTTTACCGGCTATCCGTCGTTGACCTTGCGCGCCAGTTTTGTAGAGGTGTCGGAGGCGAGGAGCGACTGGGCACCGGATCCAGCGCATCCCCTGCCGAAGTTTTCACCGCCGCGACGCGTGCCCCACGGGGTGACGCTGATCGGCCGGCTGTTCGATGAGGGAACACTGGGAAGCGCGGGTTTGGCGCTGGAGAAAATCTTCGCTGTTCAAGAGCAGAGGCCGGCGGGCTTCTGACAGGCCCACCTTCAACCAGCGGCGAAGGGTTGAACCCCGGTGGGTCACCCGCTTGCTGCTCTACCTTTTCACCCATCGATCGACCCAGTCATTCACCGTTCTGTACCAGAGCTCGGAGTTCTGCGGCTTGAGCACCCAGTGACCTTCGTCGGGAAAATAGAGCATTTTAGAGGGCACGCCTAAGCGCTGGAGCGTGGTGAAGAGCTGAAATCCTTCCGAGACGTCCAGCCGGTAATCAAGCTGCCCGTGGATGACGAGCGTGGGGGTGTTAAAGTTCGTAGCGCTTAGATGCGGCGACCACTTGTCGTAGAGTGACCGGTTGTTATACGGCGTGCCTTTGAACTCCCACTCATTGAACCAGAGTTCCTCGGTCGTTCCCCATGCGGAGGTCGAATTGAACATCCCGTCGTGCGACACGATGCACTTGAAGCGGCCGGTATGGCCGAGAATCCAATTGGCCATATATCCGCCATAGCTCGCCCCCAGCGCGCATTCACGATCTTTGTCGATGAACGGATAATGCTGCTCGGCGTAGTCCAGGCCCCTCATCAGGTCTTCAAACGGAGCGCCGCCCCAATCGCCGCGAATTGCGTCCATGAACTTCTGCCCATAGCCGCTAGATCCGTGGAAGTTGATCATCACTACCTCATAACCATTGGCGGCGAACAGCTCCGGATTCCAGCGATAGCTCCAGTCATCTCCCCACGATCCCTGCGGCCCGCCATGGATGAGGAACTTCACGGGATATTTCTTGCTGCGATCAAAGTTTGGGGGATTGACCAGAAAGCCTTCGACCTTGTCAGCGTTGGCACCTTCAAACCAGAAGGCTTCGATTCCTGACATGCTGACTTGGGACAGCAGCGGCTGGTTAAACCGCGTGATGGCCCGATCCGTGTTCAAGGAGCAATGCTCTGGTCCGCGATCCGCATCCCCTGACATCAGAGGACAACCGTGACCGCTGGTATCACTCTCGTGGATTTCGCTAGGTGCGCTGACCGACATTTGGCTGAACAGCAAGGTTTTTCCATCGGGCGTAACTCTGGGGTCAGCGTTGTAGCCGGCGACCAGCAGGCGCGGCAACTGCGACTGACCACGACCCGCCCCCGTGACCTCGACGGTATCGATGGCATAGATCGCAGCTTGACCCTGATGCTCCGCCGTGAAGTAGATGGTCTTCGAATCAGGCGCCCAAACAAAGTCGCCAATCCCATGGTCAAAGCGTGGCATTAGATCGGCGATGGTTCGCGTCTTGCGATCATAGAGCAGCAACCGGAGGCGGTCGCTCTCATATCCCGGCCGACCCTGCGCGCGATACGCTATGTAATTTCCGTCCGGCGAGTACAGGGGAGTAGAATCGCTGGCTTTGTTCTCGGCCGTAATGTTCTTCGCCTCTCCCCCGTTTACCGAGACGATCCACAAATCGTTGTTGGTGGAGATCGCCTCCATCGTGTCGTGATTCGAGGTGTAGCAGACCTCCTGCCCATCCGGCGAAAACGCGTAGTTATCTTGGCCGCCGAGACTGAACACCGGCGCGTCATAATCACCGGGAGTGAGATCGTGGCTGGGGCCACCCTCGGCGGGCACGATGAGCAAATGGCTGCGTTTGCCTTCCCGGTAACTGTCCCAGTGGCGATACAGAAGATGCTCGAAGATCATTGCCTTTACCCGGGAGCGGGCCACCTCCTCGACTTTTCTCCGATTGCAGTCTTCGTCGGTGCACTCCGGGTAGACCTTGGAGACGAACAAAATGTTTTTCCCGGCCGGCGACCACAACTCCCCGTCGGCTTCGGTTGCGATACTTGTGAGCCGGTGGACGCGGGTGACATTTCCAGCCGTCCCATCAAAATCTGCAATCCAGATCTGCGATCCGCTCTCTTTCGTCGAGAGAAAGGCAAACCGCTTCCCATCGGGCGCCCAGCGCGGGCGATCCGCGTCCTGGTCGGCAATGATTTCGCGCACCAGGCCCCCCACTGTGGACACCACCCAGCTATGCGGTGTTTTTTTGTTCGCGGCCAGATCCACATCCACCGCGCTGAAGAGCACCCATTTCCCGTCCGGGGAAACGTTCGCTTCCCCAACCCTCTTGAGCGCCATCATGTCTTCAAAGGTAAACGGACGCTTGGCTTGAGCCCAGAATCGGGCTGGGAAGAGCAATAGAATCACCACCACCCAATGGCGCATGATATCCCTCCGAGAAGACCCTCTGAGGAGCCCTCGAGTAAGAATGATGCGGTCATCTTACAGGCAACTGACATCTTTCTGCGCTCGCAATACTTCTGGTCAAACGTAAGCTTGCCTCTATTGTCTCCCTGCCCGGCCTTCGACTCCCGAAGAAACCTAGACTGCTTTCTGTGCTACAGTGCATGGCTGATGGCCTCCAATCCGCAACCCCCACCCACCCCTCGCCCCGAACTCTTCTACTGCCCCAAATGTGCGGTCGAGATCGCCGACCCCCTAATTTGCGGCGACTGTTCGGCCGTGATCTGCCGCCGTTGCGGCACGCCACTGGAATCTCCGGATGAGCTCGGGATCGGATAAGCCGCGGACGACAATGGCAACGCTGCCTGCTAACCCGCAATCTGAGTCTCAACCTACACTCGTGCGGGGGCTGTCACTTCTCGACTCGGTGCTGCTGCTGGCGAGCGGCATCATCGGTTCTTCCATTTTTCTCACCGCAAAGGATATCGCCGGGCCGCTGCCCCAGCCCGTACTATTTCTGCTGGTTTGGGTGTTGGGTGGGATCGTGTCGTTGCTCGGCTGCCTTGCCTTCGCCGAACTGGGATCGATGTTCCCTGATTCTGGAGGCCAATATGTCTACTTGCGGGAGGCCTATGGCGATCTGGTGGCTTTTCTTTACGGCTGGATGCTGTTCAGCGTCGCCAACGGAGGAACCATCGCTGCCCTGGCGGTAGCCTCTGCCGCCTACATGGGCGAGATCGTGCCCGTCATTTCCCAAAATCACGTGGTGTTCTCGGCTGTGGGGCTCTCCATGACGCGCGCTCATCTTGTCGGTATCGTTCTCATCGCCTTGCTTACCTACGTCAACGTCGTCGGGCTGCGTTGGGGTGCTCTGCTGCAAAACATATCGACCTGGACGAAGTTCACGGCGATGGCGAGCTTTGTGGTGCTGGGGCTGGCGGTTGGCAAGGGCCATTGGGGGAATTTCATCCCGCAGGGCCGTGCAACCCTGGCGCTGGGCCCTGCGCCCTTCATTTCAGCGATGGGCGTGGCCCTCATCGCCGTCTTCTGGGCCTACGACGGGTGGGTCTACATCACTTGGGTGGCGGGAGAGGTCAAAGAGCCACGGCGCAACGTGCCCTTAGCCATGCTGCTCGGCATCCTTGTGGTTGGCGTGATCTATCTCGCGATGAATGTGACCTACCTTTATTCCATGCCGGTCGGCGAGATTGCCCAACACGAAACCATCGCCCACGCGGCCGCCGCCTCCCTGTTCTCTCCTCGCGCCGCGCTCTGGCTCTCCGCCACGATTGCAGTTTCCTGCTTCAGCGCGGCCGCGACCTGTACCTTGTCCGGCGCACGAGTCTATCTGGCCATGGCGCAGGACGGCGTCTTCTTCAAGCGCATGGCGGCCATCCATCCGCAGTGGCGCACCCCCGCGTTCAGTCTGATTGGTCAGGGTGTCTGGGCGGGGATTTTGACTGTCAGTGGACGATACGACCAGCTCTACACCTATGTGATCTACGGCATGGTGTTGTCCTACACGCTGACCGTGATCGGGTTATTTATTCTGCGCTGGAAGCGGCCGGAGATTCCCCGCCCCTACCGTTGTGCCGGATATCCTTGGGTGCCAGCGATCTACGTTTTGATTGGCACGGCCTGGACCCTGAATACCATCATCACTCGCCCGGCCGAAGCGTTCTGGGGAACGGCCCTCGTGCTCATCGGGGTGCCAGGCTATTTGTATTGGAAACGCAGTGGGGCTAAGACTTCGCCGGGCAAGTAAGGGCGCATGCTCTCAAAGCCGACGTTCGCCGCCCGGACCTGGTACAACTCGCCAATCTACACAGGTACTGCGGTCTTCCTTTTGGGATTGAAGAACGGCATGGCCACGATATTGGCCGCAACCTTCTGCCGCACCGCCTCAATGGTGATCTCCATGTGTAACCGTGTCCCAAGCTTGGCGTGGTCGGTGTCGATACTCGCCAAGGCGATCAATTTCTTGAGCACCGGCGACCAAGTGGTGGTCGTTGCTTTGCCGACCTGCTTTTCGCCGCAGTACACCGGAACGGCCACCCTGGACGCCTGAGTGGGAGCCACTGGCGCCAGGTCAAATTTCTGGTAGTGCGCCTCGATCTCGGTCCAATCAATCTCCAGTCCTACAAACTGCCGCCGAACGCCCTGCTTGCTGTCCCGCTCCAAAGCGGCTTTGCCAACAAAGTTGTCCTTATTGAGGTGGACCATCTTCTGAAAGCCCAACTCGTAGGGGGAGTATTTCTGCGATGGAATCAGGGCCTTCTTGCTGCTGACGTAATCGACTTCAATCAGCAACAGTCCTGCCTCGACGCGTGCCACATCAAGTGCGAGCATCCCCGCGGCATGCAAATCGAAGGGCTTGCCTTTTTCCGCCAGTGCATCCCAGACCTTCACGGCACTCTTCCACGGCACCCAAATCTCATAGCCCAAATCCCCCGTATAACCCGTGCGTGAGATGTCTACCGGCACGCCGGCAATCGTTCCCCGGGTCACGCGGAAATATTTCAAATTCGCAATATCGGCTTGTGCCACGGTCTTCAACAACGCGGCGGAAGTTGGCCCTTGCAGAGCAAGCGCGGCCACCTCCTCGGAGATGTCTTCGATCTGGACATCCATGTTGTTGCCGTTCTGGCGCAGCCAACGCAGGCTGGGGTCGGCGGCGGTCCAGCGATACTTGTTCTCCTCGAGGCGACTAATCGTTCCGTCGTCAATCACCTTGCCCTCTTCGTCGCACCAGCAGCAATAGATCACCTGTCCCACCCCGACCTTGTTGATGTCGCGGGTGATCACCCGGTTCACCAACTTGGTCGCGTCCTTTCCCGTAACCAGATACTTATAGAGGGGGGTGATATCGATCAGCGCGGCGGCATTGCGAATCGCATTGTATTCGTGCTCGTGATGCACCTCGTACACGCTGACCGTGTAATATCCCGACCACTCGCGGTAGTTGAGACTCTGACACAGCGCGAATGTGCGTTCATGAAATGCAGTTCCGACTGGCAAGGCAGTTCCCCTTTCTGGAGCGGTCCCCTCTTTGGTGCAAGCGCGAGGCTTTTGGTGGCCTGAGGTTCTTCGGCCACGGAATCGAAGAGACCTACGAACGAAAGTTGCTCGAAGGCGGGATTATATTCACGGTTGGCCCGCGTGGCAATGACCGGCGCCGTCTAGAGTGCTCGGCTTGCTGTCAGCGGAGGCCTTCTCCTGCCCCATGCCGCCGGCGCTGCCGTTCGCTCTTCCACTCGCTCGCCGGTCGGCGTCGGCCAATCGTTGGAGCGGGCTTCGTCGCGTCGGGCGCGACCACTCTCCGGTTATCTTCTGAAGGCGGGACACGACGACAAGACATAGGAGCGGATTCCGAGTACAATGAGCGGTTCGTTTCCTCATTCATTATGCCATCGCCGTGGAGCGCAATTCGCCGTTGGACCGTCCTCCTTAGTGGACTCTGATCCGTCCGCACCTAGCTTTTTTTCTCAGCGAAGATTACGCTTGGCGGCAGTCTTTCTTCGACTTGGAGTCCAGGTTGGAATTCATCCGGCCTCGAATGAGCAACGACTCTCGCTCAGGCCCGATAGGGAAGGCGAACAGGAATGGCGGCTGCAAAGCAAACTTATGATGTCATCGTGATCGGCGGCGGTCACAATGGGCTGGTCAATGCAGCCTACCTGGCTCGCGCCGGGAAGAAGGTCTTGGTGCTCGAACGCCGCCATGTCCTCGGGGGCGCGGCCTGCACGGAAGAGGTCTTCCCCGGCTTTCACTTCTCGGTATGCTCCTATGTAGTCTCGCTGTTGCGCCCCGAGATCATTCGCGACCTCGACCTTCCCCGCCACGGTTTGGAGATTCTCCCTCTGGACGGAACATTCACTCCCATGCCCAACGGGGATTATCTCTGGCGGGTGAACGACCACGGTAAGACCCATCGCGAGATCGCGCGGCATTCCAAGGTGGACGCTGAAGCCTACGACGAGTTTGGCAAAGCGATGCAAGCGATGTGTCGCTTCGTGAAGCCGATTCTCGGCATGGTGCCGCCTGATCCCACCACGCTCAGCCCCAAGGAACTGATGAAGTTGCTGTTCATAGGCCGGCGTTTTCAGGGTCTTTCGAGCGAGGACAAGTACAACCAGGTGCAGTTGATGACCATGAGCGCCATCGACTTCCTCGATCAGTGGTTCGAGACCGATGTGCTCAAAGCCACGATGTCGGCCTCGGGAATCATCGGAACCTTTCTCGGCGTGCGCTCTCCGGGAAGCGCCTATGTCTTACTGCACCACTACATGGGCGAAATCGACGGCGCTTTCCGCTCCTGGGGCTTTGCCCGGGGAGGTACCGGCGCCATCTCCAATGCGATTGCGGCAGCGGCTAGGGAGGCAGGCGCCGAAATCCGCACGCAGGCTCCCATCGCGAAAATTCTGGTGAAGAACGGGAAGGCGCGAGGCGTCGTACTGGCCGACGGCGACGAGATCCAAGCCCCGGTGATTTCCTCGAGCGTCGACCCGCGCCAGACATTTGTCAAACTGATGGAGCCCGGCCATTTGCCCGGCGAATTTCTGGAGGAAGTTCGGCGCTACAAGTTCCGCGGCTCCTCCGGCAAGGTCAATCTAGCCCTCGACGCGCTGCCCAATTTCACGTGCCGGAGCGGAACCGGCCCGCATCTTCGAGGTGCCATTTCCATCTCGCCCAGCGTGGAATACATGGAGCGCGCCTACGACGATGCCAAGTATGGCAACTTTTCCCGCCGTCCGTATGTCGACATGGTGATTCCTACGCTGACCGATCCTTCCGTAGCGCCTCCGGGGAAGCATATTTTGTCCTGTTTCGTACAGTACGCGCCGTATAAGCTGCGCCCGGGACTGAACTGGGATGATCAGAGAGAAGCATTCGGCAACACTGTGATCGACACCATTGCGGAATATGCGCCCAACATCAAGGACATCATCCTGCACAAGCAGGTTCTGACACCCTTGGATCTCGAACGTGAATGGGGCTTGAGCGAGGGAAACATCTTTCAGGGTGAGCTTTCCTTGGAGCAGCTTTTCTTCTTGCGGCCGGTTCCCGGCTACGCGCAGTTCCGCACTCCCATCCGAAACCTCTACTTGTGCGGGTCGGCCACCCACCCGGGCGGTGGGATCATGGGAGCGCCCGGCCGGCTGGCCGCGCTCGAGATTCTGAAAGACATCAAAGGAGCGGCCTGACATGCCCGCCGCTCGCGACGTGGTCATCATTGGTGGCGGTCACAACGGTCTGGTCACCGCCTTCTACCTGGCCAAGGCCGGCTATAAGCCTTTGGTCCTTGAACGCCGGCAGCAACCGGGCGGCGCAGCCATCACCGAAGAGTTTCATCCAGGGTTTCGCTCGTCCATTCTCGCGCACACCGCCGGGCCGCTTCGCCCGGACGTAGTCCGCGATATGGGCCTCGAGAGGCAGGGCCTGAAGCTGGTTAGCCCGGAGGTGGCCGTAGCCTCCTTTTCACCTGACGGACGGGTTCTCATCCTCTACCGTGACCTCAAGAAATCCACTGAAGAGATCTCTCGATTCTCGCAGAAGGACGCAGCCCGCTATCCGGAGTTCCGGCAATCGCTGGCGAAGATCGCCGAAGTAATCAGCGGAGCCCTTGCGCTTACACCACCCAACATCGACGAGCCCAACAAGCACGATCTGTGGGGCATGCTCCAGACCGGGCGCTCGATTCGCCGCCTGGGCAAGAAGGACATGTATCGCCTGTTGCGCTGGGGACCCATGGCCGTAGCCGATCTGGTGTCGGAGTATTTCGATACCGAGTTGCTTCGCGCCACCCTGGCATCGCGCGGCATTTTTGGCACGTTTCTCGGCCCCTGGTCCGCGGGGAGCAGCTTGGTGCTTTTGATCCGCGCCGCCTCCGATCGACATCCCGCAGGCATGGCTTGCTTTGCCGAAGGCGGAATGGGCGCCATTACCCGGGCCATGGCGGCGGCAGCGCAGCAGGCGGGAGCCGAAATCCGCACCAGGGCAGAGGTGATTGAGATCAGTGTGGGAAACGGTGTGGCCAATGGAGTGGTCCTCTCCAATGGAGAAGAGATCCCAGCGAAGACCATCGTCTCCAATGCCGATCCCCGGCGCACCTTATTGAAGCTCGTGGATCCGGTGCATCTCACGCCGACTTTCGTGGCCAAACTCGAGCACTATCGCATGCCGGGTACAGTGGCCAAGGTGAACCTCGCGCTCTCCGGTCTGCCCGATTTTCCCGGCATCCACGGCAATACCGATGTTTTGAAAGGACGCATTCACATTGGTCCGGAGATCGACTATTTAGAGCGGGCGTTCGACGAATCGAAGTATGGTAACTTTTCCCGCGAACCGTACCTGGAGATCGCGATCCCTTCTTTGACCGATCCGTCGCTCGCTCCCGCCAACAAGCACGTGATGTCGATTTGCATGCAGTACGCTCCCTTCCAGTTGAGAGACGGCGACTGGGAATCCCAACGAGTCGCCTTAGGAGACACAGTTGTCCGGATCCTGGCCCAATATGCGCCCAATTTACCGGAGTTAATTTTGCACCATCAAATCATTACTCCGCAGGATCTCGAAGACGTCTACGGCTTGACCGGGGGACATATTTTCCACGGCGAACTGTCGCTCGATCAGTTCTTCACCATGCGGCCGTTGCTCGATTGGGCTCGGTACTCGACTCCGATCGCGAATTTGTTTCTTTGTGGCTCGGGTACCCATCCAGGGGCGGGACTGACCGGCGGCTCGGGTGCTAATGCCGCCAGGGAAATCTTGAAACAATTGAAGAAGAAATGAACCGCCTCTGACCTTTGGCTTTTCTGACGTTCCCCTGTCCCATACTCTCCCAACGGAAGGGCAATTCCGTTAGATGGGAGAGATTCGTCAAGTGGATGAAAACAAATATCTTGGGTCACCGATGTGAATCTGGTTTTGATCCCCAGCTGGCTCCGGTCGAGCGTCGATCAAGCCGCAGTTCAACCCGTGCGATCTTCCGCTTCCAGACCTTGTCTCAACTAGACCAGTACACTTCTAGATTCCCAGGAATCTTGCACACTTATTTGTGATATAAATGGCCCTTCACTCACCAGCAAACACACGGATCGCATCTTTCCGAGGACCTTTTCGTCATGGATCTTTATCACCGCAGCTTGAAAGGACGAGATACGCGCCATGGGAGGGAATGCCAGTTCTGCCGACTCGCGGACCCGGATTTCGAGAAACGTAAGCCCGTGGATCGCTTAGTCGAATCGGAACGAGGCGATAGTGCATCGGCACATCTCACCGAGGACGGCTATGTGAAGCATCGAATGGCTGAACTTATCAAGAAATTAGGAGCCATCTCTTCCTATGTCTGGCTACCCGAATCGGCGTAAGTGAAGCGCCAAAGCTACCCTTCTGTTCCCTGCCTTTCCAATTAGTTAGAGGGGATTACAACGATGCGTGAGCAGAGTCACAAGCTTTTGTTCCCCTGATGGGATAAAATTACCAGAATTTCACGAGAGGCTTTATGGATACGCCGAGGAAGACCACCCTATCTTCAGCGGAAGTTCAGGAAATTTGCGATCGACTCAAGAACATCGGGTACGCTATCTCCAGCCGAATCCGGATGTACGGCGAGGAGTTCGAGGTGATTTCCAATCCCTACCCCGATGGCGAAGGGATATCTGTGGAGGCGGTGTCAAAACGGGAGAATCGCGCCCGAGTGGTGCGGTTACCCCTGCCGATTCTGCAAACTGTGGCGAGAGGAAAAGTCGCTGCCTAGACGAAACTCGTTCCCTTTGTTGTTGCTAAGAGGACTGCGCCTGAGGAGTGATTTTGCCGGTCGGCGTGATTTCGCCGCCCTCCCATCTCCTGCCTGATGGATGGGGGTACACCTTACCTTCTCTGGCCCCTCCTGGTGTGATAGACCTGGTGTGACAGACGGGAACAGAAGATTTGCACCTTTCCCACAAGCTTATGCACAACGGAGCACACATCAATACAGTTCTCCATGTAGGCTCAATACAGTTTTGACCTTAGACGGGCTACCACCTACACACCTTCTGCGGCGTATCGGGCGATTGCCATTTCGACGATTTCACCGATCAGATCCGTATAGGATTTGCCAGAAGCTTTGGCCGCCATGGCGAACTCCTGCTTGCTCGACAGCCATGGGTTGGGATTGGCTTCGATTACGTAGATTTCGCCCTTGGGCGTGAAGCGCATGTCGACACGCCCGTAGTCACGCAACTTCACCGCTTGATAGGCTGCCATCCCGGTCTCTTGTAGTTTGCCAACCATCTCCTCGTCGAGGTCGCTAACCAAGTGAGATTTGGTCAGCTTATGAGCTTGCGTTTCCTTCTCGAATTTAACATCGTAACTGGCGATCTTGGGGGTACCTTCTGGCAGCTTTGACAGGTCAAGCTCGACTAGAGGAAGCGCCTGGGCGTGCTCGTAACTCCCAAGTATGGCGGCGTAGATCTCGCGTCCGTCGATGTATTCTTCGATCAACGCTGGGGAGTCAAACTCATTTTGAATGTATTCCACGCGCTCCATCAGTTCTTTCACGCTGTTCACAACCGATGCAGCGTCGATACCGATCGAGCCGTCTTCCCACACCGGCTTGACGATGAGCGGGAACGACACATCGTGGGCGTGCTCAATACGGCCGCGATACGCCGTGGCAAAGAATGGGGTCTTGATTCCGTGAAAAGCAAACATCTTCTTCGCCGTAGCTTTGTCCTGGGCTAGAAAATGGGCATGGGGCCCGCCGCCGGTATAACGAATCCCCAGCAGATCCATGTAGGCGGCCACGTTCATCTCCTTGGTGTCATCGCCGGCAAACGCTTCGGTGAGATTAAACACCAGATCGGCTCCGCATTTTGCCAGGGAGGTAAGGCATTGCAGATTGCCATCGAGCACTTGATAGAAAGGTTCATGACCCAGTTTTTCGAGAGCTTCGAAGATCTCCTCCCGATCTTCCTTCTCTCTTCTGGTTTTACGGCGTCCTTTCTTTTTCTTCCTCGCGGTTTTTGGCTCCTCCGCCTCAGGGCTTGGTGTTTCCTCACCCCAAACGTCATAGAGCACCGCGATTTTCAGCTTCGCGCTGACCATTTCAGCCTCCAGCCTTTCGTTCTCTTGATCACGGTTGCACGAACTTTCCTCTGGCCACATAATTCATCGCCAATGCCGTGGCATAAACGGTGATGTGCACCAGATGTTCCGATTCGCGATCCACATCTACCAATAAATTCAGGTCCCCCAGCCTGCGCTCGATCGATTCGACCAGTTCCTTGATGAGCGGACGCGGAGCGCCGCTCCAATAGGTGACCTTGTCGATTACGGCCTTGCGGTGAGAATGCAAGAAGCCTTGCGCAGGTTTCGCCGTCTTGCGCCTTCGAGAGGTATTAAAAATGTCCTGGAGATCCGTATCCAGCAACAGGTCGCGACTCGCGATTCCCTCCCCGTCGCGATGGTAGAACTCGGCGACGGTCATTTCCATTTCGTCGACCGTAACGTCCGGCTGCCCTCTTCGGCGGATGGGATCGGCATTGGCCAGCTCACGGGCCATGCGATTGATGTAGCGCAACTTCGCCAGGGCTCCCCAGCCTCGGTAGCGCCTGCGCCAGGCCGAGCGCGGTGTCAGCCAGACGGCAAAGGTTTCGGCAAAATCTTCATCGGGATGCTTCTGCGCATACCATCCGGCTAGATAGCGAACGTGATTGCGGGAGAACGGTACCGGGCGATAGTGATCACGATACGGACGGCGAAACGAACCGAAAAGCTGTTTCCACTCCCGCGTGCGGTGCAGCTTGTAAGCGTAGTTGAATGCGTGTCCGGCCTCGTGCCGCAGGTACATCATGATCTCACGGGCATCCTCGAGATCATTGGTCTCTTTCTCCAGCTGTGCCAGCTCAGCCTGGGCCAGGTAGAAAGGAATGCCGATGATCGGCTCTCCCGAAGGACAGCCCCATTCGTCGGTAAGGTAAACTGCGGGACGAAACCGCAGCAGGTTTTTCCTTTCCAGTTCGCGATAGAGTTGCTGGACAAAAGGCTCGAGCGGCGATCCCTCAATCTTCAAGCCGAGCGTGCGAATGGGAGTGCGGAGAACCTCGTCGAGCTTCGGGCGTGATGTTTCTCGTTCCAACCTATCTGGTCAATCCTAAACCCAGGGTTGACTGCTTGAATCGAGGAGAGGTGAAAGAATTCATCCCAACCCAAACCATAGCAAATCAAGGCCGTCACTACATGTCACGGTCGAACTAGCCCGAAAGGGCCTCCGGCCGAGTCAGGACCGGTATCCTTCCGTCGCGAGCGCCTTCTTGAACTCGCGCAGCAGAAACTCAACGTTGGGCTCGGTTGCCAAGGGACCCATGATCCCTATGCGAAACACTTTGCCCGCCAACGGCCCGAATCCCCCGGAGATGTCGATGCCCGCTTGTGCCAGCAACCGCGCCCTGACTTTGGCATCATCGAGGCCGGTGGGAACCAAAACCGTG
>DASPTQ010000290.1:0-92712 GCA_035623335.1 Terriglobales bacterium
GGGTGCACACACCCGTAATCGCGTGCAAAACTAGAAATGCCACACCTCAAATGGCATACGCTGCTTAATTGATTAAGTAGCCGTCCTCCGCGACTTTGCCCGTGGGTTGCGGAAGGGCGTCGCACAGCGGGCTGGTTCTTGCGTCTACGTCTGGGGCGCAAGGACGAGATCCTCAGGCTAGCGGCTTCGGTTTCTTGTCCGTTCTGAGCTGGCGCTGCGAAAGTTTCCGGGTAGCTCCCGGGAGCAGGAACGTGACTACGCATGTAGTCTCTTGGCAACAACATTTTCGGACGCGGGTTCAACTCCCGCCGCCTCCACCATTCTAGCTGGTTTATTATAAAAGACTTAAAAGCATCTAGCAGACATCCGCCGCAGTTTGAAACGGGCCGTGCCCGATGCTGACAACAAAAAGGGCCGCCAAAGCCAGTTGAAGAGAGCACACAGCGCTTAAGTTGGCCATCTAGTCGACTCGGATTCAGCCTGCCTTTCGGAGCTTGCGCACGGTCTCCTCACTGAGTCCCCAGAGCTCAGAAATTTCAATGACGGAGTAGTGCCTCTCGTTAGCAAGATCTACATGAACAGGCATTTCGCTTGCCGGGCTGACGACATGAGCAGATTTGGGGGGCTTACGAGCGAGGTTAGTCATGGTACAGCCTCAGACAGAAGTGATTTCAATCAGTTCAAGAGAGCCAGGCACTTGTACCGGTTGCGATCCAGGTTTCGAAATCGCAAATGTCAACTACTTTGAGTCCTTGCGGGCCCGGATGTCCAATCAGTTTTCAGAACGTGCTTATTACGGCAGGTTATAACCGATAAGTGTTTGAAAACGCTGTCTTACTGGCACGCACGTTCAAGAATTCCTAGAAAAATCGGTTAAGAGCTGCAGGAATAAGTGTGTGCTGAGAATTCTTGCGGGAACAAAGACGCGCGTGACCGAGATAAACCACAAGTTGTTTGGCGAGAAAATTCATCATGAGAACGCCCGAGGCGGAGGTCAGTGCAAAAACCAACCGCTCAAGGCCGCACCAGCAATCACCCATGCAGAGTTAACCCGGAACTTGAGTACGAGGACAGCACTCGCACTCAATATAATGACGGTACGCCAGTCAACGATTGCCGTCCGGCCTAGTTGCCAAGCGACCACCGCCATTAGTGCCAAAGACCCGGCCACCACTCCGTCCAGGATTGCCGATGCGAGTGCAGACTGACGTAGTTTCGGTATGAGCGGCCCGCTTGAAGCAACGAGGACAAACCCCGGTAAGAAGATGCCAACTGTTGAGACGGCTGCGCCGGGTATTCCTGCAACCAAATAGCCGATGAAAGTGGCGGTTGTGAACACTGGGCCGGGTGTGAATTGCCCAACCGCAATGGCATCTAGCAGTTGTTTTTCCGTGATCCAATGGAGATGGTCTATGAACTCTGCCCGGAGGAAGGCGAGAAGGACGTATCCGCTTCCGAAAACGACCGCTCCGATTTTCAAGAATGAAAGGAACAGCCGCACAAGGCTGACGGGAATCGTCATCGCCGCAACTGCCGGTCCGAGGAGAAAACCAGATTGAACGAATGACGGAGCCGATACCATAAACGACTTTTGCATCTTGAACCGAACCGCTCCACAGGCAGCGATCCCCGCAATGGCAAGGACAATGAGCGGGGCAACACCAACAGCGTTGAGAAGCACTGCGATCATCCCGATCACGGCATGGAGCTTGGTCTTTATCGCAGTGCGAGACAGGGTCCACAACGCTTGCAAGATGATGGCGATCACGGCGGGTTTGATGCCGTACAGAATCCCGGCTACTTGTGGCAATGACCCGTAGCGTGCATAAACAGCGGCGATGAGGGTGACCAGAATTCCAGCAGGAAGAATGAAACAAACACCGCCAACGAGTAGACCTGCCCAGCCTCGTTTGGACTGTCCGATGAAGATCGCAACCTCTGTTGAGCTTGGGCCGGGGATCAGGCTTGCTGCCGCAAGGCGGTCAAGGAACTCTGCTTGGGTAATCCATTGCCGCTTTCTAACAAACTCGTCTTCCATCATGGCAATGTGGGCCGCTGGTCCGCCAAATGCTGTTGTGCCAAGCTTCAAAAAGACGAGCGCTAATTCAGCTAACGACACTTGCCCTTTTGATGTGGAGGTCTGGTTGGCGTGAGAGGCGGTCATCGAAGGACAGAGTACCCGAACCAACGATTAGCAGGAATATCAGACCTAGCAACATGCAGAGGTCTGTGCGAGCTTCATGCATCGTGCCCCAGAATCCGGCTTTCGACAGCATCGGAATCTTCGTCGTACCGATGGCGACGAGAATGTCGATAAGCAAAGGAATCGACGCAAGACGTGTAAATAGACCCACGATCAATAGTGCCCCGCAGACAATCTCCACGACTCCTACGAATGGGGCAAAAAACTGCGGGGCTGGGATGCCGATTTTCGTAAACCGGCCCACTCCCAGAGCGGCGGGAAAGAGAAACTTTTGTATTCCTTCAGACATAAACACCCAACCCACCATCAAACGGATCAGAGCCGTTGTCGCTGGTGCCTTGCTTCCGAGGAATCGTCGAGCTTGCATTGCGTCCTCCCCGTTCAGGTTCGTTACCTGTAATCGAATAACGTCATAAATCCGTAGTCCATGTGGAGTTGCTGGTGACAATGGAAGAGTGTCAGTCCCGGATTGTCGGCCACGAAGTCAATCACAGCCTCTTGGTAGCCTCCGAGCATAACAACATCTTTCATGACCCCGCTGGTTGGCTTCCCGCCCAGACTCGCCAACTCAAAGAAGTGCCTGTGAAGATGGATCGGGTGTATGTCGTCACTGGCATTGCGCATGTGAATGCGGTATCGCTTGCCCTGTCGTAGGTGAAACGTGGCGGGTGTCATTTCGCTCGTCATGGGATAGGAAACGCCGTTGATCGTCCAACGATTGAAGCCTTCCTCAGCAGCGTTGTCTTTCGCAAAAGTCATTTCGAACGTTTCGTCTGCTGCGGCGAAAGCGCCGGGCTTTGCGAACAGCATGTAATTCCAGCGGTACGGTGCAGGAGCTACCCATTCAGGTTTGCCAGAGCGTCCTGCGTATTCGATCACGATCCCCATCCCGTGGCGTCGATCATCGTTATCGAGATCACTCATGATCCAAATTCCGGGATGGTTCATCTCGACAATGGCTGAGATACGCTCCGCTGTCCCCAACCAGACCACCGGAGCCCGTGTGGGATTCGGCACAGGGTTTCCATCCAAGGCGACAACCCGGAAAGAATGACCGGGTAGTGCGAGGCTGCGAATCTCGGTTGCACTGCCATTCAGCATGTGGAAAAGCACTCGCTCTCCCTGTTTGACTCTGATCGGTTCTCCATGCCCCAGCATCCGACCATTGATTGTGAATGAACGGTATCCAACTTCGTACCCTTTGGTCATCCCTTTCGCAAGCGAGGCTTTCATGGCCGACTCACCGGCCTCTTCAGCGCTTTCACAGTGATCGCTGGAGAAAGGAAATGCATAGCCATATCACCACCCCGGCTGAAGGTGGGTTCAAACTCCTTCAGCACCAGAAATACTTCGCGGTCGTACTTGCCAGGATCACTTCTGGGCTCTATGTAGACGGGGCCGACCTGACCGCTGTACTGTCCAGCAGACAGGTTCGCACCTGCCCGGTTGTGCGTGTGATAGAAGCGAAATCCTGCGGGCTGCGGAATGAACTCGATCCGGCGCTTCCCGTGCGCTGGAATAAACGGTGTGCCCTGCTCCGAGGCTCCGCCCACGTCTGCTGGTACTTTTTGTCCATGCCAGTGGAGTTGTTCGGGAGAATCCGTGTCGTTGTAGATATCCACCGTGACCCTCTGTCCTTCCTTAAGCCGGAGGAGGGGACTGGGAAACTGCCCGTTATAGTTAGTCACAGAGACGATGCGATTAGGTGCGATCTCAATTGGGCATGTTCTGATCCGCAGCATATAGTCCGGCTTGCCGGGCACCTGCGCAGGAGCACTGTCAGCTTGGGTCTGCGGGGGTGCTCCGCTTCGACTCGGAGCCAACTTCGGCAGAACCAACGAAGCTCCGACTGCCACCCCTGCTGTCCTGAGGAAATCACGCCGCGATCCTTCAAGCCTTCTCATGGAATCGTCCTCTCGCTAAGAGGTTTTTTCAACGGCAGGTGCGGGTTCGACTCCAATCATCTGGTACAAGCCGAGAATGGGTCAAATGGCGGTGCTGCCCTTATGATCTCGCAGTCATCCAGATCGTCTTCCTTTTGGACATGGGCAAAGCCTCCGTCGCAATGAAACTGCCTCGTAGGTGTCTGGACGGAAGCGGTAGCTCACCCGTATCTTGAGCGTCACGGATTTGGTGCAACGCATCCAGGCTATGTCGTCATAGTGAGTGTCGTGTCCCGATGGATGTCCATCTGCGAGCAGGGTTCCAGAATGCGTTATAATGCCGTCGATTCGGCGAGAGTTCTCGTCGCAGGCCCTAATTGATGTGGGGGGTCCATGGTATTGCGTCGGTTGGCTGTCTTTGTGTTAGCGTCTTGCGTTTTACTCTTTCCACCTATATCCGGCTTGGGCCAAAGCTCTGCCAAGCCGCAGCCCCACGTGGTCGTAGTCAGCGTCAACGGCATGGAACTTGACGTCATTCGGCCCTTGCTCCTCGAGGGCAAGATGCCCAATCTCTCATCGGTGATAAAGAAAGCAGCCTACGGTAAACTCCGCACTGTCTCCGCACCGAACTGCCCTCGCGTCTTCAGCACCATGTTCACCAGCACCGAGCCCGAGGAGCATGGGGTTACAGGTTTCATTGTGGGCGGAATTACTGCCAATACCAACATGCTCAAGGAGGAACCGATCTGGTCGATTCTGTCCAAGAATCACGTTACTGTCGGGATGACCAATGTCCCAGCCACTTTTCCGGTGATGCCGGTGAACGGCTACATGATCAGCGGCATGTTGACTCGCGGCAAGAACTGCGAGGACGGCGTCCTTTGTGCACCCAAACTTTCGGAAGTCGAGGGTGGAGATGCAGTCTACCCTCCATCCCTGAAGGCTGAATTGCTGAAGAATGTGGGGGACTTTTATATCGACTGCGAACGGATGCCCTCCGCGGCCGATCTTCAAGGGCATGAGTCGGCGGAAATCGATGCCTGGCTGGCTAAGGTTCAATCGATCCGCGACCAACAGACTCGTCTCTTCGCCTATATCCTCGACCACCATCCAACCGACTTCACCTGGCTGGGTCAGTCATGCGAAGATCGCACGGGGCACTGGCTCTATCCCATTGCTCCTTACAACGCCGGCTACAATCCCAAAATTAACGCGGTGCGAACCCAGGCTTTCCCTGACCAGTACGTCGCGTTCGATAAGGTCCTGGGTGAAATCCTGAAGCATGTCGACGAGAACACCTACCTGATCATTGTTTCCGATCACGGCATCAAACCGCTTCGCGAATTCGAAGAAACCGATCCGCATGCGCACATGGACCACGAGAAGACGACGCCAGTCATCGCCAAACACGACTTCGCAGACGGCGATGACGTCCCCGGGTCCTTCTTTGTCATGGGACCCGGCATCAAGCAAAATCTGCGGCTTATGGGGTTTGCGGCTTCGGTGTACGACATCGCTCCCACAATCCTGCATCTGTATGGGATTGAACAGCCGCCACAGATGCGGGGGCACGTGCTGAGCGACATCTTTGTGAACGCCGGCAAAACCGTCGCAGAGCGCTAAACCTAGAAAGTCGCATGTGGATTTCTTTCCTATTTGTCGGATGCGTGCGCACTGCGCTGCCGCAGCAGCTGGGCTTGCGTCCGAGCTCGCTTTGCTTTCGCGGCTTCTCCTAATCGTGCGTAACCTTTCGCCAGCCATTCGAAGACGTCCGGATTTTTCGCGTCCGTCCTGGAGAGGGCTTCGAGCTGACGCACAGCCACGGTGAAGTTGCCCTCTTCAATTTCCCCCTCTGCGAGTCCTTGTTGAGCTTCTACGCTGTTCGACTGCAGCAGCAGCGCGGCTTCGAACTGATCTGCAGCGTCCTTTGGTTTGTTCAGCCCAAGATACACCCGACCCAGGAGCAGGCGGCCCGGCAACTGGCCCGGCACGAGCTTCAGGCTGGCCTCGAGCGCATCGCGCGCTCCGGCGAAGTCGTGCAGATGCTCCAATGCTTGTCCCTCATAGAAAAACGCCGTAGCGTCGTTCGGACGGGCCTGCGTCGCGCCCTTCAAGTGCTCCGCGGCCTTGTCGTATTCCCCAGCCCGTAATTCCAGTTCCCCCAATTGCCGCAGAGCGGTCGAGGATCCGGGATCGAGCGCCAGCGCGTTTTGGAAAAGCTTCCGAGCCTCTTCATTGCGGTCGTCTTCGGTTGCCATCATCGCTGCGTGTAGCAAATTTTGCTCTTCGATCTTGTCCTTCGGGTCAGGCAACATCGAGGGCTCCGGAGCCGTTGTTGCGCTTCCCGCATCTGCAGGGCCAACATATCCCAGCGTCTTGAGCTCATCGATTGTTTCCTGTCCCACCGCTCCCTTGACAGTCGCTGGCGACGGCTCCCGGGCGCGCACTTCCGTCAGCATGGCGCGCGCCCTCTGCACGCGATCGTTCCAAGGTTCATACCGGTTAATCAACTCGCCTGCATCGCTCCAAAAGTCATAAAACTCAGGCCGGGGCGCCTCAATGTATTTATATCCTTCGCTGCGCACAGATCGCAGCGGAGCCCAACCGAAGCGCAAAGGATAGTCGGTCTCGCCGAAGGCTGTGTGCTCAGCTCTCTCCGACCCAGTGAAAAAGGGCTTCAACGAGCTGCCATCCGTCTTCTCGAACGCCGGGGCACCCGCCAGATCGAGTATCGTTGGCGCAATATCAAGGGTTGTCACCTGTGCA
This sequence comes from Terriglobales bacterium, assembly GCA_035623335.1. Classification (GTDB taxonomy): domain Bacteria; phylum Acidobacteriota; class Terriglobia; order Terriglobales; family Acidobacteriaceae; genus JAFAGX01. The sequence goes on from DASPTQ010000290.1 coordinate 6,853, forward strand.
TCGACTGCCACTCCTGCGTTGAGTCCGTGAGCCAGCTTGAGAATCAGCGGCACGTGAGTCGTTGAGTCGTAAAGGAAAATTCCGTGAGTATCCTCGTGGTGCTCGCCCAACCCTTCTCCGTGATCGCCGACCACAACGATAATCGAGTTGCGATACCGACCCGTTTTCTTGAGGCACGCGATGAAGTTTGCCAGTGCGGAATCGGCATAGGCGATCTCTCCATCGTACAAATCATCTTTGTATATTCGTGAATACGGCTCGGGAGGCTCGTAGGGATCGTGCGGATCGTAGAGGTGCACCCATAGGAAATATGGGCCGGTTGGATGCTGACTCAACCACGTCTCCGCGTGCCGCACCACTTCCATCCCCCGGCGTTCAATGCGTCCCCATCGCGATTTCGAGGTTGGATGCTCGGGAAAGTTGTCGTAGAAGTCGAACCCTTGATCGAATCCGGGAGCCAGCGTCTTGCTGTCGAGAATGACTGCTCCAATGAAAGCGGCTGTGTGATAGCGCTGCTTGCGAAGCAACTCCGCCAGCGTTGGATTCGCAGGAGACAGCGGCACGCCAAAATCGGTCACTCCGTGTGAACTCGGCAACAGCCCCGTGAGAATGCTGGCGTGCGAAGTATTTGTGATCGGGCTCGCGGTGAACGCTTGCTCGAAGCGGATGCCATCTCTTGCCAGAGCGTCCAGAGCGGGCGTCTTGACCTGCTTATAGCCGTAGCAGTGCACGTGGTCGGCTCGCAGAGTGTCGATCGTTATGAGAAAGATATCGGGCCGCGGTGCTGTCTCCTTCGTAGACGCCATAGCCGTTAGGCCCAGCCACGCACACAAGAAACCGGCACCCAGAGCGCACGAAAGGTTCATCAGGCCATCAGACTAGCACAGTTCCCGCGCCGCTCAGCCGCATTCGGGCCGCGTTTCTGTCGTATAATTAGCGCATCCCATGGTTTCTCGCCGATTTTGTTCTTCGCTGTTTTGGCTGTATCCTCGCTCAAATCATTGGCTCAGTCGCAGTCAGCTTCATCTCCGAACCAGAGTCTCGAACGACTTGTCTACGTTATCCCGAACAACCGCTCCGTGGAACATCACAAAGACTTTAGTCCGATAAGTGCTCGGATGAAGTTTAAGCTAGCCGCGAGGATACCTTCGATTGGTATGATTTCGCGGCAGACGGAGTGAACGCCGCGGTTGAACAAGCCGCGAATGACCACCCCGCCAGTACGGACAAAGTACCGCTGGTTTTGGCAAACGTTACGGGGCAGACTTTGCGGACGTTCAGATCGAGAAGCCGCGTTCCATGGTTCCACCGATTTTCTTCAGTGCGGCGCTGGCCGGATGCAGGGTTTTACGCTGTTGCGCCAAGCCTGGGGTCTCCACTTCGCCGGGACAAACAGCAGGCTACGCTGATGCTTTTCAGTTCGTAACGCAGGCACCGCGCCAGTCCGCGCGACCCTGGTTCCCGGCGGTGCCGACGAAATGGGGGCACTTAGTCCTTGTTGCTTGCTCCAAGGCGTTTGGCTGCGGCCCGCTCCCGCGCTGCGTCCGCTTCACGTCCCAGCTGAGCATAGGCATCGGCTAGAAACATGTGCGGCTCAGGCGCCTTGGGTTCGAGTGCGGCGGCCTTCTTCAACTTTGGGATAGCTCCCTCAAAATCTCCCGACAGCTCCAGGAATCGCCCCAGGATCAGGTAGCTTCCGAAGTGATCCGGCATGAACTCCAGCACCGTCTGGCACTCTTTGATTGTCTCCGGCACGCGGCTGGTATGCGCATAAGCCGACTCCAGAAAAAGATGCGCCTCGGCAAAGCCCGGCACCTTGGCTACGGCGAATTCCAGTTCCGGCACCGCACCCGCGAAATCCCCAACTCCCATCAAACCTTTCGCCAATTGGAAATGCCTCGAGGCCGAATCCGGATCCAACTCCATCGCCTTGCGGAGCACAGGCACAGCCTTGTCGAACTCCATCATATCCAGAAAGCACTCGCCCAGCTCCGCATAAGTATTGGACACGCCGGGTTTCTGGGCCACCAGTTGTTGCAGCAGAGGGACAGCTTCGTCGGGGCGCCCACTCTGGCGTAACGCATTGGCCTGGTGTGTCAAGTTGCTGATCTGGATCTCGTCCTTGGGATCGGCTCCCTGGTCACCGGCATCTGCCTTCGAAACGTTGCTGCGCCCTGAAACGTATCCAAGCGCGGCCAGTTTCTCGTGCGCCATCGGGTCGACCGCCGCCTTCGGTGCTTCCCGGTGGCTGCTCGTCTTCTGCCGGATGCCGTCGAGCCGGCTCGCCAGCGTATCCGCCGCTGCGGTCGACTCCGCCGCGAGATTGTGTTCCGCTTTCGCGTCCGCAACCTCGTCATACAGTTCCCGCCGCGGCGCCTGTACATACAAATACTTTCCTGCTCGCAGCGATTGCAGTGCACTCCATCCAAATGCGGTGTGAGGATAATCCGTCTCCGCATAAGCCGGCCGATCGTGCCACGCGGCCACGGCCGCGTCGCCTCCCGCCTTCATCATCGTGGCGGTGGTAGTCAACTCAGTCGTCGCCGTCATCAGTCCCAGCAGCGACTCCCCTTGGACTTCGGCCGGCACGGCCACTCCCGCTGTCTGCAAGAGCGTCGGCATCACATCCACCAGTTCGACCCGACTGTCGACCCGAACCTCGGGCTGTTTCTCGGTCCGGCTCTTCGCCGTACTTCCGTGCGGCAACTTGATCACCAGCGGCACCCGAATCGTCTCGTCATACAGAAAAATCCCATGTGTATCTTCTCCGTGAGCCCCCAGCGATTCTCCGTGATCCGCCATTACGGCAATCACTGCGCCGTCGTACAGAGCGTCCGCTTTCAACTGCCCCAGCAATTTCCCCACCGCCGCATCCTCGTACGCAATCTCTCCGTCATATGGCTCCGAGGCGTAGCGGCTCTTGTAGGGTTCTGGCGGATCGTACGGGTCGTGGGCATCATACAAATGCACCCAGATAAAGAACGGTCCTGTCGGGTGTTGTGTCAACCAAGCCAGGGCACGTGCCACGACTTCGTCCCCACGGCGCTCGATCGCCTGGAAGCGGCCCTTCTGCCGGAGTTCTTCAGGGTGGAAGCCAGCGTTATAGGTGTCAAACCCACGGTCGAAGCCCGGCGCGTAGTTTGTAGCTGGGTCGAGAACCGTCGAGCCGACAAAAGCCGCAGTGTGATATCCGTGAGCGTGCAAAATGTCGGGAGCGTAGGGCAGATCGTTCGCCAGCGGCACACGAAAATCGTTTACCTGGTGGAACTGTGGATACGTACCGGTGAGAATCGTCGCGTGCGAGGTCGGCGTTAGCGGAGCCTGCGCATAGGCGTGCGTAAATACCGCCGCTTGCCATGCCAGTTCGTCCAGGTTCGGCGTCAGCCCGCGCTTCGATCCCAGAAACCCCATCCGGTCCGCGCGCGTCGTGTCGAGAGTGATCAGGACAATGTTTGGCAAAGCAATGTTCGCCGGAGCAGCCTTGGGCGGAGCAGTGTGCACCGGTGCGCTATTCGTCGTAACTGCGCCGGGCGGCCCAACCGCTGCAGCAAGCACGCTTCCGATCAGCCCGAAAACGCACAGCCACTCACGAATTAGCGACATGGGAAAAAGTCTATCATTCGACAATATGGCAAAATCCGATACTCCGACCTCGTGCCCGTTAGCATTACAGCCCGGTGAGTCCTCTCCGGAGGAAGCTCCCTGACTCACTCTTCTCTGGTTGACTCTTGGGCAGATTGCTTCAGGCGATCGGCTTTGGTCCGCTCCTGCGCCGCATCTTCTTTGCGTCCCAACTGATCGTAAACCTCGGCCAGAGCAATATGTGGCTCGGCTCTTTGGGGTCGCAGCGCAGCCGCCTTCTCCAGTTTCGGCAATGCCGCCTCAGGGTCGCCCGACTTCGCCAGATATCGCCCCAGAATCAGGTACGTTCCGTATTGTTCAGGGATGATCTTCAGCACCTTTTCACATTCGCTGATCGTCTCTGGGCGGTTGGCTCGCGCGTAAACGATCTCTAGCAAGAGGTGTGCATCGATAAGATTCGGAACCCTGGCGGTCAACCTCTCGAGCACAGTCGCTGCCCCCTGCACATCTCCGAGTCGCATCAAGGTTTTGCCCAGGTCCAATTCGGCCATGGTGAACTTCGGGTCCAGCTCCACCGCCTTGCTCAGCATCGGGGACGCTTTGTCGTATTGCTGCAAGTGCATATAGACCCCGCCGAGCTTGAAATAGAGCATCGGCATGTCTGATTCTTGGGCAATCAGCTTCTGCAGGATCGGAACAGCCTCCTCGTAGTGCTCATTATCAAGAAGAGCATTGGTGTCTCGGATCGTATTGGCCGTCGCAATCTTGTCCTTCGGGTCGGCACCCTCGTCAGAAGGCTTGGCAATGTGGCTGCTCCCCGTTACGTATCCGAGCCACGCCAGGTTCTGCTGCAGTGCTGGATCGAGGGCCGCAACCTTTTCGTCGGAGAGCTTGGGCGCTTCCCGTTTGCTGGTTGTCTTGTCGAGGAACGCGTGCACCTGGCCCGCCAGCGTGTCGGCCACCGCTACCGAGGTCGATGCTAGATTGTGCTCCGCTTTTGGGTCCACCGTCTGGTCATACAGTTCCCGCTTCGGCGCCTGCACAAACAAGTATTTTCCCGTCCGCAGCGACTGCAGCGCACTCCATCCGAAAGCGATGTGAGGATAATCCGACTCCGCATAGGCCGCACGGTTGCGCCAGGAATTCGCAGCCGCCGCGGATTGCTCGGCTTCCCCTTTCGTCGTCGTTGTCATCAATCCCAGCAGCGATTCCCCTTGCACCTCGGCCGGTACGGCAATTCCTGCCGTCTGCAACATCGTCGGCATCACGTCCACCAGCCCCACCCGATCGTCGATTCGCCGACCGTAGATCTGTCGATCCTCGGTCTGCCCATCCTTGATTGATTGACCCTTGATTGTCTGACCCCGGATCGGCTTCTCCGCTGCGCGCGCGTGCGGCAGCTTAATCACCAGCGGCACGTTGATGGTCTCATCGTAAAGAAAGAATCCGTGCGTATCCTCTCCGTGAGCTCCCAGCGACTCGCCGTGATCGGCCATTATCGCGATCATCGCTCCATCGTAGAGCCCGCGCGTTTTCAACTCCCGCAGTAATTTCCCTACGGCCGAATCCATGTACGCAATCTCTCCGTCGTACGGCTCCGCCGCATACCGGCTTTTGTAGGGTTCGGGCGGATCATAAGGCTCGTGCGGGTCATAAAGATGTACCCACATGAAGAAGGGACCTCTGGGATTGTGGTTCAACCAGGTTGTCGCCCGGGACACCACTTCAACCCCCCGGCGCTCGATGGAGTTGTACCGGTCCCTTTCAGCCAAGAACTTCGCTGAACTGAATCCGGCGTTGTAGACGTCAAATCCGCGGTCAAAACCCGGAGCGCCACCGTGCGGGTCAAGAGCCAGGGAGGCGATAAATGCTGCGGTGTGATATCCATGCGATTGTAAAATCGCCGGTGCATAGGGTAGGTCCTCACCCAGCACATCCGGAAAATCGAGCACGTGATGGTACTGTGGATAGGTCCCCGTGAGAATCGTCGCATGGGAAGGCGAGGTTAGCGGAACCTGCGCGTAGGCCCGTGTGAACACCGCCGACTGCCGCGCCAACCCATCCAGGTTCGGAGTAAGTCCGCGCCTCGATCCCATGAACCCCATACGGTCCGCGCGCGTTGTGTCGAGCGTGATCAGCACAATATTGGGAAACGCCTTCTCCGACCCGCGCGTTTTTCGCGCAGTGGGATGGCCGGCCGTCTTCCCCGCTGCCGGGGTCGCGGAAGCACTGTTCACAGTGGTCTGATTCCCAGCGCTCTGATTCCCGTTACTCTGAACCGGCGGGTTCTGGAGCGGCAGCGCGAACGCGGCCAGACTCACAACACACAACAGCCAACGAATCACAAACATCGAATCAGACTCCATTCCCGGGGAACATGACCGGAACCACTGCGGCTCAAGATCGCTCGGAACGAAGGCAACGACAATATTCCGACCGACTCACTCCTGCGGCGCGGCATTTCCCGGGTCGGGTGCGCCGTTCGCCGGATGGATCGGATTCGCGGCCAGACGCTCGCCCTCAGCCCGCTCGCGCTCCGCATCGGCCTGCTTCCCCAACTTAGTGTAAACATCGGCCAGATACAAATGCGGCGCTGGTATCTCGGGCCGCAGCGCAGCCGCCTCTTGAAGTTTCAGCACTGCCCCCTCCAAGTCCCCGGACTTCGCCAGAAATTGCCCGAGAGTCAGATAGGTTCCGTAGCTACGTGGAAAGAACTTCAATACTTTTTCACATTCGCTGATCGTCTCTGGCACGCGGTTGCTCCGGGCATATGCAATCTGCAGCAGGAGGTGTGCCTCCGCCAGATTCGGCACCCTGGCTGTGACCTTCTCGAGCACAGTGGTTGCTTCCTCAATATCTCCAAGCCGCATCAAAGTTTTGGCCAACCCCATCTCGGCGTCGGTGAGCTTCGGGTCCAACACCACCGCCTTGCGAAACACTGGCTCTGCTTTCTCGAACTCGTGCGTCTTCAAGTAGCAATCGCCCAGCTTGGAATACGGCATGGGCATCTCCGGGTTTTCGGCGATCAATTTCTGCAGAACTGGAATCGCCTCCGAGTAGTGCTCATCCGCCATCAGATCGTTGACGCGTCGAATTGCTCTGATCGTCCCAATCTTGTCCTTCGGATCGGGCTCTTGGTCCGACGATTTGAAAACATGGCTGCCCGACGTAACGTATCCCAGCGATGCGAGCTTCGCCTGCGCCGCTGGATCCAGGGCCGCAAGCTTTTCATCCGACAGCTCGGGTGCTGCCCGCTTGCTGGTTGTCTTTTCCCGGATTGCCCGCACCTGGCCGCCCAGCGTATCGGCCACCGCCGCCGCCGTCGCTGCCAGATTGTGCTCCGCTTCGGGGTCTACCGTCTGGTCATAGAGTTCCCGCCGCGGCGCCTGTATGTACAAATATCTTCCGGTCCGCAGCGATTGCAGCGCACTCCATCCAAACGCGAGGTGCGGATAATCCGCCTGCGAATAAGCTGGACGGTCGCGCCAGGAATCTGTAGCTTCTGCCTCTCCCGCCTTCATCAGTCCGACCAGTGATTTGCCCTGCACTTCCGCCGGCACCGCCGCTCCCGCAATCTGCAACAGCGTCGGCATCACATCCACCAACTCTACCCGATTCTCAATCCGTCTCTCCGCTGCACCCGCGTGCGGCAGCTTGATCACTAGCGGCACCCTGATCGTCTCATCGTAAAGAAAGAACCCATGATTATTTTCCCCGTGAGCTCCCAGTGATTCCCCGTGGTCGGCCATCACCGCGATCATTGTTCCATCGTAGAGCCCGCGCGTTTTCAGCTCCCGAAATAATTTCCCCACCGCCCAATCCATGTACGCAATCTCCCCGTCATACGGCTCCGCCGCATAGCGGCCCTTGTAGGGTTCGGGCGGTTCGTACGGCTCGTGCGGGTCATAAAGATGAACCCACATGAAGAACGGACCTTGTGGATGGGAGTTCAACCACGCCAGAGCATGCTCCACCACCTCACCGCCGCGGCGCTCAACCGTGCGGTAGCGATCTTCTTCTTTATCGAACGCTGCCGTGCTGAAACCCGCGTCGTAGGTGTCAAACCCCCGGTCAAATCCGGGAGCGCCCCCATTAGGGTCAAGAGCTATCGAGCCAATAAATGCCGCCGTGTGATATCCACGAGATCGTAGAATCGCCGGGGCATAGGGGAGATCCTCCGCCAGCACATCGGGAAAGTCGTACACCTGATGGAACTGCGGATAAGTTCCCGTAAGAATGGTCGCGTGCGAAGGAGAAGTCAGCGGAGCCTGCGCATAGGCGTGCGTAAACACCGCCGCTTGCCATGCCAGTTCGTCCAGGTTCGGCGTCAGCCCGCGCTTCGATCCGAGAAACCCCATCCGGTCCGCGCGCGTCGTGTCGAGCGTGATCAACAAAATGTTGGGTGCGGGCGTTCCAGCCGCCGCCGTACTCGCGCACCAACACACCAAACACAACCACCGTCGAATCACGCGCGCACCGAACACATTACTCCTCAGACCCAAAATCGAGACTCAGGCTCGCGGCCATCCCTGAACCGCTGGATCATTGTTGCGGACCGCTTGCCGGCGGCGTCGCCGCGGGTGGCTTGACTTTCGGAGTCTTTGCCGGCTTCTTCGTCGGGCCTTCGGGAAGGCGCCCACAGTCTTCCGGATAAATGAAAAGCGTTGGATCCTGCGGGCCCAGGACTACTTCCTTGAATCGCACCACCCTGCTCCCTTTACTATTCAGATCTTCGACCTTAATGGGGAAGCCCTTCCATTCTTCCGGCTCCCAGAATCTCAGCTTCGTGGCTACCACAAGGTCTCTTCCAGTCACGGTAACGTCCTCCACCTGACACACGCGTCCGTCCACGGTCTCCTTCCCGACCGCCACGCGCTCGCTGGTGTGGCCGGGTCTCGAAGCGATGAAGGGCCAAGAGCGAAAATACGCGTGCGCGACCTTCACGCATCCCATTTTCGTCTGACCGTAGGTCATCTCTTGTGTCAAATCGGTGATGTAATAGCCTTTTTCCATGGGGCCTTCCGACCTCAGCAGGTTTCCGGATCTGTAAACATAACCCTCCCTGTCATCGTGAGGTAGCATACTGCCCACCATCACCGCCGAAAATTCTGTGAACTCGTCTAACGGAAATCCCGATTTCGCAGCCGCAGCGTCTCCTGCCTGTCCCGGCATTGATCCCTTTGGTGTCGCCTGCCCTGGTGCTGCCTCTTGAGTCGCTGCCCGCTCTTTTGTGGTAGTTTGCCCCACGCAATCCTGCCCTTGTACCGATTCTGTCCAGAGCCCAGCCCCTATCAGGCAGCCGACGAACAGCAGCATTGTTGTCCATCGAATCATTTCTTTCCCCGGATTAAAATCGACTTTCCACATATAAGAAAAAGGCCACGCGGGGAACCAGCGTGGCCCACGAAAAACATCAGGAGCGGATTGTTACTGCAGGGTCGTCCTGCGGCTGGTTTTGTCCTTTTTCAGGGCAGCGCTGCTCGCCTTGAACGTGGTCCCTGCGGCCTTCACGGCCTCCGAGCTTGCGTCTTTTTTGGGAAGCTTGTCCGTCAGGAAGCCAAAGGCCCCAAGGAACTCGTATCCGCTGAAGCCAAGGAATGAGTCCCAATTCCATCTACCAGCCTCGTTCTTGGAGTTTACGGACGTAGCCGTGATCGTCATCCACTGCTCACCGGTGTACGTGCCAGCGTAGGCGTCCATGATCGCGTCAGCATAAATGAAATGGCCGGGGCCGGTGATGCCCGGCTGCAATCCAAGGCTCTCCAAGTTCTCAGCGGTAACCTTGATCGCGGTGCCTTCGAGAGTCGCAAACGGATTCGCGGAGTGAGCGCAAGCGTCCAGAACGTCCAGGCCCGTCAAATAGAAGTTGCCTGCTCCGCCCGTCTGGAAGGTTTCGTAGTTGCAATATTGAACTCCGCCGGTGTAGTTAAGGAATCCGAAAGCGTAGGTCTGTGCAAAGGCAGAGCTGCAGCAAAGGACAAGAAGAGTGATTACCGCCAAGCTTTTCAGTTTCAAAGGAATCCTCCTGGAAGTTTTGTTCACAATTGTGAACAACAACCCCGAGACAGTACACCTTCTACTGCGGAAGAGTAGTCGCGTTGCACTGACAGCCCGAAAGTTTAGCCCAGTCCGAAACGATGTCAAGCAAAACTTTGGAAAAGAGAAAAAAATTGCACTCTTGCCGTCGATTATCAAATGGCCTAACTATTCCGGTAGCCGCTCTTCGCGTTGAATGTCGTATCTCTTTTTGCCTAAGAACAGGATCGGTGTACAATCGCCTGCCAGCAGGTCAGAGAAGGTTCTGCACCAGTCATTTCGGCCGATGGTTTCACGCTTCCTCTGCTCCTGACTTCGCTAAGGAGGTACCATTATGCATGTTTGCAGGATCGCGCTCGCCGCTAGCCTCGGCCTTGTTCTGATCATGCTTTCGGCCCCGGCCCATGCGCAATATCGGGTCACATATTTAGATTCGAATCAACTCAATCTAGTCAATCGTGGGGGCACGACAACCCAAACCGTGCACGTCGACCCGCTGCTGGCTAACCCCTGGGGACTGGCCCATAGCGCCACAGGGCCTTGGTACATTCCCGATAACGACACCGGATGGGTGACCGTCTACAATGCAACGGGAGGACAAATACCTCTCCGGATCTTGATTCCCACAGCCGGAAGCGAAATGGGCTCGGCGCAAGGTGGAAACGGTCCGGGCACACCGACGGGAATCGTTTCCAACGGATCATCGACGGATTTCAAGATTCAGGGCGTGCCAGCGACTTTCCTTTTTGACACGCTGGATGGCACCATCAGCGCATATGTGCCGGACGTAAACGGCAACCAATCGATCATCGTAGTCGACAACTCCGCTATTGGGGCGCTGTACCAGGGCTTGGCCATCACGAGTTATCGCTCGGGGAATTTCCTTTACGCACTCGACAACGCCAACAATGTAATCGATATGTACGACGGCGACTTCAAGCTGGTGAAGTCGTTCAGCGATCCGTCGATCCCGCCCGACTTCTCAGCGTTTGGGATTCAGGACATTAATGGCATGGTTTACGTCGCCTACGCTAAACCGAACTTCGGCAACGGCGGTTACGTCGACGTCTTTACGGAGAAAGGTGTCCTCGTGAAGACACTGATCAAAGGATTACCACTGAACCAAGCATGGGGGATCGCCTTGGCACCTAGCAACTTCGGGCCGCTCAGCAATACTCTGCTGATTTCAAACAACTCCGAGTTCGGAACTATCAACGGGTTCGACCTTAATACCGGCAAGTTCGTAGGCACGATCAAGGATCAGAATGGCAAGCAGGTCGTCCTCAACAACCTCTGGGGAATCGCTTTCGGTGGCGGGAACTCATCCAGTGGAGCAACCAACGAGCTGTTCGTCACCGTGGGCAACGGCCAGGGGCTCAACGAATTGGCCGGCACCTTTTTATCAATCAAGCCGTAATTGACAATAACAGCAGCAGGAGGACGTAACTTGGGCCGCCTGAATGAGGCGGCCCTTCTACTCCGGGAACCCAGGCGTCGCCGACCAAACCATCAGCTTCGATAGCGATGAGCATATCTTGGTTCAGCGCTCCATTCCTTGGCTACCTCGGCCGGCAGAAACTTCAGGGCGACGAAGCGGAGCAGCTTTACATCCTCGGCCTGGTTCGAGCCTCATTGCCACGAAGACTTTTGTAATCCTTTGGCGGCGCTCAAGCTTTGGTAGCGCTCGCGGTCACGGGCGGTAGGAATTTGATACGTGCCAGGCAATTTCTTGGCCCCAATCCTAGCAGTGTGTGCGATACTGAGGCTCGCAAAATTTGCGCCTGATCGTTTCGAAAGCCCGAAAATGCATCGTACAATAAACGTACAATGCCTCGGGTAATGGTGCCTTTTTAGCCGGTCTGGCAATTTCTGGAATCAATAAGTTACATGTTTGCAACAGATTGAATGGTTCGACTCCCGCCGCCTCCACCATATCTTTTATTATCAATAGATTACATACGTGAAGATTTTTCAACAAGCTGCATTCTCAATACATTGCGATTTTTTCGGACGCGGGTTCCTTCTGCAGGATACATATCGCTCATAACCGTCATCACTTCCTGGTATGTAATGGCTAACACCGTCAACAGAAACCGGCCGGCCCGGCGATCATCATCGACTGACTTCCCAATGGCCCGGAGAAAGGTCGCGAACTCGCTGCACTTCGTCAATGGTCTTTTGATCGAGCGCGCGCATTAACCCAGTTGGATCGCTGCGTGCCGCGGCCAGCACGGTGTCGTCGTTTTGGTGATGAATTCGCGTGCCCGCGACCGGATCGCGGACCAGTGTGGACTTGCCGCACTGACGAGGCCCCGTAACCATAACAACCGGCGTGTCCTTGAGCGCACTGAACACCAGATCGGCGGAAAAGCAGGGAAAGAGCACGGGAGCAGGGAAAGAGCACGGGATCAGTATCGTCCCTGCCGGGTGGAAGCTTCGTCTAATTCGGATTAGGATTGCGTCTATTTCGGATTGTAGACTCGTCTGATCCAGAACCGAACCTGGAAAGCCCCGGGACTCTCGCCTCGTGGAGGGGCGTGCCCTGCCTGGGTGTAGCGCTGAACGAATTCCGCGAAGATAGTGGTAAGTAGCTCCCGAGGTGGCCTTAGTGTTTGTCGACCTTGCCTAGCTTCTTCGGATTCATCGCCCGCCCACATGCGCACTACGCATCGATCAAGCGAAGCCTCGCGATCGCGCTGCGCGGCCTTGCACACCATCGAACAGGCGCCTGACGAGACCCGACCGATGCTTGGGTCACCCACGTCACTTAATCTGCCGTCAATAGTTGCGATCCACAATTTCCTTGTATTACACTCCGTAATACAGTAGACTGATGGGTATCAGCAATATGGCTTCTCCTCTGACTTTGAGACTTGACGCGAAGACCAGAAAGCGGATCGAGCGCATCGCTCGCCGCAGACAAGTCTCCGTCTCCGAGGTGATACGTCTCGCGATCGCAGCGTGGGCGGAGCAGCAAGAGCCGATCGCCGCGCCCTATGAGGCGATTGCGGATTTGATCGGCGTGGTCCATGGCGGGATGCCCGGTCGCTCCACTCAGATGGGCCGCCGATTCTCCGAAATCCTCAAGAAGCGGCGGAATCACAAGTGATCCTCATCGACGCTGGACCGCTTGTGGCGCTGGTCGATGCTGACGATCAGTATCACGAAAAGTGCGTCGATTGCTTGAAGAGCTTGCGAGAGCCCTTGGTCACCGTGTGGCCTCCCCTGGTCGAAGCCGTCTATTTGCTGGGGGATTTTCCACAAGCCCAGGAAGCTCTCTGGGAGATGTTGGCGCGAGGAGCGGTGCGACTCCTCACCCTCGACCTGGTAGACATACCCCGCATACGGGAGCTCATGATCAAGTATGCCGACCGGCCGATGGATCTCGCGGACGCGGCACTTGTCAGAGTGGCTGAGCGAGAAGGCATCAGGAGAATCTTCACAGTCGACCGCAACGATTTCACAGTCTATCGCCTTCACGGACGGATCGGCCTTGCGATCGTCCCATAGGAGAACTCCGGAATACGGGTCACCGTTGAGCCGATCAGCTCGACCCAGTCGGGGCGCTGGGGGCAGATTCGGGTGGAGGCCGTCCTGCTACCCTTGAGGTCGATTCTTTGCTTGCTCCATAGCGATCTGGTTGACATGTGACAATGCCTTCGACCCAGAGGCCCCCTCGATCGCCTTCAAGGCAATGTCCTGCACCTGCTGCTTAGCGTCTACTAGTTGCTTTTCGAGCGTTACGATCTGAGAAGCTTGGCGGGCCAGAGTCTCCTCCAGCGTCCTCACCTGCAGTTCAGCAAGCCGCCTTTCGGTCTCCGCGTCCTTCCTCAGAACGAGCACCTCCTGCTCGAACTTGGCTTCCGTCTCGCGTCGTACCCGCAACGCTGCAGTCTCCGCCTCATTCTGGAGACGTGCCGGAAAACCCTCACCTTCTCTTCGTAAACGCGTCAGTTCGTCCTCGCGCTCTTTCAGTTCCGCCTCGCGCTGTCTCCACGCTTTCTCCAGAGCCTCCTGGCGCTCCTGGTTCTTTTTCTCCACTAGACGTATCTCTTCTTCATACTTGTCCTGAGCCTTCTTGCGCTCGAGCGCCTTCTTATACTCATAATCTTCGATCTCGCGCTGCCGCTGCTTCTTAAGATTCTCTTCCTGCTCCTTGCGCTCACGCTCCATTCTCGCCGACTCTTCCTCCCACGCCTGGCGCAGGGCACCTATCTCTGCCTCCGCACGCTGCTTTTCCCGCGCATAATCCTGCACGATCTGATCGAGCGCCGTGGCCGCCACGTCCATCTTATGGAGTTGCTCCAGTTCCTTGCGCTCGAGCGCTACTGCCTCCCGCACCGTGGCCAATACCTTCACCTCCTGCGTGAGCTGCTCGGAAACATCGGCTAGCGCCTTGCCGACCTCGAGTCCCAGCCCTGAAATCTTCTGCACTACGGCCTCGACCGTTATTCCCTCGGCGGCTTGCCGGATCTCGGCCGCGCGCAATCGCGCGGCCTCTTCGGCCCTGACGTCTGCGGCCTCGCGCGCAGATTCCACCTGCTCTTGGATCTCTGCGAACTCCTGCTGCATTTCCGCTCTGCTGCGCCTTGCTCGCACGGGTGCTTTCATTGCCTTCACGGGCATAGTCGTTGTTCCTTTCGCAGGAAGATTATCAGATTTTAGCCCTGCACATTCACTCGACGTATCAACGAGTCTATTGCGCGAGGGCCCTGCTTGAATGCTCGAAGAACCGGCCAGTGCTTGATGCAGGCCGTCCAGGAGATCTTCGCGAATCAACCGCAAGCCCGTTATCCAGGCGCTGCCTCCGCAACCGATCTCGGTGAGTACCGGGAGCCCCGTCGGTCCCGCTCCGGCTCGACAGGCGGAATCAGAGCCCAAAGCGGGAGGGACACCGTGCCGGACCCAACCGACTCTGGAACTCCTGCCATGGTCACATCGGATGGTATTGCGAAAGCCGCCCCCCACCTGCTCGAAGCCGGGCTGACATTCCTGGAGTCGCTTGGCTCAGGGGACGCTGGTCGGCATGGCGATGGCGTCGATGGCGCCACAACTCAGTTTCCTTTCCTTCTCGGCTTTTCCAGGGAGACCGACAAACCAATCGCACGCTTCTGTCGATTCCGGTGCCAGCTTCTGTCACCAAGGAGCGGTTGGGACGAGCACTCGCCGGCGTGGTAAGCGCGTTACAAACGCCGCCTGACCTGCACGGTTCAGGCGGCCCGCCTCAAGCCCCACTGCCGAAAAATAGATCGAGTTTTTTCTCAATCAACGTAGGCAAACTTGTGGGAGACTTACGTCGCTATGTGGCGTCAGCGGGACCCAGAACGAAAACATTTTCGTACAATAAACGTACAATGGATTCGGCAATGTGACGTTTTTCGCCCTTCTGGCTCTTCCTGGAATCAATAAGTTGCATGCTGTCAAGACGGCAGATAGTTCGATTCCCGCCGCCTCCACCAATTGTGAGAAGTTTCAAGCGAAAGATCGTGATTTCCGCCTGCGATTCAATGGCCGCTCTTGTCCCAGCGTAAGGCCGGTCAATTGCCGGTATCCAGTTACTTTTCAACCCCAGTCTCATTCCCACTGTTTATAAATCGGAGAAGCACGTTCTAGATGGCAGTGGTGAACTGGCCTCAAGACGCAGGGAGGAGCATTTCCAAATTCGGAGGCACGTGATTCTGACTTCCCAATCGTCGAGAATTCGCGAGTTGATGGCGAGAAACCCGTCTCTTGATAGTTTCGGACTAAGGATTTAGTTGTCTATTCCTGCGCCCGCGCGAACCCTGCCACGCTGCACCACTCGCGATGTCCGGTTGCCGCCCCCTCCAAAGAAGCAGGTCAGGCCGAACAGATAGCCGAAGTTGTACCAGGCTCCATTGTTGTGGACCTCGTAGACATTGAGGTCGGTCTTAAACAGCGATGCCACAAACACAAACGGAGCAATAAAGCCCTGCCAGAGGCCTAGCCAGAACCCCGCGATTTCGCCGTGTTCGCTCGCCATTTTCTTGGATGGGTTAGGACCCGGCACGCAGCCAGCCATAATGCTAAGCAGCAGTAGGACAACCACGAACATTGCAACAGAGGGTTTCATCGCAATTCCTCCTACCGTTACCTTTCTACGAGGCACGGGCGTGAAAAGTCTCAGAAAGGCCTGCCACCGCGCCTTGCATCCTTTTTAGGTGCTCACCCGTATATCCGATAGCATGAACGCTGCAGCATATTTCCTCATGATCGACCTGGAGTCCGAGGCCAGAGTAGTTGCTCGCGGTCTTCGTCGGCGCGATCCGCAGTTGCTGGACCGTCTCATCGAGCAGTATCAACACCGGCTGTTGCGTTATCTGGTATACCTCGCGGGAAATCGTGAACTGGCGGAGGACCTTTTCCAGGAAACCTGGATTCGCGTGCTGGAACGCGGCCATCAGTACGACGGTAGGCATGAATTCATTACTTGGCTCTATGCGGTGGCAAGAAATCTCACCTTCGATTATTTGCGGAAGAAACGCCCGGTCAGCCTGGATGGGCTGATCGAGGGCGAAGAGCACACCCCAGCGGAACCAGCCGACACACGGCCGTTGGCTTGGGAAGTTGTGGCACAGCACGAGCAGGCCGAGCGCATCAGTGCCGCTTTGGTCAGCATCCCGGCGGACTATCGCGAAACCGTGGTATTGCGTTTCCACGATGGGCTGGCTTTGGAGGAGATTGCCACGGTGACCGGAGCCCCGGTAGGCACGGTGAAGTCGCGCCTGTATCGCGGATTGAACATGCTGATGTCGCGGTTGAAGGGAGCACAGGCATGACGCGGGACACACATGACGAGGCGCGGGAGCTGATCGCTCTGGGTGACGCTTTCTCGGATGCGCAGCAGATCTGGCTGCGGAACCATCTCGAGGAGTGCGCATCCTGTCGTGATTATGCGGAAGGCGCGGCCCAGATGGTTCGTGCTTTGCGCTCCCTTCCCGTAGCCGCTGATGCCCGCTTAGTGCGAGCCACGCAGGTGCGCGTGCGCTTCCATGCCGCCCGACTTCGGGAGGCTCGGGAGCGCATGTGGCTGGTGGGGATGACTTGCTTGGGCGTAGGGCTCACCGTAACACTGACCCTGCCGTTCCTGTGGCGCTTGTTTGCCTGGATGGGAGAGCAGGTCGGAGTCTCGACTCTGGTTTGGCAAACAGCGTTCCTGTGTTTCTTTATTGCACCGGCACTCGCTGTAAGTGTGGTGTTGTTGGCTCGCGGCACTCACGTGAAGAGCCACAGACAAGGTTCGCGGCAATGGTGATCAGAAAGTGGGCAAATTTATGCTAGCGAAAGAAGAAACTCAAACTGGACTGGCGGCAGAAATCAAAATTATTCCGACGTGGGCATGGGGCCTGGGCGGCATCGCGTTCGTCGCGGCGCAGTGGTTTTTCAATATCGCTGTGGTTCGCCACCCACAGCCTCATCCAATACCGGCATGGGGGCGCCCGTTGCTCGGCCTGCTGGCCGGAATTCTAGGCGGCTGTTATTTGTTGTTAATTGGCTATATCAACCGCGATGCCAAGCGCCGCGGCATGAGCCGGACCCTTTGGACAATTCTGGCTATTGTTGTTCCCAACGCTCTGGGCATCATTCTTTACTTCTTACTACGGCTCCCATTGCGAAGCGTTTGCCCACAATGCGGGTATGTCGTGCAGGCTGGGTTCAGCTTCTGCCCTCACTGCAGTTACAAGCTGGGCCCGAGTTGTCCGCAATGCCAGCGCGCGGTTGGGGTAAACGACATCTATTGTCCCTACTGCGGAACCCAGCTGCGCAATCCAACGGGCCCGGTCTCTAGCCCTCCAAGTCGCGTTCCCAGCTAGCGGCCCACAAAGTTGCACCGAGGGCGGTTACCATCGCAAACGCAAACTGAGGCCCGCCGAATTGCATTCCTTAGTACCAGGCCAGAAGTCGGCTTGTGTGAATCGATTCGCAGAAACTCCTGGATAACGAGCAAACAGGAACTTGGCATGGCTAACGAAGGCGGATTGGTAGCGCTAAACGCGCTGCACTGGCTTCGAAGCGGCGAAAATAGCCAAAGTTGTTATTGTCGTTTGTCATTACTTTTGAAAATAACGCTTCCCGCTATTTTCGAAGGCTAAAAACGGCTATGCCTAGGGTTGCTGAGGTGCCGGGCAAGAGCATAGCGCAGGGAGGCTACTCAGCTTTCGTGCCTGCCCCCTTGCCTCCTGAGCTCGATTGGACTGCAAAGCTAATCGGTGCGTTGTCAGACGCAGACCGGCTCGTCGGAAGACTGGCTGGCGAAGGCGGACGACTTTCCAATCCTCACATTCTGGTTCGCCCTTTCGTGCGCCGCGAGGCCGTTCTATCGAGCAAGATTGAGGGCACCCAAGCCACACTCGGTGAGCTGCTGGCAGCCGAGGCAGGGGCAGCGGTAGATCGAAGCCCAGAGGACCTCCGGGAAGTTGGCAACTATGTTGTCGCTCTTGAATACGGCATTTCGCGTCTCAAGAAGCTTCCTCTGTGCGTAAGGCTCACCCGCGAGCTGCACGAGAAACTAATGACGGGAGTCAGAGGACACACTGCCGCGCCAGGCCGTTTCCGAACCATCCAGAACTGGATTGGAAAACCCGCAGCACGATAGCCACAGCGTCAAACATCCCACCGCCTGCCGGAGAAGTCGAACCGTGCCTTGCGGCTTGGGAAAAGTTCCTGCACGAATCAACGCTGCCGCCTCTGGTCACAATCGCACTGGCTCATTACCAGTTCGAAGCCGTTCACCCTTTTCTTGATGGCAACGGCCGAGTTGGACGTCTTCTCACCACTTTGTTTTTAATCGAACGCCAAATCCTCCCGACCCCACTGCTCTATCTGTCAGCGTTTTTCGAAGCATCGCGGCGGGATTACTACGACGGTCTGCGCGGCGTCAGCGAACGTGGAGCGTGGAACGACTGGCTCGAATACTTGCTGCTCGGCGTTGCCCGGATGTCTGAGGACGCGTTAAGCCGGGCCACACGGATAAATCAGCTGCTCGCACAGTGGCAGCGGAAGGTGTCCGGTGAGTCCTCCAATAACCCACTACGCGTGGTTGAGCTCCTGGGTGCAAACCCGTTCATGACGACCAAGGGTACCGCGGAAACACTGGGGATTGCGTTTACAACGGCCCAACGCACCATCGAGCGGCTTGAGCGTGCTGGCATTGTCAAACAAGTGGGCGAGGCAAAGCGTGGACGGGTTTACTGTGCGCAAGCCTTGCTGGCTATTCTCGAAGAGCCTGCACGGCTGAGTCCTCGCTAAGAATTCGCCATCAGGAAAAAGACAGGTTGCGAGGAAGTTTTATTTCTCAACGAGCGAAAACTGTGGGATATCGGCTTGTGATCAGCTCAAATGCAGTGGCGCAAAGGATTTTCGTACAACAAACGTACAATGGCTCCGGTAATGGTGCCTTTTTGGCCGCTCTGGCAGTTCCGGGAATCAATAAGTTACCTGTTTGTAACACAGCGAAGGGTTTCCCGCCGCCTCCACCATCCCTAAAAACCTGAAGTACACCTAAGCACCCACCTCGCGTCTCCGATCCCGCAGATCGAGCTGCAACTAGAGCACAATGGTGATTCGCCGGCAAGCCTAGCGGCTGATGAACCCAGGCACGACAGAGGCTGAGCCATCGGGACTGTGCAATTGTTTGCAGTTCACAAAATCACACCTTGACAGCGTGATGTTATGGGTGACAAACTTCGGGCCGATCTTCAGCAAGCCAGCGCACCGCAGTCGGTAAAGAGCACCAATGTCACCCTCTCAAAGGAGATTCCCTTATGTCGATCGGCGAAGATCGTTTGCAGACTCGCGTCCAATGCGTCTCTCTTGTCGTACTTCTCACGCTGCTCGTAAGCTTTGGACTGTCTCAACCCGCAACATCACAAGTCATCGCGAACAGTACACCTCGATTCATCCAGAATGCTCAGGACCTGGGACCAGAAGATTCATCCAAACAAATTGCAGTGACCGTGTGGCTCAAGCTGCATAACAAGCCGGAGTTCGACGAAACAGTACGGCAGATGTATGACCGCACCTCTAGCCGGTATCATCGCTGGCTCACCCGCAACGAGTACGAGGCGAAGTTTTCCCCCACCGCGGAAGATGCTCTGACGGTGCGTAATTTTCTTGCAGCGCACAATCTGAAAGTATCCGCTATCGACCGCGATAACCACTTCGTAACCGCGCAAGGCAAGATTGCTGATGTCCAAAATGCATTTCAGGTTCAGATCAACCGCTTTATGGTTCGGGGGGAAGTGCATCGTGGAAACACCACCGATGTTAGGATCGGGGGAGCCGCGGGCGCCTTGGTTTCCTCGGTGCAAGGTCTGTCGGATCTGACCTTCCAGTCGTACGTCAGGCGGCCCATCGATCCGGGCACGGGCGCACCCTTCCCGTTTGTTCCGCTGACTGCGGTCGGTCCGGATGGTTCGTTCTTTAGCCGGAATTGTTGGCGCAGTCCAGAAACCGATACGTTTGTTACCCCCGGCGGCGGGCCCACGGGCACCTATACGGGAAACCGCTACGGTTCTGACATCGACAGCAAACCACCAAATCTTGCGCCCTGCGGCTATAACCCTTCGGAGGTGCAGACCGCGTATGGGCTGCCTGCCGTCTACAAGAAGTGGCGGGGCAAGGGCCAAACCATCATTATTGTTGACGCCTACGGCTCACCCACGATCAGGGCCGACGCCAACACATTCTCACAGGTCTATCACCTGCCGGCGCTCACAACTAAGAACTTCGCAATCGTCAAAATCGGCGGGCCAACCGGCTGTACGCCGGCCGAAGGTTGTAGTCCCTCCGGATGGGACCTTGAAACCTCGCTGGACGTGGAATGGGCTCACGCCATTGCTCCGGCCGCGAATATTCTGCTGATCCAGGCCTTTGACAACACCTTTTCGAATCTCGATCAGGCTGTCCTCTACGCCGCTGAGGGTGCGGTTGGCGCGGGAGGGGCTGTCGTGAATTTTGGCAACGTGATTTCCAACAGCTACGGAGCGCCGGAAAATGGCGCTCCCCTTGTGGAATTGAACGTCCAGAACAGCATAAACGAATTTGCCGCTGCCTTCGGCATTTCTGCAAACTTCAGCACCGGCGATGACGGTGACTTCTCAACCGTGCAGTCCACCGCAGCTGTATCTATTCCTGCCAGCACACAGTTCGCCACGGCGGTCGGCGGTACCAGTTTGTTTATCAACAAAGACAAGACGATAAACTTCCAGACTGGCTGGGGCAACAACATTACGCGCATTGCCGATGTCACTCCCAACCCGCCAACTGTTCCACCCCTGCTTCTGGGATTCGACGGCGGCGCAGGTGGAGGAACCAGTGCTGTATTCAGCAAACCATCCTTCCAAAAGAGCCTGAGCGGAGGCAAACGCAAGCTCCCGGACATTTCCTTCGTTGCGGATGATTTCACCGGGGTTGAGATCATCTTTCAACAAAGTGTGGGAGTGGTTGGGGGAACAAGCTTGTCTTGTCCCACCTTCTCCGCCTTCTGGGCGCTGGCAAACCAGGCGGCTGGTGCTCCACTGGGACAGGCAGCAGCGCTGCTTTATGAGCTGCCTGCGGGTGCTATTACCGATATTCAGCAAATCGGTTCTGCAACCAACCCCACGGGAGTGCTTACAAATCCGCCCTTTAAACCGATCTATGAGAGCGCGAAGAGCTTGGTGCAGCCGTTGCAAAAAACCAAGAACTTCGTCAGCGCCATCTATAACAGTCCGTTCTCTACTCGCTGGTACGTCCTTTCCTTCGGGACCGACACTTCCCTAACCACTGGAGTTGGATGGGACAACGTGACCGGCTTAGGCACGCCGAATGGATTGGAGTTCGTGCAGGGCGTCCTAGCAACGGCGTCAGCCAGCAGCGGAGCTGTCGCTCACTGAGTTGAAACTAAATTGTTTGATTCATAGGGGTCGCCTCGAAAGGGCGGCCCCTTTTTGATAAAGGGACAATGGAATTGGCAATGGTACCTTTTTGCCCCTCCGGCCATACAAAGAGCCAATAAAGTTACGCGCTGCCACTACACTGAATAGTCCGACTCCCGCCGCCTCCACCACTCTAAACCTGACAGCAAGTTGTCCTACCCACGGGCGCTCCCGCCTCACCCACGAGTTAGCAGTTGGGATCGGCTGCGGCAGAATCGCGGTGCTGGACGGATGAGACCGATCATTGTGTGCATCCCGCCGGGGGTAGTCGGTATAGCCTCGCCGCATCGAGAGCAGGATATTTTTTGGACGATGAGTTGTTCAGTGTTTGTACAGTTGACCGAGCTCACAACGCCGCCAGCACAAGGCCGGACGCGAGTGCTACCAAGGCGATTCGCTTCCATCCCCACCCCTTGTCTGCAGTGGCGATGGCTTCTGTTGGCGGAACTGCTGCTCCATTCACCGCGACGGGCGCAATAAAGCGGTACCCGCGGCGATGTCGCGTTTCGATCGCCCAAGGTGTCTCCGCGGAGTCTCCCAAGGCCGCCCGCAGTTTGCCGATCGCTATGTTTACGGCGTGGTCGAAATCACCGAAGGATTCGTTGGGCCAGATCAGACGGCGCAGTTCCTCCCGCGAGCCAGCTCTCCGGGGTGCGCCACAAGCGCTGCCAGGACCTTAAATGGCTGTTCCTGAAGCTTTACCCGCACTCCCTGTTTCAGTAGTTCGCCCGAACGAAGATCTACCTCGTACGCTCCGAAGACCGCCTTGGTTGGCGCTTGGTTCGTGCCTTCCATGATCGCGCCCTAGGCCGGGCCGGGTAACGCTCGGGGTAAATCCCAAGCCGCCCCGGCGGCAGGTTCCACTTTGTAGCGGGAATTCTAGCAGGAGACAACTTCTTTTGTTGGCGGTCTTGAGGAGGCGGGTCTATTCTGCTTTTTGACGCTCGTAGTAGGTCTTTGCTTTCGCCCGGTTCCCGCAAGTCTTCATTTCGCACCACCGGCGACGATGATTTTTTGTGGTATCGAGAAATAACCAAGCACAATCTTCCGCAGCACATAGTCGCACATAGTTCAGTTCTTTCGACGTCAGCAAATCCACGGCGGCGCGCGCTACCGGCCATAGTACGGAGTCGAGGCTAAGCTCGGGACGAACCCACTCCCAAGTAAACTGCCGGCTCCCATAGACAATCTGAGTGTGTTGCAAGGCGTCGTGGACAGATGTATTGAGAAGAGCCAGTTGGGTTTCAGGAGCGGTTCGTTGCCGTGCTACGGCTGCGAAAACATCATAAAGGGCGTCCCGCAGCGCGACGGCATGGCGCAGGGTCGACCGCGCCCGACCGGGCGCTTCCTGCCCGGCGGCGCGAAGGCCCTCCGCCGTCTTGTTGGTAATGACCCGTGCTTGTTCTCCCCAGCGCAAGAGCTGGGAGTAATCGATCAGCAGTTCCTCAGGATGGGCACTGGCACGGTTATTGACTGTGTTTGCGAAATCCAGACAGGGATTGCCGGCAATGAATTCGAAGAATAATTTGGAGCCAACACTTGGTGACATTCTATCGGCCGCTTTCTTAATTATAACCTCTAAAAACTGCTTGACAAGTTAGGTGCTGTTGCTTACAGTTGTCTCACCATAGAAATATGGTTTACTGGTGAGACAGCCAGGTTGACGTCTTCGGTTCGCAAACCTGGCGCGGCGTGGCCCGGCGGCGGCCCTATGAAGCATCGAATCCCCGTCTTCGTTCTGACTTGCCTTACCTTGGCTGCAGTGAGCCGGACGCAAAATGTGCCTTCAGCGGGCCCATTGAGTTTCGCCATTCCCTTCGAACTCAATCGCCAGTTCGGCTCAATCCTGATCCAGGTGCAGGTAAATGGGCGACCTGCCTGCCTTCTCGTCGACACCGGCTCGAGTCACACCATTCTCAGCGGGGAGATTGTTGGAGTGAATCCCCTGTTCTTAGCGCGGGCCAGTGTTCCGGTCAAAGGATCGGGATTAATTGGCACTGCCGGTTGGGGCGCGGCCACAATTGAGCTGGGAACGATCCGGTGGGCCAATCGAAGGGTTCTGGTGATGGAGGAGTTTCGGGAGATCTCTAAAGGTATGAAGCGGCGAGTAGACGGGATTCTGGGAGAGGACCTCCTGAACGAGTTCGCCTCCGTGATGCTCGACTACAAGAATCATCGTCTGGTTCTTCAACGCTGAATTAGGCGACCGCCATGAATCCTGGATTCGCGACCGTAAGCGGTAGTGAGGGGCGCGCGGCAACGATTTAAGGGAAGGGAAGCCGGCTACCAGATAAGTGCAGTAGCAGAATTCCGGGTGGTGAGGAGAGTGCTGGCATGATTGCGAGAATCTGGCAAGGGCGCACTCGCCCTGGCATGGGGAAGTCCTACTTCGCCTACCTGCAAGAGACGGGGGTGAAGGGATATCGGGCAACCGAGGGATTTAGAGATCTTATTGTTCTTACCCGAGAGATTGGAAATGCAACCGAATACGTTTTGATCACGTTCTGGGAAAGCATGGAGGCCATACGGCTTTTCGCCGGGCCCGAACCGGAGCGCGCGGTCTACTATCCTGAAGACGATCGCTACTTTCCAGAGGAAGAACGACAGCCCTACGTTCGCCATTACGAGGTCTGCGACAGGGGTGCGGTGGGCCTTCTTTCACGCGGGCGAGCCTGAGGCATCGAACACAATCTGGTCGTACTGCCAAAGTAGCCGAAAGAATTCTAGGCTCGGAATCTCACCGTTCCCGGAGTTCTCGGCAATTTCAGAGAGGGTTCGTTTTCCGTCAATCTTGCTGAACAACCGGTACTCGGCTTCCTGGATCGCCAGAACCAGGTCGGAATGCCGGTGCGCTCGATTCAGCAACACCGCCGCACTGCCAGGGGGAATACGGTCTTGCAGGCACACCGTCCAGGGCAGTCGAATCGGAACATAGCGGAGCCATTCATCGCCCGTGAAGCGGATGGGCTGACTCGGCTTTGGCCGATCGTTGCGATAGGCAACAAAGTTGTGGCGGGTGATGGTTCCCCGGAACAATTCGATGGCCGAATGCTGCTCCTTTTCCGGCAGTTCACTTAGGCGTCGGGCGTGGGGAGTTCTCGCCAAAACACCACATTGAGGCAGGTAGGGAGCCTGCTCAAACCACCGCCCGAAAGACATCCCGCATCGCTCTAGCCACTCGTAGACTTCTGGCACGGAGTAGGAGCGGTCTAGGGGGTGAAGGAACGCATCGGCGATCGCTTCGGGATGCCGGAAATCCTCGCCCATGCGCACCAGGCGGGTCAACGGATGATCTTGCGGTAAGCCGTTGAACACCGCAGCCAAGTCGGCCAACTCTTCATAGGACGGACGGATACCGAGCAGCTGAGAATACTGCCGCATCATAGAGATGCCGGCTCGCCCATAGCGGGCATACACCATGATCTGCATGGCGCCATCAGGCTTGAGCACGGCACGGAGAGATTGAAGGCCAGCATCGGGATCGGCGAGGTGATGCAGCACACCGGTGCAGACGATGTGATCGAAGGTATGACCCAGAGCTCCGACATCCAGGATCGAAACTCGATGCAAGGTAAGGTTGTTCAATCCGTATTGTTGTTGAAGCTTGCGGGTATGAATCAGACTCGTCTCGCTGATATCGATGGCAATGATGCGGGCATCGGGTTCGCGAAGTGCGTACTTGGCTGCCTGGGATGTTCCGCAGCCGGCCACCAGGATCTCCTGGCCAGGGCGCGGTCGCTCGGTTGGCCAGACCAGGTGGAACAGCGCTCGGCGACGCTCCGGATTGCGGTATAGTTCGCGGTGTTCGTCCAGACTGGTGAGCGGCGCAGGATAGGGCATCCTTTCGTAGAAGTCCCGGACCTCTTCCAAGCTAGCCGACCGCGACTCGATGCTTTCAAGCGTCTGGTTCACTTTGGCCTCACTCCTGCGAACGTGCTCGGTTCCAGGTTTTCGCGGAATTCATATTTGTCCAAGAACCCGACAGGGTCAAGCGTCGCTCTCACCCTTTCTTGCTAGGTGAAAAAAGGCCGCCCTCCACAGAGTCAAGGACGGCCATGCACCTGCTGTGCCACACATAGAGCACGGGTGAGCTTGGCCTTGTGCAATCTGACCTTGAGCTTCACGCGCTCTTTTGTACGGCTGCCTTGCCTCCTGCTCCCGCCGAGGTCATCGCCTCAAGAGCCTGGTCAATGGTGAATGACT
Source organism: Terriglobales bacterium (assembly GCA_035623335.1). Lineage (GTDB taxonomy): Bacteria > Acidobacteriota > Terriglobia > Terriglobales > Acidobacteriaceae > JAFAGX01. The sequence continues at coordinate 32,610 of DASPTQ010000290.1, forward strand.
GGGGTTTCTGCCGAGGCGGGAATTCTTTGAACGTTTGCAAGAACTCAGTCACGATTGCCGTCGCCGCTAGGGCAATGAAATCGTGATCGATAAACCAATCGTAGTAAGTGTTCGAGGTGATATCCGCCCGCTCGAACGGATCCGTCCTCAGGTTGAACAGCTTGGGAACTCGGAGGACGGTGAACGGCTCCGCCCAAACGCGTAACGTTCCTGGACAGCGCTGCTCCATGAATGCCACCTTCCAGTTGTCAAAGCGCAGTGCGACCAGATTGCCGTCGTCATCGAAGTAGATGAACCCCTGGCGGGGACTCTTCTTTTCCTTACCCGTGAGATAGGGCAGGAGATTGTAGCCGTCGAGATGTATTTTGAAGGTCTTGTCGCCAGCCTTGTGGCCCTTCTTGCACTTTTCCACGATGTCGGGTTCGCCTGCCATGGCGACGAAGGTGGGCAGCCAATCATGATGTTGAACGATCTGGCGAGAAACCGAGCCTGCCGGAATCTTGCCCGGCCACCGCGCCAGTAGCGGTACGCGGAAGGCGCCCTCCCAATTCGTATCCTTCTCGCTGCGGAAGGGCGTCATGGCGCCGTCCGGCCAAGTGTTCATGTGCGGGCCGTTGTCGGTGCTGTACATGACGAAGGTGTTGTCGGCGATTTTGAGCTGATCGAGCAGGTCGAGCACCTCGCCCACATTCTTGTCATGGTCAATCATGGTGTCATGGTAGGGTGATTGCCAGCGTCCTGCCTGTCCGAGACTGCTGGGTTTGGTATGGGTTCGAAGGTGCATGTGAGTGGTGTTCAGCCAGCAGAAGAACGGCTTACCAGCCTTGGTTTGCTTGGTGATCCAGTCTTTGGCGGCGGCAACGAACTCATCGTCACAAGTTTCCATTCGCTTCTTAGTCAGTGGCCCGGTGTCTTCGATCTTCTGCTTCCCCACTCGCCCGTAACGTGGGTCAACCGTGGCGTCGTCTTTGTCGGTCGCCCAGCAGTGCAACACGCCTCTCGGTGCAAATTTCTCGTTAAACTTTGGAAAGTCTTTCTTCGACGGCCAGTCGGGTAGTTCAGGTTCCTCTTCCGCGTTGAGATGGTAGAGGTTGCCGAAGAACTCATCGAAGCCGTGCACGGTTGGGAGGAATTCATTGCGGTCTCCCAGATGGTTCTTGCCGAACTGACCCGTGGCGTAACCGAGAGGCTTCAGCAGCTCAGCAATGGTGGCATCTTCTGCCTGTAGACCAACGGTTGCTCCTGGAATCCCAACTTTGGTAAGCCCGGTGCGGAAACCGCTTTGACCGGTGATGAACGAGGCGCGCCCGGCGGTACAACTTTGCTCGCCATAGGAATCGGTGAACAGCATTCCCTCTTTAGCGATCCGGTCAATGTTCGGTGTGTCGTAGCCCATAACCCCGTGGCTGTAGCAGCTCAGATTTTCAATGCCGATATCGTCTCCCCAGATAACCAGAATGTTTGGCCTCTTGGGCATCTCCTTGATCTTTTCGGCCATGCGCAGTCCTCCTCGATTCCTGTCTTTGGCAGGTTAAATTTCTGAGCCACTAGAATCCTCGCCTTGACCCTCGCCGGAAACTGTCAAACGTGACAGGCCCGCAGCCTCGGGCTGTCCGGAGCCACTCCTTTCAGATATTTAGCCAAGTCTGTATTTTGTGGTGTAGACCCAAGAGCGAGGTCGGAAAAGAAGGGCAGACATGTTGGGAACTGTGCTTGCGGCGGGTCTCGAGGGGCGGGACCGAGCCGCGAGGACATGGCACGGCCTCGGGCATCGCTGGAAATTCCTCAAGCAGCGGTTCAGAACTGGTCGAAAGCAATGGAACCCAGGGCGTCTTGTGTGCCTGCTCGGCGTGCGGGCACAAGGCGTCGGGGTGGAGGGGAAGGATTCTCGACCGGAGTGTGATCCCACCCGCCCGAGCGTTGCGCGGGTGGGGGATTCTCACAGTCTACAGCAATTAGTACTGCAGGCAGACCCGGAGTTGGCGATCGGCTTCATCAATTGCACGGATAGCTTCGACCCGATGCCCACCAAAGTCATGAGCTGCATGCTCAAGATGATCTTTCGCGCCGGCAAGCGCACGAAGCGCAGCTTCGATTTGCGGATGCCTTCCCCCGGCCGGGGATGGTGACGAAAGCGCGATCATGAGCCCCAGAACAGCAAACGCACTCATCATCCTTTTTCTCATCGTTTTCTAATACCCTTTCTTCCGAGTCAACTCGGCTGGCGACATCGTAGCCAACCGCAATTCGACGCCACAAGTTACGTTCGGAATCGAAATCGGGGTGAATTATCTTGCCAGCCGGTTGTTTTGCGAGTGATCGATCTTGACTCTTGCTTGGGAGAGCGGACCGTCCCTGCGAAAGAGTCGGAGACAGAGAAGCGTTGCCCGGCGCCCGTGACGAACAACAAAACTCGACTGCCTTGACTTAGGATGCAGCGCAGCTATTTCCAATACCTTCCGCCTGCGACCAGCCTCAGGCAACACCTGCTGCGCTGAGAGATTGATCGGTCATGGTAGGCTGCTCCGCGCATTTCACCACAAGCGTGGCGGCTTCTTCAGTTAAACTCTTTGCCGCGGACAATCGAAGGTGTCCATGGTTAGCTGCTTTGCGGAGCCTCTTTGGTCTCGAACATCCCCAGCGTGCCTCACCGGCGATGGCGTATCGCAGTGCTGCTGGCCATCGGAGTTCTCGTCAATTTTCTCGACCGCGTCAATCTGTCGGTCTCGCGTGAAGCGCTGAGTGATTCGTTCGGAGTGTCACTGGTGGCATTTGGCTACCTTGCGAGCGCCTTCAGCTGGACGTATGCCCTGATGCAGATGCCCGCCGGCATCTTGCTGGACCGTTTCGGGGTATCGCGCGTGGGTCGCATGAGCACCCTGCTGTGGAGCATCGCTTGCTTTGCGGCGGCGTTCGCGCCGGGGCTGAGCTGGCTTTTCGCTGCACGGTTACTCTTGGGGATAAGCGAATCTCCGACGTTTCCTGCGAATGCCAAGGCCATTGGATATTGGTTTACGGACAGCGAAAGAAGCCTGGCTACCGCCATCACCGATGCAGCGGCGAAATTTTCTACCGCCATGGGAGTCCCGTTCCTCGGCGTGCTCCTTTTGCATTTTGGGTGGCGCGCGAGCTTCGCCGCCACAGGGTTCATCAGCTTCTTCTATTTCCTCTTATTTTATTGGGTTTACTGCAATCCAAAGGAGGATGACCGACTCTCGGCTCGGGAGCTTCAATTCATCACCGAAGGTGGGGCACAGCCGGAAGATCCGCGGAGAGCCCAGGGGAGTTCTCGGCTCTGTTATCTCTTGCGTCAGCGCAAGGTTTACGGTCTGGCCATCGGATGGGGCGCTTACAACTACACCTTCTTTCTCCTGCTGAACTGGCTTCCGAGTTATCTTTCGCTTTCGCTGCACGTCGCCTTGCTGCAGTCGGTTCTCTACGCCAGCCTTCCCTGGCTGCTGGCGACCTTCACCGATCTAATCATCGGCGGATGGCTGGTGGACCTTCTCCTTGAGCGCGGCTGGAATGCGAACCGAGTCCGCTACGCTGTGATGGTGGGGGGAATGACACTAGGTCTGTTCATTCTGGGCGCGGCGCGAGCACAAAGTCCGGCGTCGGCGGTGGTCTGGGTCAGTCTGGCGCTCGGCGGCCTGGCCGCCGCCGCGCCCGTGGCCTGGTCGATCCCTTCCTTGATCGCACCGCGGGAGAGCGTCGGCACGCTGAGCGGCATCGTCAACTTCAGTGGCCAGATCTCGGCGATTAGCGCACCCATCGTGACCGGCTACATCGTTTCCGCCACGCATTCCTTCGCAGCGGCGTTTGCTACTTCCTCAGCAACCCTGCTTCTCGGGATCGCGGCGTACGTAGTTCTGCTGGGACGCATCGAGCCCATTCCGGAACCGGTAGAAAACCAGACCTGAGATAGGATGGGAGTGCGGCTCGTGCTCAGGGAAGGATCGTGGGTTATGCCAACGCCTTTCGTCAAACTTTGCCCTTCGATTACCCTGCTGCTCCTGGCTCTGACAGCGTGGGTGCTTGTCTTCGGCTACGGACACGCTGCAGGGGAGAAATTTCTGGTTTACGTGGGCACTTACAAAGACCACGGCGGCAAGGGGATCTACGCTTACCGCTTTGACTCGACGGCTGGCCAATTCGATTCCCTGGGAATGGCCGCCGAAAGCGCTGAACCCTCGTTTCTAGCGATTGCCCAAGACGGGAAATTCCTTTATGCAGTCAATGAGATTAGCAAGTACAACGATCAGCCTGCCGGTGCGATCAGCGCTTTCGCTATTCAGAGGGAAAGCGGGAAACTTTCGCTGCTGAATCAAGTTTCCTCGGGCGCCGAGGGCCCGGCCCACATCACACTTGATCGGAGCGGCCGTTATGCCCTGGTCTCCAACTACGAGCGCGGCAGCGTGGCTGTGTTTCCCCTCTTGCAGGATGGTCGACTGGGCCGGCCTTCGGCATTCGTGCTGCACCAAGGCTCGAGTGTGGATCCTGAACGCCAGAAAGGACCGCATGCTCACGCCATTGCGCTTTCGCCCGACAATCGCTTTGCCGTTGTGGCTGACCTCGGACTTGATGAGCTGCTGGTCTACCCCTTCGATGCGGCCGATGGAAGTCTGGGCCGTGAACCGCAGATCGTGAAGACCATGCCGGGTGCCGGTCCCAGGCACTTGGCTTTCGATTCCAAGGGCAGATTTCTCTATCTGCTCAACGAAATCCAATCGACGGTCGGGACCTATTCCTACGACGCGGCGACCGGCAAGCTGCGCGAGTTGCAAACCATATCGACCTTGCCTAAAGGATTTTCAGGTGCGAAGGAAGCCGCAGAAATCGAAATCCACCCCTCCGGCAAATTTCTCTTTGTCTCGAATCGCGGCGACGACAACAGTATCGTCGTATTGGCGATTGATCCGGAGCGGGGAACGCTAGCTCCGGTGGAAACCGACTCGACCCGGGGAAGGACTCCGCGCCATTTCACCCTCGATCCCACAGGATCGTGGTTGCTCGCGGCCAACCAAGACTCGGATCAGATTGTCTTGTTTCAGGTCAATCCCAAGACCGGCCACCTTACCCCCAACGGACAGACTATCCACGTACCCTCGCCCGCCTGCATAAAGTTTGTTGTGACTCGGTGAATGGAGCGGGGCGCTGGCAGCGCCACATCTGCGGTGTGTACTGGACGAGATCCAATGGAAAAGCAGGGCTTCAGCGGCAAGTTGGGGCAGGCATAGAGTCAAAGATCTGCTGCAACCCAGGGTAGATCTTACGGTAGGTGCCGTAAGCGCGTTGCATCACCTGCGAGACCTCCTCGTCGGGTGGGATCCGCAGGGCCACGCGCACAACCTCGTCACAAGCTTCCTCGACCGATCTCCACCGACCGGCGCCGGTGCCTGCCAGAATTGCGGCGCCGTAGGCTGCGCCCTCCTCCGCCGCCACGGTTTCTACCTCACGTCCGTAGACGTCGGCTTGAATTTGTCTCCATAGAGGTGATCGCGCCCCGCCGCCACCCAGCCGAATCGACGTGACCGGAATCTGCATCTCCTCGAAGATCGTGAACGTGTCCTTCAAACTAAAAGCCACCCCTTCCAGGATGGCCCGAATGACATGGCCGCGGGTGTGTGAAGCCGTCAGCCCCAGCCAGGCCGCGCGCGCGTTGGGATCGAGATGGGGTGTGCGCTCACCCATGAGGTAGGGCACCCAGAAGGCGCCGTCAGAACCTGCGGGTGCCGCCGTGGCTTCTTCGGCTAGACAGTCGTAGGGGTCGCGTCCATCCTTCGACCATACGCCGAAGCGATCCCGAAACCAGCGCAAGGACAAGCCTGCGGCCTGCGTCACCCCCATCACGTGCCAGCGTCCGGGGATGGCATGGCAAAATGTGTGCAACCGTCCTTGCCCATCGAGCGCAGGGCGATCGGTCGCGGCAAATACCACCCCGGAAGTTCCAATGGTCGCACTGACCGTGCCGGCGCGCGCGATGCCCATGCCGACCGCCCCCGCCGCCTGATCTCCCGCGCCGGCAACCACAGGAGTCCCAGCCCGCAGGCCTGTGGCTTCGGCGCCCGCTGGCGATACTCGTCCACAGACTTGAGGCGACTCGTAGAGCACCGGAAGGAGCCGGTCGTCGATGCCGGTCCTGCTCAACACCTCGGCTGACCAACGCCGGCCAGCTACGTCCAGCAGAAGGGTCCCCGAGGCATCCGCCACGTCAATGGCCTGCTCTCCCGTGAGGCGGAACCGTACGTAGTCTTTGGGAAGCAAGATGTGCGCGGTTCGGCTCCAACATCGAGGTTCGTTATCGCGAACCCACAGCAGTTTCGTTAAGGTGAAATTGGGGAGGGGAGGATTCGAGGTCAGCCGAATCAGCTCATCCGCACCGAACAGTTGTGCCAGTTCATAGCTTTGGCTCTGGCTGCGCTGATCGCACCAGAGGATTGCATGGCGGATCACCTCTAGTCCCTCGTCGAGCAGGACCGCCCCGTGCATCTGTCCCGAGAAGCCCACACAGGCGACCTCCTCGGGCCGGATCCTAGCGGAATGAAGCGCCTCGCGAACCGCCAAGCGGCAGGCTCGCCACCAGTCGCGTGGGTCCTGTTCCGCCCAACCCGGCTGCTGGCTGGCAAAGGGCTCATGCTCCGCCGATCCAGCCACCACCACCTTGCCCGCCTCGTCAATGATGAGCGCCCGCGTACCCCCTGTGCCGACGTCGATGCCTAGATAGCGGATGCTACCTCCCAATATCTTTTTGTTCCCGGGTTCGAAGAATTGTGTCCAGGAGACGGGACGGCCCCGCCTTCAAGAAGAACTTTAAGGTTCAGCCGATCGAATCGAAACCGCCCGAATTTTACATCATCCGCGACGATTCCGTTTCTCCCCCGTTACGTGTCGAACCAGCCCCGGGTCACCGTGGAGTGATGGGCCCGCTGGGCAGTGAGCCAAGTTGACCGGGCTCGGGCGCGCAGAGAGTCCGATGTCAGGCGGAGTTGGCGGCTGATTTGGCCTCGGAGAACACCAACCACTCTAGGGTGGCAAACGGCAAGTAGACGTTCGGTGCCTCCAGGCTGGCCAAGGCACTCCCGGTAATCTCCCGTAAAGCTGAGATCAGATCATCGCTGATGAAGCAGAAGCCGATCTCATCGGCGGAGGTGATTGTGCCGGAAAAGGCACGGCTGAATAAGGAGGACTTCAAGAGCACACGTTTGCCCACAAGCTTGGCACTGGGAGGTTGTGGGCCGACGAACGACATGGATAGCACCCTTCCCTGGACAGTTTGCCGCGCGCAATCCGGGTTGAACAACCCTGGTTGCGCCTCTGCCGTTACAAGAGTAATGAGTGCGCTACTATGACCTCATGCTTTCCCTGGGGTTGGCCATCACAGGGTTAACCACGGCAGTTCTGGTGATTACATTCTTCCGCCACCGGAAATTCCCGTTGCCCGCGTACGGCTGGCCCGGACTGATCGCTTTGATCGCGGCGGAAGCTTTGCTGTTCCATGGATTTCAGCCGCTGGCAATCTATTTCACACCGGTGGCCTGGACTTGCTACATTCTGCTCGCCGACTCTGCCGTGTACGCGATCCGCGGGCATTCCCGGCTGCACTCCGATCCTAGTCAGTTTGCCAGCATAGCTGCGCTTTCGATTCCGCTCTGGCTCATTTTCGAAGCCTACAATCTTCGTCTTAACAACTGGGTCTACACCGGCGTTCCGCAAGCCTGGCCGTTTGCCCTGCTGGGATACGGATGGTCGTTTGCCACCATCACTCCCGGCATCTTTGAAACCGCCGACTTGATCGCATCCTTCGGATGGTTTCATGCCTCCGCAGCCCCGGTTCGGCTTTCCGCCGGGGCACAGCGCGCCCTGATGTTTTTTGGCGCCCTTTGTCTGATCATTCCCCTGGTCCTGCCGCGACCGCTGGCGGCGCGCCTATTTTTCCTGGTGTGGATCGGCTTTGTGTTTCTTCTGGATCCGATCAACCACCGCCACGGGCTGCCCTCCTTGATTGGCAATCTTGGCGAAGGCCGCCGCGATTGGTTTTACTCTCTGCTCGCCTCGGGCTTTGTTTGCGGATGGTTGTGGGAATTCTGGAACTACTGGGCCACCGCCCAGTGGCATTACATATTTCCCATGTTTCAGAGGTGGAAGATCTTTGAAATGCCGGCTCCTGGCTATCTGGGATTTCTGCCCTTTGCCCTGGAGTGCTTCGTCATGTACGTAACCACCGCCTGGCTACTCAGGCTGCCCTCAGTTCGAGCATGAGCAACCGACCCGCGGGATCACCTGGTACTGCTCCAGCTTTCCGTTGGGCATTTCGTAAGTCCATGCCTCGAGAGTCTTGTCGGGAAATTTGATCTGATACACGCGCAGCCTCATACCGCCTCGCAGCGCCTGGTGCGTCTGAACAAACTCCTGGGGTGTTCCCAAAGGTTCGAGGCTGCTAGCGATATCCTTCAGCGCCGGTTCGCTGAAGTAAGAGTTGGCGTTCTCGGTGAAGAGTGAGCGATCGATGGTGCCGTGCTCAAGCCCGAGAAAAATCATTCGCGCCTGCTCAAGTTTGTCGGAAGCCGTCGCATCGACACTGGCTAGCAGCAATGGAGCGATGGCGCGGACAATTTCCTGTGTGGTTTCGACCGCATCCTGGTTCGTCAGCGTCGCGACGGCTACTCGTTCGTCGGGAAAGACCAGGTTGTGGGCGGTGAAACCCGAGACCTCCCCTCCGTGGGATAACGCCCGATGTCCAAACTCGGGGCTGACGTGCACGCCGAGCCCGTAGGAGGTTCCTAGGCCGTTCTTGAGCACGACCTCACGCTCCAACTCCTGGTAGGACGCCGGCTTCATCAGGGTGCGATTCATGATGGAAATGTCCCACTTGGCTAAATCTCCCGCCGGCATTGCCAGTTCACCCGCGGCGAACAGCCAGCCTGGTCCTTCCTTCGGAGCTGGACGCAGCGGGCCCAGTGCGTACCGCATGTAGCCCGAGGCATCGGTTTCTCCTAGTTTCTCCTTATCCACGTTGGCCACGCTGTGCATCGCGAGGGGCGTGAAGATCTTCTTCTGAAGAAACTCGAGTAAGGGCATGCCGCTGACCTTCTCCACGATCAGACCAGCAATCACGAAATTGGTATTGCTGTACTGCCACTTTGTACCCGGATCAAAATCCAGGGGCTTGCGCGCCCAGGTATCAAGAATCTGCTGCGGGGTCACCGCCGCCAGCATATCCGGCATGACATAGTCCTGCGGCCAGTAGTCCTGATATCCCGAGGTATGCGAAAGCAACTGCCGGATCGTGACTTCGTTGGCCCGCGTCAGGCGGGGAAGAAATTTGGCCACTTTATCATCCAGGGAAAGTTTGCCTTGCTCCGCCAACAGGAGGATGGCGGAGGCGGTGAATTGCTTGCTGATCGATCCAATGCTGTAGCGCATCTCTGGCTTGGCCTCGAGCCGCGGCTCAACCCGCGCTTCTCCATACGCCTTGAGGTACACAACCTGTCCGTCTTTCACTACCGCGACCGACACGCTGGGCACATCCGTATTGGCCAGAGCATCCCCGACTATTTTGTCGATGGCCTGGCGCAGATCCGCCGGGGCCTGAGCTTGAGCCATAGCGAAACCTGCCACGGTGACAACCAGGATGGGGCGAAGCAAGTGGAGAAAAGCAGATTGGCGCATGGAAGCCTCCTGGAAAAAAACGGGACAGTGTAGCACGCACGCGGCCTAGTGCGACCACGCCTCTTGAGGAGGATAGAGTAGCGGATCCAGGCGGGCAGGTGGGCGACCGACCCTAGGCTCGTTTCGCGAGCCTATTTCGGTGGCCGCTCAAAGAACTGAAACTTGTCCATTTGCGCAGGGACGGCCACGTCGAAGAACCCCACCATCATCTCGTTATAGGTCTGGTCGCCCCAGGTGACTGCACTGTCCGGATCCGGATTATGGCGATTGTGCCGCGAGTTGTCGTAGATACCCACGGCCTTGAGGCGGGTTCCGGCTTTGAGAAGCCTCGGTTGCTCCAGGCGATAGCTCAGCTGCCAATAAAAGTCATAATTCACCCGCAACAGGATCTCGTCCCTGCCATCGGGATGCACCAGATGGTACTCAAAGCGCTTGCCCCGCAGGTGCATGTGGGGAAAGAAGCTGAGCAATGTACAGTCGTTCGGCAGCGTACCCTGAACCTCCACCCGATAGTTGTCTGCCCCAGGGGGAATGGGAATGGTGTCGTGATCATTGGCGAGTTGCAGTGTGAGCACGCGCTCTAGCGGGACATGCTTCGCAAAGACCAGTCCTACACTGGTCTGATCCGCCGCTGGATGACCATTGGTGGTGTAGTGCATCTGGAAGACCAGATCGGAGTGCGCCGGAATCATCTTTGCCATTCCATCCGGCCACTGGTCGGGCGAGCTGCCTGGGGCATAAACCAGGAGCATGTCGCTCTTGGTTTCGTGGGCCGCATGCCGCAGATGCTCATCGCTGAGACTGGAGGCGGTGAAGGGCACACCGGTTGGCGCTCCCCGCAACCAGTCGGAGCCGGGCGGGCGAATGTAGACAACGGCATGGTGTACGTGCTCCCGGCTCGACGGGTTCACCTCGGACATTTGCACCCACTGATCATCAGCAAACTTGGTGGGGACGATTTCATAGGTATATTCGAGAACCCCCGCCGCAGGGATCACGACCGGCTGCGGCATCTTCATCACTGCGTCCGGCTGCGGGATGTTCCACCCCTTCGTCCAGTGCGGAGATGGAGGTGAATCTGCCTGCTCGCCAGCCGGCGCTCCTCGGTCCGCCCACGCCGACAGCATCGAGATTTCGCCAGATGTCAGAGACGGATCGTCCGAAAAGTGACCGCAGCAGGGATCGGCGAACCAGGGCGGCATCGCCTTCGTACGGACCGCATCGCGAATGCGAGTCGCCCACGGCCGTGTTTCCTCATAGGTCAGGAACGACTGACGAGCAATCTCGCCCGGACGATGGCAACTTTGGCAATGCTTCTCGAGGATGGGTACCACATCGCGGTAAAACGTCGGAGCCGGCGCCCGGTCCTGATTTACGCGATTCCTACCAAAGAGCGGAACGAGGAAGACGGCCGCGAGGAGGAGGACAACTACTTTGCAAGAGCAGCACACCGATGAACCGTTATATCAGCTGTGGTCGAGATCTCACGCCTTCGGCCAGGCCGCCGGCGATAGCAATCACTGCTCGGCCGCACAACCGGCCCTGGCCTTAAGCAGCCTCGGGCTTGCGCCCACGCGCACCCGGTTCCAGCACTTCCAAGAAAGCCGCCAGCCACACCGGGTGCGCCGGCCACGCTGGCGCGGTCACCAAATTGTCGTCCACGCAGGCTTGGTCCATGGCTACGGACACATACGTTCCGCCGGCCGCCGTCACCTCCGGCGAGACGGCAGGATAACAACTCACCTTCCGGCCTGGGAGCGCTCCCGCGACTGCCAGGAGCTGGGCTGCGTGGCAGATGGCCGCAATCGGCTTTTGCGCCGCGGCGAAGTGGCGGATAATGTCGAGCACTCGCGAATTCAGCCGCAGATACTCCGGGGCCCGCCCCCCGGGCAGCACGAGCGCATCGTAGCTCTCCGGTTGGATCTCGTCGAAGTTCCCATTCAGCACAAAGTTGTGCCCCCGCTTTTCACTGTATGTCTGGTCGCCCTCAAAATCGTGGATGGCGGTGCGCACGAATTCCCCTGCTTTCTTTCCCGGGCAGACGGCCACCACTGCGTGTCCCACCATCTGCAACGCTTGGAAAGGGACCATCACTTCGTAGTCTTCGACATAGTCGCCAGCCAGCAGGAGAATGCGCTTCTGTGCCATGTTGCCCTCCAGGGCTATTGTGCCAGAAATAGACGGCCAGGGTAGGGAAGCGCCTTTGGTGCTCAGAGATTCCTGGCATCTGCTGGAGCTGCGAAATCTCCAGAGCTGACCGGCCCGCCAGAAATCAACGCCCTCCGAGCCCCGGGTTGCCCGGGGTGCCCGGGACGCCTCTACTCTTTCAGAAACTGACCCCCTGGCTGTACCATAATCAGTCACTTATCCCGGAGGGGATTGCATCCATGCCCTTTGCCAAACTATCCGCCTGTCGAGTCGCGTGCTTGACAGTTTTGGTCACCAGCCTTGGATCGAGCGGTTTCGCGCAGCATGAAACAACGAAAGATCGCCAAATTGCAGAGCCGCCACAGCCGACCGATCAGAAGGCCGCTCCCGACAAGAAAGAGCCAGACCTCCAATTTAAGGGCATGGCGTATCGACTCATTGGCCCGTTTCGCGGTGGCCGCTCCCTGACTGCGGCGGGAGTTCCCGGCGACCCCAAGACTTACTATTTCGGCGCCACGGGCGGTGGGGTATGGAAGTCGACCGATGGAGCCACCACCTGGCATCCCGTCTTCGACAAAGAACCTGTATCCGCGATCGGAAGCATTGCGATCGCGCCCTCGGATCCGAATATCGTGTATGTCGGTACGGGCGAGGCTTGCATCCGCAGCAATATCTCGCAGGGCGACGGAGTCTATAAAACTGTCGACGGCGGCAAGACCTGGAAGAACATCGGGCTCAAAGACTCGCGGGCGATTGGCAGAGTGATTGTCGATCCGCGGAATGCGGACATCGTGTACGTGGCAGCCCTCGGCCATCCCTTCGGGCCGAACAGCGAGCGCGGCATCTTTCGCACCACGAATGGCGGTCAGAGCTGGGAGAAGGTCCTCTATAAGAACGAGAACACCGGCGGAATCGACATCGCCTTCGATCCCCACAACTCCCACATTCTTTTTGCCGCCTTGTGGGAAGCCCGCCGCACGCCCTGGGGTCTCTCGAGCGGCGGCCCAGGCAGCGGGCTCTATCGCTCGAACGACGGCGGCACGACCTGGAAGATGCTGAGCGAACATGGTCTGCCCAGTGGGCCGTACGGCCGCATTGGGGTCGCCGTTTCCGCCAACTCCGAGCGCGTCTATGCCTTGATTGAAGCCGCGCAAGGAGGTCTTTTCCGCTCGGACGATGGCGGCGAAAGTTGGGAATTGCTGGATAACAATCGGTCCTTGTGGCAGCGGGCCTGGTACTTCACCCACGTGTTCGCGGATCCGCACTCCCCAGACACGGTTTACGTGGCTAACGTCGAGTTCTACAAGTCCACCGACGGAGGGCATTCGTTCAACAAGGTCAAGGTGCCGCATGGCGATAATCATGGCTTGTGGATTGATCCCCAAGATTCCGGCCGCATGATCGTTTCGAACGATGGCGGCGTGACCGTGAGCCTCGATGGCGGCAAGACTTGGAGTCAACAGGACAACCAGCCGACGGCGCAGTTCTATCATGTGATCGCGGACGCGCGTTCACCCTATTACATTTACGGATCGCAGCAGGATGCCGGAAGCGTGGCCATTACCAGCCGCAGCAACGATCGGTCGATCGACCGCCAAGATTGGTATGACGTAGGCGGCGGGGAAGCGGGCTACATCGCACCCTATCCTCCCGATCCCAACATTGTTTATGCCGGCGAATACGAAGGCATCATCACTCGCTTCGATAAGCGTACGGGACAAATCAAGAACATTGCCGTGCAACCGGAGATCAGCGATGGCGGCGGTGCCGCAATTTTGGAACACCGCTTTCAATGGACGGCTCCCATCCTGATTTCGCCTCACGATCCCAACACGCTCTACCACGGTGGGGAACGGCTATTCAAGACGACCGATGCCGGCATGCATTGGGAGGCCATCAGCCCGGACTTGACGCGCAATGATAAGAGCAAGCAGCAGGTCTCCGGTGGTCCAATTGATAAGGACGACACGGGCACCGAGTACTACGACACCATCTTTGCCATTGCCGAGTCGCCCCTGGTGAAAGACTTGATTTGGGTGGGCACCGACGACGGACTGCTGCAAGTCACGAGGGACGGCGGCAAGAATTGGACCAACATTACTCCCAAGACCCTACCTGAGTGGAGCCGGATCAGCCAGATCGATGCGTCCCCGCATGACCCGGGTACGGCCTACGTAGCCGTGGACCGGCATCAGTCTGACGATCTGCACCCCTATATCTACAAGACCGGCGACTATGGAAAAACCTGGACGATCCTCACCAAGGGGATTCCCGAGAACACGTTGGTCCGCGCCGTGCGCGAGGATCCCAAACGCCGCGGTTTGCTGTATGCCGGCACCGAAACGGGTGTCTACGTGTTGGTCGATGACGGCGCCAATTGGCGGGCGCTACAGCTGAATCTCCCCACCACACCGGTGCACGATCTCATCATCAAAGATGACGATCTGGTGCTCGCTACCCACGGACGCGCGTTCTGGATTCTCGATGACGTTGCACCCCTGCGGCAATATGCACCAGAGATCGCAAGCCAGGATCTGCACCTCTATGCTCCCAGTACGGCGGTCCGCTATCAGAACTCGAGCGAAGAGCAACCAGAGCCAACCCTGGTGGGCCAGAATCCTCCTACCGGAGGGCTGATTTACTACTTCCTCAAGGACAAGCCCAAAGCCGATACTACGATTGAGATCCTCGACGGAAGCGGAGCGGTCATTCGAAGATTCTCGAGCTCCAAGACTCAGGAGCTCGAGGAGCCACTGAGTCCGGACGACAAGAAACCGGAGAAACAGATCCAACCTGAACGCGGCCTCAACCGATTTGTTTGGGATTTGCGCTATGAGGGGACCAGCCAGGTCCCCGATTATTATCTCTGGGACTACAGGGATGGCAGCCGTGGCCCGCTGGCTTTGCCGGGAAAGTACCAGGTGCGGATAACCGTAGACGGGAAAACCCAGACGGCCTTCTTTGAAGTCAAGCTTGATCCCCGCGTGCGCGTCGAAGCGGCGGATCTAGAAAAGCAGTTCACGTTGTTGATCCAGATCCGGGATGAACTGAACCGAGTTTACGACACGGTCAATCAGATCCAGGATGTTCGCTTCCAATTGGAAGGAATCAAGAAGCACCTTCCCGAAAATGCCGGCACCAAGCCGGTGTCAGCCGCTGCTACCGAGCTAGACCAGAAGATGATGTTGGTGCGCGATGAGCTGGTACAGCTGAAGATAAGATCCAATGAGGATTCAGTGTCTTATCCCCAAAAGGTAGATAGCAAGCTGGCCGCCTTGGCCATGATGATTGGGAACTGGACCGACTCCGCCCCTACGCAAGCACAATATCGGACCTTCGAAAAACTGAGGGGACAAGCCGAAGAGTCGATCGCCCGCTGGAATGAGCTTGAGAAGACCGACTTGGTTGCGTTTCAGAAGATGATGGCTGGACAGAACATTCAAGCCATAGCGGTACCCGCAGCCGAAAATGAGGGTTCTCGGGGTGAGGGACCGAAATAGTCAGCCGATGGCGGACCGATTCCACCGGGATTCGGACGTGAATTGCGCTGGGGACTAGTAGTGTGTCCTCGAGATTTTTTCGATAGGTTGCTGAACGGTTCCTCAAAGCTACTCGGCAGCCTGAACGCCAGGCTGATGAAGCGGGACGGTATTGCCACCGTCAGTTCGTCTGGACAATCCCCGAGATAGTGGCAGTGTAAGTGTGAATCCCTGTTATTCCCTGAACAATCGGAGTTGCGGTGAAGCTCCAGGTGTAGCTGCCACTCCCGCCACCTCCGCCACCAGTGCCGCCGCCTCCACCACCGAAGCCGCCACCTCCGCCGCCTCCCATCTGCAGCCTGAGGCTAGCCAGAGTGACGCCGCCAACGGGCAACGACGCAGTACCGCCAGCCCCGCCGGTACCCCCTCCCCCCGACGAGCTAAAAGTGAACGTGTAGCCTGCTTGCTGCCATGTTCCGTTCGACGGCATGACAAGTTGTGGGCATGAATTTCCTAAGGCCTGGCAGACAGCCAACGCTTTGCCGGTGAAATACACACTCGAGACCGTATTCCAAGCAAAACTATTGTTGGCCGCCATCTGCAGGCCGACGACCGATGGAGCGGCCAACGCGGCCAGGATGGCCACCACGGTAAGTGCTATGAGAAGTTCGACAAGCAGGTATCCACGTTCTTTCTTGCGTTTCACGAGGACCTTTCTCCGCGATTCAACCTGCTTATGCTCACTCTCAATAAACTGTTTCCTCATGCTCTTCTCTGATTCCAAAATCGTTCGTCCCTGTTCGCTTGCGAGCTTTCGTTGTTGGCTCGCCTCGGCGTCGTCTTTCAGTTCATGGTCTGTATGCGATTTCGGGGGGACCTTCGGCACGCAGGTTGGTGCACCTCCGTGCCACACCGGCGAGGTTTGCCACAAGAAGTCTAATCTTTCTCCGCTCACACTGAGCATTACTGTGGTCATGCGGGGCCGGTCTCTAAAGGGGGGGTAAGGCTTTTCGAAACGGTCCCTAATCAGGGCCGTTTGAGGTCGAAAACCGCAGCCCCTGCAGCCCATCTCAGTGGATCATTACCAACTGACTAACAACATCGGAGGAGTTTCAACTTCCGGTGGAGGACTGCTCGCTGATCTCAACCCATACCCGATTCTGGTTTCGCAATCGCCATCGAAATCATCCGCCGCTCTGTGCCAAGGTCAGACGGCTGGGTAAGGATTGAAGCTGACCCCTGCAATCCCGCTTGCCGCGCCCTAAAGCGTGGAATCGGCTCGCGGGGAGGTCGAGATTGCTTAACCTAAAACTAAGACGATCGGCCTAAGCCGTTTCGCCTAGCATCGAGAATTGGCGAAGCCCGATGGATTCTCGATGGAACCGAGAAGCTCGACAACCTTCCGCCGTTTCAGCTAATTACCTTAGCCATGTTAACTTTCTCGTTACCTACACTTTCGTGCTACGGCTATAGCACGATCGTGCGTTGATACCTTAGTGCGCGGTTGCTACTGTGGGATCCATGACTCCTCCATCAGGCCGATGTTTTGATCGGAGGTAGATTATGAGGTTGGTTTATTGGTGGTACGCGGCGTTGGGGTTTGCGGTGGCCCGTTGGCTTTTGAAGCGTGAACCCGTTTCCGTATCTGACCCCGTTGCTCGCTTGCGTTCCTCTGGCTTGTTGTAATCGGAAGACCCCTTCGGGCGTGCGGAGCCCCGTTGCGTGCTATTTCGTCCCGCACCGCACGCCCATTGTTATTTCCCTCCTAACTTAAGGCCTACGACCAAGGTGTGTCCCTGCCGCGCTGATTTGCCATCACAGTTCTAAGTACAATCGCAGAAGATCTCTGTGCTGCCATGAAACGTCATTGCTTTCTCAGTTTTGCGATAGCACTGCTGCCCGCGCTTCATCCTCCATACATGCTTGCCCAATCCGGGGATGCGGTGCCGCTGGGAGATGTCGCACGCTCGCTACACTCCGCCGGGAAGGTCGCGTCCCCGCTCGTCATCGACAATGACAACCTGTCCCAAGTCATGGCTCAGAGCGGAAGTCACGGATCGGATGGCAGTCCGGTTTTTTCCATCGGAAAGGCAGACAACAGCTTTCGCATGTCCTCACCCGACGGTACTTGCAGCCTCTCCTTCAATGCCAAGGCGACGGCGCTGCTGATCGCTCCATCGGTAGTCAAGGAACTGCCAGAGAGCGAACTCACCAAGCTCGAGGGGCCGGCGTCGATCAAAGGCGATACCCTGCAAGTTGCCCTTTACAACGCCACAGACTGGAACCTGAAGGAGATCACTGTAGGACTGACGTTGACGCGGCGCGCGCAAGGCAACGACACGGCTTTCTATGGGTCGGCCCGGCTGTTGCCGGCATCCGCTCAGGAAGATCCGGGGCTCGTCGGCAAGCCTCCCGACCGGACGTGGCTTCTTCACCTGAAGGGGACGGCTGCCCCCCTTGAAACTGCCATATTCCGAGAAAAACTAGCTGGGGATGTGAGCCCTGACCAAGAATGGCACTGGGCGATTCTTCAAGCCAAAGGCATTCCACCGCGTCCTTTGTCCACCCCGCCAGAGTCTGGATCCAGCCTGTCCTCGCCCGTCGTACCTTAAAACACGGGCTAAAGGGAGTTGCGGTTAACCCTCCTTCCATCCTCGTCGTGCTAACCTGCAGATGGCGATCACTGAGGTGAAGATGGGCAAGATTCGCGTGGGGACAGCGGGCTGGTCCTATAAGGATTGGCAGGGTGTGTTTTATCCTCCCGGGTTCGAGCGCCGGAAGCAGCACCCCCTGGAAATTCTCTCGCGTTGCTTCAGTGTGGTTGAGATTAACACTTCGTTTTACGGGCACATTAAGCCCGAACTGGTCAAGCTCTGGTTGAGGCGGTTGGCGCCGGTGAATCCCGACTTTGTGTTCACCGCCAAGCTGCACCGCTCTTTTACCCACTCTCCTTTGGCCGTGATGGAGCCGACCTCAGCCGCAACCATCAAGCCAAGCGAAGAGGACGAAAGACTGGCACGCGAAGGATTGGACGCGTTGGCCGCCAGCGGTAAGCTGGCCGCGCTGCTGATGCAGTTTCCCGTCTCGTTCAAAAACACTTCCCTCAACCGCGAATACCTTGAAACCCTCTTGCGTCAGTTCATCGAATATCCCTGTGTCCTTGAGGTCCGGCACTCCAGTTGGAACAATCCCGAGACCCTCAAGAGCTTTACACAAAACAATGTCGCTTTCTGTAACATCGACCAGCCATTGATTGGGCGGTCGCTAAGTGCCACCGAACACGTGACAGCTCCCCTGGCGTACGTACGGCTCCACGGTCGGAATTACGATCACTGGTTTGAAGCCGAGAAACCCCAGGACCGCTATAACTATTTGTACTCGGAAGCGGAACTAAGGGGATGGAAGGATAAGATTGAACGCATGGCGCACAAGGCCGAGGTCACTTATGTAATCGCCAACAACCATTTCGAAGCAAAGTCGGGAGTCAACGCCTTGCAGCTCAACCACATGCTCACTGGGCAGCGACAAAAAGCTCCCGCGTCGCTCTTCAAGCGCTATCCCGAGTTGAACGCGATCGCAGATCCCCTACCCGATGAAGCTTCGGCTCCGGATCTGCCTTTGCTTGCCTAGTACTTTGAGATCCTCGCATGGCTGCGGACAAGGCTGCCAGCCAGCATGAAGCAGATCCGCTGGGGAGAAAGCGATCCTGCCATCCCCAGCCATTCACCGAGAAACGGGGAGGATGAACTTAGGGGGTCGCGAGTTCTTCGTTGGCTTTTGTCGCGTAGTGCGAGTCCACGTACTGATCGAGAATCCTGAGAAATTCCGCCACAATGTGATCGCCGCGCAGGGTCGTGAAAAGCCGTCCGTCGACGTAGACTGGCGCCTTAGGTTCTTCGAACGTTCCAGGCAGGGAAATACCCAGGCTCGCGTGCTTGGATTCTCCCGGGCCGTTGACCACACATCCCATGACCGCCACCGTCATTTCTTCCACTCCTCGATAGCGCCCTCGCCAAACCGGCATCTGCTGGCGCAGGTAGGCGTGGATCTGTTCGGCCATTTCCTGGAAGAAGGTGCTCGTGGTTCGTCCGCATCCTGGGCACGCCGTGACCTGGGGAGTGAAGCTGCGGATTCCCATTGACTGCAGAATCTGCTGCGCTACGCGAACCTCCTCGGCGCGATCACCGCCCGGTGCCGGGGTGAGAGAGACCCGGATGGTGTCGCCGATACCCTCCTCGAGCAGGACCGCGATCGCGGCACTGGAGGCCACAATCCCCTTGGCCCCCATCCCCGCCTCGGTTAAGCCCAGGTGCAGGGGGTAATGGCAGCGCGCTGCGAGCGAACGATAAACGTCGATTAGATCTTTGACACCGCTGACTTTGGCGCTGAGAATGATTTGGTCGGGCCGCAATCCGTACTTCTCTGCCAAACTCGCCGAATTCAGGGCACTGAGAACCATGGCTTCCAGGGTGACTTCGCGGGCATCTTTCGGTTCGGCCAGCCGCGAATTCTCGTCCATCAGGCGGGTCAGCAAGGCCTGATCGAGCGAACCCCAGTTCACGCCAATGCGCACTGGCTTTTGGTTCTCTACTGCGACCTCGACCATGGTACGAAAGTTGGAATCGTCCTTGCGGCCGACGCTGACGTTGCCCGGATTGATGCGGTACTTGGCCAGGGCACGAGCGCACTCCGGGTATTTTTTCAGCAGGATGTGCCCGTTGTAATGGAAGTCTCCCACAATCGGCACGGGCGCACCTTGTTTCTCCAATTGCTCGACAATGGGTGCCACGGCGGTGGCTGCTTCTTCGGTGTTCACGGTGACGCGAACCAGCTCGGATCCGGCCTCGGCCAAGGCGGCCACCTGCGCCACGGTAGCGGTCACGTCCGCGGTGTCGGTGTTGGTCATCGATTGCACCACGATCGGTGCATCCGAGCCCACCCGCACGCCGGCAATGTCGCAGGTCACGGTCTGTCTGCGTTCGAAATTGGCCATGGGAAACATCAGTGTAACACGAAGAAAAATCGGGGTTCCCTGGTTGGCGGTGTAGGGAATCTCGGTAAGCGCGAGAAGCTAGCGTTAGCTCGACGATGCGACGAGAGAAGGGTCAAGGGATCGCCACCGAAGCAGCGTGATGAAAGATCAGCTGTTCTCGGCTGAACAGGATGTCCCAGAAGCGAACATTTCGACCTTCGGAAGCCGCCATCCCTGGCTTATTTTCAGATACTTAGCCGAGGTCGGATGGCAGCGTAATTGCCGCCACGTCATACCGTTCGCACTAATGAGGAGGAAGTGGTTTGCAAAACTTGCTTCAGGATCTTCGCTATGGCTTGCGGATTCTCGCCAAAGCACCGGCCTTTACGATTGTCTCGGTCCTGACGCTTGCCGTCGGCATCGGGGCGAATACGGCCATGTTCAGCGTGGTCAACGGGGTTCTGCTGCGTCCGCTTCCGTTTCGGGATCCACAAAAGCTGGTGGCGATCGGCGAGTTCGATACCCGTACGG
Organism: Terriglobales bacterium; assembly: GCA_035623335.1. Taxonomy (GTDB): domain Bacteria; phylum Acidobacteriota; class Terriglobia; order Terriglobales; family Acidobacteriaceae; genus JAFAGX01. The sequence continues at coordinate 53,409 of DASPTQ010000290.1, forward strand.
GAAGGGTTGCCGCGGGCAGCCTATCCTATCCGGATCTGATGGACATTCGTACGCGCAATCATTCCTTGGCGGCGGTCGCGGCTTACAACAGCAACAACCCTCTCACTTTGACGGGAGTCGGACAGGCCTTGCATGTCAAGGTGCAAAGTGTTTCGAGCAATCTATTTCCGTTGCTCGGCGCCGAGGCTTCGCTCGGCCGAACCTTTCTTGCGGGAGAGGATGATCCCGGACACCACGTGGCGATCTTGAGCGAGGTTTTCTGGCGACGGCAATTTCACGCCGACCCCGCCGTCATCGGCCGATCGGTCGACCTCAACGGCCGCGCCTACACCATCGTGGGTGTCATGGGCCGAGGTTTTCAGTTTCCGGTTGAGGCCGAAGCCGTAGAGCTGTGGGTGACCTTTTCCCAGGACGGGGAGGTTGAGCATCCGGATGATCCGAGCGACCAACCGGCAACCGCGCAACGTGGCAATCATTATCTGAACGTGATCGCCAGATTGAATCCTGGCGTTACCCTCGAGGGTGCCAATGCCGATTTGGCTGCGATTGCGCACGCTCTTGCGCTTGCCTATCCCAACGAAGACTCTTATACCGGCATCGGAGCCAGAGCAGAACTCGATGATCTCGTAGGTGACAACCGCAAGCCGCTGCTGGTGCTCTTCGGCGCAGTCGGGCTGGTGCTTTTGATTGCCTGCGCCAACATTGCCAACCTGCTGCTGGCTCGGGGCGCAAACCGGGCCCATGAAATCGCGATTCGGGCGGCACTCGGTGCCAGTCGATACCGAATTGTGCGGCAGTTACTGGCCGAAGCGCTCGCGCTTTCCCTCACCGGGGCAGGGTTGGGCGCCTTGCTAGCCACTGGGGCGCTGTCCGCGATCCTGACACTTTATCCCAGCAACCTACCTCGCGCGGCCGAGATTGGGGTTGACTATCGCGTGTTGCTATTTACGGCCGCCCTGGCGGTTATCACCGGCGTCGTGTTCGGCATTGTCCCCGCATGGCAAGCTTCAAACCCCAGCCTGACCGGAGTCATGCGGGAGCGGAGCCGAAGCACCACGGCTGGCCGCAGTCCTCATCGCTTACGCGCAGGACTGGTGGTCGTCGAAACGGCCGTGGGAATGACGCTGCTCGTCGGTGCGGGCCTGCTCATCCGCAGTTTTGACCGCTTGTCGCGCGTAAACCTGGGACTAAATCCGAGCCACGTTCTCACCGCCAACTTCGATCTTTCCGAAACCCGCTACAACCCCGACCAGCAGGACCGTTTCATTCAGGAACTGCTCAATCGCATCCGAGCCCTGCCTGGAGTGATCCACGCGGCCGGTTCTAATCCATTGCCGCTCCGCGCCGGCGAGATGTCTGTCTCCTTCAACCTGCTGGACCATCCGGTTTCCCAGGCTGACGAACCCAGTGCCCGCATTTTTGTGGTGGTACCAGGATGGTTCGAGACTCTCGAGATTCCGCTGCTACGCGGTCGCACATTCGACGAACGTGACCAACGCAACTCGGCGCCGGTGATCATCATCAACGAGCAGTTCGCCAGGAAGTTCTTTCCCCATGAAGATCCAATCGGCAGGCGGGTGAAAATTGGTGCCACAGAGACAGGCCGGGACAGCTACGGGACGCGGCAGGTGGTTGGCGTGATCGGCAACTTCCGCAGAAGCAATGTCGCTGGGTTTCCCGAAGCGGCATTCTTTGTTCCTTTGGCCCAGCTGATGTGGGGATCGCCGACACTGGTGGTGCGGACGGCGGGTGACCCAAATGAGATCACCCCTCAAATTCGTGGCCTGCTGGCTTCCATGGATCCGGACGCGCCGTTATACGAAGTGCGTACCTTAAAGGACTACTTCGTTCTCGACCTCGGTCGAGCACGCTTCCAGGCCATCCTGCTCGGGTTCTTCGCCGGCCTTGCCCTGCTGCTTACCGCCGTGGGCCTCTATGGAGTGATGGCGTATACGGTTGCGCAAAGGACGCAGGAGATTGGGATTCGAGTTGCCTTGGGCGCAGACCGGGGAGATGTATTGCGCATGATTCTGGTCAAGAGTTTTGTGATCACCGGCGTCGGTCTCGTAATGGGCATCGCTGGCGCATCCACATTGAGACTCTTGCTCTCGAGCTTCTTGTATGAGGTGAAGCCAGCCGACCCCCTAACCTTCGCCATCGTCTCGCTATTGCTGCTCGGTACGAGTACCCTTGCCAGCTATATTCCGGCGCGGCGCGCGGCGAAGGTCGAGCCGATGGTGGCACTGCGTTACGAGTAGCTCATGGCTGTTTCAGCGCCACAAGGAAGCATGAAAAGGATCTTTTGAAGATCCTCCTTACGCCAGCCAGGCCACGCCGCTTTTTGCTTGAAGCCAATCAGGAGAACCGACGCCCAAGGCGCAGCCGGAGCAGGGTTAGACTCTCTGGCAGACGGCCGCTCTACGGCAGCCGTCCAGCCAATCCAGGCAGGGTTTTTGCCAGATCGTTGTAGATCAGCATCACGGCGAACAGCACCAGGAATACAAAGGCTGCCTGGTAGATACGCTCTTTGATGCGCAGGCTGATATCGCGTCGCATCAACCCCTCGACGAATAACAGCAAGATGACCCCGCCATCAAGAATTGGGATGGGCAAGAGGTTAAAAACCCCGAGATTCAGACTGACAGCCGCGCTGAGCTGTATCAGCGGCCACCAGCCCTTCTCCTCGGCGGCTTCCCCAGCCTGTTGGGCGATGCCGATGGGGCCGGAGATGGTGCGCATCGAGATCTTGCGCTGGATCAGCTTCTCAACCAGCTCAACCAGCATCACCGAATCTTTCCGGTTCCGATCGAGGGATCGCTGCAAAGCTTGAGGAAACGGCAGCTGCATCACCTTCATCTCAGTCGTACTCTGAAATCCGATGCGATACCGCTTTTCGTGGGACGTCTCGCTAGGGGCGAGGACCGGCTGGAGTTGAAAGTGGAGTGTCTGACCTTGGCGAAGCACGGTGAGGTCGACCGGCTTGTCTTTAGTCTGCTGCAGACGGTCGATCATGTCCTCGAGCGACTGAAGCGGTTTGTCGTCGAGGGCGACAATCTTGTCATCCTCTTTTATACCCGCCTTGGCGGCAGGCATACTCGGCTCCATCTCGCCCACGATGATGGATTCGTCGGCGTACCATCCGGCGAAGCCGATCTGAGATTCCCCGGCCGCATTCGGAACTACTAACTTGTCGAAGCTCTGCTCCCCGCGCTGGATGGTGAGGTCGACCGGCTGATTCGGGTTGAGCCAGATCTTGTAATAAACCTGTTCCCAGGTGGGATTGGTGATGCCATCGATGCGGCTGATCCGATCGCCCGCTTGGAGGCCCACTTCGTCCGCAGGAGAACCATGTCTCACCCCGGTGATCACTGCCGGTTTATCCCAGAATACGGGATACTCATAGTGGAACATGTAAACCCCGGTGAGCAGGCCGATGGCCAGAAGGATGTTCATGGCGGGACCGGCAATCGCGATCATGAAGCGATGCCACCGAGGATGGGACAAAAATTCTGCCGGGTCTCCAGTTCGGGCATCCATCGGATTCTCGCCGCTCATTTTCACGTATCCGCCGAGCGGAATGGCGCTAATCCGATAGTCGGTATCTCCCCGTCGAAAGCCAACGAGACGCTTCCCGAAGCCGATCGAAAACACTTCGACCCTTACTCCCAGGAGTTTGGCGGCTGCGTAGTGACCCCATTCATGGATCAGGATCATGAAGCCCAGGACTGCCGCGACCGCCAGTACAGCCGTTAAAAATTCTGACATAAGTTCTTGTTACTTCCTCGGGGATGCAGCTTTGGGACAGCAGCAGTGCTCTTCCACTTTCTTTTGGGCAGTGTGTCGCGCCACCCCATCCACCTTCAGCACCTCTCTTATAGATTCCAGAGGTGTGCTTCTCGTTTCACCTAAAACCGCGCCAATGATTTCTGGAATTTCATCAAAACCGATCGAACCCTCAAGGAACGCTGCCACCGCCACTTCATCGGCGGCATTCAGGGCTACCGTGTGCGCCCCGCCCGCCTCGGCCGCCTTATAAGCCAGCTCTAGACAGGGGAATTTTTCCATATCCGGCGGGCAGAATTCGAGGTGCCGCAGGTCCATGACCGGGAAGGGCCTATGCGCCTCAATTCGCTCCGGATAGGTCAGTGCGTAAAGGATCGGTAGCCTCATGTCCGCCACCGAGAATTGAGCCAGCAGGCTGCCATCCACAAACTCCACCATGGAGTGGACGGTAGATTGGGGGTGCACGATAACTTCGATGCGGCTGGTCGGTAAGTTGAACAATCGACAAGCCTCAATGACCTCGAAGCCCTTGTTCATAAGGGTAGCAGAATCAATCGTGATGCGGCGGCCCATCTTCCAGGTGGGATGATTGAGTGCTTGCTCCGGGGTGATCGAGCGGAAGTCTGCCCTAGGAGTATGGAGAAAGGGTCCCCCCGACGCCGTTAGCCAGATGCGTCGTACCTCCTCAATCCGGCCGCCGCGTAAGCACTGGTGAATCGCATTATGTTCGCTATCAATGGGCAGGAGCGGCGTGCCCTGGCGACAGGCCTCGGCGGTAATCAGATCACCGGCTGCGACCAGACATTCTTTGTTGGCAAGGCCTACGGTTTTGCCGGCGCGGACCGCTTCGTAGGTTGCCTCCAGCCCGGCCACGCCAACGATGGCGCTGACCACGAAATCCACCTCGCGATGGGTGGCAACCCTTACCGTTCCCGCGGTTCCGCAGGTCACTTCGACCCCGGAAATTTGCTCTTGCCGAAGCCGTGCGCGCAGGAGTTCGGCATCAGACGGGCTGGCCAGGGAGATGAGGCCAGGTTTCCACCGCTGAGCTTGCTCACAGGCGGCTTCCAGATTCCTTCCTGCCGCCATCGCGACAACCCGGAAGCGCTCGGGATGCGACTCGACCACGCTAAGCGTGCTTTGCCCGATCGAACCGGTGGAACCAAGAATGGCGATATTTTTCATGAGTTAAACAGCTTGCCGTGCGGAGCGTACGGGGCAGAGCGGAAGCTTTCGGCAACCAAAGCCCGGTTCGTCGTAGAGCCTCTTACTGTTTCACAAGACAGCCTGACGGCCACGAATTGCGCCTTCGCGAAATGGGCCGCAGCGCTCTTCCCGGGGTCAGCTTGAGCGCTGGTCACTGCATCACGCGCCAAGCCGCATAGTACCACACGACCGGAGCGGCAAAGAGCAGCGCATCGATCCGGTCGAGCATCCCTCCATGCCCGGGAAGGATTGCCCCTGAATCCTTTACCCCCGCCCCTCGTTTGATCAACGACTCTACCAGGTCTCCCAACTGCGCCGCGACATTGATGGCGGCAGAGAGCAATAAGGTCGGTGCGAGTGGAGGCTTCTCGAGCGCGAAGTAGCCATCCCGCCGCTCCATCAGGTGCGCATTCAGCAACGCCGAGCTGATAGGCAGGGCGTGATTGGCGAGCAACATGCCAACCACCAGGCTAGCAATCAGAGAAGCCAGCGCGCCTTCCCACGTCTTATTCGGACTGATTCGGGGCGACAGCCGGTGGCGTCCCAGGGAGCGTCCGACGAAATAGGCGGAGATGTCCCCGACCCAAACCAGCAGCAGCAGGTACAGCAACAGAAGCGCGCCCGCCCACTGTTCTCGAGTCTGCACCAAGAATCCGAGCGGAAGAGCGATGTAGGCAAAGGCAAAGACCGACACCGCCGCTGCCGGAAACCCAGTACGCAAATCCACGCGCCGCGTGCCCACGGTAAGGAAGACAAAAGGGGCAAGCGCCGAGGCGAATCCCACCGAGTAGAGGAAGATTGCCGTGGTCACCAGAGGCTGATGAGTCGGCGCGAGAGCCAGGAAGAGAAACAGCAGACCGACGAACAGGTAGGTCGGCCAGCGAAAGGGTCGGATGCCATAAGCTTCCGCCAGCTTGAGCAGTTCCTCAACTGCCAAGAGCGCCACCACTGCCGCGGCCAGGGCAATGACCGGAATCGGTGCCCGCAGGATTAGCAGTAGAACAACGGGGATCAGAACGGCTGCGGTGAGAACCCTCTTGAGCAGGTTCAAATGCCTCAGCTCCACACCGTTTTGGCATGCTTCGCGTGGTGGGCTGGCGCTCCATCGCCGGTCAAGCCACCATAGCGCCGCTCGCGCTTCTGGTATTCCGCGATGCCTTCGAGCAGATGCACGCCCCGGAATTCCGGCCAGAGCGTCGGTGTAACGTAGATTTCCGCATAGGCAAGCTGCCACAAAAGAAAATTGCTCAAGCGCATTTCTCCGCTGGTGCGGATGACAAGGTCGGGATCGGGCAGCTGGCGGGTATAGAGGTGGCGGCAAATCGTGTCTTCATCAATCTGCAGATGCTCCAATCCGCCGTTGTTGGCGGCGGCATCGACCATGGAGCGAAACGCGTCCACGATCTCGCTGCGGGCGCTGTAATTGAGCGCCAAGGTGAGCACCATCCCCCGGTTGTTGGCGGTCGCTGCCCGCGCCCAGCGCATCTTTTCCTGCACCAGCGGAGGCAACTCGTATTGCCGCCCAATGTACTCTAAGCGAATATTGTTTTTGTTCAGGGTGGGCAATTCCGCCTTCAGGTAGCGGCCAAGCAGGCCCATGAGGAAATCCACTTCGCTCTTCGGGCGTTTCTTCCAGTTCTCCTCGGAGAAGGCGTACAGCGTAAGCGCGGGGATGCCGATGCGAGACGCGGTCTCCACCGTTGAACGTACGGATGCCACCCCGGCGCGATGCCCGGCGATCCGAGGCAAATGGCGTCGGCGCGCCCAACGGCCGTTGCCGTCCATGATAATCGCGATGTGTTTTGGGAGCCGCCCCGGATCTAGCCGTTGATAAACTTCTGCTTCCCTTCGATCCAGGCCGGCAGGAGCTGTCGGTTGCAACGTAACCTCTACTGTGTTTTGAAACTAACACAGCTCTCTGGTGGTTGCAATGACACTCCGGTGACGGAAAAGCAGGGACGGCCGCTGGTCACCCATGCCTGCCGGTACCTGTGGGCGATTCGTGGACGGTTATACTCCAAATGGCCGGGATCAGACGACCGCCCCCCTCAAAGTAGAATCTCACCTCTGCCGGGAGATTGGTCGATCTTGCAGATCGTGCACCCACCCAAGCTGTACGACGTTTGCATAGGGTTCTGGTGCTGACGGCGGTGCGGCAGCCAAAGTATTAAGCGCAGGCAGGCTAGAGTGGTCATGCTCGAAGCCGGCGACGCCCCTCAATCGGACTTCAAGGAACATCTCTGGCCTTACTCCTGGCTCTTGGCCTACTTTCTCCACGCCGGCGCCGCGCTGCGGAAGATTCTGATAAGCTTGCCGCGTTGCGGAGGAGACCTCGGATGCGCCGGATATTTGTTCTGCTTGCCTGCTGGCTATTGCTCCCGATGTTGGCCACTGGGCAAGCGCAGCCGCGGATTGTGATTCGCGCGGGAAGATTGGTCGATGGAAAGAGCGAGAAACCGTTGGACAATGTGCTGATCCAGGTGGAAGGAGACAAGATTATATCCGTCACCGCAGCCGGGAGTGCGCCCGCGGGTGTGCGGGTCGTCGACCTGGGGAACGCGACGGTTCTCCCTGGATTCATCGACGCACACACCCATCTGCTCTTGCATGGCGACACTACGCCGGAGGAATACGATGCCCAATTGCTAAAGGAATCGATTCCGTACCGGGCGATTCTGGCGGCACGCAATGCCCAGATTGCGATCTCGCATGGCTTCACCGCGATGCGTGACCTGGAAACCGAGGGAGCGATGTACGCGGATGTAGATGTCAAGAAGGCAATTGCAAACGGCGAAGTGCCCGGCCCGCGGCTGCAGGTGGCCACACGGGCGATGACGCCCACAGGCATGTACCCGCTGCTCGATTATTCCTGGGAGTTGAAGGTGCCTACGGGCGTGCAATATGTCGATGGCGACGACGGTGCACGCAAAGCGGTGCGCGAACAGGTGATGTACGGAGCAGACTGGATCAAGTATTACTCGGATGGGCGCGTACACTTTGATACGGATGGCCGCTTACGCTCTAAAGCACTGTTCACCGATGAAGAGGCCAGGGTCATCGTCGAGGAAGCGCACCGGTTGGGAAGGAAAGTCGCTGCGCACGCCATCGGCAGCGACGGCATTGCGGCTGCTCTTCGCGCCGGCGTGGACACCATTGAGCACGGCGATGGTCTTACCGATACGCTCATGGACGAAATGGTCCGGCAAGGCGTCTATTGGGTGCCGACGATCACTGTGGACCGCAACCTAGCGGCGGGCAGCAAGGACGAGTTTTGGAAGAAGACTTTCGACTTGCAACGGGAGAACTTTGCCCAGGCTAGGCAGAAGGGAGTGAAGATCGCTCTAGGCACAGACGCGGGCGGATTCGACTGGAAAAAAGTAAATCAAGCCAAGGAGTTCGAATATTACGTCGAGTATGGCATGACACCGATGCAAGCTATTCGAACGGGAACCGCGGTTGCCGCGGAGTTGCTGGGCTGGAGTGATAACGCCGGAACCGTCGAAGCCGGCAAATGGGCGGACCTTGTGGCAGTGAGCGGCGATCCCCTCCGAGACATCAGGGAACTGCAGAATGTAAAGTTCGTGATGAAAGCTGGAGTCATTTTCAAGAACGAACTGGCAAAGTAAATTACGCCAAGCGAACACGCAACTGGAGCAGGTCGGCACGCGGCGTCGGGTGACGGAAGTACGAAGCATCAGGTGAGGCGACTGCCTTCGTCGCGACTCTGGCACACCGCTTGTGCACAAAAGAGGTCAGAGCTATTCGAGGCTGATTTCCGGTTTGCCGACCATCTGCTCGGAACCGGCTGGATTGACGAGAATCCAATTGGCAATCAGCCATTCCGCGAGGACTTTGAGCTTACGCCGCTGTCGAACTGGCAAAAGTAACAGATCCGTTCCTGAAGCGCTCCGGCAACAATTTCTTCTGTGTAACGTTGGCTTCAGATTCGCCTGCTTAGGAGTTGGCACTATGACGCGTTACGCTTTGGAAACCCGGACATCCCGGATGAACCGTGCGCGTACGAGACGACTGTGGTGGCTGGTCGTGTTGCTGGCTATGCAGGCCTACCCGCAATCTGCCAGTCCCGAGTTCCCCAATCCCGGTAATGCTCACATGTCCCGCGAGAACCAGCGCGCCCTCGGCCTGCAGGCTGCCGCCCAGGTCTATCAGCAGATGCCGGTCCTACCCGACAGCAGCCCCGAAACACAATACATTCGGCAGCTCGGAGAGAAGCTGGTGGCCACCATCCCATCTCAGTACTCCTGGCCGTTTGAGTTCCATGTCGTCGCGCAAAAAGAGATCAACGCTTTCGCACTTCCCGGCGGACCGATGTTCGTCAACATAGGAACCATCACGGCCGCCGCAAACGAAGCTCAGCTCGCCGGCGTCATGGCGCACGAAATGTCTCACGTGTACATGCAGCACTCCGCCAAGCAGGCCTCCAAGGCGCAGACCACGGGACTGCTCGCCGGACTGGCGGGGGCCGTCCTCGGCTCTGCGGTCGGGGGTACGGTGGGAGCACTTGGGCAGCAGGGAATTCAGATGGGGGCCCAAGGCCTCATGCTGAAGTACTCTCGCACCGACGAGGCTCAGGCCGACGCCGTCGGTGCCGTCATTCTCTACAAGGCCGGTTACAACCCCCAGGCCCTGGCCGATTTCTTCAAGACTCTCGAAGCCCAGGGAGGCAATCCGCCGCAATGGCTCAGCGATCACCCCAATCCCGGCAATCGCGAGCAGGCCATCGAGAAAGAAATTCACAATTGGCCTCCCAAAACCTATGCCAGCGACAGCCCCATCTTCCAGAAAACCCGCCAGCACGCCATGGGAGTCAAGGCCTACACCGGCGAGGAGATCGCGCAAGGCGCCAAGTCTGGCCAATGGTCCGCGCTCAACAAGAAAAATGGAGCCACCTTTAATTCAGCAGGCGCGAGTGCGCTAAACGCCAGCGGGTCCGCTCCCACGTCTTCCCCCAAGGCTGCTGCGGTCTCGCTGCCAAGCGTTCTCCCCAGCCAGCGCATGGTCCTCGCCGATCTCGGTCCGGCAACAATTCAGTATCCAGACAACTGGCAAGTCACGATGCCCAAGCAGAGGGGTCAATCGGTCACCATCGCTCCCCAGGCCGGCGTCACCGCCGACGGTGTCGGTTACGGTGTGGTACTCAACGGTGTTGCGCCGCCCCAGGGTCAGGGCATGAGCATCGACGACGTCACCCGCCAGCTCGTCCAGGATATGGAGCAGAACGAAACTTTGCAGCCTGTGGGCGATGCCCAGCCTATTACGGTAGCCGGCATTCAGGGCCGCTCCGTCAGCCTGCAATCCATATCGCCTTTCCCTGCCGAAAACGGCCGACCTCAGAAAGAGCGGGACTGGTTAGTGACCGTTCCGCAGCGCGATGGCTCCGTGATCTTCATGGTCTTTGTAGCTCCCCAGTCCCATTTCGACCGTTTCCAGCCGACCTACGAGGCGATGCTGAACAGCGTGCGGTTCTAGTGTCTATTTCAACTAATGGGGAATACCTCAAAATCTGCACCTTGCCGAAGGAGTGTAGAGATATGAAAAAGGTAAGGATTCAGAGCAAGAATAGACAGAACATCACTTTATAAGCGGTAATCAATTTTCCTCAAGTGTTTGAGGAAGGCAAGAAATATCCCGCGATCGTTGTCGCGCACGCTGGGGCGGACTGATTGCCACGCCCGATAACTGCCGTTAAACGCCCTAGTGTCGGATCCCGTCGTGGCGTTTGCCCGCATTCCTGCCGCCATGGCCGACTCGTTGACCGAGGATCACCCCGACGCTATGACTCTCGCACTTCTTCCGGTACAAGCTGCAATGCAAGCTTTTCCGTCCGGCGCAGCACGGTGAGCGTACTGCTGACACCGACGCGCGCGTCAGTCAGCAGCCGGTGCAGGTCGTCGACACCCGCGACCGGCTTTCCCTCGAGCGCAAGGATCACGTCTCCTTCCCGCAATCCAGCCCGTTTGGCAGGACCGGCTTCCTGCACGGAGATCACTACCACGCCACTTTCCTGGGGCAGATCGTAGAAGCGTACCAGGCGGCGATGCAGCGGCAATGTTTGGGCCTCCACTCCGATATAGCTGCGCCGTATCTTTCCGTCTCGCAGCAGCCGACCGGCCACAAACTTGGCGGTGTTGATCCCGATGGCAAAGCACAGTCCCTGGGCGCCCATAATGGTGGCCGTGTTGACCCCAACCACGCTTCCATCGGAGGTTACCAGCGGGCCTCCGGAATTTCCCGGATTGAGTGAGGCGTCGCTCTGGATCACATCGTCGATAAGACGCCCGGAATACGAGCGTAACGAGCGTCCCAGGGCGCTGACCACGCCGGCGGTAACGGTGTATTGAAAGCCGTAAGGGTTGCCGATGGCGATCACCAGCTGCCCAACCCGAAGGCGCTGGGAATCGCCCAAGGGCGCGGCCACCAGAGAGGGAGCATCGATGCGAATCACCGCCAGGTCGGTCGCGGGATCATCGCCGATGGTATGAGCCGGAAACTGTCTTCCATCCGACAGCGACGCCGCAATTCGCTTGGCGCCGTGCACCACGTGACTGTTGGTCAGAATCAAACCGTCTGGCGTGAACACAAATCCCGACCCGCCGCCTGCTTGCTCTCGGGATTTACCGGAAGAGGTCCTGGCCAGGTGAACGGCGTCAATTTTTACCACCGAAGGACTGATCTTCTCCGCTGCCCTGACCACGGCCTGAGAGTAGGCATCTAGCAGAGCCGAGTCGCTGGCAGCGCTCGCCGTAGCGGAGGGAGCGATCTCTTGCGAGAAATCCGCGAGCGTGCACGCGCCTACCTCGTGATCCACAGCCATTCCTCTCCTCCGTGACACAACAGTATGATGAGAGAAAGGCGAGTTGCGATTCAAGCCGGGGTTGGGAAGCTCGGAAAGCTATCGTCTTGGCCGCAGCCGCGTGGCTTCGTTCGGTAGTAGGCAGGTCGTTGCCTGCAGCAACCCATCCAGCTCGTGACCTAACCGCGCCAGTTCCGCCGCGCTCATCGCCTTCTGCATGCCCTCAAACAGCACTCGCTCCTCTTTGCGGATATGCTTGGCCAGGGTTTCTCCGAAGACTGCCAGGTCAGGTTTTTCGAGCTCACGCGATCCTGCCCGGCGGAACAACTCTCGCAACTCTCGGTGCTCGGCATGAAGTTCCTCGACGGTTGCCGATAGTTGGGCAAATCGGCTCGCTGCCGGGAAGAGCACCTCTTCTTCGGCCGAAAAGTGAGTTCCGATCTCTTGCTCAAAAATGGCTTGCATCTCGGTTTGCCAGGCAATCAGATCCACCTGGTCCGACTGCAGAGCACGATCGATTCGCACGCAAAGAGCCAGAGCGTGCTGGTGCTGGCGGGAAAGGGGAATGAGGTTCTTGTCGCGAAGCATCGGACACGGACCGCCGGATCACGACCTGCGGGTTAGGATCAGTCTACTCCCACTTTTTCGAGCAAGCCACTGGCCGCAGGACGAACAGTCAGCCAGTCGGTGCGCACACGTTCCCATTCCTGGATCAGCATGCCGTGCGATTCGAAGAGTTCCCGGATGCGCGGCCGCTCCCACCCCACCACATCCTCGAGAATCGGTGCCAGCACCGACAGGGCACTGCTGCTCAGAATGGTCCTCTTCGCCACTTGGGATACATGCTTGGCCTCCGAGACAGCGATCGTATGTCCGTCACGCGTGTTGACATGCAACATGACGTGCACATCGGAGCTGCCGTCCCCCACGTAAATGACGTGGTCCGGCCCGATTTGCAGCTGGGTCTGCAGCTCATCGAGAACGGCAACCTTTCCGTATCCGGCGGTAGCATGAGCGATGGAGGCAATCTGGCCGGTGTCGGTGTAGAGAAATTCCGTCCCGAAGATGTGGTCGCGGGGGACGACTCCCTCGAGGGCGGAGTGAATCACTTCAACCGGAGCGGCTGAAAGCACATAGAAATCGAAGGAATAACCGTCAATGCCGGTGTTGAGAATTTCGTAGAGTAGGGCAATGTTTTCCTTGAGGCGAATCCGCTTGCCAACCTGGTAAAGATGCTCTTTACGTATCTTGGTCTGAAACTCTGGGTCGTGAAGCAGCAAATAGGCGAGCTCCGCTCCTTGCTGCACCAGGTTAAGCTTCGCCATGCCTTTAGCCTTGCGCTCGAACTCGGAGGTGGAAATCCCAACTAGTTCGGCCAGCACGTAGCCTGAGTCATTGAACGTGAGCGTCTGGTCAAAATCGCTAGCAAAGAGGTAATACTTCAAAGGGTTCTCGTTCATAAGCCTATTAGATTCATCATCCACCGGGAAAAGATCAAGAAACGGATAAAAAGAATCAATAGCCACGATGGAAACCACCGCTGTTAGTTTGCGGAGATTGGATCTCGCCTCGATGCAAGCACTTGGCGGATCGGCTCATGCCGTCAGGCCGGTTGCGGAATCGGCTTCCATCGTGGGTGTCGCCCAGCTCATCGGCCAAGGGCACGGAAGCAGGGGCGGCAAGGTTCGAGTTCCGATGCTCGAACCTCGGTACCTTTTCCGACAGCCGGTCAGCCTTTACTAAACGTGCCCGAGGCTTGAGAATAGTTGCCACGATGAACAATAACTACCTCAGCTGAAGCGGCTGGGCACAGGAGCAAGAGCACCATGGCTGCGACGGGAGAACTGATTCGCTTGATGAATTATGTGGACGACATCGTTACCACCTTACGCCGCATCAGCGCCTCCATTCCCGTGATGGATGCCGAGGAGCGGAAACGCCTCGCGGAACATCTGCGCACGGCGAGCCTAAATTTTACGGCCATCCTAGGACAACTCGAAAAGGGAGGACAGTAGTGGCCGAGATCGGAACCGTGGCGGTAATCGGCGCCGGAACCATGGGCCGAGGAATCGCCCACGTGGCTGCGCTTGGCGGTTATCGCACGATCCTCGAGGATCTCCTGCCGAGCGCCCTGCGCAAGGCGGAGGACGAGATTCGCACGAACCTCAGCAAAGCGGTTGAGCTGGGGAAGGTTTCTGCCAGAGATGCCGAAGCTGCCTTGGATCGATTGCAATATGCCGGCAGCGTCGAAGAGGCAGCGCGGGAAGCCGACCTGGTCATTGAGGCCGCACCGGAGGAGATGGAGTCCAAGATCGAGATCTTTACCTTGCTCGACAAGATTTGTCGGCCCCAGACTATCCTCGCTTCGAACACTTCATCGCTCAGCATCACCGAGATTGCCGGCGTGACCTATCGTGCCAGCAAGTGTCTCGGCATGCACTTTTTCAACCCCGTCCACAAGATGAAGCTGCTCGAAGTTGTACGTGCCCTGGAATCCGACGACGACACGGTAGACACCGCCACCGAAGTAGGTCGCCGCATGGGAAAAGAAGTCGTGGTGATCAAGGAGTCGCCGGGGTTCATCACCAGCCGCATCAACGCCATGATCGGCAACGAAGCCTTCTACCTGCTGCAGGAGGGAATTGCCTCCCCCCAGGATATCGACAAGGCACTGAAACTCGGTCTGAACCACCCCATGGGACCGTTCGAGCTGGTGGACTTGGTCGGGTTAGATACCCGTTTGCATATCCTCGAGTACTTGCACCGGAGCTTGGGCGAGAAATACCGTCCCGCCCCTTTGCTCATTCAATACGTCAAGGCGGGGCGGCTGGGCCGCAAGAGCGGTCGCGGTGTTTACGACTATCCTGAGCCGAAGGCCGGGACCGAGATGGCACCGCCGGCCTGAGTCAACTCCCAGCCGTCGCCCCGAGCCACGCTAGTTCACCTTATTGATGTCCTGTTTCGCCTCGAGCTTCTTGACCAGCGGCTCGTAGAAAACCTTGAAGTTGTCCGGCGCACCCGCCAGCGAGATCCTCATTTCCTTGAGCGCGTTGTCAAAGTCGCCTTGAGCCGAGTAAATCCTTGCCGTCCCATCGTGCACGGCCCAGTCGTTCGGATCCTTCTGGGCAGCTTGGCGGTACAAGTCGAAAGCCTGTTCCTGCTTGCCCTGTTGTTGCAACTGACGACCATAGAAATAGAGTTGGGCGGCTGTAGCCCTCTTCAGGGCCTGATTCTTCGCCACCTCCGCGTCGTCCTTACGCCCCATGGCCTCAAGAATGTTCGACTCGGTTAAGAAGTTGTCGAAGCGGGGTTCGATGCGGATCGACGTCTCCTCATATTTCAGCGCCTCGTCCAAATCATATTTTTGTGCAAGCAGATAACTCGCCGCATCATCCCAACCTTCCCAGGTGTATTGCGCCAGACCTTGCAGTTGATTATGCAAGCTGGCTTGGACGATCGCGTGCACGTTGACACCGATCTTGACCGGAACTGCCAGCTTCTCCCAGCTCAAGGTGGCCACGGCGGAATCCGCCTTCACATCCCCGAAATCATAGGTCAGTGCCTCGTGCATCTCCGAAGCTTGCGGTTTGACCGTGACACGGAGGGCGTCATCCCCCTGTTGGTAGGTGAAACTGCCCCAAGCGGTGTTGACGTTCGAAAAGATGACGGTCCACTGGTTCTCTCTTGGGATCATAAATAGGCCGTAGAGGCCCGCCGGCAGAGGTTTTCCCTCAATACTGACCGGGTCGGTGAAAGCAATGGTGGTGTTCTGATTCGCCCCTGCCCGCCACACTTCTCCGTAGGGCACAACTTTGCCCCAAATGGTTCGGCCCTTCACCAGCGGGCGATGATAGTTAATGGTGATCTTGGTGATTCCGATGGTTTGGGTCACCACGGCTTGCTGGCTGTCGAGCGGTAAGTCCAGAACCGCGGACTGGGAGAAGCCGACAGGAATAATCAGCGAAAACCCTGCAATTGCGAGCAGCATCGTACGCCAACGTTTCTGCATAGAGTGCCTCCCAATTCCTGAGATGAAAAACGGAACTTTAGACGCGGGCTGGTGGTTCGCGATAGCAATTTGTAAAAGTTTGTGAAGTTACCCTTGCTGGCGGCCCGAGCAACGTCTAACCAAGAGCAGCGGTTCGTGCCAAGAAGCTCGATTCTCGGGAACTTGCGATCGTTTTGGTTCGTATCAGAAAGTGTGGTTATCTCCGCCCGGAGACCGACGGCATCGAAGGTCTGGGCGATGCCGGAACTATGAGAGCACTCGCGGACATCATTCGCCAGTCCCTGGCCACCCTTTGGGCCCACAAGCTGCGCTCCTTTCTGACCATGTTCGGCATTGCCTGGGGTGTGGGCTCGTTGCTTCTACTGGTCGGTTTGGGCGAAGGCTTCCGCAGCGGGCAAGCCAGACAGCTGGCGACTCTCGGTCAAGACATTATGTTTGCCTTCCCCGGGCGCATACCGGCCATCGCCGGCAGCCTCGAGTCCGGCCAGACGTATCACTTCACCTACGATGATTACCAGGCCATTAAGGCGGAGGCGCGGAGCCTGCGGGCGGTCTCTCCGGTCATCAATCGCGAAGACATTCGCGCGGTCAGCGATTACGGCTCGACCAGCGGTCAGGTTTTCGGCGTCGCCCCCGACTACAATCAGATCCGCACGGTTCCGATCGGGGTGGGTCGCTGGTTCAACGACGAGGACAATGGCGAGCACCGCCGGGTCACGGTGATCGGATGGGAACTGCTCAAGAATGTATTTCCCGGGCGGCCTGCCGTAGGCTCCACCATCCTGCTGAACGAAATCCGCTTTGAGGTGATTGGTGTGCTGGCCAAGGTTGGCCAAGACGGTAACAATGGGACGAATGCCCGTCTGTTCGTTCCACTCGAGACCATGCGGGAGCTGTTTCCGCTGACCGGTAACAATGTCGAGAACGCCATCTCCTTCATCAACTACCGGCCCTTGAACAAGTCTGAGCACCTGCAGTCGAAGCAGGAGGTTCACCAGATTATCGCCCGCCGACACCACTTCGACCCTAGTCTGGAAGACGCCTTTGAAGATTGGGATACGATCGAAAACTCCAAGCGCGTGGACCGGATTTTCGACGCCATGGACTCCTTCCTGGGAATCGTGGGCCTGGTCACGCTGGGCTTGGGTGCTATCGGAATCGTGAACATCATGTTGGTTTCGGTGACCGAGCGAACCAAAGAAATTGGCCTACGGAAGGCCTTGGGCGCCAGTTATCGAAATATCCTCACTCAATTCTTCATCGAAGGAATGTTCTTGACGGTGTTTAGCGGAGGTATTGGCTTGCTGCTCGCCGGAGGATTTATGATTTTGCTGATGCAGTTGCCGTCGCCAGAAGGGTTCGACACCCCGCGCATCGTGCCCTTTTCAGCGGTCGCGGCTATCGTTGCCTTGGCGATTGCGGGAATCGGGGCTGGGCTATACCCGGCGCGAAAAGCGGCTCTGCTGGCCCCGGTCGAGGCACTGCGGCAGGAATAGAAGTGATTCGAAACTCAAGGTTTTGCCCATGATGAGTGATCTGTTCATCGAAGCGTACCGTGGCTTGCGATTCAACAAACGTCGCACCGTGCTGACCATGCTGGGTATGGCCTGGGGAATTGCCACGGTGGTCCTGCTGCTGGCCTATGGTTCTGGTTTTGAACGCGGGCTATGGGTGGCTTTCCGCTCTTTCGGAACCAACCTGGTCTTCGTCTTCCCCGGGCGCACTTCGCTGCAGGCGGGTGGCACCAAGGCCGGCAGCGAGGTGAAACTGACCACGAATGATCTCGATTACATCCGGGCTGAAGTCCCACTGCTGAAGCGACTTTCTCCGGAAGCTTCGAAGCAATCGACGGTGGCGTTCGGAACCCGCAGCGGGAGCTACGCGGTAAGCGGAGTCTACTCGAATTATGCGCGCATGCGGCGCATGGAGTTTGGCGAAGGCACGGCTTTCGGCGAGGCCGATGACTTCACCCATGCCCGCGTCGCTTTCATGGGGGCCGACGTCAAGAAGAAACTCTTTTCCGGGCAGAATGCGATTGGAGAAGATATTCGCATCGATGGCATTCCTTACCACGTCGTGGGTGTGCTCAAGCACGTCATCAATAACAGCGATGACAACTTGAACGGGCACGTCTACGTGCCCTTCACGGCCTTCGCTGACCTGAAGGATACTCATTATCTGGCCTCGATGGTGATGGAGTACGAAGGCGACCACGCTAAAGTCGTCGAGGCCCTGCGGCGCTCGATGGCCTTCCATCACAACTTCGACCCGAAGGACAAGCGTGCCGTCTTCGTATTCGACGTGTTCGCCGACCTAGCCGATCTCGAGGCCATCACGGTGGGCATCAAGATCCTACTCGGATTCATCGGGTTGCTGACGCTCGGCATCGGTGGCGTGGGCCTGATGAACATCATGCTGGTGGCCGTCACCCAGCGTACGCGGGAAATCGGGGTGGAGAAGGCCTTGGGCGCGCGCAAATGGCAGATCCTCTTTCAGTTCTTGGCCGAAGCCCTGGCCATTACGGCTCTCGGCGGCCTATTGGGAGTGGTCCTGGCCTACTCGATCTCCTGGTCGGTGGGTTCGATGGTTCTGTGGAGCGCCTTCGAAGAAAATGCCAGCGAAGGCGACATTCGCCTGCTCATTGATTCGACTACGCTTCTCTGGTCGACGGCGATCCTCGGTTTCGTAGGTATCGTCAGCGGGATGCTGCCCGCGCTGAAAGCGGCACGGCTCGATCCCATCGAATCACTCCGCTACGAGTAGGCGCTAGCCCCAGTCGGCAGCCAAGACCTTTCGACCAAGGGCGGGAGCGAAGGGTCGGCGTCCCTGCCGCTGATGGAGCGCCCGCTACAATAGGGAAGTGACCGTCCCTTCTCGCTTGGACCGAGTACTAGAGCAGCTCCGTCTCTACGAACACCCACTGCTCACCTTCAGTGCCCGGCAAAAGGGCGAGGGCGTAGAAGTCGTCATTCAATTCAAGAACCCGCCGGTTCCGGTTCACGATTACTACTTTGAACTTCATCCGCGCGATCTGGACCACCCCCAGTTCGAGTGGAGCTTTCAGCGCCAGCTTTATGATTGCCTGCACGATTACCTGATCGAAATGTTTACTCGCACTCCCCAAAACCGCGCCGAGCGCCGGCAAGAGAGCCTGTGAACCTGCGCCAGACAATCGTCGAAGAGATTCGCCAGCAGGGTCCGATTCCTTTTTCGCGTTACATGGAACTCTGCCTTTACCACCCGGAGCTCGGCTACTATTCGCGCCATGCGGAGCAATTCGGCAAGGCCGGGGACTTCTACACCGCGAGCGACATTCATGCGGTGTTCGGGCGCCTGCTGGCCCGGCAGTTTGAGCAGATGTGGCGATTGCTGGGATGTCCCCGAGCAATCGAAATCGTTGAGCTGGGTCCGGGGCGGGGATTGTTCGCACAAGACGTCTTGGACTGGTCGGAAAAGAAGTTTCCCAGCTTTTTCCAGGCCCTCGGTTACTCGTTGGTCGAGCGATCCCCCGCCTTGCAGGAACGGCTCCAGAGCACGCTCCACCGCCATTTCCGAGCGGGGAAGGCCTCCCTCATCAATTTTCCATCGGTAGCTCGACCGCAGGAGGCTTTTACTCCCGAGCGTCCCGTCATCGTCTTTGCCAATGAATTCTTCGATGCGCTGCCCGTCGAGGTTCTCGGCACCGAAGGCGAGTTGCGTATCGGGGAACGAGAGGGGCGCTTCCTCGAAACCTGGGCATTACCATCCCCGGAACAACTTACCTTCCTCGACCGCTACAGTGTGAATCCGCAGCCCGGGGAGCGAGTTGAAATTCCGTTCGTCGCCCAGCGTCAGATGGCCGCGGCGGCAGCCTCCATTCCTCGCGGATTCTTAATTGCCATCGACTACGGCTACACGCGGCAGGAGCAGCTTCGAGGCCGCTACGGCGGTACGATCGTGGTCTACCGCCGGCACTCGGTGGCCACGACCCCTTATGAAGCTCCCGGCGAACAGGACATCACCGCTCACGTAAACTTCACGGCTCTGGCCGCCGCCGCGGAAGAGCAGGGAATGCTGGTTCAACCACTGCTGACCAGTACCCAGTTTCTCCTGGGGATTGGCGAACCCAACCAGTTCGCGGACGCTTTCGCGGAATGCCTCCGACCCGAGGAGCGGACGAAAGTCGCTCTGCAGCTAAAGCACCTGGTGGCTCCCGCCGGCACAGGCGAGAGCTTTCAGGTTCTGGTGGCAAGCAAGGGTGTCGAATCCGATAAAGTTGCCAGTCTTGACGGCCTACGGCTTCGGCACTGCGCCTCGTAGGGTTCACCCGCGCTGCGCCTCCGCCATGCCATTGGTAACGTTCCCATGGTGCATCCCGAGTTAGATACCGATGGGCGTTGCACCGCCTCGTCGGGTAGGCAAGAATTTTGTCATGGCGCGATGGGGATATCGACTCGCAGGGGCGATTTGCTGCCTTGCGGTCGAGTTAGGCGCAGTTGCGCAGACCGTATCCTACAGCGCCGGCTCCCAGGAAAGCCAATTGGTTTCTCTCGAGCGCCTCTGGAACGAAGCTCAGGTGCACCGCGATAGGCAAGCCCTCGGCAGCATGATCGCCGACAAGTTCGTGAACACCGAGTGGGATGGCGAGGTCAGTGATCGGGGAAAATTTCTCGCCGATATCGCCGACCCGAAGTTCGAGTCCACGTCCCTCACCATCCAGGACGTGAAGGTGACCATTTTTCAAAGCACCGCCGTGGTGACTGGTACCTATCAGGCGAAGGGCAGTTACATGAACAAGTCCTATGACCACCTCGGACGCTTCACCGACACCTGGGTGTTTGCCGATGGGAAGTGGCAGTGCGTGGCTAGTCACACCAGCCTGCTTCAGAAGTGAAGACACCTCGACCTTGCACCTGAACCAGGCGCGGCGCAGGCGCCTCGTCGCATTCTGACTTTGCGAGGATTCGGTTCGATGATCTGAGCTGGAGTCGGGCTCTACGGCCATCTCCTCCGGCCTTACCAGCTGATCCAATCCGATGGGGTTCGGACTCTCGACGGCCCACGGCTTCGGCACTACGCCTTCTAGGGTTCACCCCGCCCGTCGCTTCGCCATGCCCTTGGTAACGTTCCTATAGTGCATCCACAGGTAGATACCGATGGGCGTTGCGCTGCCTCGACGGGTGCGCAACAATTTCATCATGGCGCAATGGCGATATGGGTTCGCAGGGGCGCTTTGTTGCCTGGCGCTTCAGCTAAGCGCAGTTGCGCAGACTGTGTCCTACAGCGCGGGCTCGCCGGAAAGCCAACTGGTCTCTCTCGAGCGCCTCTGGAGTGAAGCTCTGGTGCACCGTGACAGCCAAGCCCTTGCCAGCATGATCGCCGACAAGTTTGTGAACACCGAGTGGAATGGTGAGGTCAGTGATCGGGGGAAGTTTCTCGCCAATATCGCCGATCCAAAGTTCGACGCGACGTCCTTGACTGTTCAGGACGTGAAGGTGACTCTAACCTCCAACGTCGCCGTGGTGATTGGAACCTATCACGCGAAGGGCAGTTACATGAACAAGTCCTATGACCACCTTGGACGCTTCACCGACACCTGGGTCTTCGCCGATGCCAAGTGGCAGTGCGTGGCGAGTCACAGCAGCCTGATCCAGAAGTGATGGTGATTTCAATGTGCGCCGGAACCGGTTCTGAAGTGAAGGGAAGATCCGCAACAGTCTGAATCGGCAGCCTCGATCCTATTCCTACCGCTAGCCCTCGGTTCGACGACCTGAGCTTCTCTAGGGCTTTGTCATCTCCTCCGGCCTTACCAACTGATCAAACTCCTCGGCGGTGAGATAACCGAGCTTCAACGCCGCTTGGCGCAGGCTGGTGTGCTCCACGTGGGCAGTGTGAGCGACCTCGGCGGCTTTGTCATAGCCGATCTTTGGCGTCAGCGCGGTCACCAGCATGAGCGAGTTCTTCACGTACCAGTCGACTTTGGCCCGGTCGACTTCAATGCCGCGAATCATGTACTCGACATAGCCGTGACAGGCGTCAGCAAGCAAACCGGCAGAATGGAGGAAATTGTAGATGATGACCGGCTTGAACACGTTGAGCTCGAAATTGCCCTGGGAGCCGGCAAATCCCACCGCAGCCGTGGCCCCGTGAACCTGGGCGCACACCATGGTCATAGCCTCCGACTGTGTCGGGTTCACTTTGCCCGGCATAATCGAGGAGCCCGGCTCATTCTCGGGAATGGACAGCTCTCCCAGCCCGCAGCGCGGGCCGGAAGCCAGCCAGCGGATATCGTTCGAAATCTTCATCAGCGAGACGGCCAAAGTTTCCAGTGCGCCCTGGGCGAAGACGATTTCATCATGCGCCGAAAGCGCCGCGAACTTGTCGGGATGCGAGCGAAAGGGAAGTCGGGTGAGCTCGGCGATTTTGGCTGCGGCACGCTCGGCAAATTCCGGATGGGTATTCAGGCCGGTTCCGACCGCGGTTCCGCCAATCGCCAGCTCGTATAACCCGTCCAAGACCTGCCGCAGACGCTCGATGTCCCGCTCCAGCAGGCTGGCCCAGCCGCCGAACTCTTGGCCGATCGTCAGCGGCACAGCATCCTGCAGGTGGGTGCGGCCGATCTTGACGATGTCCCGAAATTCCCGGGCTTTCGTCCGAATCGCCTCGGAAACCTCCTGGATCGCTGGAATTAATCGCGTCGTCAGCTGTTCCGCAGCCGCGATATGCATGGCCGTCGGAAAGGTGTCGTTCGAGGACTGCGACATATTGACGTGGTCATTGGGATGGATTGGCTTCTTCGACCCCATTTGGCCCGCCGCGAGCTCAATGGCTCGGTTGGCGATGACCTCGTTCACGTTCATATTGGTTTGGGTGCCGCTTCCTGTCTGCCAAATGCGCAAAGGAAACTGCTCTTGCAACTTGCCGGCTATGACCTCGTCGGCGGCCTGGACAATCAGTGTGGTCTTCTCGGGCGACAATTTCCCCAAATCCTGATTGACGAGGGCGCAGGCTTTCTTCAGGATGCCGAACGCCCGGATCAGCTCAGGCGGCATGGTGTCACGGCCAATGTTGAAATGCAGCAAGGATCGCTGCGTCTGGGCGCCCCAGTAAACGTGAGCCGGGACCTCCACTTGTCCCATGCTGTCGGATTCAAGGCGGGTGCGACTGGCCGGCTCGGCGGAGCTAACCATAGTGTGTCCTAGTGGCTGAAACAAGTCAGGCCACCTCAAAATTATAGCAACTGCCGCCTGCTTTTCTCGCCAGGAAACTACTCGCGAGTAGGCGGCTAGCCGTGGGACCTTCCATCCTGTTCTCTGGCTCTCGAAGCGTGCGCATGGGATCGGTGTTCATGGCCCATGCGCGGGTTCGAGTCGGGGAATGGTTCAAACAGCGAGCCGTACAATCGGCAGGGTCAAATAGACTCATCCGTCGATAGGGGCGACGTTGAACAACTCACGGATGAGTCTTGTGGCGAAGCTCGAAAGCTAATGCTCCGATACCGGGTTTACCGATCAGCCAGGCCTCACGTGCTAGAATCGTAAACTTCAAAACCGAACGGCAGCTCTGATCGGCCGGTGGTAATGAAGTCCCCAACCCTGCAGATTCCGGAAACTCTCCCGCGTGCTCAACTCGAGTCACGTCCCAATACTCGCGTGGACGTGCTCGTGATCGGTGCCGGACCCACCGGCCTGGCCTGCGGCATCGAGGCACAGAAAGCTGGGTTTAAGGTCCTAATCATCGATAAAGGCTGCTTAGTTAACTCGCTCTTTAATTATCCAACCCAGATGACGTTTTTTACCACTCCCGAGTTGCTGGAGATCGGCGACATCCCGTTTTCCACTGCCAATCAGAAGCCGAACCGGGAAGAGGCGTTGGAATACTACCGCAAGGTCGCCGAACACTATCGCTTGCCGGTCATTCAGTATCAATGGGTAAAGACTGTGGTAGGGCGCGACCTGGCTTTCGAAATCACTGCGACCGACCGGCTGGGCCGGGTATATGACTACCGCACGCGCAAGCTGATTGTGGCTACCGGATATTACGATCTCCCCAACTTGCTCAACATTCCTGGCGAAGATCTGCCCAAAGTGTTCCACTACTACCGTGAGCCTCACCCCTTTTTCGACCTTGACGTGGTGGTCATTGGGGGAAAGAACTCAGCGGCCATTTCCTCTTTGGATCTATGGCGTCACGGGGCGCGCGTCACATTGGTACATCGGGGATCGAGAATGCACAGCCACGTAAAGTACTGGGTCCTGCCCGATATCGAGAATCGTGTTCGCAACGGTGAAATCAAGGCCTATTTCAACAGCACGGTCGAGCAAATCGGTCCCGATTACGTTGTCATCGATACTCTCGATGACCGAATTCGCCTGAAAAACGACTTTGTGTTTGCTCTTACCGGCTATCACCCTGACTACGACTTCCTTGGTTCGATGGGCATCGAACTCTCTTCTGACCACTGCCGTCCGGTGTGCGATCCCCTCACGCTGGAGAGCAATGTACCCGGCATCTACCTTGCTGGAGTGATTGTCGCCGGCTCACGCACCAACGAGATCTTCATCGAGAATGGTCGTTTTCATGGCCAGCAGATCGTACAGCATCTCAAGCAGAAGCTAGGGGCCGGTGGCTAGCCAAGACCTCGCCAGGTTTGGCGAAAAGGGAACAACTCAACCGGGGCGCGTCTCTCAGCCCGAATTCTTGTAGTGCTCCCAACTTTAGAAACTGGAGTCCGAGGCCGGTAAATGGCAGAACGGCGTAGGCGCCGACGGTCTTGGAAGGCTTTCTCCGCTCAGAAGTAGAACTTCAAGGCCAGCTGTAACTGGCGTTCAGTATTGACGGTGGAAGAAACAACACCGAAAGTCGGGTCGGAGATTCCATTGTCGGGGATCGCGAACACCGGCGTATTGGTGGGGGCAGCAAGACCGAGGGCAGGATCTTTCGGGAACGAGAAATCAGAACTTGCATGGGCCACGCTCGCAGTTTTTCCCCCGGAAGGCGAAACCCCAGGGACACAAAACTCTGATTTGGTCGAACCAATATGACGGGAAAGCTAGTACCCTGGGATTTCCACTGTCAAACGTTGTTTCGCAGTTTCCTCTTCAGCTTGCTGGCTCTAAGACGTGCCTTTCACCAGCTGGGAAAACCGAAGGCGAGGGCGCACACCAGAGGTTGCGAGCGCATGGTTCAGCCAATGGCTGCGAGCAGCGATTCCCCGTCGAATGCAGGCGGGCAGGCAATCCGCCTGCGTGTGGGGGCGCTCTTCGAGGAAGGTGGATCTTGCCGGTCGAGGCAACCGAGCCGGATTGAACCCAGCTCGTCGTAACAATGATCGCGGCAAAACAAACCGCCGATCCCGTCATCCACACCGCTCACCGAGTCGTGCGCGACCTGCCCGCTGCTTTCATCGAAGTGCCACTCCGCCACGGGTCTTGCGCTCTGAGCCAGCGCGAAATGGGACATCCAAACCAGAAAGGTAACGGCTAGAAGGTCTCGTTTCATCGCTTGGTCCGCGGTTCCATCGTTCTAAATGGCTGAGCCAATCGTCGAAACTTTATGCATGCTTCATTTCTCCTGTCAACCTTGGAAGTTCCTGTTGGGGCCTGACTTGCGGAATAGAGAGTGTACGATTTGGTCCGTCCATTGGATGGCTATGCGAAGGCGGGAGTTTCTAAAACTGAGTGGTTCTAGCGCTCTGGCAGCGGCCACTGTCAGTCGTAGTTCGGGCGACATTCTGACGGCTCTGGCTGGCTTGCCAGAAGAAGAAGTCACGTTTCACGTATGGACCCGAGGTGACGACAACAATGACGGTAGTCCTCGATCGCCCTTTACCAGCTTGCAACGGGCCCAACAGGCTCTCCGTGCGAGTAAGAGGTCCACGCCTGCCAGGGTCCTGGTGGGCGTGGGGACCTACTATCTCGAAGCTCCCTTGACTTTCACTCCAGAGGATTCCGCGACCAGCACGGCCCCAATCACCTTCGCTGCCGTCGGTGGTCAACCGGTCACCATCAGTGGTGGGCGCAAGCTCGACGGCCCCGGGTTCCGGGCGCAGGGTTACGATCAGTCGCGCCTTTGTGATCGTTCGGCAGGATGCTTCGGTTGCCCCGCGACTGCGGCTGTCACTCGAAGCGAGTCCCGAGTCACCGCTCCTGAACCCTGCCTTCGTGATCAAGAACTGGGGCGAATCGGAGCCAACGCTCCGCATCGATGGGAAACCAGCGCAGCGGGGACCGTCCTTCCGCTATGGCTTTGTGCCAACTCTGGAAGGCAACGATCTTGTGGTATGGCTCAAGCTGGAGGCAACGACACCCAGAAGATTGGAGTTCGCAGGAAGGTAGTCCGGATCACGCTTACTTCGTGCTCGAGGCCAGCAGGGCCTTGGTATCAGCCAGATGCTCCAACATCTGGCGGCGCGCTTCGTCCGCGCTGCGCTGCTGAATGGCTGCGTAAATGCGCTTGTGGAAGGTGAGAGGCCGATCGAGCGACGCCCGAGCAGAAAGTTGCGACATGCTGGTCAACACACTTCGGTGAATGACGTTAAACAACAGATGGCAGATGCGATTTCCGCTGGCCCGGAAAATGCATTGATGAAAGGCAAGGTCAGCCTCCAATCGCTCCTGATTTGTGCGACAGTTTTCCATCGCGGCGATGGCTCGTCGGAGGCTCACCAGGTCTTCCGTGGTCGCCCTTTCCGCAGCCCGGGCTGCAAGCTCCGGTTCCACGATCATACGTGTCTCCATCAGTTCGTGGTGGGACAGGTCGTCGAGCAAAATCAGAAAATCGAGCGGCTCCTTCAGAATCGATTCGGCGCTCGCGCTAAGATACGTTCCATCCCCGACTCGCTGGGTCAGTACACCCATGATCTCTAGGACTTTGAGGGCCTGACGCAGCGAGGCCCGATTTACCCCGAACTCCTTGGCCAGCTCCCGCTCCGGAGGGAACTTTGCTCCGGGCACGATCGCACCACTCGAGATCAGGCGCTTAATATTGGCGATGAGTTGGGTCGTGACTCGAGTATCGGCCGGACGCTTGCGACGAGTCTGCCCGGATGCCTCCATGACCGTGCTCAAAGGATGGCGCATGTGTCTCTACGAGAAGTGCTCCCAGTTGAGCTCTATTCTACCTGCTGCGTCATAATTGGTACAGCAACTACCGGCATCGATGGCGAGGACAGCGATTGCCGCGAGATCAGGAGTTCTCGCGGCGCTGCCTCCTATCCCATTTGGCCTGGATGATTTGCTTGACGCGAGCGACAGGCCTTCCTATAATCTCATCTCGTCTTATGTGGCTGAACCAATTGGTTTGCGATACAGAAGGACTGCGGGGATGAGGCAGATCTTGTTGAAGGCTCCAGGCGAGTTGGTGGAACGCCAGGTGGACCGACCTGCGGCCTCACCCGGAGAAGCCCTGGTTCGGATCCGGAGAGTGGGTGTGTGCGGCAGCGACTTCCACGCCCTGGCGGGACGCCACCCGATCTATACCTATCCGCGGGTATTGGGACACGAACTCTCTGGAGAAATCGTGGAAGTTCCTGCGAATGCCAACGGATTGGCCATCGGCGATCAGTGTGCCATCGATCCCTACACCCTTTTACGGCTACACGAAGGCCGAGCAAGTCCTGGGCAAAGCCTTGAAGGGAATTCCACGCGATCGCTACTACCTGGCGACCAAAGTTGGACGCTACGGTGACGCAGAGTTGGATTTTTCCGCCGCACGATCGATCCAAAGCCTGGATGAGAGCTTGCGAAGAATGGGGGTCGATTACGTGGATATCATCCAGTCGCATGACAACGAGTACGGCGACCTCAATCAGGTCGTCACTGAGACAATCCCGGCCTTATTCGAACTTCAAAAACTGGGGAAGGCACGCTTTGTGGGTGTGACGGGCTATCCTCTCAAGATCTTTCGAGCCATTCTTTCTCGCGTCGATGTCGACCCGATCCTTTCTTACCATCATTACTCCATCAACGACTCAACCTTGCTGAGTCTGGTCCCCTGGCTGCTGGAAAGGTCGGTGGGGATTATTAATGCTTCCCCGGTTTCTCAGGGGCTGCTCACCAACAATAGGTTGCCGGCTTGGCATCCGGCTCCGCAAGATGTACGGAAGGCATGTCGAGAGGCGGCGGCCTACTGCCGGAGCCAAGGAACAGACATCGCTAAGTTGGCCATGCAATTTTCTGTGGGCAACCCTGCGATCCATACCACACTGGTCGGCACCGCCAATCCGGCAAACATCGAAAACAACGTAAAGTGGATCGCCGAGCCAATCGACACAGATCTGCTCGAGCGAGTGCAGGAGATATTGGCTGGCATCAAAGACCGGGGCTGGATTCTTGGCCGCAACGAAAATAACTGAACACCAATGCGGGAAGAACGCATCGATTCCCATCATCATCTTTGGAAGTACTCCGGGGCGGACTATCCGTGGATGCTGAACGGCATGGAGGCAATCCGCCGCGATTTTCTGGTGGAAGATCTACGGCTGGCAATGCAAGCCGGGGCGATCGATGGAGTTGTGACGGTACAGGCCCGGCAGAGCCTGGCGGAGACCGAGTGGTTACTGGACCTGGCCTCTGGTTATCCCTTTATGCGCGGGATTGTCGGATGGGTTCCGCTGACGGATCCCGCGCTCCCATCCCAGCTAGAGAAGTATGCGGCCAATCCGAAGCTGAAAGCCGTGCGGCATGTTCTTCATGATGAGCCCGACGACTTCTACCTTTTGCGCGAAGACTTCAACCGAGGCATCGCTCGGCTCAAGGACTTCGGTCTGCGATATGACATTTTGATCTTCGAGCGACACCTGCCACAAACGATTGAATTTGTGGACCGGCATCCCCAGCAGCTGTTCATCGTAGACCACGTGGCCAAACCAAAAATCCGGGACCATAGAATGTCGCCATGGCGGGAGCGCATGCGTGATCTTGCCCGTCGGGAGAATGTCTACTGCAAATTGTCAGGGATGGTTACCGAAGCAAACTGGAAGTCTTGGACAGAAGCCGATCTCCGGCCCTTCATTGATGTTGTCCTCGGATGGTTCGGTCCGGATCGCCTGATGTTCGGATCGGATTGGCCGGTAGCGCTGGTGGCGTGTACCTACCGCCGGTGGGTCGAGGTTGTCGAGCGCGCCACAGAGTCTCTGTCGGCCTCCGAACGCGGGCGATTGTTTGGGGGCACCGCCAGGGAGGTATACGGGTTGTAGTCCGGTGCGGGAGTGTATGACACCGAGGCCGATCGATCCTGGCGTATTAATTCAGACGTGCTGAGTCGATCCAGTTGCCTTGCTCAGCGCGTGTCGATAGCAAAGCCCAGGAATGCCGTGACCTCGACGGCCTCATCGCCGCGATACGCGGGCCGGAATTTCCAGCTGGACAGCGCGGCCAGGATCTGATTGGCGGTCGCACTGGTGCCGGTCGGTTCCTGCACCCGAACGTTCTTCAGGGATCCGGAACGATCGAGCACGCAGGAGATCACCAGCCGGGAGAGCTTGAGATGGGGGGGAAGATTGGCGCGGACCGGTCGGGGAGCGACCAGGTCATCCGCGTAAGCATGGTTTTCCGAGCTGGGATCAGAATATTGCATCACGGCCGTACCTAACGCCGTGTCGATATAAATCGAGTAGACCTTGTCGCCTTTGAGTTCGCCGTAGCGATTGAACGCGCCTCCGGAACGCGAACTACCAACCACTGTGATATCCGGACCATCCCCGTCTTGCATCTTTGGGGACCGGCTGGGGATGGACGGATCACTGCCGCCCGCGCCGAAGCTCGGGAGCGTGACCACGCCTGGACTGCCGCCATGCACCGAGACGCCTGGCATGGGCGGCTTCGAAACCGTTCCCGTGCCTGCGCCGCCCTCACCTGGATAGGGAGAAATGCTATTACGTGCGGCCAGGTCGCCACCCGTCCCGCTTCCCTCGTTCGATGCCCCCGTCCCGCTGCCCTTCATGGCAGCCCCTGATCCGGGACCTCGCGCGATATCGGTTCCTGTCCCCGGGCCGCCGAGTCCGGGCTTTGCTCCTCCGGAAGGTGAGAGGGTGATAGCCCCGGCACCGGCACTACTCGGTTTGCCAAGGGTGGACCCGGGCTGGCTGGATACCACGATGCCCGCACCTTTGTCAGTTCCTCCGGGGTGACTCGGGGGCGCAGCCACTGAACCGGCATCGAGTGAACCCCCAAATCCCGAACCTCGGTTCCCTCGTCCCTGGCTAAAGGCCGAAGCATCGCCACTTACTGAGGGGGGTGGAGGCACAACCCTGGTTCCTGTTCCTGTTCCTCCACTCAACTCGGTCTGCCCGGCACGCGGAAGAGTCCCACCGCCGACTTGGACCGGAGGCGGCACAACTTTGGCCGTTCCTGCGCTTACCGGCCCGGAAGGCCCGGTTCGAATCCCGCTCGTCTGAACGGGGGGCGGCACAACGCTCGCATTGCCAAGAGCCGGCACTTGGGAGTGTTGGGTGGTCGCGGCATTCCACTCAACTGGCGGTGGTGCGACGTCCTGGCTTCCTACCCCCCTAAATGGATCGCGACGCGGGGATGCGTTGCCCACTTGGACTGGAGGCGGCACGATTTGCTTCTGCGGTTCACCCGGCCCGAATCCCGGACCCCGAGCCGCTACCTCGCGCGTCACCTCGGTGGGAGGGGGCGCAACGACCCGCGGCGCAGGCAGCGTCAGTTGGGAATTGAGCTTGGTCGCCTGTTCAGGTGCGGAAACTGGCGGCGGAACAACCGGGGTCAGTTGGGAACCGGGAACGTGCACTGTACTTACGTCCCTTTGGATTCCTGCCGGGCTGGGTGGAACCACCAGCGCATTCATGCTGGGCGAATTGCGCAATTGCTCGCGCTGCACCCCTGGGCTGGGGGGCACAACTCCCTCTAGCAACGGGGCCACCAGCATGTTCTCGCGGCGGACTTCCGGCGAAGGAGCGACAACGGTCTCGGTTGGGCTCGGCGCCGCGAGCGCTGCCCGGATACCTTCTACCGGAGGAGGGCCAGGCACGTTCTTGTAGGCGGCGAGCAGATTCTTGACCGCCGCATCGGACTGCGGCAGATTCAAGCTGGGGGCATCGACCACCTTCTCCCGCAGCACATTGCCGCGGGCCACCCGGATCACTTGGGTGCGATGAGCCGAGGTCCTGCCGCCGGCACTCCCCGCTTTGCCCGATTCCGCGCCGCCTCGGTCCTCGGTCTGTGGCAATTCATCCCCCGAGAAATAAATCACGTCATATTTGGGTCTGACTCGCAGCTGAGAGGGAGTAAGAGATGAGATTTGGGAGGGCAGCACAATCAGCGCCGCCACCAAGATTGCCTCGGTGATCCAGGTTGCGACGATCCGGCGATAGGGAAGCACCCCGGTTCTGGCCTCCCCGGCAAGGGGCGGGGGAGACTTCATGAGGGCCGGCCGAATCGAGGTGACAAATTCCGACCACGGGGAGGACCACTCCACCAGAAGTTTGAGTTGGGGTTTCATCCTCGGTTCGTCTCCGTGGGCGGTCCTACAGCAATCTCGATTTCATCTCCCAGGGCAGTTCCGCTGGGGCGCAGCGTCTCCCCGGGTAGCTCCAGAACCGACGCGGCCTGCAAGCTGATCCGGCCTAATCGCCAGGGCTTAAGCCCATAATCCATGTGCACCACGAGCCGATTCGAATCCAAATACAACACATCGATCGGGAAGCGCATGGCCAAGGTGTGCACGCCCCGGCAGGGCACGATCCATAGCCCGTCCCCGGCGCGAAACTGCCAATCCTTTCTGCACATCAGACCGCGAAAACGGGACCAGTGGGTTCCGGCCACCGAGAGCCGGGTGGCCAAATAGGCATGCCGCGTTCGATTGAACGCGTATCGAGTCGTATCCTCTCGCGGCATCATACTCTTAATTTGGTTCCCGTCTCCTGTGGTGATTTACTTAATGTGGTGTCACCGGCTTGAATGTACGAATGAGCTGGATGAAGGCCGGGCCCAGAGTGACAAAAATAATTGAGGGGAGGACAAACAAAACGAGGGGGATCACCATCTTAATGGTGGTTTTGGCTGCCTGCTCCTCCGCCCGCTGCCGGCGCTCGGTGCGCAGCGAATCCGAGTGGACCCGCAGGGCCTGGGCCACGCTGGTGCCGAAGCGGTCGGTTTGTATCAGCGTTCCCACCAGAGAGCGAATATCGTCGACGCCCGTACGTTCGACCAGGTTGCGAAGCGCTTCGGGCCGGGGCTTACCAGCGCGCATTTCCAGATTTACCATGTGAAATTCGTCGCTGAGCTCAGGATGCGCGTGATGCAGGTCTTGGCCTACTCGCATCATCGCCTGATCGAGCGCCAGTCCTGCTTCTACGCAAATGACGGTGAGGTCGAGCGCATCGGGCAATCCAATTTTGATGCGGTGCTGCCGGTTTTGGATTTTGCGCTTCAAGGCAAGACGGGGCAGAAAAAATCCGAACGCGGTCAGACTCACCAGCAGCATCGGCGAATCCAGCCCGGTGGTCGCAATGGTCAGGAGCAGAGCCAGGAAGGCACAGGCCAGCCGGCTTCCCATGTAGATGGTCAGGTGGTGGGCATCACGGTATCCCGCCTGGATCAGCCAACGGCGGGTGCGCGAGACGTCGGTCGGCGACAAGGGGATCGCCTTGCTCAACGGGTCCAGGGCATGCTCAAGGCGCTCCTTGAGCTCCGTCTTCTCAACCGGTCCCCGCCGTTGCCAGCCGAGTGCGCGCAAGCGAGCGCCCAGCAGGGATTTCGGAGCATAGATGGCGGCCAGGAAGGAAAACACGACCAGCGCCACCGTCACAAAAATCAGAATCGTGAGCGCCAGGGCCATCGCTTACACCTGAATCCGAATGATATTGCGAATCACAAAATAGCCGAGCGTCTGCAACACAATGCCGCTGACGATCAGGGTATGCCCGATCGGATCGGCAAAGAGCGGGCGAATAAAGATCGGACTGGTCATCAGCATAATCACGACGATCAGGGGAGGGAGTCCCATCAGCAGCATCATGGTGAGCCGCCCCTGGGCGGTGTACACTCGCACCTGCCGCATGATCTTGAACCTCTCCCGGATGACGTAGGAGAGATTATCGAGAATTTCCGCCAAATTACCGCCGGTTTCCCGCTGCAGCATGACGGCGGTCACAAAGAATTTCACGTCCACCAAGGGCATTCGCTCGGTCAAGTTCATCAAGGCGTCCCGCACGGGCAAGCCAAATTTTTGCTCCTCGAAGAGCATGCGGAACTCTCCCGCCACCGGCTCGGCGATTTCATGGGCAATCAACTCGAGGGCTGTGGTGAACGCGTGTCCGGCGCGCACCGCCCGGGCGAGGGTGTCAATGGCGTCGGGAAACAGCTCTTCGAACCTCTGAAAGCGCTTGGTTCGGCGATAGGAGGCATAGGAATAGGGCAGAACGCCACCTAGGACCAGTCCCAGCATGGCAAAAAGCAACCCCTGGTTGGGGGGCAGGGACGTGGCCAGCAACAAACCCACGGCTCCCATGGCAAGGGCGCTCACCACGCAGTAGAGCAGGAGATTGCCGGCGCGCACCCTGAGGTTGGCCTGTTCCAGAAGATGCTGAACCTTGGTCATGCGTTCGGAGCGACGGAGCAGGTTATCGATTGCCGGAATCTGGCTGAGCATCTCGTCGCGCAGCAGGGCTAGTTCCGGGCTGGGTTCGCGCTCGGAGGCTCGGTCGACGGAGGCGAGACGTTCGCGCAACAGGCGGGCTTGGGCGCTGCGCTGGTCGAGAAACATCGCCACCGCGAACGTCAGCGCAGCCACTGTCACAAAAACCAGGATGACCACTACGATCAACATAAGAGTTTCCGAGGCCGGGCTCCTATACCTCCATGCGAGACTCAAACAGCGCTAGGCGGAGCCGTTGACCGGCGGTTGCCAGGCGCTCGGCGAATTTGGGTCGGATCCCGCTGGCGCGAAAACTTCCGCGCACCTTGCCGCTTTCCTCGATCCCCACGCGGTCGAAGGTGAAGATGTCCTGCATCACCACCATGGAATTCTCCATGCCCGTGACCTCGGAAATCGAAATCACCTTGCGGGTTCCGTCCGACAGACGCGACACCTGCACCACCGCATGGATGGCGGAGGCAATCTGCTGACGCATGGCCCGCTCCGGAAGATTGAGATTCGCCATGGAGAGCATGTTCTCGAGTCGTGCCAGCGCATCCCGTGGTGTGTTGGCGTGGATGGTAGTGAGCGAACCCTCATGCCCGGTGTTCATCGCATTGAGCATGTCGAAGGCCTCTTCGCCGCGCACCTCGCCGACCACGATGCGATCGGGCCGCATACGCAGGCTGTTAATCACCAGTTGCCGCTGGCGTACGGCGCCTTTGCCTTCAATATTGGGCGGACGCGTCTCCAGCCGCACCACGTGCTGCTGCTTCAACTGCAATTCGGCCGCATCCTCGATGGTAACGATACGCTCGGAGTTGGGGATATAGCCCGAAAGTACATTCAGCAGCGTCGTCTTGCCTGCGCCCGTGCCTCCCGATACCACGATGTTCAGCCGCCCTTTCACCATGGCGGAAAGCAGCTCGAGCATGGATTCGGTGAGCGTCTTGTTTTCGATCATGTTGCGGGCGGTCAGCGGATCACGCCCGAAGCGGCGGATCGAAAGGCAAGGACCGTCGATGGCCAGGGGGGGAATGATGGCGTTGACGCGCGAGCCATCCGGAAGCCGTGCGTCCACCATGGGGGAGGATTCGTCCACCCGCCGTCCTACGCGCGAGACGATGCGGTCAATGATTTGCATCAAGTGCGCATCATCTTTGAAGCTGAGGCTGGTAACTTCAATCTTGCCTGCGCGTTCCACGAACACGTGCTTGTAACCGTTGACCAGAATGTCGGAGATCGAGGGGTCCTTGAGCAGCGGTTCGAGTGGTCCCAACCCGAAGATTTCGTCGAGAATCTCCCGCGACAGGCGCTCGCGCTCGGTAAAGCTGAGCGGCACCGCCTCGCTGTTCACGGAATTGCGGATCAGCTGGAGAACTTCCTCCCGAGCGGTGTCGCCCGAGGTGCGCCCCAATTTCTCGAGATCCAGCCGATCGAGAATCTTGCGGTGAAGATCCGCCTTGACTTGTTGATAGTCGGTCGTTTCGAAACTCTGCAAATTCGCCATACCTGTTCCTGAAGGTTGCTAACCTACCCGCTCTTGAACAACGACCAAGCCTTGCGTTTGACATCCAGTTCGTTCTCGGTCAAGCGCGCCGCCAGGCTGGTAAAAGCCCGCGCAATCTCAGTGTGCGTTTGTTGTACAAGAGGGACCCCATGATCAATCGCTTTGGACACGGCAAAATATTGATTGGGAATCTTCGCCGCCAGCTTTGCCCCGGCCGCCGCTTCTGCATCCGCCTCGCTAAAACCCGGGATCTTGCGAAAGCGATTCAACACCAGCTGAATCTTCTCCGGGTTGCTGTTCTCGCTGAGGTACTGCTGCACTCGAGCCGCGCTCCATAACGAGGCCACATCCGCGTGCGCCACCATTAATACGGTCTGGGACAAGGTGGTGGCCAGTCTCGTTGTGCTGTCCATGCGGGTGGAGGCATCGACCACTACGTGGCGGAAGTGCCCCATCAGCAGGTCCAGCAGCTTGGCGTATTCGGTATTGGCCGCGTCGCCCGCCACCGGCGTGGTGGGCCCGGCGAGCAATTGCAATCCCCCGCCGTGCCGGGTCATGAAGCTTTCGAGCAGAGAGCTATCGAGCCGATGCAGGTTGCGCATGGCGTCGGCCACGGTGAAAAGCGGCTTCAAATTCAGGTGCAGGGCGCAGTGGCCCAAGGGAGCCAGATCGACCAGGGCGGTGTTGCCGTGCGCGGCTTGCAGGGCCAGTGCCAGGTTTACGGCGACCGTCGTCGAGCCACTTCCTCCCTTGGCGTTGACTACGGTAAAGATTTTGCCGCGAACTTCCTCCTGCCGCTTGCGCTGCGCCGTGGAGAGCCGCACGAAAGCTTCTAAGAGAGCGGTGGTCGTCGTCGGTCGCTCGATGAATTCCCGTGCTCCCGCACGCATCGCGCTCACGATCACCTGCGGCTGGGTCAGGCTGCCGATGGCGAACAGGGCGGGTTCGGGCATAACCTGGTGCATCAGTTCGATGGCGCTCAAGGCCGGGACCGGGGCATCGGCGGGAATATCGACCAGCACGACGTCGGCGTTGGCACTCTGGATCCGGCGCATGACCGGGTCGCTCGCCGCCAACGGAAAATTGCTGCAGCTATGCACGGTGCGCGCCACGCTGGTTCCATCCACCAGAATCTGTAACAAGGCGCGTTGCTCGCCATCGTGCGCGACCACGACTACAGAAAGTTCGGCCATCGCTCTACAACTTCTCCTGTCAAATCTGGCGCCGCAGCCGGGAGGGGAGGAGGCTCGCCCTCATGACTTGCCTCCGGACGGCTTGTGTCCGTCAAACTTGTTCTGATCCAAGAAAGGCTGGGGGTTGGCCGGTCCTGGCGGGGCTTGCTGTGCCGGGGAAATGCGGTGCACGGTACAGAGCACCATCAACTCGGACTTGCTCTTTTGCATGTTCTTGCTGCGGAACAAATACCCCAAAATCGGAATGTCTCCTAGCGCCGGCATTTTGTTCACTATGTCGGTCACTCGATTATCGAGCAGTCCGGCAATCACGAAACTCTGGCCATCCTGCAGCTCAAATTCGGTTTCCGCCTTGCGCGTGCTCAAGGCGGGCACAGTAAAGCCGGAGATCTGGAGGGCGTTGGTGAAGTCCAGCGTGCTCACCTCGGGTGTCACCTTAAGGTGAATGTTGCCGTTGGGCATGATCACCGGGATGAAATTGAGCTTCACCCCAAAATCCTTGAAGGCAATCGTGACCGCGGTAAATCCCTGGCCCGGTTGAACGATAGGGAAGGGAAACTGGCCCCCGGCCAGAAAGCTGGCCTCTTTGCCGTTCACCGCAATCAGGTTCGGCTCCGCCAGGATTTGCAGCAAGCTCTTGGTCTGCAGCGCCTCGATGACGGCTCCGAAATTCAGGTCGCTGCGAAAGAGCAGAATATTCAGCGGGTTGGTGATGTTGATGACCGGCGGTTGCGGCGTATTGGTGGTGGTGGTGGTCCCGCCGCCAGTCGTCGTGCTTGTGACGGTTGAACTGGTCGAGATACTGGTTCCGCCAAACTGTCCCGTGGTTGTGGTTGCGGTCGTGTGCCCCGCGCTTGGGACAAAGAAATTTACTCCCAGTTGCAGGGCGGCCGTGCGGTCGATTTCGGCGAACTTCACTTGCAGGAGAACCTCGTCCGCCCCTACTGGACCAAAGGTAAGTACGTTGACCACGTTCCCCTTGGCATACGCGTCCGCAATCTGACCGGCCCGCTTAGCCACATCCTCGGTAGACACATGACCGGAAAGCACAACCGCCGACCGCGATGGTGTTACCGTGATCTGCTCGTCGGGAAAGACATGCCGTTCTTCCTCGACCAGGGAGCTCACGTCTACATCGACTCGCAAATCAAAGCTGCGGGATCGCTCGAGTTCATCCCAGATTAGCAGGGAAACCTCCCCCGGAGAACGCCCGTGGACAAGGATCTGAGTTGGCGTAATCGGGGTTGGATCTGCGATGTTCGGATCGGTGACCGAGATTCGCTTGATGCGCTCCGTAGTGTTGATGAGCAGCGACTTGCCGACCATAACCCGTAACGGCGCTGCACCGGTTTCGGGTGCCGTCTGCGCGCTGGCCGTCGGACCCGTACTTTGAGGTTGCGCAGCCTGCTGCGCTTCGGAGATGGTGGTTGATGGAATAGAGAGCAGCAACACTAGGACCAGCAGTGGAACGCTCGACCGGCAACGGGCTATCATATTTCTTTGCTTTCCCCTCCGCGGGAGCGGACCGACATCGCTTTCGATCGCAACACGCCTCTCGTTAAAAGTTATCTTTTTCGAGCTTGGACCCTTTGTAAATCTCTACGGTGAACGGGGCCGGAGGTGTCATGGCTGCGGCCGGTTGCGCGGGCGGCTTTGCTTTAGGACGGGCAACCGGAGTCTGGACGGGTGCCGGAGCACCCTTGTAGAGTCCATCGGTTCGTGCCGCGGCTATGTCCTGTTGCCTGGTGTCCAACGGATTGCGCAACGCCAATTGGATACGCCCCTGATTGGTGGCCAGGGTCAGTTTTTGCGCATCATCGGGTGAAACCAGCAGGGTTATCACCGAGGTGGCGACGGCTTCGCCGCCGTTCGGAGCGCGTTCGAGCCTTGGACCGTTCGCCAGAACCATTACGTTTTCGAGGACCGTTGTGGTTTGCGTCTGGGTCGAACCCTGGGGTTCGCCGGTCAGCAGCACATCGACGCGTGTCCCCGGCAAAACAAAGCCGGAAACCGAGCTGGTGTCGTTCACCCGCACCGACACCGCGCGCATGCCCGGTGGAATCAGCGCCGGCAAACCATATCCGGCATTTTCGCCGGCCAGCTTGTTGGTAAGGATCAGCTCGTCTTTCGAGATCGGCTGAATCACACCACGACCGATCAATTTGTCCCGACGATGAAACACGCCGACGGGTAGAACGTCGGAGGGGAAATGAGCGTACTTAATGTCTTTGTCCTCGATCTTGGTTCCCACTTGAAGGTCGTCGGCTGCGACGAACACATCTTCCCCGGGCTGGGCCTTGCCTCGGCCGCCCTGCAGGTTGCGATACACGAGGAAACTGACAAAGGCGCCCATTGCCAACGCGAGAAATCCGATCATCAGCAGCCGGTTACGATTCATTCCTCTTCCTCAATCACCCTCGCGACCTGGGGCGCGAGTCACACAAACTCCTGGGCCTCTCTCGATGATCCTGGCCACGGGCTAGACCTACTGGGCCAGCGAGCTAGCCACATTCGAGAAGACGTTATTGGCGTTTCCTCCGATGAGCCGGATCGTGCCTACCACGATCACCAAGATGACGGCCAGCATCACCGCGTATTCGGCAATGTCCTGCCCCTCCTGATCGCTCCACAATCGGCGGAAGACTTTTGTTTTCATTTTCTTCTCCACTTCCCAGCGGCCGGTGACGGCCTTTGGCGAGGCATGGGTACGTTGGTAGGCCCCGGCGCTGCTTGGCTGAGTATTGGTTGCATGTTGTGAATCAACAGCTTGCGGAGGCAGGATTCACCCCTCCCCCTCGCCCCATCATACTCCGAGCTCAGTTGGCCGGTGTGACAATTTCTTGCCGCAAAGCGGGGCCCGTATCCTACTTCTCAAGTAACCTCAGTTTCTCAGATAACGTTAGGGTTAGGTCAAGAAACTAAAGTACCCTCCCAAGGGGCAAGCGTCAGAACCGGGGTCTGCCTTCGACCGAGCCGTGCCTGCCGCAAGGCCTATGCCCTCATGGGCCTTGGTTGCCCTGACGCCAGGGGGAGAAATTGGCTGCGCAGGGACCGTGATGCCTGCCCGGAGCGGGTGCCATTGTTGGTCCCATGGTCTGCGGGCGAGTTAGCTGGCTAGGGAACCCTGGTGAGCACCGTCGCCTGTCGATCCGAAAACACCACTTTCCACTGCGGCAGACTCGACAAAGCAGTCACCAGGGGTGCGTCCG
>DASPTQ010000291.1:0-21744 GCA_035623335.1 Terriglobales bacterium
CCCGTCCAATGATGCCGTAGGAGTCGACTACCCTTCCCGCAACCGTAACCTCTTGACCCGCATAGCGTCCGGGATCCCGGTTGATCTTAGCGATGCTCACGTGCGGCGGGCATCCGGCCAAAAGAAAAATTCCAGAAGTTAGCAAAAGTACAGACACAATCCTGGCACCTGGGCTTAACACGCATTCCTCCAGCGAACTTGCTCAGGGACTTAAACACCCAGATGAGCCCGGAGTTGTCCTCGGGCTCTCCCGGCATGAGGCCATCGCAACCGGCGAGAGTTCGCCGGCGATCAGAAACTCCTAGGACGATCGAATACCTGGCCGACTTGTCCGATGTCAAAGTGTCGCCTTAGAGTATTTCATAGGGCGATTGCGAGAAAAGGATCTACAGCGATGCTTTCCTTGATCGAGCGTCTCTTCCGCTACGACGATTGGGCGAACCGAGAGGTTGTGACTGCCCTCAAGAAGTCATCGGAGCTTCCGCCACGCTCGCTGAAAATCACGGCCCACATTCTCTCCGCCGAGCGGTTGTGGCTGGAGCGCATCCGCTCCGAAAAGCAAACCTATCCGGTTTGGCCCGACTTCACCCTCGAGCAATGCCAGCAGGAGGTTGAGCATTTGGCGCAGTTATGGGCGGCTCACCTTTCGTCCCTCCATGAAGAGGACCTCGGACGGCGTCTGGACTATAAGAACACCAAGGGCGAAACCTGGAGCAGCCAGCACCTGGACATCCTGATGCATGTCGTGCTGCACTCCGCCTATCACCGCGGTCAGATCGCCACGGATATGCGGGCTGCGGGTTTCACCCCGGCGTACACCGATTTTATCCATGCCGCCCGGCAAGAGTTTGTAGAATAACAATCCTGTCGCGGGCCGGAGCGGCGTCCGAGAGATTGCGTCCCTTATGGCAATCAACACGGGGCAAGTGCGGGATGAAGATACGGGTGCTGCCGGCGGCGATGTTGGCACGGGTGCATCCAGCACAGGTCGGTCGTGGCAGCGCAGCCTTGCGCTGGTGTTATGTTTGCGGCTTTATTACTTGGTTTTCGCAGCGGTGATTGCCCTTGTGCAGCCGGTGAACTGGCGATTGGTGCATTCGAACGCCCTTACCGAGAACCTTCCGCCGCCAGCGCACACCATGGGTTATCTCCTGTTCGGTGTTTGGCAACGCTTCGACACGCTTTGGTATCTGCGCATCGCTGCGCAAGGTTACGACCGGCCCGAGGCCAGCGTCTTCTTCCCCCTCTACCCGACCCTGATCAGAGGTGCAAGCCGGTTGGTTTCACCCATGGCAGCCGCCTTAGGGATTTCCACGGTCGCCGCATTTTTTCTCTTCTGGGGCTTGCGAGAATTGCTGGTGACCGATCTCCCGCCGCGGCTGGTCGATCACAGCCTTGTCCTCTGCGCGGTGTGGCCGGCAAGCTTCATCTTCTTCGCTGCATATCCTGAGTCTTTGCTCTTGGCCTTGATCGTCTGGTCCCTGGGAATGGCCCGCAAAGAGCGCTGGCTGGCCGCCGTTCTACTGGGTTTCGCCGCGTCCCTGACCAAAGCAGTCGGCTTGGTTGTCGTCGTACCGTTGTTGGTCATGGCGCTGCGCCGCCCGCGCAGAACCGCTCTGCTCGTAGCCTTGGTTCCGCTCGGTTCCGCTTTGTTTCTTGGCTGGCAGCATTGGGCGGGTCACGTCCGGCTCAGCACCGCCTACGCGAACTACTGGAGAACCTTTACGGCGGCGCCGTGGGTTACCTTGTGGACCAGTCTGGGGGTCCTGGTCCGTCACCCGACTCCGATTCTGGTCTTGAACCTCGCGTTCCTACTGACCGACTGCTTCCTGATCGTCCGGAGCCGGTTAAGGATTGAATATTTGTTGTACGCCGGAGCGGCGGTATTGCTGTTCTTGTTGAAAGAAACCACCCCGCCATTACAGAGCATGATGCGTTATCTGTTAATCGTGTTTCCGGTTTTTGTCGGCGCAGCTCGCTTGCTTCAGAAGCCCCGCTGGCAGAGGAAATTTGGCGTGGTAGGG
This sequence comes from Terriglobales bacterium, assembly GCA_035623335.1. Taxonomy (GTDB): domain Bacteria; phylum Acidobacteriota; class Terriglobia; order Terriglobales; family Acidobacteriaceae; genus JAFAGX01. The sequence goes on from DASPTQ010000291.1 coordinate 2,025, forward strand.
ATGGCTCTTTTTGTTGTGAACTGCGGCTTGATGTGGCTCTTCTTGGGGTGGTCCCTCGTGCTCTAAGGATCGATCTACCTGGTCCCCGAGACGGTTAACTAACCTGGGACCGACCGCAGGTGCGAAAAGACACCAACTGCTTGACGGATAGAATTCAGACGTGCAGTCAGTGAAGTCAACTGCTTTGCCCTGGCTCGTGCTGGCCGGGTCGCTCCTGGTCTCGCTCGGGTTCTGGCGCTGGGCCGATCATGTCCTGGTACCCGTCTACACGGCAAATGCGCAGGCCCGAGGCTGGCCCATCGGAAACAATTCTGACCTTTATCCTATCTGGTTAACCGCACGAGAAGTGCTCTTAGAGGGACGGACACCTTACAGCGCGCAGCTCACGGCGGACATCCAAACGGGCTTTTACGGAAAGCAGCTGGACCCTCGGAATCCCGGTGATCCTGCGAACCTGCAGGCTTTCGCCTATCCCCTGTACGTGATATTCCTTGTGGCCCCTACCGTGACCTTGCCGTTCGGCACCGTAGTCCAGATCTTCCGCGTGCTGTTGTTGCTCAGCACGGCGTCCTCGGTGCCCCTTTGGATGTATGTCCTGGGGATGCGTCGGACCCCGCTCCTCACGGTCTCGATCATGGTACTGGCCGTGAGCAACTTCCCAGTCTTGCTTGAAGATCGACAGCAGAATCTAAGTGCGCTCGTTGTGCTCCTGCTCGCCTGCTCGATCGCTGCCTGTGCTCGCAACTGGCTTACTATGGGTGGGTTCCTCATCGCATTATCCACGATAAAACCGCAGCTCTCCGCACTTCTGATTGGATGGCTGCTCCTGTGGGCCCTCAGTGATTGGCCTCGACGAGGGCGGCTGGTGTGGAGCTTTCTGATTTCATTCCTAGGCCTGCTCGCGGCTGCCACCGTGGTCTCTCCTCACTGGGCGTCTGGATTTTGGCGGGCTGTGCGCATGTACCGGTCGTACCTGAGTCCCTCCATTCTTCAGATTCTGCTTCCGCCGATGCTGGGAAGCGTGGCCATCGCTGCGCTGCTGGTGTTCTTAGGAATCGTCTGCTGGAAAAGGAGGAAAGCTCGCATTGGCTCGATCGAGTTCGCCTGGACACTAGCGTTGCTTGTGACCGTGACGGTGACCATAACGATAGGGTGGGCCCACTATCAGCTTCTCCTCGTGCCGGCGCTGTTGCTGTTGTCGGCTTCTGTGGATGCCAGGCATAGCAAAAGCTTCCTCACTCGCGCTCTCACCAAAGGAACCTTCGCCTGCCTGCTCTGGCAATGGGGGACCGCGTTCTGCCTCGCACTGTGTTCGGTGTTCGTGCCGGCATCCCGCCTGCGGATGGCCGCCGAACTTCCGATCTATACCTCACCGGCTCTGTGCCTGCTTGCCCTGTCCGCGGTTGTGGCAGCCATCCTCTCGATGCCATCGGTGGGAAAGGCCGTGCCGGAACTTGGGAGACCGGCGTGAAACCGAGACTCGACTAAGTAGGCTTGGATCGTCTCCCTCGTTCTCCACGGCCGCAATTTTCGCGATCGCCGGGGAATCCCGCAGGTTCCGGTCCGCAACCGGCCGGGATACATGGTATTTTTGATTAGTTTTCCCCCGCTCGGAGTCATGAGAAATCGTCTGACGCTTTGGACTCTACTGATTCTGTTGGCCCGAGGCGCCTTTGCCGCCGAGCCCTCGCCTCCCCATTTGCCGGAACCGGTGAGCAACAACGCTGTTGCCATGCTGAAGATCCGTGGTCACTTCCAACTCTTTTCCTTGATGGGAATCGGTCCCAACAAGAGCTGGGATGCGATCACCAATCTCGGCTACGAAGTGGATGTCGTATCGGGCAAGTCACAAACCATCCATGCCGTGCCAGGCACCGCAGGCCGAATCGGGGCCATGGCGGCGGGGGCTGACGGTCGCATCTACTTGCTCGGAGGATACGTGATCTACCAGGGCGGGGGCATGGCGGTGACGGATGCCAATATGTATCAGCCCGAGCACGACCGCTGGATACGAATTGCCGATGTCCCGATCGCCGTGGGCGACGCGGTCATTGGCGTCTATCGCGACCGCTACATTTACCTGATCGGGGGGAGGACCAACGATCGTCTTCTCTCCGACGTTCAGGTGTACGATCTGGACAAGAACCGATGGTCGACGGCTACGGCGATGCCCGGTACGCCGGTATTCGGTCACGCGGGAGCTCTGGTGGATGACACGATAGTCTATGTCGATGGAGCCCGTAGAAATGCGAGCGCCGGCCCAAGGTTTATTGCCTCCGACGAATGCTGGAAGGGCAAGATCGACCACCATGATGCGACCAAGATTGAATGGACCAAGTTGCCGAATCACCCCGGCAAGGCAGGGTTCCACACCGCTGCTGGCGGCGCGGAGAAAGACGCGAGGGTGTACTTCGCAGGTGGCTCCGATAGTCCTCATGACTACAACGGAGTTGGCTATGATGGCAAACCATCGGAGCCTTCGCCGCTGACCTTTGCCTTCAACCTGCGCACCGAAAAATGGGAATTGCTGAACGACAACACCCCCAATCCGACCATGGATCATCGGGGCTTGCTGGTGACGGCCGAAGGATTAGTGATTCTCGGCGGAATGGAAAAAGGTCAGCAGGTCACAGGCAGGATCGTTCTCTTGCCCAAACCCGTAAAACCATATCTTCAATAAGCTCCGCGAGGAGGTTTCGGAATGCTGCCTATCGCGCCCGGGCCAACACCAGGGTCACGTCGTCCGGCTGTTCGTTGGCACCGATCCAGTTCTCCACCGCGGCGGTCACAATCTCACTGATGCGGGGCAGGGGGAGGTCGAGGTTTTCGCGCACCAGATCCACCAGCCGTTGCTCGCCAAACTCGCCGAAATCGTTCTCCGGTTCGGTAACTCCGTCACTATAAGCCAAGAAAATCTCGCCCGCTCGAAGCGTTGCCGCGCTCTCTTCGTAACTCACCGAATCGAATAGGCCAACCACCGTGCCTCCGCACTCGAGCCGTCGAAAGCCGCCATCGCGACTCAGGATGATGGGCGGCAAGTGTCCACCATTGCTGTAGGTGAGTTTCTGCTCGGTGGCGTGGTAAATGCCGAAGAATAAGGTTGCATATTTTTCCGGCGGCGTACTGGCAAACAGTTGATGATTCAAGAGCGTGAGCAAGGCGGCCGGAGACACCTCGGGACCATGGAATCCGGAGCCCAGTGGCCCGCTTACCTCCGATCCTACCGCTACCGCGACCGGTTCGCGCAGAGCGGGAATGTCTTGCAGGCTATAAGCGCGCACCGCGGAGTGAATCGTGGCCATCATCAGGGCGGCGGAGATTCCCTTGCCGCTAATGTCTCCGACCGCCAGAACCAGCCTTTCCGAATCCAGCTTGAGGAAGTCGTAATAATCCCCGCTCACCGTCCGCGCCGGGCGGCAGAAACCGTGGACTTCCAGTCTCGCCAGTTGAGAAATCTCCTTCGGGAACAGCTGAGACTGAACCTCCTGGGCAATCACCAGCTCGTTTTCGAGACGCTGCTTTTCCTTCTGCTCCTCGATGAGTTTCTCGAGCGAGGCGGTCATCGAATTGAACGAGTTCGCCAGGGTGGCAATCTGATCGTGGGATCGCACTGGAATCCGATGACTGAAATCGGCGCGATTGATGTGCTTGGTCGCCTCGTAGAGCTGAGCAATGGTGCTGGTTACGGTACGAGTCAACTGCGTACCGATAATCACCGCCAGGAGCTCGATAAGGGCGAACAGAATCGCCATCGTCAGCAAAATGACCTCGACTCCTTGCGCCAGATCCCCTAGAGCCGCGAACAGGCGTTGGTAGAGTTTCGAGAAGCGAGTCTGGACGTTGATTAGCGCCGGAGCGGATGTAGCGCCCGTGTTCCAATCGACGACCGCAATGGTGGTGGGAAACGGCACTGGCCAACGGTCGAAGATGCGGGTCGCAGGCGGAACCGTTCCCGCGCTGAAGGTCGGCGGCCCCAGCTTGCTCATGTCCAGAACGTACTCGCCCTCGGGCCTTGTGACCCTGACTTGGATCCCTTTGTTATCCTGCGACTCCTCGGTTTTCTGCAGAGTCAGTCCGGTTGCGTACAGCGAGACCGCCCCGAGATCAGTGGCCAGGTCCTGCAACATGCGCTGATCAAAAGGTTGGCTCGAGAGCACGGCCAGCTCCTTGCCACCTAGGGGCAGCATCTCAACGACACGAAGATAGAGCTTGTCGTGATCACGCACCACATTGCGAAAGGATGCGTTCAAGGAAGGGAGGGTGGGTGGCAAGGCACTCTCGCCTTCCGGAACGCTGTTCAAAATCAACTTCTTGTCCAGCCAGGCACAAATCTGGCGGTCCGCCCAAGGCTGGCCGCGACGCCGCAACACCTCGAGCACGGCCGGGTTGTACAAACCGCGGTCCAGTTCCGCCGCCAGTTGGTGGGCGAGCAGCGAGTTGGCCGCATCCAGGCTCTTCAACTCCGCATTCAAGCCGGTGGTCACGATGAAGGTGGCAAACTGGCCGGCAAACAGGTAGAACGAACCCAGTGCCAGGGCAACCAGCATTAGAACCGGAATTACCCCGATGAAGACATAGGTCACGATGAGCCGGTTTCGCAGGCGCCAGAGAAGTTTCGCCTTCAACCAACGAAAGCCCAGAATCGCCAGAAGAATGATTACGATGAAGCTGAGAAAGCTGACCCACCCCTCAAGGCCCTGTCCCCAGGAGAGCTTGAAGAATTCGAAGAGCTTCTGGAGTACAAACAAAAAGACATCGAAAGCCAGCAAGTAACACGCGATCCATGCGACTTTGCTGGTGGGTCGGAGGCGGTCTCGGGCCGACTGAAAACCGGGATTGGAATTCAGGGACCGCATAAGGCTCTTTGAATTATAGATGTCCGACGAATCGAGCGTCCTTCGAAGATCGTGGGTGCAACCTGAGGCAGAGTTTGGCCTCCACCCGCCGGTATCGAGCCTTGCAGAGGTCTTTCGGAACCGGCGAACCGGCAGCGAAAAAGCCCTGGGAATGGAGGGGCCAGTGCTCCCGGCAGTGCATCTTCCCTACCGGGCCTACGGTGCTATTCCCAATTTTCGACAAGGATTTACAATAGGGCGTCATCAGGATCGGCATGGCCACGAAAACTTACACCAAACCGGTTGAGGAGAAATCTGCCGCAACCTACCAGGGGCTCTCCCGCGCGCAGTTGGTCGAAGCCTACCGGATCATGTACACCTCCCGCCGCATCGATGATCGCGAGATCCTGTTGAAGCGGCAGCAGAAGATCTTCTTCCAGATCTCGGGTGCCGGACATGAGGCCATTGGTGTAGCCGCCGGGTTCGTGCTGAAGGCAGGTTACGACTGGTTCTACGCCTACTACCGCGATCGCGCGCTCTGTCTGTCTTTAGGGGCAACTCCTTACCAGATGTTTCTGCAAGCCGTCGGCGCTGCCGCGGATCCGAGCTCTGGCGGGCGGCAAATGCCCTCGCACTGGAGCCTTCCCAAGCTGAACCTGGTGACACAGTCATCCCCTACGGGCTCGCAGATTCTCCAGGCGGTGGGTTGTTCGGAAGCGGGACGCTATTTCGCGGCTCATCCCGAAGCCGCCAAGAAGGCAACCGGCGATTACCGTGAATTCAAAGAGGTGCGCTCCTACCCGGATGAAGTCACCTACGTTTCCCTGGGCGATGGCACGACCAGCGAAGGCGAGTTCTGGGAAGCCCTCAATACGGCCTCCAATCGCAGACTCCCGCTGGTATTTGTCGTCGAGGATAACCAGTACGCCATCTCGGTACCGGTCGAGGTACAGACGCCTGGCGGCAACATATCCCGGCTGGTTGCGGGCTTTCCGAACTTCCACTTCGAAGAGATCGACGGCACGGATCCGGTCGAAACCTACGCGGCCTTGGTGCGGTCGGTTGACTGGTGCCGTCGAGGCAACGGACCCGCGTTCCTCCATGCCCATGTGATTCGGCCTTACTCCCACTCGCTGTCGGATGATGAACGCCTGTATCGACCGGAAGCCGAGCGCCAACGCGATGCTGCCCGCGATCCCATCTCGCGCACGCAGATGTTTCTGCTGCGGGAAGGTATTCTCGACGAAAAGGGAATCAATCACCTGGAAAAACAGGTCGACGATGAACTGCAGGCGGCCGTCGACCAGGCGCTCGAGGCAGAGCGCCCGAAGCCCGAGACCGTCACCCGGTATGTGTATTCCTCGGATTTGGATCCAACCTCGGCAAGATTCGACACCCAGCCGGTGTTTCCGAGCGGAGGCGACGGGAAGAAGTCCGCACCCAAGACCATGGCGGATCTGATCAATGCGACGCTGCGCGATGAGATGCACCGCGATGAACGCATTGTGATTTTCGGAGAAGACGTGGCGGACTGCAGCCGCGAGCAGTATCTGCGAGAAAAGCTGGTCAAGGGCAAAGGTGGCGTGTTCAAGCTGACCGCGGGATTACAGTACGAATTCGGAACAGATCGGGTGTTCAACTCGCCGCTCGCCGAGGCCAACATCGTGGGCCGCGCCACGGGAATGGCCACCCGTGGACTCAAGCCGGTTGTCGAGATCCAGTTCTTCGACTACATTTGGCCGGCCATGATGCAACTGCGCAACGAATTGCCCCTGATTCGCTGGCGATCGAACAATGGCTTCTCGGCCCCAGCCGTGATCCGCGTCGCCATTGGCGGATATCTTACCGGAGGCGCCATCTATCACTCGCAGTGCGGCGAAAGCATCTTCACTCATATTCCGGGGCTGCGAGTTGTGTTTCCTTCGAACGCCCTCGACGCGGCCGGTCTGCTGCGGACGGCCATTCGCTGCGATGATCCGGTCCTGTTCCTTGAGCACAAACGGCTGTACCGGGAAACCTACGGCCGTTCACTCTATCCCGGACCCGACTTTATGGTTCCCTTCGGGAAGGCGAAAATCGTTCAGGCCGGGACGGATGTCTCGGTGATCACCTATGGGGCGGTCGTTCCCCGGGCGCTGCAAGCCGTGCAGAGACTCGAACGCGAGCACGGAGTCAAGGCCGAACTGATCGACTTGCGTTGTTTGAACCCCTTCGATTGGGACACCATTGCGGCTTCCGTATCGAAGACCAACCGGGTGGTGGTGGCCTATGAAGACTGCCAGAGCTGGGGCTACGGCGCAGAAATCGTCGCCCGGATCGCGGCTGAACTATTCGATCAACTCGATGCACCCGTGCAACGAGTTGCCGCCAAAGACACCTATGTTGCCTACCAGCCGATCCTGGAAAATGCCATTCTGCCCCAGGTTGACGATCTCTTCCGGGCGATTCATCAAGTGAGCAACTACTGATTCAGGCCCCGAGGCCTGCGGCTTGAAGAGGCGGACGAACCCATCCTTAAGGTTGCTATAGACCACTCATGGCGAGGACTCATACTGGAACCTGTATCCTCTCGCTTCGTGTCCTGACAGATACCGGGTGTTGTATTCGAGCAGGTACTCCAGGTGCGGGTCATCGAGAGGGAACGATTTCCCTGGATAGGGGTACATCCCCATGTCGCGAAACGGCAGCGGCTCGACACTGGTGAAGTCGTAGGAATAAAAATCCATATCCTTCTCATAACCGTGAGCGGCATAGAAGTAATCCCTCCGCCAGCCCTGAGGCAATGCCGGAAGGTGCGAGGGATCAAACTCCAACGCGACTTCATCGCCCGAACCAAAAACTACCAGTTGGTCGTCGAATTCGGTTAAAAGCGGTAGCACATCACCGTATCGCGTGTACAGGCCCGCGGGACGAGTATACGGCCCCGTGGCACTCGCCTTTTCGTAAACGTAATTCACCCTGCCGGGCGGCTGGCCCTCGATCTTCAAGGGAAAACCGTGAAAGCGAAGGGTGGCATGGACCAGCGGAACCTGGTGAATGTTTGCGCTTTGATTCTGGCGCGTGCGCTCGATCAGAATGCTGTCCCAATAAATCTCGAGGTTCGTCCAGATGCGAATCCGCCGGCTCCCGTTCGGCAACTTGCCGGTCAGATCTGCGGTTATCGTGCGAGGTCCGCCTGCTGGGAAACCCATGTCATCGACTACGCGTACCCATCTGCCTTTGGCATCCAAAGCCTCCACGTACGGTGCGATGGGCTTGAGACCCGACTGATCCGCTGCGTACATCCCGGTAGCGGTGAAATATTCGATTTCTCCGTGCATCAGCAGCCAGAGTGGACCGCCGCGGTAGGGTTCGCCCAAGTCGAGCTCCAAGCTGTGCAGTTTCGTAAAGCCCGTGAAGGGTAACCGTCGGAAATCGCCGACATAGCGATGGGCCAGCAGTGCGGGCAGAGCATCGTGCCCGTGCTCGTCGAGGACGCTGGCCGGGGGACGCGCATCGTGACTGAACACGACCTTGAAGGCAGGGTAAGGAGGATTGCTCGCGAAATACTCATTCGGGTAAACCTCCAGGTCGGCAGGATGGTCGACGGCGAGAAGCTGCACCTGGTCGAGATACACAGCTTCCTCGAGAGGCTCCATGAATCGGAAACTCAACCTTCCGTCCTTTTCACCAATCGTATGGCGATCGATCTTCACGTACTCGGTGGGACGCGGGAGGTTGCGCTCGCCCGGGGCCACCCAATGGCCAACCACACCCGCCCCAAGCATATCGGCCACGAACCGGTACCGCTGGCCATCCCAAACGAACAGCGTGGGGCAAGAGCTGCCGCGGCGATCGATTTCCATGAATTTGTGGGCGTTGCCGCCGGCGACTTCCACTTCATCCTGGAGCACTCCGGTCGGCCACAGCATGCGGACGACATCGGCGACCCGTGCCTGCCCGAGTCCGACCGTGAGCGCCAGCGAGTTCTGACCTAGATAGCCTGAGGATCCCGCAATCTCAAACTTCTGCCGGTTAGCACCGGCGAAAACCTCGACTTTGGTTCCGATCGCACTCTTGTTGTCCGCCAGTCCCTTCAGAGAAAGGCGCAGCCAGTGATTTTGATTCCCGCCCTGGTTTCGCAGCAGAACCGCCGGACCATGATTTTGAGTGATCAACAGGTCCGTCGCACCGTCGCCGTCGTAGTCCCCGGTAAGGATGGCCCGGGGATTCTTCCAATCTATCTGATCGAGTCCGACTTCCGCCGTCACGTCTTTGAAGCCGTCCGGCCCGCGATTGCGGAACAGCCGCACTTCGCCTCTGCCATCGGCCGTTTCGCCGACGGCAGCGAGGTCGACCCAGCCGTCGTTGTCATAATCCAAGGCAGCGACACCATAGGCACGGCGCCAGTTTGTGCTTGGCAGCTTCACCTCGTCAAAACCTTTGCCGTGGTCATTCCTCCATAGCCTCAGAGCAGGTTCCCCGAGAAAGGTCAAAGCAACATCCATCCATCCGTCATGATCGAAGTCGAGAGTGGCAACGCCAACACTGGCCATGACATCCGGCTTGTAAGCGGTGGTCCCCGCGGGTACGGGCACGAACGGGTGGAGAGTAAGGAATTTACCCTCGCGGGGATTCTGGAAGATGGTTCCTCCTGCCCAGTCTGTCACCACTAGGTCGACGGCCCGGTCGTTGTTGTAATCGGTGGCGATCGCATTGGCCGACAACCGGTCCGAGACGTCTATCCCGGCGGTCACATCGGTGAAGGTGCGGTTGCCATTATTTCGCCACATGATGCTTGTGTCTCTGGCGGCGAGGCCCTCCGAGGTAGCCATTCCGCTCGAACCATAAAGATCCAGGTCTCCGTCATGGTCATAATCGAGGAACGTCAGTCCGGTAACGCCTGCGATCTTCTCGATTCCAGCCGCCGCCGCGCGATCCTGGAAGGTCCCATTCTTCTGGTTGTCGAGCAGCATCACCTGGTTGGCGAGGCTGACGGCTAGGTCGGGAAATCCGTCATTGTTATAATCCCCTGCCGTACAGCTGGTCGCGTGTACTCTAGGATCCAGCCCCGCTTTCCTAGTCACGTCCTCAAATCTGCCGTTTCCCAGGTTGCGATAGAGCGACATTCCGCCCTGCGCGCCGTCATCCGCGAGGAAAACGTCGATGTTGCCATCCTGGTCGAAGTCCAGGAAACAGGCTCCGTTGCCGGGATCGAAAAGGTGTGGAGTAGGAACCACCGCGGGGCTCGACCGACTCACCAAGCCCGCCCTCTCGGTGACATCCACGAACCGGACCTTAATCTCGGGTGGGACCTTTTGCGGGCCAGCCGGCGACTCCTCCGCCAACGAATATTTTCCCTGTTCCCCGTAAGCCAAGCTGATGGGAGAACCCAGCTTGTTTTGGGTCACGTACTGGAAGCGCGCCAAGTGCTCACGGGCCTGCGTCAGGTCGCCGGACTGCTGGTAGGCGCGTGACAAGCCGAATTCCGCCGAGGCATGCAAGGGGTTCAGCTTGAGAGCATGCTCGAAGGCATCGATCGCCTCGGAATACTGTTTGTTCTCGGCGTGCGCCGTTCCCAGGAAATACCAGGAGTCGGAATCGTTGGGATCGATGGCAATGACCTGGGAGAAGGCATCGATCGCGACCTGCATCTCGCCTGTGCTTTTCGCGAGCAGGCCCAAGTTGTACCAGGCATGGGCATCGCTCGGTTCAGCCTTGATCGCCTGCTGCAGCAAGCCCCGAGCCGGGTCCACCCGCCCCATGTTCAACAGCGCAATTCCTTCATTCACCCTGGCAATTTCGAGCTTGCCGTCAAGCCTGGCTGCCTCCTGAAAGTTCTTGAGAGCCTTTTCAAACAGCTGCTGATTCATATAGGCCGCGCCCAGATTATTCAGGCGAGCCGCCTCCGTGGTATGGTTCAGGGGAATTTGCGGGTTCGGGGAAAAGGCAGCCGCCAGGACGGCAGCGAACCCACTAAGGGCGAGCAAAGAGAAGATCTTTCGAGTCATGCGAAATTGAGTATGCCGTCTGCGCTTTAAACTTTTATCTGCTTGCGGCGAATGTCCACGGTTTGCCGTAGGGCCGGTTCCCGACCGTGCCTTTGCCTTCCTGAATTGTGATGGTCTGACTCCCAGGCACATTCGCCAGTTTGTCCACTTGGCCACTCGGCCAGTCGACCTCGATGAGGTCGGCCGTCGGTCGAGTTCCGAGGCCAAAGGTCAACACCAATTCGCTTTGCGAGAGGTAGCTCGAACCGCTATGCAGCATCTGCCACTGCCGATCTCCGCCGGTCGTCAAGCGCACGACCGCACCGATGCCATCACGATTGGATCTGGTTCCTACTAACTTCACCCGCAAACTATGATTGTCGCCGCCTTCATTATGAAACAGGTAGGCCTTCCCTCCATTGGTCGTGAGCAGGACGTCCAGCGAACCGTCGTTGTCGATATCGGCATAGGCTGCGCCGCGGGCCACTTTCGGGCTAGCGAAGCTTGCGCCCAACGAACTGGTGACCTCCTGAAATTTGCCCCCGCCAAGATTCCGAAACACATGCGGCGGCTCTCGATAGGCGACCCGCTTCTGGACGCGCTCGATCTCATTCTCAATGTGTCCGTCGACGACGAGAATGTCGGGCCAGCCATCATTGTCGTAGTCAAAGAAAAAGCACCCGAAGCCGAGCGTTACCAGGGTTGCTCGACCGACCTCGGATCGGGGGGCCTCGTCGACAAATAGCCCGTTCCCCTCGTTGTGATAGAGCGAGAGCATTTGATTGGCAAAGTTGGTGATGATGATGCTGGCGTGGCCGGAACGGTCGTAATCGCGCGCATCCACGCCCATGCCGGCGCGCGCCACCCCGTCTTCACTGAAGGCAATCCCCGCCGAAACCCCCTTCTCCTGGAAGGTGCCGTCGTGTTGGTTGACATACAGCTTGTTGGGCTGCGTGTCATTGGCTAGGAGGATATCGGGCCAGCCGTCTCCATCGTAGTCGAAGACCGCCACCCCAAGGCTCTTCGACGTCGGATCGTAGAACTTGGCTTTCTCGGTGGCATCTTCGAACTTGCCGTTGCCCAGGTTATGCCAAAGCCGCGCCGAGGCACCTTTGTAGGATTCGGGCGTGCAGTAGGATTTATGGCTGCCATCGAGCGTGCAGTAGAGATCACCCTGCTCGGACCACTGCACGTAGTTCGCTACCACCAAGTCGAGCTTGCCGTCACGATCGTAATCGACCCAGGCGGCGCTGGTCGAAAACTCGTCCCGCCCCCACAAACCCGCCGACTTGGTCACATCGCGAAACGTGCCATCGCGCTCGTTGTGAAACAGATGGCTTTGGCCGAGAGCCGTGATGAAGAGGTCGTCGTAGCCATCGTTGTCGTAGTCCCCGACGGCCACTCCCAAGCCGTACATGGCAACGGCCAGGCCGGCCTTGCGGGTAACGTCGGTGAAGGTGCCGTCGCGGTTGTTGTGATACAGCTTCAGGGTGGTCGGGGCACCCCTAGCATGCCCCGGCCAATCTTGACCATTGACCAGCAGAATGTCAGGCCAGCCGTCGTTGTCGTAGTCGAGGAAAGCACATCCCGCACCCATGGTTTCCGGGAGATACTTCTTCCCCAAAGCCCCGTTGTTGTGGAGGAAATGAATGCCGACCTGCGCGGTGATGTCGCGAAAGGTCACCGTCTGTGCCGCCAAGCTGCGGGCAGCGAAACAGGCTAGAAGCAAGAGGCGCCAAAGAACCTTAGGCATGTCAGTTGGCACTCCCCCGGACAATAAGCCGGGTCGAGGACGGTGCAAGGCGAGAGACCTGGCCGTTCGCCCCTGCGGGCTTCTTCTCGTTCAACGGCAGGGGCGCAGACCGGTGTTCGTGAACGGCTTGCCGCTCATTGTTGTCTTCCAGATTGAGCTGGCGGTAGGGCCCGGTGATGGTCTGGGAAGCTTCGTCGGCTTTGAACCGCAGATAGCGGATCTCATGTTCGTGCGCCTGCTTCACGTTGCCGAGCCCGTTGTAGCAAAGCATCAGGTTGTAATGGGCCTGAAGGTCTTCGGGATCGATCTTCAGCACGGAATTGAGCACATCCACGGCCTCCGCGTATCTTCGCTCGAGAAAAAGAATGCGGCCCAGATCGTTCAAAGCCACGCGGTCTCGCGGATATTGGGCCAGAACTTTGCGGAGATGGAGCGCGGCTTCGCCGTAACGACCCTCGTTGCGCAGGACTTTGGCGTAAAAGAAATGTGCTCGTGCGAGATTGGGACTGAGCGACAGCGCTTTTTCGAGCACCGTACCGGCGCGCTCCATGTCGCCTTCCTGAACCGCAGCCCGACCGATGTTCACCCAGCCGTCGGGATTGCCGGGATCGGCCTCGGTTATCTTCTGGAAGGCTGCCTGCGCACCTTTCGAGTCGCCCTGCAGCAGCAAACCGATTCCGTAATCGTTCCAGCGCTGCCAATCCTCGGCTTCGAAAATGGTTTGGGGTCGGCCCTCCGGAGCACTGTGCGGTGACACATTGAGGGTCACCTGATTTTCCGCGAGCCAGACGATCGGCAGATTGGGAATCTTCTCCTCCTTGGCCGAGACTCCTTGCAACGATCCCGTGAACACAAATCGAGTGTCGTCGAAATCGGGTGTAACCTCAGGTTTCGGTTGCTGGGGATCGGCTATGCCGGCGAACGAGAACTGCGTGTTCCACCAGGCAAACTTTCGATAGCCAAGCCGGGCACGGAGCGTGACTCTGTCGCCCACGCTTTCGGGAATGTGGAGGCCATAGTGAACGGTGTCCGCCGCCCCGGGAGGAATCAGGTGCACGTAGACGACCGCCCGTGTGGCCCAGGCATTCCGCTTGTTGATGGGATTGCCGTGGGCGTCGATCTGAAGAGAGCGATAAAAGTGCGCGCCCCTGTCGACCGGGCCTTTGCCCTCGTCGTCAACCCTCCCGCTCCAGAAAATGGTCTGACCTTTGTCGTCGGTGGCCTTCAATTCCAACCAGGTATCGTAGGCATCGACGGTCCCACCGGGAAAGAAATGGCCGATTTTCTTGGTACGGACCACCACATCGACCCGAAAGGTATCTCCCCTGCGAACGACGGGCTGAACCCGGTTGAGAGGCGCGGTCACTGGCAGCACGTCGCCTTCCCGTACGGAAGTGATATTGGTTTCCGCCTCCTCGCCGACGGCAAACTCAGTTGCCATGGCAGGTTCGACAATTCCTCCTGTATTCAGTTCGGCCCGCTCCCGAGAGAGAGCAAAGATGTCTACGCTCAAGATATCGTTTTGCAGGAAGTTCTCCGTTATCTTGAGCTGCTCGGCATCTTCATTGGCCGTCGGTAAGGCTGTATTCGCACCGGGAAAACGGTGGGAGTGCACGAATCCGTTTAGGTTCCCGAAATCCTGAGAAGGCGTCAGCGGCATGTGGCAATCGGCGCATTGCGCGGGCTTCGCTGGATAGTAGAAAGAGCGGGCGCCTTCGCCCGAAACCCCGCTGGCCTGCCAATTGTCATATTCGTTGAAACCGCGGATCCAGCGGTAGTGGTTGACCGGCACGTCGAGATGGACCTTGTGGCAGCTCGAGCAAAACTCCGCGGTCTGCATCCGCATGAACGGCTTGAGAAAAACCCGACGATGGGGCTCCGGATTCAGCTTGACCAGGAAATCATGCAGACTGCGCAGCCGGGGATTCTGGCTCGCCGCCATTTCATGAAGCAGGGGATATTCGAGATAAAAATCGCCCTGTCCCATCGTGCTTTTCACGTGCGCAATGGAGTGGCACATCATGCAGCCAAGGCCGGCCTGCGACTCCGGATGGTGAACGATCTGTCGAATGGGAGTGTCCATCAGCCCGCTATACAGTACCGCCGGATCGTGACACCCCCCGCACCACTTGGAAGGCCGGGTACCGATCCGGTCTTGCATGTATTCAATGCTCTTGCGGTACCACTGGTTATTGAAGGAGGAAAAGTGGTGGGCGGAACTGAACCACTGGTTGTAAATGTCCTCGTGACAGCGCTTACACGACTCCGATTCCATGAAGAACTTGCTCGGAATCTCCCGCTCCCCATAAACCTGTGCGGAACTGGGGAAAAATGGCCCTGCCGGCCCATCTCCCTCCTCGTTCATGCTGGCAGGAGCGAGTGCGGCATTTTCAATACGACCGCGGTGCTGCCATTCGGACTCGCGCAGGTAGTGTGCGCCGAAACCGATACATACGAGCCCTAGCAGGGTAAGAACCCAACTTTTCACGGCAGCGCCAGACCATCTGAGACTTGTCCACTCCGCGAAAAGTATCCCAATGCCCCCCAGGGACAAAAGAAGGTGAAGGTAGAGTCGACTCGACTCCGGCCGCGGAGTGCCGGTCTTAATAAGAACCAGTCCCAAAATCGCTCCGCCAGCTACAAGCACCCACCCCAGGCGTGAGGCGATCGAGGAGCCTTCGAGCAACCGATACAGAACGAGGATCACGACAACCGCGGTCAGAATTCCGAGAACCACATGCAGAATCACCACAACGGCATAGAGGATCGTCGGTTGCGGGAAAGTGTAAAGATAGGCCGCGGAGAGAAACAGCAGGAGCAGGCTCGCGGACAAGAAGCGTCGCGCCGAAGCTGTTGCATTCCCTGGCATCAAAGACAACCTGCCCGACGCCCATGGTCGCGGCACGAATCCTTGGGCGGCAACAGGTTATCGTTTCGCGAAGGCAACGGAATAGTATAAAAGCGCTAGGTTATGGGGCGGTCAAGACTTTCAGTTTGCCAGCTCTAAGCCTCGATCGGCGGGGGATTCCATCCTCCGCACTCCTTCTCCACCACCTCGGCGATGGCCAGGACTGCCTCCTCTTGCCAAGGACGGGCGGATATCTGCACTGCGATCGGCAGCCCCTCCCCGGACAGGCTGACGGGTACGGCCACGGCCGGAGTGCCCAGCAGGTTGAACCATGCCGTGTAGCTCCAGGCATCGAGGTATTCTGTCGTGCCATCGATCTTCCAGCTGCGCTCGCCATGGCGAAATGCCGGGATGGCAGCAACCGGACAAAGCAAGACGGGGAAGGATTGCATCTGCGCGAAGACCTTCGCACGCAAACTGTCGCGCATCATCCAAGTCTCCAGCAGCGTGGTGGCCGTATGGGGGCGCTCGGCAGACGCCCAGCTGGAAAACTGCTTCAGAATCGGACTCAGCTCGTCTTCCCTACCCTTGGTCATGGGGTCCAGCAGCATCCTTCCGGCGAGTCGAAACAGTTGCCACCACAAATACCATACTTGTTCCAGCCCGTCGGGACGAAACGGTTGAACCTCGAAGCCCGCGCGAGCGAGCGCCTCGGCTGCAGTCCTAACCGCAACTCGCGTTTCTGCCGTAACCGGAGTGCGACCATCGTCTTCAAAATAGCCGATGCGCAGGCCCTTCAGTTCGCGAAGCGCTGGCCAGCGTATGGGAACGGGTGCCGAGCAAGCATCACCGTCCTCTGGTCCCTGCATGGTCTCAAACAGAACTTTCACGTCGGCCACCGTACGCGCCATGGGGCCAACTACTCCGAGCCGGGCAAAGGGACCGAGGGAGGGTGGAAAATGCCCGGTGGAGGGAATGCGCCCCGGAGTGGGCTTCAGCCCGCAAATGCCGCTGAAGTGCGCGGGCACGCGAATGGAGCCGCCCCCGTCACTTCCCACTCCGCCAGCCGAGCACCCGAGGCAATCGCTGCCGCCTCGCCGCCACTTGACCCTCCCGGAGTGCGCGACAAATCCCACGGATTCTGGGTGCACCCATACAGCAGGTTGTCGGTCTGCCATGCCATAAGCAGTTCAGGACAATTTGTGGTGCCGAGAATGATTGCCCCCGCACTCTTTAAACGCGACACCAGCGGTGCATCTTCCGAAGCGCGACAGCCGGCTCGGAGCCTGCTTCCCGCTTCCGAACTCAGGCCTTCCACGTTGATCGAGCTCTTTATGCTTAGCGGAATACCGTGGAGAACACCGAGCGGTTCCCCGCGGCTCATTGCCTCATCGGCCATACGCGCCCGCCGCAAAGCTCCTTCGGAGTTCACCTCCACGAACGCGTTCAGCTTCCCATGAAGCTGATCGATCCGTCGCAAATAGGACTCTACGACTTCAACCGATGAAAGCTTCTTTGCACGGACTTTCTCTGCCAGGGATATCGCAGAAAGGAAGGTGGGTTCGGCCATGCCGGGGTTGCTTTCAGGAGCAAGAGGAGTCTAGCACGACCAGGCTTCCAGTACCCCCACACGAGCCGTGCTGGGGCTCGGTTTTGAGGCCGCGGGCAGCAATGCTGGGGTCGCCTGGCTTCCGTGAGCGTTTCGGGGAAACGGCGTTCCCTCAAGTCACTGGTTGACTTTAGTAATCTCCCCCGCTTGTCTTACGCGATGAGATAGTCTAGGAGACGATGCCCAAGTCCGCTCAAAAAAGGACTCGAACCCGGGCTCCGCGCGTGAAACTAGGAGGCACTGTTCTGAGCCTGATGCGGCTGGAGAATGGCCGCCAGTTGCGGGGACGCTTACATGCACTCTCGACTACTGGAGGGCTGCTGCAAGTCGACACCCCCCTCAACGAAGGAATCAAAGTAGAGCTAGTCTTCCATGTGGGGCAAATCACCATTCGCGGGAAAGCTCGCATGCTATTCCCAATGTGGGCTACTCATGGATGCCTTCAACCCTTCCAATTTGAGGGTCTCCGGGAGGAGGAGGTCCGTAGGCTCGAAGCCAACCTCCAGACGCTTCTAAAATCTGCATCATCGTCCTGATCGCCCGGCGAGGCCGTCAGGCGACCGCTTTAGCCGCAGGTCCCTTAGGCAGGGCTTTCGGCCAGTGCCTCACTCGAATCGCGAGTTCATCGATGTTCTCTTATACTGCCAATTGGGGCCGGCGGCCCACGAAATCTCATTGCTCCGGGTCAACGCTTCCCTTAGGTCGAGAGGCAATTCGGAGGTACCATGGCTCACCAACATTCAGCACGATTTCTGCGACTCGTCGATGATGCTAGAAGTCGCATTCGAGAAACGTCCGTCGATGAAGTTCAACGAAAGCTTGATAGCGGAGAGAAGTTTCTATTGATTGATGTCCGCGAGGAGAGCGAGTACGCGATCGATCATCTTCCCGGCGCCGTACACCTCGGCAAGGGAATTCTCGAGCGCGACATCGAGACCCGTGTCCCCGGCATGGACACTCCGATGATCCTCTACTGTGGGGGCGGATTCCGCTCCGCTCTGGCCGCCGATAATCTGCAGAAAATGGGCTATCGCAATGTTCTTTCGATGGATGGCGGGATTCGAGGCTGGCGCGAGAAGGGCCTTGCCCTGGTGAAGGATTAACGCTCGTAACGTCGGTAACTTGCTGGCGGGCAGCGCAAGAGGTCACCATAGTATCTGAACCGCTCGTGTGCACCCGAACCCGGGTGGGGCGATCCTTTACGGCATTATGGCTGAAAAACCGGATCCATCGAAGCTGGCCCGTGCGGCTGCTTTAGCGGTTGCGCCTAGTCATTCGGTTGAGTTCGTCCTAAGCCGGGCCGGCACACCGGAGAAGTTCTGCGCCGCATTATCCAAACTCTTCGCTGTGCGGCTGAGCGAGGTCGCCCTGTTGCGCCTGGAGAAGGGTCTACTAAAGTTCGTCTTTCCTGAACACCTGCAAACTGCTGGATCCATTCCGGTTTCCAGTTCATCGTCGGTGGCTGCCGATACCGCTACGACCAAGAAAACCCAGATGTTCAACGCTTTCACCCTGGTGAAGCACGCCCGGGTCTTTGAAACCATAAAGATCACGGGCGGCGAGGAGACCGATCCATCCGAGCAAGCTGCGATTCAGAAGCTTATGTCAGCTCCCGTGCTTGGCTCCGACCAAAGGGTATTGGGTGTGATCCAGGTTTCTCGCAAGGCGTTTGAGGCAGCAACGGCAGGACCGGATTTTACCCGGGAGGACGTACAACAGTTGGAAATTGCCGCCAAGGTTGCTGCCAAGTTGCCCTTCATGCACGGAGCTTTTTCCCGCTAAGCAACGATAAGGGCCTGCTGTAATTCGACTTGCCTGTCGCAGAGAAGGCCTCCCTTCTCTGTGGCCGGGTCTCGAGAGACTGGTTGGATTCGGCGACGGGCTTCTTCAGATCGGTGAGGCTTTTCTCGAAGTATTCTGACTCAAGTCCTGAAAGCTTAGACTCGTCTTTCGATCTCCATATCCAGGTTCCGCTTCTCCGTCCTGGTCAGAAGACGACAAGCCCCCTTCGGAAGGTCGCCTAGACGCAACCCTCCGATAGCCACGCGCACCAGTCGCAGCACGCGAATGCCGAAGGACTCGAGCATGCGACGGATGTGACGGTTTTTGCCTTCGTCGAGGACGATCTCCAGCCACGCATTCTTGGCGCCTTTCCGCAGAAACGAGGCTCGCCTGGCGCGCAGTTGATCGCCATTTTCGGCGATCACCCCTCTTGTAATTCGATCGGGCAAATCATCGGCAACACTATTGACCTGGACGTGATACGTCTTGTCCAAGTGTGTTTCCGGCGCTAGCACGCGGGCTGCCCATTCCGAATCATTGGTCAGCAACAACAGTCCCTCACTGGCCTTATCCAGACGTCCTACGGGCGCAACAAAGGGCAGGCTGCGATCCAAAGAGGCGTATACGGTCTCGCGTCCCTTCTCGTCTGACGCCGTGGTGACCGTACCGCGAAGCTTATTCAATACGAGATAGACTTTGGCGGCGGACGCCAATTCCGTTCCGTCCACCTCAATCCGATCCCGATCGATGCGGACCAACGCCGTGGGACGGCGATAAATTGCCCCGTTTACCCCAACTCGCCCGTCACGAATCAGCTCGAAGGCGTGAGAACGGGAGCAATAGCCGAGCTTCGATAATGCGCGCGCCAGGCCAACCGGTCGCGAAGGATTTCCGCCCGCCACCGATTCATGCTAACCGATCAGG
>DASPTQ010000292.1:0-4724 GCA_035623335.1 Terriglobales bacterium
GCGGTGTCTGGGCGGCTGGAGAGATTCTTGAAACCCCATATAGCGACCGACGGACGTATTCGAATGTGGAGAGCGCTGGGTGGTGGTTCGGTGGCGTTCTTCTGCTTCCAAGATCTGCGCCCTGCCCATAGCCCCAAACCCGCTGTCACAGCGAGTATCAGTACGGCAGTAGCCAACGACTCCGTGTGCCGACGGACAAATTTTCCGCCGCGATAGAGAAGAGTGGGTTTACGGGCTTTAATGGGCAGGCCCGATAGGTGCCGCTCGATATCCGTCGAGAACTCTTCGGCCGAGGCATAACGCTGTTCTGGTTCCGGGCGCATCGCCTTCATCACAATGGTGTCGAGATCGCCACGCAGGCAACGCGTCAACTCTTCGGGACGAGTAGCACGCACTTCCGCAACCGACTGAGGGGTGACTACGGTGCGCGTGCTGCCATCGCGAGACATCTTGCCGCTAACGCGGCCGGCTGCCGCACTCGGCTTCTCCGGTTCCTGGTAACGGTGCCGATCGATCTCCAAAGCAGAATCGTGACCAACCCGATACGGGCCGATGACCGGTTAACAGTTCGTAAAGCAAGACTCCAAGAGAATAGATATCCGTGGTCTTTGTGATCAGTGCTCCGCGCAACTGTTCTGGACTCGCGTATTCGGGCGTCATGAGGCGCCAATTGGTCCGGGTAAGCGTCGTGTCTGGAGAGCATTGAGGGTTGAGGACTTTGGCAATCCCAAAGTCCAACAGCCGGACGACGCCTTCCTTAGTAATCAGAATATTGCTGGGCTTCAGATCGCGATGGATGACGAGCGCCTCGTGGGCGTACTGCACGGCAAGACAGACGGCTCGGAACAACTGCAAGCGCTCTCCGATCGGCAGCCTGTGAGTATCACAATATTCATCAATACGCACGCCCTCGACGTACTCCATGATCAGATAAGGCAAACCTTCTTCGGTGCTCCCACCGTCGAGGAGTCGTACGATGCTAGGGTGGTCTAGAGCTGCCAGGGCCTGCCGCTCGTTGCGAAAACGCCGGAGGATTTCATCCTTCTCCGTCCCCGGCTTTAGCATTTTGATGGCTACACGTTTGCAATACTGGTCATCCGCACGCTCAGCCAAATAAACTACCGCCATGCCGCCATGCCCGATCTCGCGGATGACGCGGTAAGCCCCAATTCTTTTTCCGGCCATCGCACCCGACTGCGCGGATAGCAGGTCAGCGGCGAGACAATCCTCAAGAAAGGTAGGGTCACCATCAAAGCTCGCCAACAGCGATTCGATTTCGGTGCGCAGAGAGTCATCGCCCGCGCAGGCTTGAAGCAAGAAACTACTTCGCTCCTCGGGGTCTCGCTCCAGGGCTAACGTGAACAGTTCTTTTACTTGGTCCCACTTTTCAGGCATTTTTCTTCTGGTCGCTTCTGCGGAGTTCACGCGCCAGCCATGCCTTGGCCAAGTTCCAGTTGCGCTTCACGGTTGTGCGCGAAACTCCCAGGACTCCGGCAGCTTCCTCCAAGCTCAACCCGCCGAAAAAGCGCAACTCCACCAGGTGAGCTTGCTGGGGGTCGAATTCGGCCAGTCGGGTGAGAGCTTCATCCAAGGCAATGACGTCTGTCGCCTTCTCCTTGGAGACGTCTGCCGCTTCTTCCAGGTAAACCTTCTCAAATCCTCTGCCGCGCTTCTTGGCGTCGTGGCCACGGCTATAATCAACGAGGATACGACGCATCAGCTGTGCCGCCACGCCCATGAATTGCTCACGGTTTTGCCAACGAACTTCTCTCTGATCGGCCAATCGAAGATACGCCTCATGAACCAGGGCGGTGGTTTGTAAGGTGTGGTCACTGCGCTCTCGTCGCAGGTAGCGAGATGCCAGATGCCGCAGTTCCGAATATAGCGACACGACTAACGCGGCCGCAGCCTGGTCATTGCCAACATCAAGTTTACCCTGGAGGGTGACCGCATCTATGGGCGCATCCATAAGGCCTCGAACACTATTACCGGAAACCACCGGGGGTTTGGACTGGGTATCCAGCGCAATCATTAGAAGTTAGAAGTAAGAATACGAACGCGAGGGAAGGCCGATATGAGCTCGCGACGCCTTCCAACCTACCCCGAGGATCGCGATCTCTATGGCCCCGAAGTATATACCCAGTCGGATGCTGAACCAAGGGAGTTCGCGTATTTGTTTTCTTCTACTTGGAGCCTACGAACGCGGAAAACCAGAAGCGCCGCCGGGCTCTACCAACAAAAAATGTGGACCTTTCTCCGATGTTTCTGCGCGTTATATGGATAGAGGCCGAGTTTGGCCGAGATAGCGGCCCAACCAAAGTTGGCAAATTTCCAAAAGGAGATACTTCCATGAAGTTTCGCATCGGTTACATGGTAACCGTATTCTTCGCGATGGTTTTGTCCGGGTTAGCGCAAACAACTCACCTGACCCTCACAGGAGCATCGTTCATTTGTGCTAACCAAGTAGTAACTGGGAACTGCCCCAACGCGGAATTCGATCCTGCTCTGGGCAGCATTCAGAACCCCCAAGGAACGTGGGCGGCTACTGTCACCCTTCCTCAGGGAGCCGTAGTGTCGGCCCTCAGACTATGTGGCAACTTCAACGAGGTGGGCTCCTCAATTACGGCGACTCTAGACAGGACTCCTGTCACGGCGTCGAGCGGCTTCCCCTCCCCGGTCGCCATGGCAAGCGTTCAAAGCACCGGCGCTGCCAACAAGACGCAGTGTTTTAAGACCACTACAATCACGGATGCAACCATCGACAACGGTAAGAACCAATACTATGTCGTGGTCAACGTGCCGGACAACGACGGGGTTATCTTTACCATCGTCCAGATCGAATACTGACTAACAGACTGCGGAGAAAGGGGCTCCGGCAAGCACGAGAATGGAGTGATTGCCCAGGGCCTGCATCAGATCCGTCGGGAGCAGGGTCGTCATCGAGCGCAGACTCTGCCATACGGAGTCCGGAGGCCGAGGTCAGCGAGCTCACGAGACCTTGCGAAAAGAGAAAGCGAAGGTAGCCACAGCTCAGCCTACGTTTGTAGCTTTCGAAGGGAACACCGTGAGTCAGCCGGCTAAGAATTGCCGCTCGATCTCGAGCGGCTTTTTTGTGAAAGAGATCCCAATCAGTGCATGGCGAAGCTGCAAATGAAGGCTTTCACGGAACGGTTCCTTCTTGCCCGTCAGGGTGACGGTTTTGTTAGGCGCTCTTAGGATAACTAATGAGAACAGGCCGATTGTACTCATTGAGCATCCGCGCACCTGGACGATGAGTGCTCTATTAGACCGGTGAAGTGCTCGCTATTTCTTCGCTCATGAGCGGGGATTATGAGTGTTATTGATTCCATGACAATGTCGGCTCCCGTTCCCAAGTAAAGTTGGTGGTGCCAAAACCAACCAACAGGCTCGAGAGAAGGAGCCGAACGATGATTATTATAGGAGTCGATTTCCACCCCGAGTTTCAGCAAATCGCGTTCTTGGATAGCGACACGGGAGAATTCCAAGAAAAACGACTGACACATCCTGCAGAGGCGGAGGAGTTCTATCGTGCTCTGGCAGCTACAGGACAGAAGGTACGTGCGGGTATGGAGGCGAGTGGGCATGCACGCTGGTTCGAACGACTGCTGGGGGAGTTGCAGTTTGAGTTGTGGATCGGAGAC
The DNA here is from genome assembly GCA_035623335.1 of Terriglobales bacterium. GTDB lineage: Bacteria > Acidobacteriota > Terriglobia > Terriglobales > Acidobacteriaceae > JAFAGX01. The sequence goes on from DASPTQ010000292.1 coordinate 3,663, forward strand.
GCGGCCGAGATCCAGAGCAAGCGAGCGCGCAAACAGAAAACGGACCGACAAGATGCGCAGCATATTCTGAAGCTCCTACTGAAGGACGATTTTCCCAAGATCTGGGTGCCGAGCTGGGAGAACCGGGATCTGCGACAACTGCTGTGGCATCGACATCGCATGGTGCAAGCGCGGACTCGAATCATGAACCAACTGCAAGCCGTCGCGTTGAACGAAGGACTGCGCTGTAAGAAGAGGTTGTGGCGGGGTCGACGGCAGCAACTAGAATCTTTCCGGTTGGCTCCATGGGCAAGTCGCCGCCGGCACGATCTGCTGGAGTTGTTGGATCGACTGAATCCGACGATTGCAGGGTTAAGCCAGGCCATCGAGGAAGAGGCCGAGATCTGCCCGGAAGCACGACGATTGATGACGCATCCGGGTGTGGGTGCACTAACCGCACTGGCTTTCGTACTGATCATCGGGAACACGGAGCGCTTTCAGTGTGGGAAGCAGATTGCGAGTTACCTGGGACTGGTGCCGCTGGAAAAATCGAGTGGGAATCGGCGGCGGCTGGGTCACATCACCAAACAAGGGAGTTCGATGTTGCGTTTTCTGCTGGTAGAAGCGGCCCAGGTGGCGGTCCGAAGCCTGCCAGAATGGCGCAGCCATTACTTTCGACTGTTGATGCGCCGCGGACGGAAGACCGCGAAAGTGGCAATGGCGCGGCGCTTAGCCATTCGGCTGTACTGGATGTGGCGTCAGGGATGCGATTACCAGCAGTGTACAAGTTCGGTTCGCACGCAGGACCGCCCGGAAATCTCGATGGTGTGCAGTCGAACACCGAGTTATTGATTGGGCATCCTGCTCCTTTTCACGAGGAGTCTGAATTAGTAATCATGATCGAACGTTGAACCGAAGAGACGGATGGGTCGGACCGAGTTCCTGACCTGAAAACGATTACGATGCGAGCCTCGGTTGGAACGGCATTTCTTCAACTAGAGCGAAGTAGCGCTCTTCGGAGTGCACGCATTACTACGCTCAAACAGTGCTTGACATCCGCCGACATTGTCAGAGACGAGATTT
>DASPTQ010000293.1:0-7195 GCA_035623335.1 Terriglobales bacterium
GAGACAATTCTTCGCTGGTTTGAGGAAAGGAGAACGAGCGAGACTGAAGCGGCAGGAACCTTCCCTCAGTGACGAGCGATATTATTTTGCTGACCTTGCTTCGGCCATCGACTTCTACCTGGAAGGCTGGAAGGAGCGTCAGTTGCAAACCCCCGACGGCTCCGGGCAGGGGTTGGACCATAGCGGACTCTACTCGCGTGGTCGCTTGATTCATGGGAGGTCCATACATGGCGATGTGCCCGGCCACGCGGGCGAGAACCTGCGGCGAGTGCTGGAGCAGCATGTGCGGGAGTTGGAACAATTCTGATGCAGCGGGCTGATCGCACGCGGCTAGCCGGGTTAGTGTAACGATGTCAAAGCGCCCCCTCAGCCAAACCGCAGAGCGCCGCAATAGCATTGCCACTATCATGGCCTACCAAATTGTGCCGCCAGAATTCGCGCTATCACCACACCATGTCGAATCAACTTCGCATCTTCGATGGGATCGACGAGCGCCGCATCGAAATGCTGGCAGAGGGTCGACCGCACTGGGTTCCAAACCAGCGGGACTTCGAGCTTGCCATGCGGGACTGCTGGAATGATTTGGTGAAGCGGTAACCCATTTCTCGCGTCATCAGAGCGGCGAAGCAACTCATTCAGGCGGCTTCTTGATTTCAGGCTAGCTCGTGATTCTCCCGCTATCGCTCTTGGGTGGGCGTATATGATTGCTCCCATATGTGCGGACGCTACCGACTTTCACGGAGAAAACAGATCATCGAAGAATACTTCGACACTCCCGCTTGGGATGACGATTGGTCGCCACGCTACAACGTTGCTCCTACGCAACCAGTCCCGGTGATCCGGCAGCATCCAAAGGAACGAGGCCGCCAACTTTCAGTGATGAAATGGGGACTCATCCCGCATTGGGCAAGAGACGCCTCCATCGCTCCGAGCACGATAAACGCGAAATCCGAGACAGCTGCCACGAAGCCCGCGTTCCGCGATCCTCTCAAGTTCCGCAGATGTTTGATTCCGGCAGACGGTTTCTACGAATGGAAGAAGACGGGGACATCCAAGCAGCCATTCTGCTTCGAGGTCAATGATGGAGAGTTGTTCGCGTTCGCGGGACTGTGGGACGGCTGGAAGGACGCAACCGGGAACTGGCTTAAAACGTGCTCGATTCTGACCACGACTCCCAATGCCGCGACCTCCGTCGTCCACGACCGAATGCCAGTGATTCTCCATTCTGATTCTTACGATCTCTGGCTCGATCCGGGCATGACGAACGTGCAGGTTGCTTGTGAACTGTTGAAGCCTTGCGACGCTCGGCTAATGCGGAGCTATCCGGTGAGTACAAGACTCAATCATGTGGTGAACGATGATGAAGAGTGCTCACGACCTGTGGAGATCACGAACGCTCAAAATCACCTCTTCGACCAGAAGTAGGAACGAAGCGGACTAGGCAGGAGGCGGGCTTGGGATCGACGGCAGGTCGGAGTTGTACGTATCGACCAGCACCTTCCATGTGCCGTTCGCCTCCTTCTTCCAAACCGTCAGGTACTTCCCCTTGTCGGAGAAGGTCTTTCCTGATGCGTCCTTCATACTGAAGTCGTATGTGCCGCTTGTGTAACCAAGGTCGCCGGAGCGGGCAACCCCGACTTTGCTGGCGTGCCATGAGAGCGTGTAATCAGGGGTCGCGAACGCGCTCCCTATCAATTTCGTAAGAGCGTCCTTCCCTGTCGCAATCGGCGCATTAGATGGCAACATGGAGCCTTCGTTGTCGAAGAAGGCGACTGATTTCTCTAGATCTTTCGCGGAGTACACTTTCATCCACGCTGCGTCAGCAGCCAAGAGTTCGTCCGATGCCTTCCCGCTCGCCTGTCCAAACGACCCGCTCATGCTCATAGCGGAAAAGATCAGCACGACAACCAGCCGAATCTGAGGTTTCATACTCGTCTCCTACGGTCCTTTCGGAAATTCAGGCATCGTTTTCGCCCAGCCGCAGCATCGGTGAGTCGGTTCGGCAGCAGACACCAAAATTCTGCCACAGCCGGAACCAAGGACTATGGGCGAGCATCTCATCGTGCCTTCGATTTGCAGCAGAGATGTCGCTCGCGCTGAGTGGTCTAATGTCCGGTGCGTCGAACATTTCCTGTAGCTGCCGGATGTCGTCAATAACACGTTCAACGTCCATGCTCCCACAATATCTACCACTAGGGCGGCGAGGTCAAACCGGGCGGGTAGTTTGACCGCCCACCCGGCTACCCCATACCATTTCCGCCAATGGTAATCCCGTCCCACCCCGTGCGCTTCGCCGTGCTTGTTCTCGTTGCGGGAACCATCGTTCTGGTCTCAACTGCACTGCTCTTTGGTGCTCAGACCGCAACGCCGCCTGCAAATGACACGCTCCGGCTGACCAACGGTTGGGCAACCGCCAGCCCGGCCAGCGTCGGGCTGGATGAACTTGTTCTCTTCGGTCTGGACAAGGACATCTCTTCGGGAAAGTATTCGCAGATAATCGATAGCCTTGCCGTCTTCCGCTGCGGCAAGAAGGTCTTCGAGCGTACCTACCCTCGCGACTACGCGAAGATCTATAACAAGGAAGCCGGAAAGCGCGGGCCGTACAACATGCGGCTGAACGGGCGGTACAACTATTTCGATTCCTACTGGCACCCCTATTATCACGGCACCGATTTGCATACGATGCAATCCATCACCAAAACGATCACTGGGGTGATTCTCGGTGCGGCAGTGCAGCGGGGCGACTTCAAAGCCTCTCTGGAAACACCTGTACTGAAATACTTCGACCCTACCAAGTTGAAAAATGTGGACGACCGCAAGCGCCGCGTCACCTTGCGCGACCTGCTGAACATGACTACGGGGTTCGAATGGGACGCCGGGGGCTTCGAATACACCGGCGATCCGAAAAACGACACGAGCCAGATGGAAGGCAGTGATGACTGGGTGCAATACGCAATCGACAAGCCCATGGTCGCCGAACCCGGCAAGGTGTTTAACTACAACGACGGCGCTGCCGTGCTGCTCGCCTATGTCTTCCAAAAAGAGACGGGCTGGGATATCGACGACTACGCCCAGAAATACTTGTTTGGGCCTCTGGGGATGCGGCATGAATGGAAGCGCACCTACTTGGGAGTGGTGGACGCCGAAGGCGGTTTGTATTTGAACGGCAGCGACCTAGCGAAAATCGGTTACTTGTATCTGAACGATGGTGTTTGGGAAGGCCAACGGATCGTCTCCAGTGAATGGGTCAAACAGTCTCTGTCGCACTCCATCCAAGACGACGAGCCGGACATCGTTAGCGGCAAGGTCGTCGGCACAATACATTTTAGGTATGGCTTCCTTTGGACGTTTTTTAAACCGGCAGATTCGACTGAGTACGTGTGGTTAGGTGAGGGTTTCGGCGGGCAGCACCTCGAACTATTTCCACAAGAAGGCTTGATTGTTACTTTTACGGGTTGGGACTTTGACCCGAGTTCCACGAACCCTAGCCCATCCGACTTCTTGGCTGCCGTGAAAACCAAAACTTGCCTAGACAGCACTGATGGCCTCGCTAGCACTTCAGAGAAGCAACAGGCCAGCAAACAGGGCTCTCGAAATCCAGAAGCCTATGCGTTGTATTTGAAGGGTCGTTCCTACTGGGCGAAACAAACTCGTGCCGACCTTGAGACCGCAGCCTCCTATTTCAATCAAGCCATCGCAAAGGACCCCGGCTACGCGATGGCGTATGCAGGACTGGCCGATGCCTACGCGGTTTTGCCTGACTATGGCCCCGATCCCAGCGAATACATTCCGAAAGCGAAGGCCGCCGCTCTCAAAGCGATTGAGTTGGATCCCAGCTTGTCGCGTCCTCACGTCAACTTGGGCGGTATCAAGATGGCGCACGATTGGGATTTTGCAGGAGGAGAGGCTGAATTCAAGAAGGCTTTAGAACTCGACCCCAACGATACCCATGCTCACGAGCGATATGCAGACAATCTGGGTGTGCTTGGCGGCAGGGAGCAAGAAGCCCTTGCTGAAATCAATCGTGCCCACCACCTCGATCCGCTGTCACCAGACATCAGCTACGATCTCGGACTCATTCACATCTATGCGCGACGGTTCGACGAGGCCATTGCCGTCTGCAAGAAGCTGGCAAACGAGAACTCGACATACGCTGGTGCGCACGATTGTTTAGCCAACGCGTATTGGCGGAAACGAATGTACTCGCAGTCTCTCGAAGAATTTAAGGTTGAGATCCAGCTTTCAGGTGACCGGAATGAATCTGAACGCGCCTCTGCCATGGAACAAGGATTTCGTTCGGGAGGCTGGCAAGGCGCTCTCAGCAAAAGCATCGAAACCCTGAAAGCACAGCGCAAGACTCAGCCTTCGTCAGCCTACGGGGATGCATACGCGATTGCTGCGGCTTACGCCGAATTGGGCGACAAGGAACAGGCCTTTCAGTGGCTCAACACCGCGTTTCAGGAGCACGATGAATATCTAATGGGTTTGAAGACCGACTCCTCGCTCGATTCCCTACGTTCCGACCCACGCTTTGCCGTGCTGGAGCGGAAGGTGGGGTTGCCGCAATGAACATTTCACAATCATCATCGGGCAAGCCGTCTTGCACCTACCGCACCGCCGAGAAGCTCGGCGGGCTTTTGGAAATGTACCCTCTCATTTTGTGCTGAGTTCAGCTTGCCTGCGTGGAGAGACCAATATGCAACGACGAGTCGGGATGCTTGTCGCGACAACGGTACTGATCACTATTGTGCTGGGCGCTTGCAAAACACGCACGGCATCGGTAGAGGACGACAAAAAGGCGGCCATAAATGTAGTTCTAGCGCACGAGCACGGAGTCCAGACGTTCGATTTCGACAGGGTAGCTTCATTGCACGCGCCGGACGCGCGTGGGATCGAGGAGTCCTACCCACACCTAAGCGAACCCGGCAGACGCGCGGGTTATCAGCCCTATAAGGATGCTGGCATCCACATTGAATATCATCCTCAGGACGCCGTGGCCGAGGTGCGGGGCGATGTTGCTTGGGTTACGGTAACGCTGCACAGCGTTTGGACAACCGACACGCCAGCGGGCAGGACTTTGCTAGGAGCGAATACGTGGCACGCGACTTACGTGGAGAGCTTCGTCCTAGTAAGAATGCCGGAGGGTTGGAGAATTGCCTTGGGTCATACCACGATCCTTCCTCCGGATTTTGGGGTAGAGCCGGATTACGAGCAGGCTCACGGTGGTATGAAGTTTGCCAAAGTGGCCGTGGGTGGCCCCGCAGACAAGGCAGGATTTAAGTCTGGTGATGTGTTGATCGAATACGGCGGACGGAAAATCGACAACTCCGATGATTTCTACAGACTCCGCTATGTCTACTACGAGGGTGAGAAGGCGGTGGTCACCGTGATGCGCGGACACGAAAAAAGCACGAAGGAAGTGACGCTGGAGGCGATGAAATGAGCGAAGTGCGGTTAGCGTGGAAATTCACACGTAGGTTGTTGCCTCGGAACGCCGCCGCATACGCTCTCTTCTCGCTCGTCTCGCTTGCCGCCTATTCGCAGGACGCGGCCTCCGCGAGACCAGCTCCACACGTGTCCTTCGACGGCCCAGCCCTGACCTTCGATTTTCCTGAAGTACAAATCGGAGTAGCCGAGTACGAGGAAGGCCCGACGGGGGCAACGGTGCTGCTGTTCCCAAAGCCAGTAATCGCGGCAGTCGACGTGCGCGGCGGCGCACCCGGGACAGTAAACACAGATGCCCTGCGGCTGGCCTATGACGACCCCTCGATTAAGGCCATCACGCTCGCGGGCGGCTCCGGATATGGCGAATCGGCCGTGCTCGGTGTCAAGAGCGCGCTTAAGGATCGGATCGCCGATCCGGGTGACTGGGACAACATCCCTACAATCTCCGGCGCTATCATCTTTGATCTCGGCGACCGACGCTACAACGCGGTGACGCCCGACGAAAAGCTAGGTCGGGCTGCCCTTGATGCGGTGCGCACAGGCTGGGTACCGCTGGGCGCCCGCGGTGCTGGTCGCTTTGCGATGCAAGGCGAAGAATCGCAACACTCCGGTCAGGGCGCGGCGTTCCGCCAGTCGGGCGAGACCAAAGTGCTTGTGGTGACCGTCGTGAACGCTACCGGGGACATCGTGGATCGCAACGGCCGCATATTGCGGTGCGCACACCCGGTTGCTGGAGTCTGTGGCGCGATTTCGGAACGGATCGCCAAGCATCTTGCCGCACTCGGCGCAACGAAGCACGCCGCCGCGAGCCTCGGCAATCATTCGGGACTGACCAGCAACACGACGATCACCGTTGTGGTAACCAATAAGCCGCTGCCATTCTGGGCGCTGCAACGGCTCGCGGTGGAGGTTCATACTTCCATGGCGCGTGCCATACAGCTCTTCAGCACGTCTGACGATGGAGATACGTTGTTCGCTGTCACGACAGGAGGCAAGGGCCCAATCAGCGACGACGATCTTAACGATCTTGGACTTCTTGCATCGGAAACGGCGTGGGACGCGATTCTCGCTAGTGCGCCTCCTCTACCTCCCGTAGCGCCGCGCACCGACATGACGCTAACGTCCGCGATGGTGGATGCCTGCGTCGGGCGCTACGAATTTGCACCGTGGGCAGTTGCAGAAGTCCGGCGAAACGCTGCCGGACTCGAAATTCAGGTAGCGAAGCGGGACAGTCTCTACATCCCCGCTGGAAAGTGGGTGTCGCTGACGCTGGTCGCACCAGATGAGTTCGAACTTGCAACATCCCGTGCGGATCGGCTACACATCGACCGAGACGCTCACGGTCGGATCGAAGGACTCACGATCAATCCCGGGCCATGGCCCGTGCACGCAGTGCGGAAATAATGACACTCACACTTTGGTGTTTGCCTCGGAACGCCGCCGCATATGCTCTCTTCGCGCTTGTCTCGCTTACCTCTTTTTCGCAGGAAGTGAGCACACCAGAAACTCACGGGATCGTCGTTGCGAACATGGATCGGTCGGTCAAGCCCGGTGACGATTTTTATCATTACGCCAACGGCGATTGGATCAAGCGCACTGAAATCCCCCTCGACCGAAGCTACATTGGAGTCGTCGACTCCCTAATCGATCTGAGCCAAAAGCGTATCGCTGGGCTCATCGAAGAAGCGGCCAAAGCCAACGCGCCTGCTGGTTCCAATACCCGCAAAATTGCCGACTTCTATCTCTCCTT
>DASPTQ010000294.1:0-17850 GCA_035623335.1 Terriglobales bacterium
GGTGCGCTGAGACTCACGTACGCGATGAGATCATTCATCTCATCACCCGTAAACTGGGGCCATTGTCCTATTGTGTTGGTGATAGGAACAACCATTGATCCGGCGTGGTTCAGCATGGCTCGTGTCCAGGCGTTCGTGTCCAAACCGGCAGCAACCTTAGACAAATCGGGCGCCCTCTGCCCGCCTTTCCCTCCCAGCGAATGGCAGCGGGTGCAGCCCTTCTCATCGAACACCCGCTGGCCTGCGCTTGGATCGCCAGGGTGGCCAATACTGCTCGCTTGGTACAAGAACGCAAAGATATCCGCCATTTCTTGGGCATCCAACTGGGGAAAAGGCTCGTTGGTTCTCCGGATCTGCCGCCACATGCCGGGTCCATGGTTCCACACCACCGTAACCAGCCAGCCCATTGCGGGCGTGCCAGGGTGCGTCCCGGAGAGGTCCGGGGCAACGCGCCCCCCTTTTCGATTGATGGAGTGGCAAATGCCGCATTCTTTGTTACCAAAAAACAGAGCGGCGCCTTTTGCGGGGTCCCCGATAATGTAGAGTGCGCGGCGTGGATTAGCCGGCCGGCGCTCGTGTATGAACACGGCCACGATCACGGCTACGGCAATCAGTGATGGAATCGAAATGAGAAGCAGTTTGCGTCCATTCAGCTTGGTCATACAAAACCCTCCTCTCTCACGGCCGAGCGAAATGCCCTTTAGCTCTCTATCTTCTTGAGGTACAGCCAGAGTCCAGCGAGCACGATTCCGATCGCAATGAGGGATAGTCCCAACCCGACACGGCGATAGTTGCGCTCAACCATCGCTCTCTGGCCAGCTTGCAGATCCATAGCGGCAATCTTTAAGCCGGCCTGGATATCCTGGTCCATCAGGTCCTTCCTGAAGCTGTGGACGGTGACGCGACCCTTAGTCAGCCAGTCTCGTGCCTGGCTCTGGGACAGCCGAGCCTCGCTCACCTCCATGCCAGAAGACTCGGCGATAGCAAGTACTCGGTCTGCATTGTTGATAGCGGCATCCAATCGTCCTAGGTCAGTTAGTAATGCTGCCCTTGCTTGATCACAAACATCCCCTGGCTTATGACACTGAATGCATACGGCCTCGGGACCGGTGCCAAGCTTCGCGTCGGTTGGATGGACGATGACATGATTGCTGTGACACACCACGCATCCTGGAAGAGAAGCGGCTTCAAATGCTTCTCTGTGCGAGCTCTTTTCGTACATCTGGGCTTGGAAAACGTGACACGTCGAGCACACGTTCTGGACCTTGTCCACTCCTGGCGGCGCCGCGCCGTGGTTTCCGTGACACGTAGAACAAGTCGGCGCACTGAGATCCCCTCGCACCGCGAGCGCATCATGGTGGACGCTTGTGCTGTACTTTGCGAACTGATCGGTGGGAATGGAGTATCCCTTCATATAGTTCGCATCAGCATGGCAACGAGCACAAGTGGTCGCCACATTAACCGGATTGACTGTAGAACGTGGATCGCTGGGCGCTCTCAGGTCGTGGACACTGTGGCAATCAGTGCAGACGGCAACCTTGGTATCGCCAGCCGCCCAGCGCTTACCATGCACGCTGGTGTGGTATTGCGCTAGCTGATCGGTTCGCAAGCTGGGATTGAACTGACGAATGTATCCGGGATCGGAATGGCAACTTCCACACAATTGCGGAATCTGCTTGCGCTCAATCTTTCCCTTCCAACCTGCCTTACGGCTCATGGACTTATCCGGGTCATTACTGGTTGGATCGCCCCCATGACAACTGGCGCAGGTTAGACCCCTCTGGGCGTGGATATCTTGGCTAAATTCTTCCTGGGTGACTCCCAAGGGTTCAGGCAGTGCCGAGTGACAATCCAAGCAAGAGTTCGAGGTTTGCCCATAACTCGCGCACGGAGCAAACGCGATTAGCAGAAACAAGATCAAGTATCTGGCCGTCGCTCGTCGCCAAGTCTTATTTTGCAAGATGGCCATAAATGCTCATACCTGTCATGTACGCAAGAGCAAAGATAGAAAGTCCAGTGATCCAGCGTTTCATACGGGAAGGGTGATCACTTTCAAAAAAGGGCAGCAGAACCCACAGCAGGCCAGCCAGTCCGAAAACCAGCACGCCAAGAATCTCCCCGTCGATGAACCAAACCTTAGCTGGGATGAGCTTGAGGGTCTGAAACATGAAGAGGAAGTACCACTCGGGCTTGATTCCCGCCGGCGCAGGGGCAAAGGGATCTGCCTTTACCCCAAGGTTCCACGGGAAGATCGCCGCCAAAGCACCCAAAGCACCTAGCGCAATATACCAAGCCATCAATTCACGAAGCGCAAAGTTCGGAAAGAATTTCATTTCCCGTTTCGCCGACGGATTCGCGCCCCACTCCATCTCCAACTTGGGAGGTATGCTGATACCCAAGCGCTGCACCAACAGCACATGCACGAGGATCAATACAGTGGCCAATCCGGGCAAAACCGCAACGTGGAATCCAAAAAAGCGAGTCAAGGTTGCGCCAGTCACGTCTTCTCCGCCGCGAAGGAAGATCATCGTGGGCTTCCCGATCACGGGGACTTGCCCAGTAATCTCGGTGCCTACCTTAGTTGCAAAAAAGGCTAGGGTGTTCCACGGCAGCAGGTAACCGCTGAACCCGAACCCCATGACCAGAAATACGAGAACCACTCCGCTGACCCAAGTGAGTTCACGCGGTTTGCGGTATGCTTTGAGAAAAAGTACGCTGAACATGTGTGCAAACGCGGTGAAGATCATTAGGTTGGCTGACCAGGAATGGATGGAGCGAATCAGCCAGCCAAACTGCACCCGGGTCATGATGTACTGCACGCTCTCGAAAGCCTCGTTCGCGCCAGGCCGGTAGTAAAGAAGCAGCAAAATCCCAGTCAACACCTGGATCACAAATAAGAAGAGAGTGATGCCTCCGAGAAAGTACCAGTAGGAGAGCCTGTGAAGAGGAACAGTCTTCTTCCGCAACGGGGCAATCAGTTCGTCCCACTTTAAGCGCTCGTCCAGCCAATCGCGCACGTTGTGTACGGGACTCATGCTCAGGCCTCGCGGCGACGCCTCACGAAAATTTCTTCGCCCTTCACCTGGACATCAAAGGCCTCTAGCGGGCGTGGAGGAGGCCCCGAAATATTCCGCCCATCGAGGTTGTATTTGCCGTTATGACAGGCGCACCAGACTTCGCGCAGGTCGTCACGATACTGGACGGTACAAGAAAGGTGCGTGCATGTGGCCGACATCGCCCGATATTCACCGCTGGCCGTGCGGATCAACAGGCCAGGATGAGTTCCAAAGCGGAAGATTTTTCCGCTGTTCGGTTTCAACTCGCCGACGTGCCCAGCCACCACCGCATCGCTGCCCAGGTCGGGAGCCTTCGGTGGGATGAGATAGCGCAAGACCGGATACAAGAACGCAAACGCGGTCGCTAGGAATCCGCTACCCAGCAGCACCTCAGCGAATCGCCTCCGAGGCATAGGCGGTGACAACGGATCGCCCGCGTTGGCAATGTCATGGCTGTGTGTCGGCATCGGTTTCTCCTGCAGAACCGAACCTTCCGGTTGTCTCAAGTCAGCTACGCGGAGTCCTGGACTCGAGGTCTTTACACACTCACCCGACTGATCGGCGACGAAAAAACTGCGTGAGTCTGTCACCGAAACTACCTGCGCTACTGTGATTTGAGGCAACAATCACTGTGACTGGGATCACAAGACGTGGCGAATAGGCGACGTGCTCTTTTTGTATTCCTGTGCTTTGCAGCCACGGCGGCGCCGTCGTTATTCCGTTCGTATTCTGTAAGCTCCGTTCGCTGAATCATTCTCGAGACAGGGACCCATCGAGCAACCCGCGCGCCGGATCAAAATCTACATTTTGTGATTTGGGTCACAGACCAATAGGCAATGCCGTGTATCCTCAGTCACATGTCATTTTTCGAACGAACGTTCGATACTTGCTCTGCCTTGCACTTCCCTTCCGTGCGCGAATGGAAGCAGGCCCATCCCGGAGCCAGAGTCATTGCATACTTTCCTGTCTATGCCCCGGTGGAATTGATCCACGCAGCGGGCATGCTGCCGGTCGGGCTTAGTGGCGCAGGAGATCGACTCGACATTCAACATGCCGATGCCCGTTTCGGATCGTTCATTTGCTCCATCGTCAAGACGACTCTGGAGATGGGCCTGACCGGGCATCTGGAGCCGTTTGACGGCTTGTTGTTCTCTACGATCTGCGATTCGGCTCGAAATTTGTGTTTCGTCATGAGGCGGAACTTCTCCGCGATGTACGTGGACTTCCTCCACCTGCCCCATAACCCCGGCTCACCAGCGGCGGCGCAGTTTCTGGTCGAGGAGTATCGCCGCATCGTTTCCGAGTTGGAGCGTCTGGGCGGCGGCAAGATTCATGAGGACGCGTTACGCCACTCCATCGTCATTTACAACCGCAATCGGGCCCTTATCCGCGAACTCTACCAGTTGCGAGCGCGGACCCCGCAGCAGGTCCCGACATCGGAGCTTTATCAACTCATCCGTCTGGGAAACTTCCTGCCAGTCGAGGAACACACGGCACGGCTGGAGACTGCGTTGGCTGAATTCCAGTCGCGAAGCACCAAGCCTAGGGACTCCATTCGTATCGTGGTGGAAGGATCGTTCTGTGAGCAGCCACCGCTCACCCTAATCCGCCTCGTCGAGGATGCGGGTTGTTACATCGTCGACGATGACTTCGTGATCGGCCAGTGCTGGTTTGAGGGCGAGGTTCCCACCGGGGGGGATCCTCTGCTCGCGCTCGCCAAAAGCTACCTGGATCAGTCCGTGTACTCCTCGGTGCGGCACGACTTCCGCAAACCACGATGGGACGGGCTGGTCGAGAAGGTTCGGCGGAACCGGGCTGACGCAGTGCTGTTCCTCATCGCCAAGTTTTGCGAACCTGCTTATTTCGATTACGTCCCGTACCGGCAGGAGCTAGAGCGGGCGGGAATCCCACACCTGCAACTGGAGTTCGAGGAAAAGTCTTTCACGTTCGACCGTCTGCGCACGGAAATCGAGACCTTCGTGGAATCGCTGGTCTTTGATTGAGGAAGAGATCATGACGGACAAGAAGGAATACCGCGGCTCGATCCACCAGCGGCAAAAAGACTTGATGCTCTCCTGGTATGACCAACTGGAGCAGGCGGCAAATACCGGCAATCCGCCTACCATTGCAATGTTGATTTCCGGGAACTGCGTCGAGCTGCTTGAGGGCTTCGGCGCCGTACCGCTTTATCCGGAAATCAACGCGCTGCAGCTGGCCATTCGCCACCAGTCGCTGGACCCGATCTTGGCGGCGGAAGATCTCGGCTACGCGGCCGACAACTGTGCATATGTCAAAGCCGATATCGGGTGCATTCTGAAAGGCATCACGCCAACGGGCGGAAAACTGCCAACGCCGACGCTCATCCTCTGCAACTTTGTAGGTTGCAACACTTATCTGAAATGGTTTGAGCACCTCGCCAAGCTTCAGAAGGCCCCTCTCTATGTGATCGACGTACCTTTCATGCGAGCGGACGAGCCCTCCCGATCGGACGTGGAGTACGTCGTCAAACAGCTGCAGGAGACGGTCAAGAAGCTGGAACAGCTCACTGGTCGGAAGTTCGACTATGACAAGTTCCGGCAAGCGGTGGAGTACTCAAGCCGCACGGAAGAGCTGTGGTCGCGGATCAAGCATCTGGCGCGCCGCTCCCCTTCGCCCTTTGACGCGTACTTTGATGCCATCACGCTGATGGGACCTCTTTATGTCTACCGGGCCAAGCCCGAAGGAGTGGAGTTCTTCGAGGCTGCGCTGGCCGAGTTGCAGACCAAGGCGGATGGAGGCAAGGGCGTGTACGAGCAGGAGCACTTCCGGCTGGTGATGGAGGGCCCTCCGCCTTATCCATATTTCCGCACTTTTCGCGACATGTTCGCCAAGTGGCAAGCCTGTGCCGTGGCCTCCACCTACTCGACGGTCGGTGGACTTTGGGAGTTCGGGTTCCGTCACGATCCCGCCAGCCCATTCGAATCGGTCGCGATGCACATGATTGCGCACAATGTGACCAACCGAAACTTCCTGCAGCGCTATGAGCAGATTCGCCGCTACGTGGAGGACTGGAACGCCGATGGCGTGATTATCCACTTCGTGAAGAGCTGCCGGCTCTTTTCCGCCGGCCAGGGCGACATGCGCGACTACTTCACCAAGCAACTCGGCGTCCCGACCCTGTATATCGAGTCTGATCTGGAGGATCCGAGATACTTCGCGGAAGCGCAGACGAAAAACCGCATTGATGCGTTCTTCGAATCGCTGGAGCACGCCAAAACCACAGTTTTGAGCCGAGCGTAGCTAGAGGAGAACATGAGAATTGCAGCCGGAGTTGATGTCGGTTCCACCCAGACCAAGGCGGTCATCATGTCGGATAACGGAGGCGTGAAGATTACGGCCCGCGCCCTGGTAGACACCGGCGCCAACGTGCAGCGAGCCGCCGAACGCGCTTTCGACACCTGCTGTCGCGAAGCTGGCCTTCACGCAAGTGACGTCGGGTTCGTCGTCGGGACGGGCTACGGCCGGTACAAGATCGCTTTCGGCAACACGCAGATGACGGAAATCACCTGCCACGCCAAAGGCGCGAGCTTTCTCTGCCCGGGCACGCGCACGGTCATTGATATGGGCGGGCAAGATTCCAAGGCCATCAGCGTGGGGGCTAACGGCGAGGTCCTCGATTTCGTCATGAATGACAAATGCGCGGCCGGCACCGGGCGCTTCCTCGCCAATTCGGCGGAGGTCATGGGTATCAGCCTCGACGAAATAGGGCCTCTTTCGCTCAAAGCGCAACATCCCGTGAAGATGGCGACCGTATGCACGGTGTTCGTTGAATCGGACATTCTTTCCTACCTGGCACAGGGCAAGACAGGTGAAGACATTCTGGGCGGCGTGCACATTGCCATCGCCAAGCGCACGCTATCGCTGGCACGGCGTCTCAACATTGAACCGGAAATCGCCATGACCGGTGGAGTCGCCCGTAACCTTGGCATGGTGCGGGCGCTAGAGGACGTGATCGGACGGAAGATACTGGTCAGCCCGGATGCGCAGTTTATCGGAGCGGCCGGCGCCGCACTTTTTGCGCTGGAAAAACTCGATCAGAGCTTCGAATCCAGCATTTGGAGGGGAGATCATGCCGCTTCTGGCAGGCATTGACTGCGGAACCAGCTTCACCAAAGCGGTTGTGCTTCTCGAGGAGAATGGCCAGCCTCGCGTCGTCGGCAAAGGCCGGACGCGCAGCGGAGTGAAGGTAGACGACGCGGCCGCTGCTGCGTTGGAGCAGGCCCTGGGAGAGGCAGGTCTCAACCGACGGGAGGTGGAATATGTGGCCGCCACGGGATTCGGCCGCTACGGTGTCACCTTCCGTGACATTCAGGTAACGGAAATCACCACGGCGGCGCGGGGAGCTCACTCTGTAATTCCGCAGACCAGCACCGTACTCGATATCGGCGGACAGTGCACCCGCGCCATCGGCGTGACCGATGCCGGCAGAGTCAGAGTCTTCAAGAGCAACGACAAGTGCGCGGCCGGCTCCGGCATCTTCATCCAACGCGCCGCCAAGTATCTCGAAGTGCCGCTGGAAGACGTGGGTGAGCTTTCTCTCCGGGCCACTCATCCGCAGCCGATTTCCAGTGTCTGCGCGGTGCTCGCCGAGACTGAAATCATCAACCATGTGAGTGCGGGTATCACCGTGCAGGACATTCTGCGTGGCATTCACGAGTCCCTGGCCGACCGCGCCGGAGCGCTGCTCAAGCGGGTAGAAATGAAAGACCAACTCACGCTGATCGGCGGCGTAGCGCGCCAGGCGGGTATTGCCAGGGCTTTGGAGGATCGCCTGAAGGTAAGGGTGAACATCCCGGCAGATTGTGATTTCGTCTGCGCTTTGGGAGCAGCCTTGCTTGGTATCAGGCGCCTCGTCGGCAAGCGATCTACTATGGAAACGGGTGCGGGGGAGTATGCCAATTGATGGAGCGCATGGCTACCGTTTAGTCGCGATCGGCCAGCCGCTGGAGCGATTTGAGTTCCCTCCGCTGGAGCCCGGGCCAGACGAGGTTGTCGTCGAGGTGTCCGGCTGCGGCATCTGCCATACGGACGTCGGTTTCGCCGTTGACGGAGTCCCCACCCGAAAGTTGTTGCCGCTCGTGCTGGGCCACGAAATCAGCGGACGGGTGGTCGCGGCCGGAGAGAACGCCGGAGCATGGCTCGGACGATTAGTCATTGTTCCGGCAGTGGTCCCGTGCGGCAACTGTCCCGCCTGCCGGGCAAATCGGCCCACGATCTGCCGCAACCAATTCATGCCCGGCAATGATGGAGACGGAGGCTTCGCCACGCACGTTCGTGCTCCGGCGCGCGGGTTGTGCCCCGTGCCCGAACCGCTCCCGCCGGGACTGAGTGCAGAATTGCTTTCGGTCGTTGCCGATGCCGTCACCACACCCTGGGAGGCAATCCGCCGCGCCAGCGTGGGACCCGAAGATGTAGCAGTCTTCGTGGGAGTCGGCGGTGTGGGCGGGTTTGGAGTGCAGATCGCTGCCGCGCTCGGGGCTGCGGTGATTGCCATTGACGTCGATCGCATGAAACTGGAATTAGCGGCGCAGCACGGAGCGGGCTTAACGCTTGATTCTTCGGCGATGACCGAAAAGGACCTCAAGACGGCGGTGCGGAATTTCGTCAAGCAGAGCGGCCGCAAAAATATCGGTCTCAAGATCTTCGAAACCAGTGGCACCCCAGGCGGGCAACAGACCGCATTTGGATTGATCGATTTCGGAGGTTACCTGGCCGTAGTCGGATTCACGCCCAGGAAAGTCGAGTTGCGTCTGTCGAACCTCATGGCGCTTGACGCCACGGCGCGGGGCAACTGGGGCTGTCCGCCGGATCAGTATCCTGTCGCTCTCGACCTCGTTTTGCGCGGCCAGGTTGCTATCGAATCTTACGTCGAAGTGCATTCGCTCGACGATGCTCCGGCAGTTTTCGATTCGGTAGCAAGACATTCCATAACCCGCCGCGCCATCCTCAAACATGTCGCCAACGGCACTTAGGAGCAACCATGAAAAATCACAACCTCGTTGAATCTCCGCCACGCGCGAACATTCAGGTAGAACGCCGCCCGGTCCTGGCCGGGGATGGCTCGCCGGTAGCCGGCTTGCACAATGTCTGGATCACCCTGAACAACCCCTCCGAACTTAACAGCTATACGACAGAGATGATCAAGGAGATCATCCTGGCCTTACGCGAAGCGTCCAACGATCGCGGTGCCGTGGCAGTTATCCTGACCGGCGCGGGGAACCGTTCCTTTTGCGCGGGAGGGAATACTCGGGAGTATGCCGAGGTCTACGCTGGGGCACCCGGCGAATACCGCCAATATATGCGCCTCTTCAATGACATGGTGACGTCGGTACTGCAATGCGACAAACCGGTGATCTGCCGGGTTAACGGTATGCGGGTTGGGGGCGGGCAGGAAGTCGGCATGGCGTGCGATTTCTCGATTGCAAGCGACATGGCGGTCTTCAGCCAGGCCGGACCCAAACACGGTTCCGCTCCCGACGGCGGCTCGACCGACTTCCTGCCGCTCTACGTGGGCATCGAACACGCAATGATGAGTGGCACGCTGTGCGAGCCCTGGAGCGCCCATCGCTTCTACTGGATGGGCGGGCTCACTCAGATTGTTCCCGTGACAAGAGTGGAAGGAAAATTCGTGCCGAATCCGCTGGTGGTCAGCGACCGCATTCTGGACGAATTCGGTCGCCTCGTGATTGGCGAATTCAAAACCGCAGACGCCAAGAAACAAGCGCAAGATATGCTGTCCGGGGCCGTTACCGACCTTCGCCTTCTCGACGAGGCGGTAGATCAGATGTGTACAAAGCTCCTCTACACTATGCCTGATTGCCTTATCAAAACCATCGAAAGCCTGCGCAAACACAAACTCGAACACTGGGACCGCAATCGCGAAACCAACCGGGCATGGCTCTCGCTGAACATGATGACCGAGGCCAAAGCTGGATTCCGCACGTTTCACTACGGCGACAAGAAGAATCGCGAAGTTGATTTCATTCTGCTACGCCAGCGTCTGGCACAAGGAGTGCGCTGGAGTGAGGAATTGATCGAACAGATTGCTCCCTGGACTGCGCGGCGCGTGACGGAAGGAGCACTGAAATGACCTTCGAGAAGATCCGGCTGGAATTCAGTCACCAGGAGCGGGTGGCACGCATCACCCTGGCTTCTCCGAAGGGCAACATACTGGACCGGTTGATGATCGCCGAGCTCAACGAAGCTGTGTCGCAGTGTTCTAGGCGTCCCCTGAACGCGATCGTTTTCGGTGCCGATGGCCCGCACTTTAGCTTTGGCGCCAGCGTCCAAGAGCATCTGCCCGGTCAGATTGCTGGCACGTTGCGAGCCCTGCACGACCTGTTAACGCGGATTTGTGACGTCCCTGGGCCAGTGATTGCCGCAGTTCGTGGCCAGTGCCTGGGCGGAGGATTTGAACTTGCGCTGGCCTGTGACTTGATCGTCGCTGACAAGACCGCACAGTTTGCTTTGCCAGAGATCAAGCTGGCCGTGTTCGCTCCCGCCGCTTCGGCTTTGTTGCCTCTTCGCGTGGGGCAAGCGCTAGCCGCGCGGTTGCAGCTGACGGGGGCGGGCATCACCGCCGATGAGGCAGCACGCACCGGGCTCGTCGCGAGAGTGACCGACGATCTGGAAGGCGAAATCGAGCGTTGGTTGGAATCGGACTTTCTGCTCCGCTCGGCATCTTCGCTCCAATTTGCCTGCCGGGCGGCTCGCTTGGGCTTGTGTCGTGCCCTCACCGAAGATCTAGCGCAACTGGAGCGGTTGTATTTATCAGAGCTGATGACAACACCCGATGCAGAGGAAGGTATTCGCGCGTTTCTAGAGAAGCGCGTTCCGCAGTGGGGCAAAGCGGCGGTTGTGACCGAAGGATGAGATGAACCAAGCTTCTGACATAAACGGAAGAATCGCCGTAGTGACGGGAGGCTCGGGAGCAATCGGCCAGGCGATCGCGCGTGCCCTGCAGAACGCCGGTGCTTATGTGTCCCTGCTCGATGTCGCTTCGCCTAAGGGCTCTGCCTTCCCGTGGATCGAATGTGATGTGCGAGACGACTCGTCCGTAGCACATGCTGTCGGCGAAGTTACCCGCAAGCACGGAGGTGTTGACATCGCTGTGCACGCTGCCGGGGTCTCACGCGATGCTGTCGTTTGGAAGCTTTCCCTCGAAGAGTGGGACTTCGTCCAAAGTGTGAACCTCCGCGGCGCATTCTTATTGATTCGCCACACCTTGCCCCTCATGCGCACGCGCGGCACAGGAAGGATCGTTCTGATCGGCTCGATCAATGGCTCCCGCGGCAAATTCGGCACTGCCGCATATTCCGCCAGCAAGGCCGGTCTGCTGGGCCTGGCGAAAACCGTAGCACGGGAAACAGGACGCTTCGGCGTCCTGATCAACGTGATTGAGCCGGGCTGGGTGCGCACACCTCTGACTGACTCCGTCCCACAAGCGATTCGCGACGCGGCCTTGGCGGAAACCTTGGTTGGCACTCTCGTTGAACCCGAGGATATCGGTCACGCAGTCACATTCCTTTGCGGCCCAGGCGGAGGACATATTACGGGACAGGTCTTGCGTGTTGATGGTGGACAATTCCTGGGCCCCACCTAGTTTTTCTGGAGGTACTTATGACGAACTCCAATTTTCTTCGTTGCACGAGATGTGGACGTGTCGCGGCCGAGCAAGATAAATTTTGCGCTGAGTGCGGATTGTTCCTGCGTGATGCCGCTGTCGATCAGAGGCTGCTGCTCGCGATGGTCCACGAAAGAGAAGGACGCAGCCAGGAGGCCCGCCGCGAGCTCGAACGGTTGCTGACCATGGAGCCCGACCATGTGCTCGCCAACCATTTGCTCGGCACCCTCCACTTTCACGATGGCTTGCTTGACCAGGCCGCGCGGTACTACGAGAAGGCGGTGGTGGCAGCGCCCAGTTTCACTCTCGGACATTACGATCTCGGAGTCGCCTACTACCATCGCGGTGACATGCCGCAGGCCATGCGGGCCTTCCGCCGCTGCCTTGAAATCGACCCCAACTACAACGCGGCTCACTATCGCCTCGCCCTCGCGTTGTTCCACAACGGCTACCTCGACGAAGCTCGTGAGCACTTCGAGCTGTCGCTGACACTGACTCCCGAGTACCTGATGGGGCATTACCATCTCGGCATCATTCATGAGCGGCAAGGAGAATACGAGGCTGCAGCACGCGAGTTTGAGCGCAGCCTGGAAGAGTCCAGCGGCGATGTCAGCAGCCTGTATCACCTTGCTCTCGTCCGCGACGCGCAAGGCGACCACGACTCTGCCGAGCGTCTGCGGCAACGCGCTCGCGGATTCGCGAAGTCACAACCCGTAGGTTCGAAGTAGCCAGCGGATACAGCTATGGGCAGTCCGGAGGAAAAGAGTCTCGTCTACGACTGGGCAGAGCAGGGGCCGCGCCGCGCTCAATGGCCTGGGCATGTGATGCTTGACGATGAGACCCTGCGTGATGGGCTCCAAAGCCCTTCGGTAACCGACCCTCCAGTTGAAACCAAATTGCAGATTCTCCACCTCATGGAGAGTCTGGGCATTGAAACCGCTGATGTCGGCTTACCGGGCGCAGGTGAGCGTCAGCGGGAAGCCGTGTTGCAGCTTTGCCGGGAGATTGCGCAACACCGCCTGCGTATCCAGGCGAACTGCGCGGCGCGCACGTTGATGGTGGATATCCGTCCTATCGCAGAAGCCACTCAGCTTACCGGGGTCCCCATCGAAGCCTGCTTGTTCATTGGTTCCAGCCCAATCCGCCAGTACGCCGAGGAATGGGAACTCGACGACATCTTGCGCCATTCCCGCGAAGCGATCACTTTTGCTGTCCGCGAAGGACTTGAGGTCATGTATGTCACCGAAGACACGGTTCGTTCGTCGCCGGATCAACTCCGCATCCTGCTGACGACGGCAGTTGAGGCTGGGGCCAAGCGGGTTTGTCTTTGTGACACTTGTGGCGCCGCGACCCCGGACGGAGTGTACAACCTTGTGAGTTGGGTTAGCGCATTGTTGAGCGAGATCGGTTCTCCTCAACTCGGCATCGACTGGCATGGGCACCGCGATCGCGGACTCGACTTGGCGAACACCATGGCCGCTGTCGAGGCGGGTGCCAACCGGGTGCACGGGACGGCTCTTGGAATCGGAGAACGCGTGGGGAACACACCGATGGAACAGCTCCTGGTAAACCTAAAGCTACTGGGCATCAGGAACGACGATTTGACGCGATTGCCCGAGTACGTTCGCTTGGTTTCGCAGGTTACGCGCGTTCCCATCCCAGTCAACACTCCGATCGTGGGCCAGGATGCTTTCCGGACTGCCACCGGGGTCCACGCCGCCGCTGTCATCAAAGCGCAAAAGAAAGGGCATAGTTGGCTTGCCGACCGAATATATGCCGGGGTCCCAGCGGGATGGATTGGTCGCTCGCAGCAAATAGAAATTGGGCCGATGTCAGGCAACTCGAACGTGCAACATTATCTCGCTTCTCACGGCGTGCCGGCCACGCCAGAGCTGACGAAGAGGATCATTGACGAAGCCAAGAAGTCACCGCGCGTATTGACGGATGCGGAAATTCTTGAAATTGTTCGCGCCTCCCGCACCAATCGGGATCATTAACCAACTATCGGACGAGGGACCGTCCCGCTGGCATGGATGAACGGGTCACAAAACGGAAAGCCATTGTTAGATCAAATCCGAATCTAAGTGCCTGGGAGTTGTGCGAGATTTTCGACCATTGCGGGGTTCCTGTGCCCACTCGGTGGAAGGATGCGGAAATCGAGTGGTGGACGAAGGCTTATCAGAGTCATTTTAGAGGTCGAGTCAAGGCGATAATTTCCAAAGATCGCGCACTGTAGCCTCAGAATAATGACGTCGCTGGTTCTTCCAGCATCATTTTGCGTAGATGGGTCACATGGACACCTCCTTGTGACCTACTCTGGGCCGAAAATCAGGACTGCCGACATCACCCACTCGGCAGCGTCCGCCACGTAGCGGCTTCGTTCTACCGGGCAAACTGGAAGTTGAAGCACAAAGGGTCAGGCTCGCGGAAAGTCGGCCTCTGGAACTCTAATATTCACGGGACCCGAATCTGGAACCATTGTCCCCGGGTGTTCAGACCGGCGCTGGGGAACTCGAATCCGAACCGGTGTCCAACCCGTGCCCGACAAACCGGACGTTGGCCAGAAACGGGCTTGGGGGAAGTTCTGGGACGATGGGCGGCAAACCGAAGCCGCTGGTGTCGACCTTAGTGAGACCAGCACGAGGTGTCTGGCAATCGCATACGGGCGAACTCGGCAAGGTCACGCGCGCACCGAACGGTACCCGCATGCGCATCCCATTACCGGCCTACGTGCGTTGTACTCCGGCGGCAGAGAGGACGCCTCCCGGCCCACACGCGCAAGCCTTGCGTACGCCATACACTCTCTAGCCACAGTCTGTCTGTCTGCTCATCAGTAGTATGGGAAGAAGAAGAAGAAGAAGAAGAAAGAAGAGGTGACGTCCACCCGGCACACTATCCCCTCTTCCAATGCAGGTCGTCGTCCTCGACCTCAAACCCAAGTGCCTTCCGCGCGCCTAGAAGTTTGTCTTTGTCCTTCCGTCGGTCGAACGGGAATCCTTCCTTTTCCAATCCAGCCTCGATGAGTTCGAGGGCAGATATGGCCGGGATACGATCGGGGAACTTCGCCATGACTTCCTTGATGATCCCGATTTTCGTTGGCTGCGGACCGGGGATGTGGTGTATATCCACCTTTGTCGACCGTTGTCGATAGAACCATGTCGCATTTCCGACCTTGCGCTCTTCAGTCGCAATCTTCTGGATAAGCCTCTGCCCCGCTTCGCTCTTGGCGAATGCTTCTCCGCTAGCGCAGAATTGGGTGACCTGATACGTCAGGCTCTGAGCCAGTTTCTCACCCGTCTCTCCGAGACCCGAGTATGACGACGCGCGCCAGCGAAGAAAGTCGTAAATATCCTCTTCAGCGATATCGAATCCGTCGGGAAGACCCTGTTGCCTGAGTTTGCGGCGTTCTGCCTCAGACTTTCTTAAAGCGATGATCTTGGCTTCATACTTTTCTGCCAACTCTCTGTTTCGCCCGGTTCGATACTTCTTGAAATCGGCCAGCAGCCAGTCGACAAGCCAGTCAGGAACTTCAGCTACAGGCGCGTCGTCGATGCACGTGTAGATCTCGCCGTTGTCACGCACAGAACCTGCACCCACTACAAGCGAACCGCCTCCGATGCCTTTGACATCGTAAAGCGTCGGGTGCATCAGGATGCCGCTTCGACTCTTTTCGAGCCGAGTGAGGTCACGGACGTTCATATTCTTCGCATCCCATGCCCCAGATTTCTTAAACGAGTACTCTGTCTGCCTGAAGTAATAATGTCGCTTGTATGGAGCGGATTGGGGGCGTGAACAGACCGTATACGTCTTCGGCATCGTGTGCCCTGTTTCCTGCTCGATGCGCTCGACCACTCCCTCGGAGTCGATGTCGAGAACATGTGCCGACCGACACCACGCTTCCCGACAACCCCGACGTTGTGATGGGAAAAGTGCTTTGCATGCCTCAGCACTTCCTCTGGTGTCGTCGCCTGATGGTTCTGCCAATTCCGCATCACGCCGGACTTCGTCTCTGGGTGGACTGGAGTCACGCGGAAACCGCGTTGGACGAGGGGTGTTGCGATTTGAACGTAGTCAGGTTGTGGTCTTTCAGACATGGTTGGGGGACGTCTGCGATTAACCCATTTGCAGCATGCGTCCGCCGATTTCGAGTGTCGAGATTACTGGTGTAACGACGAAACCCGTGGAACTTCGACTTCACTGCCCTTCCTCGCGAACGTTGGGCAAAGGCTTCGGCCCGGCTGTTCCATTTTGTTGTCGGTGCCCCGCGGGGCGTCCCGAGCACGGCCGCTTTGGAAGAGGTCGGTAACATCCTTTGGGGGGACCCAGCTTGCCGGATGTCTTTCCCCATTCCGCGTTTGTCTTGCCCAGCCAGATCACGCGCACCGTTGTTGTTTCAGTCGTTGGGGTGGCCAGTCGACAAATGAGATGGTCCCCCGGGGGAGTCTCCCGGCCCACGCCCCCAGCGATAAGTACTGACCCCCTTTTCAGGGGTACCTTTTTGGGACGCGAGTTTGATTACG
Organism: Terriglobales bacterium; assembly: GCA_035623335.1. GTDB lineage: Bacteria > Acidobacteriota > Terriglobia > Terriglobales > Acidobacteriaceae > JAFAGX01. The sequence continues at coordinate 16,239 of DASPTQ010000294.1, forward strand.
CAGGGTCTGGCGAAGATTCTGGAGCGGCTGCTCGCTTGTGAAGGCCCCACAATGTGGTCTCTGCTGGCCTCGCGAGTCGTGCAGGGTCGACTTGGGCGGCTTTCTTGGCTCGTATGGTCCGGACGCTGAGCTTCGCCTCTGGAAAAAGAAGAAGATCCAAAAGGGGCTGGAGGAGAATACAGCGCTCTCCGCCAGCGACTAGGAGCAAACGACTTAACCCCGACATAGGTATCAGCGCGCCGGTATCACACGCGCACTGTTAACTAGCTCGATATGAGCGAGCATTTACAATGTGCATGTTGCCTCTCTGACTGCCCGCAGATTGACCATTTACAATGTACGAGCCGTGCCTTCGATTTTGGCGCCTGGTCGGTAGTTACAATGTATCCGTCATCCTTCTGAGTTCGCCCGCTTCTGGCCAGCAGTTACAATGTACCGGTCATCCCTGCCAGCCTCGGCCGCGGTTCAGCGTGTACAAATGTAAATGTTGTCCCTCCGACATCGCCGGACACGCTGGGCGTTTACAAAGTAACAGTCGTCCTCCTGAGGTCCTGGAGTCTCGATCACCCCATTTGTACCTGTTTGTACCCCATTCGAAGCTTAATCAAGTGCTTGATATCCGTAGGCCATTGGTGAGGAATGACTTGGGCGTCACTAACGGTGACGGAATTGGGACGATTCCGGGCAATCTCCGATCGCCACCCTATAAGCAATTGCAAACGCATGACTTAAGCCATACAACGTTGGGGACCTTCTTCGCTCGCAATAGGCACTCTCGGTGAATCTCGCAGCAGATTGTAACTCTTTTATCCATAGGGCCTTAGAAGGCGTCGGGTGCTCGGCGGATGACCGTAATTGGGCTCCGGCGCGTCGAATTTCTGATCAATTTGGTCACTTTGAGTCGTCAGCTCGTTTGGGGCCCTGGGCGTAGCCTCGCTCACCTGAGCCCGCCAGCAGTGCGGGAGTTCTACGAGCGGACGTATCAAGACTGTCGTCTGATCTACAACCGCCTTCCGAGTCCGAAGCAGATTCAAACGCTCGTTCAGGTATGGAAGCAGTTGTGGAAAGTTCTACTACAGCTAGGCCTTGGGCAGGCAGACTAAGCGTAAGTTCGCTGTCCTTGAGTTCATGTCGTTCGGGAGTTAGTGCGGCAGCCGTGCGTAAGGCTTGCATCTGTGGCGCCGTCGGATAGCGAGGCTCTCCCATCTTTTCATAGAGCGCGTGAAAGTCCCCGTGAGCGCTGTCCAGGCGCCAAATCAAGGCCAGCCGAGGATTCGTGTTCTTGAAACGGACTGTGACATTTCTCGAGGCGCCAGCTTCTTCCGGCGGCACATAGTTCCATACGGCTAGTACGAGCGAACCGTCGGCCCTACGGGTTAGCAGCGAAGATTCGGAATTGAGAACAATCCGCTGATCTCCCAGTCTATGCAACATCTGAAAGGCGTCATATGCCGGCTTAGGGAGATTACCAGCAGCAATCAAGCCAAACCCGCCGTAAAAGGGTGTCTTCACCACTCCCTGTTCTTCAAACACGTCGGAGAAAGTCCAGTAGGACATCATTTCTGTTAGGCCATCACATTCGCGAATCGTATCGGCCAGCCATGGTCCCATG
>DASPTQ010000295.1:0-29235 GCA_035623335.1 Terriglobales bacterium
CTGCCGACCCCTGGTACATGTCCAAACGGACCTTGTACGAAAGCGCAGCTTGGTCAAAACTAAGGTTACCAAGCGGGGGCGAGGTTGGTCGAAGATCCTAAATGGGAATTAGCCATTCTGGCAACCGTCCAGGGCTTCTACGAGAAGCTCCTGCAGCCGTACGCCAAGGGAGAAGTTCCCGTTCCCGCCGGCCTAGAAAGCATTTCCTTGCAAGACGAGGATGAGGTCCTGCGGACGCTGATCCTCATGCATCGCTGGCTGTGCTTGCTCGAGCTGGCAGTCACCCCGGCCATGTTGCGCCGGGCCTTTACCGCCGATACCGACCCGGAAATCGCTGAGGCCCTGCTGCGTTACTATACCCGCAACCGGAATTCCTCCGATCAGCACCGCGACAAGACCGACTTGGTAGTCACCTTCCTATATCGCTATCCACGCGTTCCCGGACAATGGGAGCGGCGGGGCTACGGCCTCGATGGTGCGCTTCCTCTTTCCCCCTTTGAGATCGCCCTGATGGAAATTCTTACCGATGCCGAAGGGCCACCTTTGCCGGAGCGACAGGTTCATCTGCTCCGACAGTTTGATCGCTGGCATCAAGAGGCGCAAAGGTTTCAAGACCTGAACGCAATGCTCCAATCCCAAATTATTCCCCGGGTGCGCGCCTTCAAGCGATCCTTGGGAGCATCGTTTTACCACCCCGCCGTGCTGGCCGCCATCGCTCCCTATAACGCCGCCTTCGGGAACATCTTTGATCGGCTGTTCTTGAAGGCCACGGCACAGATCAAGAAGCTAGCCGACGAGGTGAAAGAGTTGGGTGGAAGCATCTTGGGTACCCTCGACGGCGTGGACGTAACCGTAGAGGAGATCGACGAATTACAGGAGTCGGAACTGTTGCGGGCCGACTATGCGATCGCTCACGAAAGGTTTCAGCGCATCTCCAAGTTAAGAAAATCGCTCGAACAGCGTCCGCCGACGCGGCGATTGCCCCGCTCCGCGTCTGGGAATGGCGCAAGCAAGGCGCGAACGCTGCGTCCCGGGCTAGATGTGGCAGCCCTGCGCAGCACGGTGACTCCCAAGCAGATCTCCACCGAAGAGGTCAAACTGCGTCGGGTCGAGGAATCCATTCGCGTCTTCGTACGCGTGGCTGACCCGAAGTTTCGCCATGTCGTTCCCATGCGATTCTTCAATCTCATCCTTACGCCGGCGGAAGCCGGCGCCTTCAGCGCAGATTATCTTGAAGAAAAGAGCGTGCGGGCAGAAGTGGCCCGCGCGCAGCTGCGCATGGTTGCCCTCGTGGCGCGCATGAAGACCGAATTGGGAGAGCTGAAACGTACCGCACTTACCCCCTCCCTTTGGAAACTGCACGCGAACGCGCTGCTCTCCCTGCTCGCGATCGAGGATCAGGTAACCGACACCGCCGCACGGATCACTGTACCGGGAGACATTCTCGGCATTGAAGTTGAAGAAGAGGCACTGCAGGCTTCCCTGCAAAAACTCAAAGCCTGTGCCGTTCTGGCCGTCGAAGCTCTCAGCGCCAAGCCCGGCCGGAAGGTTGCCGCAGCCAGCAGTGGGCAATCGTAGTTGCCTGAAGCGACGCGAAGTTGAGTGCCGGGCACGCTGGCTAATGAATATCGAACTGCTCCTGATGCAGGGCGGGATCGCTCTTCACGATGACCGTCCGCTCCGTCAGCTCTTCCATTTCCGTCAGTAGCCGTGCGTTGTTCGACTTCAGCGCCTTGGCCACCTCCGGATTCACCCGCAGCATCACATCCGAGTGCTCGAGGTGCTTGGCCATCTTGCGTACCTCGAGGTAAATCTCATTGCACACCGTGGTCACGGATTTTACGAAACCTGTCGATTGGCAATAGGGACAGGGAGTGCCGATGGTTCGCTCGAGAGACTGCTTCACTCGCTTGCGGGTGATCGCCACCAGTCCAAAATCATTGAACTGCAGCACCTTCGAGGGCGAGCGGTCACCGCGCAGGGCCTCTTCGAGCACCTGCATAACCTTCTGCCGGTTCCTGCGTTCATCCATGTCGATGAAGTCGATGATGATAATTCCGCCCAGGTCCCGCAACCGGATCTGTCGCACAATCTCTCGGATCGCGTCCACATTGGTCTTCACAATCGTATCCTCGAGGCGTGCCGTCTTGCCGACGTACTTGCCGGTGTTGACGTCGATCGCAACTAGGGCTTCGGTCTGATTGATGACGATGTAGCCGCCGCTCTTCAGCCACACTTTCGACTTCAGCGCCTTGTTGATCTCCTCGTTGAGTCCGAACTCCTCAAACAGGGGGTTTTCCTTGGTATAAAGCTTGACCCTTTTCACCAGAGCCGGCTGGAAGCGGTTGGCGAAGCGCAGGATGCGTTCGTATTCCTGCTCGTTGTCCACCCACACGGCAGAAAAATCCGAGGTGACCTGATCTCGCAGCACCCGTTCTACGACATTCAAATCATGATAGATCAGAGTCGGTGCCTTGCTGGTCTCGGCTCTGGTCTTGATCTCGGACCACAGGCCTTTTAAGAAACGAATATCGGCGCGCAATTCCTCTTCCGAGGCGCCCTGCGCTGCCGTGCGCACGATAAAGCCGCCGTGGCCGTTCTCCCGTTCGCTGAGAATGATTCGCTTCAACCGTTGACGTTCTTCTTCGGAGGAGATCTTACGCGATACGCCGGTGTGGTTCACCGTGGGCAGATAAACCAGGAAGCGGCCGGGCAGGGCAATGTGACTGGTAATGCGTGCGCCCTTCTTCGCGATCGGTTCCTTGGCGATCTGCACCAGGATTTCCTGGCCTTCCTTCAGCAAATCGGTGATCTGCGGCAGCTGGTGCGCGTCTTGTCTGCGGAATCTCCGTCCGCTGCGACGCCCCCGCGGTCCACCCCGCCGATCAAACGCGGGGCGTTGCGCACGCTGGCTGTAGGGGGCGGTCTCCGCGGACCCCCGAACTTCAGCCCGCGCCTCGATCGTGCTCTCGCCGCGCGCCTCGGCGGCAATCAGCGCTTCCGCTTCTGCCTGGGCTTGCTCGAGTTCCGCCTCCTCCTCCTCTTCCTCATCGACCTCTTCTTTTGTGTCCGGAGCTTCGGTCGAGGCCGCCTCGGCCGACAACATTCCGGCGGACTGCGTGGCCGGCTCGGTTGGGGCAATCATTTCTCTCTGCTGCGGCTGAAAATCCTCCGCACGCTGAGTTTCCTCTTCTATCTCGTCGAAGGCGGCGTCTTCGTCAAGGTCTTCCACGTACGCCAGGAGATCGGCTTCGTCCTCCTCAATCACTTCCTCTTCGAGAGTGCCCAAGGCGCTCGGAGCCGCGGGCTTTAGATCGGAGGACTCAGGTGCTCGGCTGTCGCCGAAAGGCTCTTGGGTTTGAGGTGCATCGAACCCGGAGGCCACATTCATCCGGCCGAGGCGTTGCTCGCTGCTTGCTTCTTCGTGGCCCGCCCCGGAACCCTGGGCCGCCGCCGTACGCGAATCGCCCGCCTCGGGCGCCAACTTTTGCTGGACGAACATTGGTTCGTCTTCGGGGAACGCCTGGGCATTCGGGACGGAGGTCGGTGGTGCGGATGCGTCCGTCGGCCGAGGTGCCGGTTCAAGGACCGGAAGCGCATGGCTAGACCGCTGATATTTGGAGATGGATTCGCCGGGCAGCACCATCGGTTGGTAACCTTGGGGGGGACCAAACTCGGGACGCTCCGGGCGAGGGGATTCTGTCCGTGGCAAACGGCTCTCGCTCGTACGCAAGCCGCGGCGTCCGCGACGGCGACGGCGGCCCCGCCATTCGCCACCTGGCCGCCCGCCGTTGGTTCGGGGGCGATTTTCTCCACTCCCGGCTTCCACGGGCTCCTCCGCGGCACTCGGCGGTGGAACGGGCAGTGCCTCGCTGGCCTGGGGCGGCGGTGGTGCTTCATGGGTTTGAGACAGCTGCGGCCGGGAGCTTTTGGTCGAGATTTCGTCGACGTCTTCTTCCTCCGGCAACTCCATGAAATCGGAGACGTAGAGAAAGGCATCGCGCTCCAGCCCGATGTCCACGAATGCCGATTGCATGCCGGGCAGCACGCGGGTCACCCGCCCTTTGTAGACGGAACCCGCTAAGGTGTATTCCTTTTCCCGCTCGAGATAGATTTCTGCGAGCTCGTCGTCTTCCGCCACGCCCACGCGGGTTTCGTGTGGTGTGGAAGAGACAAATAATTCTTTCGTCATGGTAACTCCGCTCCTGGGCTACTCATCGAGCCCGAGGAATCACCGGAAGGTAGGCGGGCAAGGATCGGAGCGGATAGAAGGCTGCGAAAGCTGCCCTGGGTATGGACAGCCTCGGCTGCGGTTTTTCTTCGAGCACCGGAAACTCCACGAGCTCGAAAATATCTCTCACTTCATCAACAGCGCCCCGAGGGTTTGTGGCCTCTCTCAACGAAGCGGGCCGTTACCCACCCTCGAGCGCCTTAGGCTTCAATCCTGCCGGCCCTTGAACCATCTTGGCCGGTGAGTGCCCTCTTAACGCGAGGGCGATCGTAATCTTGTTGGTACGCCGCATCCTGGCACGCGCGGCAACGCTCCTTGCCCTCTTCCGCTCGCTTCAGTTGACGAAACGACGCATGCGAACATTCATCACAATACCTAAAGCCAAAAACATAAATAGAACGGAAGATCCGCCGTAACTCATTAACGGCAAGGGGATTCCTGTAACCGGCATAAAACCGACTACCATACCGATGTTGACCAAGATATGGAAGCTCAGCACCGCCACCACACCCATCACCAGAAACGTGCCGGCCCGGTCCGGTGCCGTTTGCGCATTCTGGGTCAAACGCATCAGCACTATAAAGTATAACAGCATTACCCCCAAGGCACCGACAAATCCGTGCTCCTCGGCAAAGGCGGCAAAGATGAAGTCGGTTTGGGGAACGGGAAGGAAGGACAGGTGGGTCTGGGAACCCGCCGTGCTTCCCCAGATCCCCCCTGAGCCTACCGCGATCAACGATTGAATGACTTGGTACCCTGAGCCCTGCTTGTCCGCTTCCGGTTCCATAAAGCTGGTCAGCCGATCGCGTTGATAGGGTTTCAACCCATGCCAGGCCAGGGGCATTGCCAACCCCACGAGCAGCAGGACCGTGAGCGCTTGCCGGGCGCTCAGGCCCCCCAAAAACAGGCCCATAACGGCGATAGGGAGGTAAGTCAGGGCCGTCCCCAGGTCAGGCTGCGCTAGCACCATCAGCATCGGCAACCCCACCATGGCTCCCGCCTTAATGCAGTCCGACCAGGAGAGCTCCCTCTCCTGCAGGTCCGCAAAGTACTTGGCCACAGCCAGGATCAAGATCAGCTTGACCCACTCGGAAGGTTGAAAGTGGCCGCCTCCTGGCATCTTGATCCAGCGGCGGGCGCCCAGGTACTTTTGCCCGAAAACCAGCACCGCCACCAGCGACCCCACGGCGGCGATATACATCCAGTGAACCCGTTCGAGCAGCGCCTGGTAGTTCACCAAGCTCACCAAAAACATGGTGCCGATTCCGCCGATCACCCAGTACACCTGCTTGATCTGCGCACCGGCAAACTTCGTGTGCACGGTGGCACTGCGGATCTCCGTCACTCCCAGGGCGCAAATTACCAGGACGAAGAGGAACAGCAGCCAATCGAAATCGCGAAAAGAAACGTAACGTGCCATTGAATTCCGTTGTCCGAAGCCAGCTCATGTCGCTGGCGCTATTTGATTCTCGTTCGTGAACCCAGTGCCGATCTCAACGGACCCCCGGCGCCGCCACCGCCAGGGGCAGGCGCTCCTTCGGGAGGTCGATCAGAAATCGACCAGCGTGCAATTCATCGTCGCCCGAACCATCCTGACCGGCATCATTCCACACCGCCCCGATATCTACCTTCGGCCCATCTTTGGCCAGCTTCGTCGGCTGCCGACGCTGTTTTTCAACGTAGGCTTTAATGACTTGGGCGGCGATGCGGGCGGCAAACTGGCCGTGCTCGCCGCCTTCAAAGAGCACAGCCACCACGATCTCCGGGTTCCTTCGCGGCGTTACTCCCACAAACCAGGCGTTGTCCTTGAACTTGGATTTTCCATTTGCAGTCTTGGCCTTGAGGGCATTGCTCACGGTTTGCGCGCTGCCCGTCTTGCCTGCGAAATCGACCCCTTGCAAATGGGCGCTGTTGGCGGTTCCGAGCGGCGTGGTCACATTGGCCATGGCGTCGGTAATGATTTCCCAGTTCTTGGGATCAATCGGAATCTTGACCGTATCGGGCACATTCGACGCCGGTATGACGTTCGCCGGCAGATCCGCGGGATTCGTCATATGCGGCCGCACCAGCACTCCTCCGCTGGCCACTCCGCCAATCGCCCGTGCCAGCTGGATCGGCGTGACCGCCACCGCCCCCTGCCCGATGCCCACGGAAATGGTCTCTCCGGCATACCACTTCTGCTTGAAGTTGCGGATTTTCCACTCCTCGGAGGGCATCACACCCGTAACCTCCTGGGGCAGGTCGATGCCGGTCTTTTGTCCCAAACCAAACTCTGTGGCGTACTTGGCGATACGGTCGATGCCGAGTTTTTCGGCCAGGGTGTAGAAAAACACGTCACAGGACTGGTAGATACCCTTGCTGATGTCCACCACACCGTGGGTTCTGTGCTCGGCCGTGACCCAGCATTTGAAGTAGCGGCCGTAGAAAGTAGCCCCGCCGTTGCAGATCACATGCAGATCTTGCGCGATGCCCTCCTCGAGGCCGGCGGTTGCCATGATGATTTTGAAGGTCGATCCGGGGGCGAGCTGAGCCTGGATCGCTTTGTTGAGCAAAGGATGTTCTTCGTCATTGACTAACTTGGCCCAGCGGTCGCGGGAAACCCGTATCGCGAAATCATTGGGATCAAAGGTCGGGCGGCTGACCATCGCGAGAATCTCCCCGTTGCGGGGATTCATCGCCACGATGGCTCCATACCTTCCTTCGAGCGCCTGCTCGGCGGCAATCTGCAAATCAAGGTCCACGGTGAGCTTGAGCTGTCGACCGGCCGTCGCCGGTGTCTCGTCGAGACGACCGACCTCTTGGCCGCGACTGTTGACGACCGCCCGCCGGAAACCATTCTTGCCCACCAAGATCTGGTTGTATTCGAGCTCGATGCCAGACTTGCCCACCACATCCCCGGGGCTGTACAGCTCAAATTGCGGCTGGTTCAGCATTTCTTCGCTAACTTCGCCGACATAGCCGATCACGTGGGCCATGAACCCGTTTCGCGGATACAACCGGCGATGCGCCATGATGGTATCGAGTTCCGGCAACTCGTTGCGGTGAGCTTCAATAAAGGCGAGTTCGTCCGGCGTAATGTCGTCTTTGAGATAAATGGGCTGGTACTGCGGCGAACCGGCGAAATGCCGGATGCGATCCTTCACGTCCTTGGCGTCGAGGTGCAGTCCTTGGGCGATCAGCTCAGCGTCGGCGACAAGATCGCGGGAAGAATCGCGCAGGAGCAAGGCGGTAAACGAGGGATAGTTGTCCACAATGACACGTCCCTCGCGGTCGAGGATTTTGCCTCGAGGCGCCAGGATCGGGACATTACGAATCCGGTTTTTCTCCGCCAGAGAGGTGTAAAACTCACTCTGCACGACCTGCAGCCGCCACAATCCGTACGCCAGGATCAGGAAAATTCCCAAAATGATGTATTGCACCGCGGTCAGGCGAAGAGGCGATATTTTTTCGTCGCGGCCGAACATCAGGAGAACTTGGGTCTTGGCGGTCAGGCTTCGGGTCTTGCCCCGCACGCGAGCAAGAAGCCCGGTTCCCGGCCTCATCCTTTCGGGAGGTTACTCTATTGTAATCCGCTGCGCGCATTGACCGCCTCTGTCTTTAGTAACGGAGGGGCATGAAAGGGTACGTCTCGGCGCCCTAGCTGCGGCTTCTACGGTCTGGGGTGTGGCTTGCCCGTCCGGACATGACGCGCGTCATCTGTCTATCTGGGTTCGACTTCCACCGCATCCGGCAAGCGTACTGATTCCTGGCTATCTTCAAGGGTAATCGTCCTAGCGTGCTGGGAGTACGCGCGAATCACGGCCGGCGAATCCCAATCCAGGTCCCAGCCGTTGGCAATGGCTAGGATCGAGTAAGAACCAGGCATGACATTGAGGAGATTGAAGCTACCGTCCAGATCGCTCTGGTCCCTGCGAAACAGGGTTCGATTCGATTCGGCATCCCGCGGAACCAGCACCACCATGGCTCCCGCCACCGGTTGCCCGTTACGTTCGGCATACCCTTCGACATTGGTGGTGCTGCCCGCCACCAGAAGCGAAACCTCGAGCGATCGGCCGGCCGGGACATTGATCGTATCGCCGGCTGTCTCGGCACCGCCTGAGGAAATGCGAACCCGGAAGTAAGATCGCTGAGGTCCCAGCACCACCATCTCGTATCTTCCCGCAGCTACGCCATCGAATTCGACCTCGCCCCGGCTGTTGACCTGCTGCCAGGCCACAAATTTCAATTTACCGTCCCGCAGCCCAACCCGGAGCTCGGGCGGCGGCTTTTCCCCTCCTACCATGCGTACCGAAGCCTTCACCTTTCCCTCAAGTTCTCCTTTCGCAGAGTCGACTTCCTGCCCGTCTGCTTTGAGGTCCAGGTTGAGGTCAACCGTTGGGCCCGTTCCCGGGATGCGAACCGTATAGATTCCCGGCACGACTCCACCGATTTCATAGAGGCCGGGCGACACCATCTCCCAAGCTTCCGGCACGTGATCCATCTCGTCGAAAACGGGTCTCTGTAATATGGGCGAAAAATATTGCTCATGATCGGCGCCCACGCGAAGGATCAAATGCATCGCCGGCACGGGACTCAAGTGCATGTCCGCCTCGAGGCGGTCGCCTGCCCGAACCGCGATGGGGGAGGCCCCGTCCGGCTCGATCGCATCCTTGTAATAAGCCTCGGGGTAAGCCACATCGAGAGATCGATCTAACTCCGACGGGTTTCCCCGTTCGCCGGCGGCGGAAGAGACATGGTGTACGGCATACCACGGAGTTGCGACTGCGGAAAGGAAATAAGTGCCGCTCGCGAGCGGACAAAACTCATAAGAGCCCTGATCGTCCGTCGTCTCGGTACGCACTTTATGGATGTGTTTCACACCCTCTTCCTGATCTTCGCGGTACAAGGAAACGGTAGCTCGGCGCACCGGCTCCCCCGATTCATCGAGCACCGTGCCTCGGAGCTGGGCATCGGGAGCCAGGCGCAGCACGAGATGCTCGGTGTCGAGGCCCGAGGCAGTCACAATCGCGGTCGAGAACCGCTCGTGTTGGTCATACGCAGACGTGATGAATCCTCGTTTAGCCCCGCTCAGCGCATACTTGCCCGCGCCGAGCCCGAGGAACTCAAATCCTCCATCGGCAGTAGTCATGGTCGACAGGATCTTTTGTTGATTCCTGGTGCCCACCAGGGTAACGCGAGCTCGCGCCAGAGGACTTCCTCCGAACGCGTTTACTACCTTCCCGGCAACTCGAAATTCACGGGTGTTTGCCGGGCCTTCGACCGGGCTCGAATTCTGCCCGGCCAAGCCTCGAGGGAGCAATGCCACTCCGAGCACCACCACGGATAAGGAGCGCAAGCTTTCCAATCGACGCATACTCACTCGCTGATAGCACTCACCTGCAGTCGCAAGGGCGGGTTTTGCCCGGGCGCCAGCCGGAGCAGAGGTCCTTCGGTCTCATAGGCGCGCATAGCTTCCGGATCGTGATATTCGAGATCGGCTTGGGGGCGGTCAAAGACCAGTACGCGATAGACTCCCGGAGGCAACCGCGACAAATTGAGTTTTCCATCCGGCGCGACCAATGCCTCACGAAATTCGCCCGGGCTGTCAGGTTGAGGGACAAAGTAAACGTGGGCTGAGGACGCCGGCGAGACCAAGCCGGAGCGATTCGGACTCTCCCCTCCGCTGCCGGCCGCGATACCCTCGACGGTGCTATCGATCTCTGCCCAATCGTCCCGCATGGTGATTTCGATCGGCCCCCTTGCAGGCACGACCAGGGGTTGATGTTCGAGATCGATCCCACCCGAAGTTATCGAAGAAGCATATCCTCGTGAGGAACGGACCTTCACCCAGTAGCGCCCCGGCCGGACATCTTCGATCAGCAAGTCGTTCTCCCCCGCACCCGAAGAAGAGCCGAGGGAAGCTCGTCCTCGCCCATCAAAATCATCCACCGGAACGAGATACAGCCTGAGATAGGCCCCCTGAAGAGCTCGCTTCGATCCTCGTGCGATGACCGCTGGCGAACCGCTCTCCGAGGGGGAGGTAAACTCCTCTTTGACATTCACGGGAATGGCGTGGTTTGGCACCATGATCAATCGCGGCCCTTCTCGGGCGCCGCCCTGCACCCGAATATTGACCGACCCGCTGCGAGGAGCCGGCTCGCCGCTGGTCGCTTCAATGGTGTAGCTTCCATTCGGGAGTAGGCCTTCGATCTGGCCCGCGTCGTGGTAGACCAGCGAGTACCCCGGACCTTGGCGGCCCTGCGGAGAAACGCTCACTCGAACTGTGGTGCCCGCAGACACATTCATGACCGGAACTTTCACCGGGTAGTAGGCCTGCTCGACCAGAGAAATGGCCGTCTGAACCGTCTGTCCCGCCGCCAGCTGGATTGTCTCTGCCTTCGAAAAGTCGCTCGCATTCGGGAAATAAGCCGGAGGATAACCAAATACCTGGCCGCCGGGGTAAGAGCTCACCGGATCGCGATCGATCAACTCTCGCGTCAGCAGCTTGTAGCTGCCTGCTGCCAGCTCCGCAAAGCGGAACTCCCCGTTCGACTTTGTCCTCGTCACACCGGCAGAAACCCAATGGGGACGGCCATCCTCGACCTGACGCCGGTAAATCTCGACCTCGATCCCGTCCATGGCTTCCGCCGATGGCAGCTGCACGTGGCCGATCACCAGAGCCTCCGGCGTCACCGCGATGGTAAGTTCCATTCCCGGTACCGCCGGGTACCACTGATTGGGGTCTTCGACAAAACCTGGTTTGAGGGCGGTCAGCGCGTTTGGCCAATTTACCTTTCCAGCGTCGCCCTCTCGAGACCTGGGGAGAGCCAATGCAAAATGTCCATCGTTATCGCTCAGGGTGGCGAACTCTTTGCCAGGCGAGAAAACCAGAGCCCTTCCGATCGGCTCATGGGTCAGGCGGTTCACCACTGTGCCGCGAAGCACCTGCTCCTCCGGACTCTCCGTGGGCACACCTTGGCCGAACGCCGAGCTCTGGGCGAGCATCGAACAGGCGAGCGCAAAAACGGATGTCTTGGAGCACCGGTTGGTGATAGCCATCCTTCCCTCGTTAGACAGCAAAAGAGGGACCCGTAGCCCACACTGTCGTAGGGCAGCGAGACCTTTACCCCTCACAGATTGTTACTGAACCACGGCGGTTCGGGCAACCCAATCCGATGGAAGCGAAGGCTGGGTCGATATCGCGGGACCGGCTTTGCCTAGGTCCTCTGCTTAAAGCGATCGAGGATGGCAAACATCCCTACCGCCAGGGCCGCATTGGCCAAGGCCGAAGCGAGCTCATGGGGCCAGTTCCAGTGCACGGTAATGCCCACCAGTCCGCTGGCTACGGTGAAATAGGTAATCTCGTGCACCACGCAGAAGAAAATCGTGACCAGAAAACGCGACGCCATATTGTCGACGTCAATTTTTGCACCCAGCGAGGAGGCGCCATAACCCACCACGGTATTGGCGATGCCAAACACGCCAATCGGCACGGACGGCGTGAGCGCGTCCTGGAGAATGCCGATAGCCGCCCCGGTCAGCATGCCGGAGACCGGATTGCGCCGCGCCACCCCAAAGAAAATCACCACCAGCAAGGGCAGATCAAAGATGGCGAAGAAATGCAAGCGCAGCGGCACGAATGCCTGGAGAAATACCGCGATCAAGGGAATCGCAATCGCAACCGGAGGACTGAACCGGTAAACCTCCACTTGCTCATTCGATGTGTAGGTGATGGGCACGCTATTGCGGGGAACTCTCGGTTGCCGGCTGCGGTTTAACTTCTACAGGTTCCGCCTTGGTGGCGGCCGGTTTGGCTGCCACGGCGGGTTTCGCCTCGACGGGAGCCCCCGCTGGGGCCGACGTCGGCGGATTCGGTGAACCCGCAACCTTCAGTCCGTTCGTCGGAGGCGGCGGAGCATTCGGGTTGTTGGCGTCCGCCGGCTGATCAGGGACCGACGGCAGCCTCTGGGCTAAAATGTCGGCGGCGCGAAGATGCTCGGTCGAGGCCACGGCCGGCTCCCGGCGCTCTTCCTCGGTGATCACCAAGACTTCCTCCAGCCGGTTGAGATCCGCCGCCGGCTTGACGTGGATGTTCAGAAACAGCTCGGGGCCGGGAGACACCTTGGTCACCGTACCGATGGTCAACCCCTTGGGAAAGATCCGGTCGCCGCCGCTGGTGAGTACCTTTTCCCCGGGTGCCACGGTTTCATCGGTCATCACTTTCTCGAGGACAACCTCGCCCGTGGGCGTCCCGCGCACCACGCCGGTCACGCGCGATTTCTCCAGCAGGGCACCGACCCCGCTGGTCTGGTCATTGATGAGCAGGACACTGGCGACGTGATCTTGCACGCCCCGAAAAACCTTCCCTACCACGCCATCGGCGGTAATCACGGCCTGGTCCGGCCTGATCCCGTCCCGGCTGCCCTTGTCAATGTAAATGGAGCGCGAGCGTTCGCTGCCGCTCGACCCGATGACCTGGGCCGCCAGGGTGCGGGCTATGTACTGTTCCTTGAAGCTCAAGAGGGCTTGCAAACGATGGGCCTGTTGGGCGTCCTCGCTCAGGCTGGCCCGCTCGATCTTCAGTTGTTCGATCTCCTGTTTGAGGGCGCGGTTCTCCTGTCTCACTCCCCGCAGGTAGAAGTATCCCTGCCAGAGATTGCGGGTCCCGTTCTGAACCCAGACAATCACCCTCTCGAAGGGTGTAACCATGTCCACCGCCCAGATGCGGATCAGGCGAGTCGTGGTGTTGTCGCTCGACCGCTTGACCTGGATGGCCAGCCCCAGCACCTGCGCGAAAAGCAGAATCGCCAGGATCGTGAGGTTCCGATAGCGGCTGATGAGGTTTTCCATGAACTAGGTTACCAATGTAGGGTTGCGGGTTTTGCGGCCTCTCGGAGCTTCTCGGGTTTCGCCGCCTAGTTTCCCTGCTCGGACGAAGATCTCGAAACATCGAACGGTGAAACCCGAAATCCGGTCTTATTCGATCGAAATCTTCCGCAACAGCTTGAAATCGCTCAGCATCTTGCCGGTGCCGAGCACCACGCTGCACAGGGGATCGTCGGCGATGGAGACCGGCAGCCCGGTTTCTTCGCGAATCCGCTTATCCAGGTTCTTGAGCAGCGCACCTCCACCGGTGAGCACAATCCCACGGTCGCTGATGTCGGCCGAGAGCTCGGGAGGCGTGCGCTCGAGCGCCACGCGAATCGCGTTCATGATGGTCGACACACACTCACTCAAGGCTTCTCGAATTTCGCTGTCGTCCACCGTAATCGTTTTGGGAACGCCTTCGATTAGATTGCGTCCCTTGATCTCCATGGTCAGAGGTTTCTCGAGCGGGTAGGCCGAGCCGATTTCAATCTTGATCTGCTCGGCCGTGCGTTCTCCTACCAGTAGATTATATTTTCGCTTGAGGTAGTTCATGATGGCTTCATCCATCTGATTGCCGGCCATGCGGACCGAGCGCGAGTAGACGATGCCACTCAAAGAAATGACCGCGATGTCGGTCGTGCCGCCCCCGATATCCACCACCATGTTGCCGCTCGGCTCGGTAATCGGCAGCCCCGCCCCGATGGCGGCCACCATGGCCTGCTCCACCAGGTGGACTTCACTGGCCTTGGCCCGGTAGGCCGAGTCCATCACGGCGCGCTTTTCCACCTGCGTGATCTCCGAGGGCACGCCGATGACGATCCGAGGATGCACCAGCATCTTGCGGTTATGCGCCTTCTGAATAAAGTAGTTCAACATCTTCTCGGTCACCTTGAAGTCGGCGATGACGCCATCTTTCATGGGCTTGATGGCGACAATGTTGCCTGGGGTCCGGCCCAGCATCTCCTTGGCTTCCTTGCCGACGGCCTCGACTTCGCCGGTGTTCTTGTTGATGGCCACAATCGAGGGCTCGTTGACCACGATCCCTTTGCCGCGTGCGTAGACCAAAGTGTTCGCCGTCCCCAGATCGATTGCCAGATCGCTCGAGAAGATACTGAACAGCGACCTCAGATTATGGGGCGTTCCGCTGGAGTGAAAACCGTTCGATGACATAGGCAAAAGTGTCTCTCTCGTGAACTAGATCTTTGCGGCTGCCTGCCCTTGGCGATCCAAGCTCGCGCCTCTCCATGGGCAGCCTCGGCGTTCAACCACGGTTCCCGCCGGCAAGAGCCTCGATCCTCAGACTCTTGTCCCGCATTTACTGAATCACTACCTTCTTCTGCAAAGTATTCACACCACCTTTGGAGTTCTGCGCCGTGATGGTGATCACACTTTCTCCGGTCGCAAGCGGCGGAGTGAAATAGTGAAACCGGCCATCGCTGCCAATCATGGGCACCTCGGCGCCGTTCACCATAACCCGAGCTCCCGCCTCCGTCTTTCCCGTCATCTCGAGCACGTGACCATGCTGGATAAACGGATCCAGTTCCAGGCTCAAAGTTTCCGAGTTCTTGCCCTTGGGAATGATGGTGAAGCGGTTCTTCTCGCTCTCCACCGACTCCTTACCGGTGGCATCGAGCGACTGTACCTCCCAATAGTATGCGCCCTGCTCTAAACCGGAAACCAGTACGTCAGCGGTCTTGACCGTGCGATCCACGATGGTCGAGGAGAAATACGGATTTTTCGAAATGCGCAGGCGATAACCCTTAGCGTTGGCCATGCGGGTCCAGGAAAACTCCACCGGCTTGGGATCGCCCCAGACAAAGATCGGCGCCATGTTGGCCGGCGAAATCGGGGTCGGTGGTCCGATCTCTTTGAGCTTTTCCATGTGCACCGACTGTTCACGGAAATGGACCTTCTCCCAATCGGCCAGCTGGATGGTTTCGCCGTTGCGGGTAATCTGGCCGTTACCTTTCTTGACCAGGATTTCGTGCTCATCGGCTTTCGGGTCGTTGTGCACCATGGCGGCGGAATCGGGAGCCAGCGATGCGGTTGCGCCGGCCACAATCACCTGCGACTTGGAACCCTGCGCATAGGTGGCCGTGGACAGGTCCACGGTTCCGGTAGAGAGCGCGACGGCCACGTTGGTCTGCTGTTGATCGTTGGCCGAGTTCTCCGCAATCACGATCAGGGAATCCTGTTTGACGGTGTAGTTGGTCCCATCATTGAACACAATCTTCGCCATACCTTCGGAGCTGGTCTGCACCACATCGCCCTTTTCGAGCGGGATGCTGTAATCGGCCGCTGCCCAACTACTTCCGTTTGCCTTGCGAACTCGTACCGTACCGTCGAGGGCGGTGAAGTGCGCCTCCTTTTGCAAGTTGACGGCACCCGATCTCGCCGGCGCAACTCCGCCTACTGCCTCGAGCAGGCGCCTGCCTAAGCCGTCGGCCGCCTTGAGGCTGTTGTCGGTGAATTGAGGGAACGCCAGCCGAACCGCGAGGACAAACACGACTACGCCAGCCAACACCCCCAGAGCCACGCTGCGGTAGGTGACTGTCTTCCACGCGATCTGGATACCAGGCTCGTGATTCGCCGACACCTAGACCACCATGAGCAAGTTCTCAGGACTGGGGTTAACTCGAGACTACCACACGCCCATGAGGCAACCAACCGGTAATCAAATCAGTACATTACCTTGGTGCTTGAACTTGTCCTTGGCTCCGGGCTTAGGCGAAAGCTGCGATTTCTTCAGCCTGCGCCGGGCACCTCCGGCCTGAGAGCAACCTTGAACCCGAACCCCTGGCGGTCCTCGAGCCGGCGGTCCCCGGCGAGCGAACCCGGATCGAGTCTATAGGGCCGGGCGGACACCTGGCTCCGGGGCGTTTCCCCTGCCAATTTCCCTCTAATAGGGGTATCCTTCTAGGGTCGCCGCCGCCATGAAGTTGGCAACACCAACCGTGAGCCGAGAATCGTTTGGCCACCTAGCCAGGGCCGCTTTTCGCACACTCTCTGCCTGGATCTCGTTCAGCTTGCTGGTTTCTGCCGGGACCCCAGCCCAGCAACCTGCGGCTTCCCCGGCCAGTTCTTCCCCTTCGACCAGCGCCGAAAAAACCGCTCCCGAGCTGGCTTCGCACGACGAGGCGACCACGTTCAAAGTAAACGTCCGCTTGGTACTGGTTCGGGTGGTGGTGCGAGACCAGGAGGGACGAGCCGTCGGCACCCTCCACAAGGAGGATTTTCAGCTCCTCGATGACGGTAAGCCGCAGACGATTACCCAGTTTTCGGTTGAGCAGCCGGGAACCCAGTTAGCCAGAGAGCAAAAGAGCACCCCCGCGGAGAGCAGCGAGCAGCCAGCCCCCAACCCTCCGCCCAACGTTCCCGAACGGTTCGTGGCGTACCTTTTTGATGATGTCAACCTAAAAACTTCGGATCTGCTGGCCATCCGCGATGCCGCCAACCGCCAGTTGAGTACGCTTCGCCCTACCGACCGGGCGGCCATCTTTACCACTTCCGGGCAAGGCAACCAGGACTTCACCGACGATCAGGCCAAGCTGCATGCGGCTCTCCTCCGGCTCCAGCCGCGTCCCATAGTTCCGGCCGCGATGCAGCAATGCCCCTACATGACCTATTACATGGCGGATCTGATCATCAATAAGAACTACACGGAGGCCATCAATGCTGCCACCAAAGATGCGCTCCAGTGTTCCGGAGTGGCTAATTCGGCCAAGAACCAGACTGCGCTTGCCGAGGCCTTGCAGGCGGCTCGGATAATGGTTCAAGCCGCCGCCCAGGATGCACTGAACCGCGGCGAGAGCCAGACCCATGTTGTCCTCAGCACGGTGAAGGATGTGGTGCGCAGGATGTCCGCGATGCCGGGGCAACGAACCATCGTGCTGGCTTCTCCCGGCTTCCTCACGCTCGAACTGGAACCGGAGGTCACCGACGTTATCGATCACGCATTGCGTGGGAACATTATCATCAGCACCGTCGATGCTCGCGGCCTTTACGCTATCCCTCCCTTTGGCGACGTCACCCAGCAAGACATGCCCAGCCCCGCCGCCGAACCGCAGGAAGCCGTCTACGAAATCGATGCCGAGAATGCCAACGACACGGTGCTCTCCGACCTGGCCGAATCGACCGGTGGCACCTTCTTTCACAACCGCAACGATCTTGAGCGCGGCCTGAAACAGGCGGCGGAAGCACCGGCCTACTATTACGTTCTGGCTTTTTCCCCGCAGAACATGAAGTACGACGGCCGCTTTCACCGTCTGACCGTGAAGCTGACGAATTCCGCCAAGTTCAGGGTGCAAGCCCGGCAAGGCTATTACGCTCCCAAGCAGGCGCCCGATGCCGAGCAGGAGGCGCACCAGGAGATCCAGGAGGCCATATTTTCGCAGGAGGAAATGCACGACCTCCCGGTCGATCTGCACACACAGTTCTTCAAAGCCACCGAGGTCGATGCCAAGCTTGCCGTGCTCGTGCACGTCGACGTGAAGCACTTGCACTTCCGCAAAGGCGAGGGCCGAAACAACAACAATCTCATCATCGCTGCCGCCCTGTTTGACCGCAACGGCAGCTTCATCACGGGCAACGAAAAGGTCCTCGAATTGCGCTTGAAGGACGAAACTCTGGAGCGAAAGGTCGAATCCGGAGTGACACTAAAGACCAGCTTTGACGTAAAGCCGGGCAGCTATCTGGTGCGCCTCGTGGTCCGCGATACCGAGGGGCTGCTTTCGGCCGAGAACGGAGCCATCGAAATTCCCTGAGTTCCGAGGTGTTTTATGAAACGCTATCGAGTCCTGGTTTGCGCCGTGCTCTTCGCTTTCGCTGCTTGCGGACTGGCGTGGCGCGTCTTTTCCGCGCCTGCGGTTCAGGCGCAACAGCCGGACCAGGCCACCATCAAGGCCGAGGCTCGCTTAGTGCTGGTCGATACGGTGGTCACCGACAAACACGGCAATTACATCCGCGACCTCACCCAGAAGGATTTCAAGGTTTGGGAGGATAACAAAGAACAGGCGATCAAGAGTTTTTCCTTCGAGTCAGGCAGCAGCCCCTCGGCCAATCCGCAAAGGCATTATCTGGTCCTGTTCTTTGATGACTCCAGCATGGAGGTTGGCGATCAGGCCAACGCCCGCCAAGCGGCCGCGAAGTTCATCGACCACAACGCCGGTCCCAACCGGGTGATGGCGGTGATCGAGTTCGGTGGCACTCTCCGGATTACGCAAAATTTCACCGCCGACGCCGACCGACTCAAGCAGGCGGTAGCCGGGGTGAAAGGGTCGGCAGTTGCTTCCAACCCGTCCGCCACCGACAGCACGCTCGGGTCGATTCCTAACCCTCAAACCGGAACCCAGGTAGCCTCACTCGGCACTCCGTCCCTGGGCATGCCTTCTCTGGGGAATGCCGAGACGGACTTCGGCGCCCGCACCGTCCTGCTCGCCCTGCGTCAACTGGCGAAGAACCTCCAGTCGGTACCGGGGCGGAAAACCCTGGTGATGCTGACCTCGGGCTTTCCCCTGACCACGGAGCTCCAATCCGAGCTCGCCGCCACGATTGATGCTTGCAACAAATCGAATGTAGCGGTCTATCCCATTGACGTTCGCGGTCTGGTGGCACCGGGATTTCAGGGTGCTGCGAGGCCGGCTGCACCGCCTTGGCATTCGGCTCCGCTACTCATGCCTACCTACGCCTATTTCGAAGACAAGACCACGGAACCTGAGCTGGTCTTCGTGCAGCACGGTGGCGCACCCGGCGGAAGTGGTGGCGCACCCGGTGGAGCAGGTGGCGGATCGCACGGCGGCACCCCCGGTGGTACCGGGGCGGGAAGCCCAGGGGGGAGCGGTGGCTCTCACGGATCCCCGGGAGCCGGCACCGGTAGCAGCCATGCCGGGTCACCGAGCACTGGTACCGCCGGCAGACCCGCGGGCGCGCCCCCTGGCACCATCTCCAACTACTACAATCCCAACTATCAGCCCAGAGAGATCATTCCTCCGTTTCCTCCCAGCTCCACCGTTAACCAGCAGGTGCTGTACTCTCTCGCCGACGGGACGGGCGGTTTTGTGATCCTGAACACCAATGACTTGTTGGGAGGCATGGAAAAGATCGCCAAAGAACAGGACGAGTATTACCTGCTGGGTTACACCCCCACCGACACCCCGGAGGGCAGCTGCCATGTCCTTCGGGTCAAAGTCGATCGCGGTGATACGGTAGTCCGCGCGCGCAGCGGATATTGCAACGTCAAGCCCGCCGACATGCTCGCCGCCAAGCCGATCGAGAAGCAGATGGAAAGCCAGGCGAACGGGTCGCAGTCGGGCACGTTCGGGGCGGGGGCCGCTATCCAGACTCCTTATTTCTACACTTCGGCGAATACCGCCCGCGTAAACCTGGCGATGGAAATTCCCGCCGGCTCCATCAAGTTTGAAAAGGTGAAGGGCAAGCAGCACGCGACCCTCAACATTTTGGGGATCGCCTACAAAGCCGACAGCTCGGTAGCGGCACGCTTCAGCGATGCGGTGGAGATCGAGCTGGACGGTAAGAAAGAGGTGGAGGAGTTCGCCCAACAGCCGTACCACTACGAAAACCAGTTTGAAGTGGCCGCCGGTCAGTACAACTTGAAAGTTGTGTTCAACTCCGGTGGGGAGGCTTTCGGGAAGATCGAAACTCCTCTCGTCGTCGACCCCTATGACGGAACCAGGTTCGGCCTCAGTTCGATGGCGCTCAGCAAGGATCTTCGTCGCGCGGCGGATATGTCGACGGGCCTCGACGCCGCCTTGATGGAAGATCACGCGCCGTTGATTGCCCGCGGCATGCAGATCGTTCCTGCCGCCAACTATCGTTTCAAGAAGAACGATACGGCCGCGATGTACGCTGAAATCTACGAGCCGCTCCTCGCCAGCCCCAGCCCACCCCAGGTGCAATTGCAAATGAAGGTCCTCGATCGCAAAACCGGTCAGGCTAAGATCGATAGCGGGATGTTGGCCACCGCCGCCTTCATCCAGAAAGGGAATCCGGTGATTCCCGTGGGGTTGAAGCTGCCCGTGAACATGCTCGATCCCGGTTCCTACCGGGTCGAGCTCGTGGCGCTCGACTCTGCGGGCAACCGGTCGACCAAGCGCACCGCCGATTTTGAGGTGGAGTAAGCGCAGAAGCAAGCAGCGAAGGGGACGCCCCGGACTTCCTGGGCGGGCAGGCCTCGATTCCCTTGAAGGCCTCCCGCCTCGGCCTGTAGCATAGAAGGTTCACGCAAGGATCCCCAGCAGCAGCTGCGCTTCTAGGAGGTTGTATGGCTACCGACGTACTCATGGGTCCCACCATTCTCGGCACTGCCACCCGCGCCAAGGTTTATAAGAATTTCATCGACGGCGAGTGGGTGGAAGCAGCCAGCGGACAGACCTTCGAAAACCGAAATCCCGCGGACAGCCGCGACCTGGTCGGCATCTTCCAGAAATCCGTCAAAGCCGACGTGGATGCCGCCATCGAAGCCGCCAAACGCGCCTTCGCCAAATGGCGTCTGGTTCCCGCTCCGCGTCGTGCCGAGCTCGTCTTTCGGGCGGCCGAAATCCTGATGGAGCGCAAAGAAGAGTGTGCCCGCGACATGACCCGCGAAATGGGCAAGGTTCTGGCGGAGACTCGGGGCGACGTGCAGGAAGCGATTGACACTGCTTACTACATGGCCGGCGAAGGCCGCCGCATGTTCGGGCCCACCACGCCTTCGGAGTTGCCCAACAAGTTCGCCATGGCGGTTCGCCAACCCGTCGGCATCTGCACCATGATCACGCCATGGAATTTCCCCATGGCGATCCCCTCCTGGAAACTGCTGCCCGCCATCGTCTGCGGCAACACCTGCGTCATCAAGCCCGCGCAGGACACTCCGCTTTCGACCTTCAACCTGGTCCGCGCCTTGGTCGATGCCGGTCTGCCCAAGGGCGTGGTGAACATCGTGACCGGTTTCGGATCCGAAGTCGGTGCGCCGATGCTAGAGCACCCCGACGTAAGTGCGGTTTCCTTCACCGGCTCGACCGAAGTCGGCCGCGTGATCGGAACGACCGCGGCCAAGAGCTTCAAACATTGTTCGCTCGAACTTGGCGGCAAGAACCCGATGATCGTCCTCGACGACGCCAACCTCGATCTCGCGATCGAGGGTGGCCTCTGGGGAGGATTTGGCACCACCGGCCAGCGCTGCACCGCCACCAGCCGCATCATCGTGCACAAGGGAGTTTACGGCGAATTTGTGGAGCGCTACGTCGAGCGCGCCAAGCAGCTGAAAATCGGCAATGGTCTCGACGAATCCGTTGAAATGGGCCCGGCCATTAATCCCAGCCAGCTCAAGACCGACCTGAACTATATCGAGATCGGCAAGGCCGAGGGAGCGCGACTCAAGTGCGGCGGCAACCGCCTGGCCGAAGGCGACTATCAATACGGCAATTTTCTCGAGCCGACCGTTTTT
This sequence comes from Terriglobales bacterium, assembly GCA_035623335.1. Classification (GTDB taxonomy): domain Bacteria; phylum Acidobacteriota; class Terriglobia; order Terriglobales; family Acidobacteriaceae; genus JAFAGX01. Next base: position 21,522 of record DASPTQ010000295.1, read on the forward strand.
GTCGATGTCGACCCCAAGATGCGCATCGCCCAGGAGGAGATCTTCGGGCCGGTGGTTTCGATCATCGCCTGCGAAAACCTGGAGAATGCCATCGAGATCGCCAACCACATCGAATACGGACTCTCGTCCTCACTGTATACGCGAGATGTCAACAAAGCCTTCCGCGCCCTGCGTGATCTTGAGGCGGGAATCACCTACATTAACGCCCCGACGATTGGCGCCGAAGTGCACCTGCCCTTCGGAGGAGTCAAAGCGACCGGCAACGGCCACCGCGAAGGTGGCATCGGTGCCATCGACTTCTATAGCCAATGGAAGTCCGTGTATGTCGACTACTCCGACCGCCTGCAGAAGGCACAGATCGACCGCGTAGATTAGAGAGCTTCGACCGCAGCGTACGTCTAGGACGGAGAGTGTACGATTACATTCTCGTACCTTCAGCCCGGGGCGAGGGGATTGCGATGCCCAATTTCCAAGATTTTTCTTTAGCTGGAAACGTCGCTCTGGTAACGGGAGCGGCACGAGGCTTGGGGCGCGCGATCTCGGTGGCGCTGGCGCAGGCAGGCGCTGACCTAGCTCTGGGCTTACGGGACGTCAACACAGCGGCTGACCTGGTCGGCGAGATCCAAGGGCTAGGCCGCCGGGCCTTGCCGCTGCAGATGGATGTAACCCATGCGGAGCAGATTTTTCGCGCGATTGACGCGGCCGTCGCGCATTTCGGCCAACTCGACATCCTGATCAACAACGCCGGTCTCGGCCCCAGCAACCTGGCGGAGGATGTGCGCGAGGCAGATTTCGATCTGACTCTTGCGGTAAATCTGAAAGGAACGTTCTTCACCAGCCAGGCTGCGGCAAGGGTCATGATTCGCCAGAAGCGAGGCCGGATCATTAACCTAAGTTCGCAAGCCGGCTTCGTGGCGTTGCCCACCGAGTCGGTTTACTGCATGACCAAGGCCGCCATATCTCATCTCACCAAGTGCCTCGCCGTGGAATGGGGTAAACATAACATTACGGTAAATGCCGTGGCTCCGACTTTCATTCGTACCCCGGGGACCGAGGAGGCTTTAGCCGATCCCAAGTTCCGCGCCGAGGTAATCGAACACATTGCGGCGTTGCATCGCATCGGGGAACCTGCCGATGTCACTGGCGCCGTTGTATTTCTGGCTTCTCCCGCGGCCTCGCTGATTACCGGCCACACCCTTTTAATCGATGGCGGCTGGACTGCCGTTTAATGGGAACTGGCAATATGTACAGGTATGGCTTTCTTGGTTAGGGTCACCCGCGATGGCACCGAAAGCGCTTGACAAAGCACGTCTGCCCCAACAACTATAGCCCATTGACACGCTTGGGGAGAGTTGCGCGCCAACTTGACCAGCAACATCTCCGCAAAATCCATACATCCTGTGGTTCGAGATGACCGACGAGGGGGAACTATGCGCATCACCAGATTCGGAATATCGAAGTGCAGTGTGGCCGTTGCCTTTGTGCTGTGCGCTGGCGCGCTGCTATGGGCCGGCATCACGGCGAGCATTTCAGGAACCGTGAGCGACCCGAGCGGCGCATCCATAGTCGGGGCCACGGTCACGGCTACCAATGTTGAGACCGGCGTCAAGACAACTCAAACCACAAATGGGCAGGGCTTCTACTCGTTCCAATCTCTTCCTGTAGGTAAGTACACGGTAGATGTGCAACACGCTGGGTTCAAGGGATACACCCAGACCGGACTTGTCCTCGATGTGAACGCGGCTCTGGTCGTCAACGTAAAGCTCCAGGTCGGAGAAGTGAACGAGAAGGTTCAGGTCACGGCTGAGACCTTGCACGTCGAAACGGCCAATACTCAGATGGGTGAAGTGATCGAGAATAAAGAGATGACCAGCGTGCCCCTGGTTAGCCGCAGCTACACGGATCTTTTGGCGCTGCAGCCCGGTGTGGTATCACAAGCCTCGGGTATGACTGGGGCCTACGCCGGCGCGTTTCAATCGGCTGGTTTTCCCGTGCCACTCGTCTCGGGAAATTTGGATTCCGGCGCTCTGTCGGTGAATGGTCAGCGCGAATCGGCCAATGGTTTTATCCTGAACGGCGTCAGCGTCCAGGAAATGGGCTACTCCGGAGCGGGAGCGATTCCCAATCTCGATTCCATCGAAGAATACCGCATTCTGACCAACAATTATGACGCGGAATATGGCAACTACAGCGGCGGCCAAATCAACGTAGTCACCAAGTCGGGCACCAACACCTGGCATGGCAGTGCTTTTGAGTTCTTGCGGAATACTGACCTCGATGCCGCCTATTATTTCGGCCAGGGAGTGCGGAGCCCTTACAATCAAAATCAGTTTGGCGGCACCTTTGGCGGGCCCATCAAGAAGGACAAGATTTTCTTCTTCGGTGATTATCAGGGGAATCGGGTGAGACAAGGCGTGCCCCAGGTGATCACCGGTGCTCCAACGGCAGCTACCGAATCAGGGGACCTCTCAGGCGTGGTCCCAAGCATACTGTTTGTTCCTGCGACCGCAACAACCCCAGCAAAGAATGTGGTCACCGGCGCCGCGTGGGCGAATACCTTGAGCAAAGAATTGGGTCAAACGATTACCGTTGGAGAGCCCTATTACACAACCGGATGCAGCAGCTACTCCACATGCGTGTTTAAGAATGCCCAGCTTCCGCCGGGCTTGCTGAACTCGATTTCGGCCAAGCTCTTGCCCTACATTCAGCCGGCGAATACGGGAAGCGTCAATGCCGCAACTGGAACCGGTACTTTCTTTACTAATTCGGGGAAGATCGATGTGCGCGACGACAAATTTAGCGTCCGGCTCGATGGTCAGACGTCGCGTTTGGGTCTGGTAAGCCTCTATTACTACTACGATAACTTTAATCGAGTGGATCCCTATTGGCTGGGCAACGCACCCCTCTATCCGGGATTCTCGGTCGACAGTAATGGTCTGACCGACAACATCAATATTGGCGTGACGAAGACGCTCAGCGCTGCTGCAGTGAATGAGTTTCGCGTCGGATACTTCCGGCTCAATACCAAATTGAATCGACCCCTGGGTGGTACCAATCAGACCCTGGCCGGTCTGGGCTTCGATTCCGGCGCCAACCGAGCGCCCGGAATCAATCCCGGGACGCCGAGTGTAGAAGGTGTCCCCGAAATTGACTTCAATAACTTTGTGATTGGAGTCCCCAGCCGCCCCAATCACTTGCTCGACAACATCTACCAAATCATTGACAACTTCAGCAAAGTGATTGGTACCCATACACTCAAGGTCGGCGGGCAGTATCACTACAACCAACTCGAGGAAAATCTCTCGAACGTTGCCAACGGCAACTTCTTCTTCGGCACCAACTTTAACGGCGGCGCCAGTGAAACTGGAAGCGATTTTGTCGACTTTCTGATAGGCGCTCCGTCCTCCTTTGTGCAAGGCGAGTCCTTTCCTTCCTACGGACGGAATTTTTACTTGGGTTTTTACGGGCAAGACAGCTGGCGTATCAAGACCAACCTGACGTTTAACTACGGCCTCCGTTATGACGTCAGCGCTCCCTGGCACGAGAAATATAACGAGATCCAGACCATCATTCCGGGCGAGCAATCCCTGGTTTTCCCCGGATCGCCGAGGGGTTGGCTGTTCCCAGGTGATCCCGGAGTACCCAGTTCTCTCGCTCCCACTCGTTGGAACAACTTCGCCCCGCGTCTCGGCCTAGCCTACTCGCCAGGCTCTGACAGCGGTTTCATGCACGTGCTCTTCGGTAATCCGGGCGCCTCGAGCATCCGGGTTGGCTGGGGACTCTTCTATACCGCTTTCGAGGGTGCCACCGACTTCAATGAAATCGGAGATGCTCCGTTTGGAAACTATACCGGCCAATTCGCATCCACTTTTGCCGCACCATTTACGAACCGGGCCGCCGGGACTTCGATTCCGAACTTCTTCCCGGTTGCTCCTCCCCCGAAGAGCTTTTCGCAGAGCCATCCAGCCACGGGTGTTCCTTATGAGAGATTGGCCGACTTCTTCAATGCCTACGGAACCATCGGCAGTTCGCCCGCCTTCTACAATCACAACCGCCTGCCCTATTCAGAAAACTATGAATTGTCCTTCCAGCGCCAGTTGTCCTCAGCGGACGTGTTGACCGTGAGTTACGTTGGGACTCAGGGACACAGATTACTGTCCTCTCGCTCGGCGAATCCGGGCGTTCCGGCACTGTGCCTTACGGGCCCTGCATCGGTGACGACCCCAACCCAAGCGAAATGCGGCCCCGGCGGGGAAAACAACATCTACATCAACGGTAACTCTTTCCAACTGGGAACGCGTGCCCCACTCGGTGGAGTCGAACTTACCCCGGCACAAGCCATCGCCACCGTTACGAATTCACCGGTAGGAACCCTGCTTCCGAACGGCAATTACGGGATCATTCCCTTCGGCAACGACTCGTACTTCATCACCATCGGTAACTCCGATTACAATTCCGGACAAGTCAATTGGCGCCATACCAGTGGCCGCTCGCAGGTGCTTTTGGGCTACACTTACAGCCGGGCCTTCGATAATTCCTCTGGCTATGGCGAGCAGATCAATCCCTACAACCCAAGGCTTAGTCGCGGGCTCTCGGCATTTGACAGTACCAACAACTTCGTCATCAGCTATACCTACGCCTTGCCCTTCGACAAGCTGAGCGGACCGAAGCGCCTGACGAACGGATGGGCCGTGACCGGCATCACCCGATTTGCTACTGGACTCCCCATCACTATGGTTGAGACCGACGACCAGTCACTGGAGGGAACTGCTTTCGGCGGCCCGATCACTTTGTCAGCTGACACTCCCAACTTGGTTGGGCCGTTGGATATAACAAATCCACGCAAAACCGGAGGGCAGTTCTTCAACCCGGCTGCGTTTGGCCCGTCCGCGTTGGGTAAGGAAGGCGACTCGGCCCGCAGATTCTTCCATGGACCCGGTGTCAACAACTGGGATTTTGGTGTGCTCAAGGATACCGCGATCAACGAGCGCGTGAACCTTCAGTTCCGCGCCGAGCTTTTCAACATCTTCAACCACGCTCAATTCATCGCTCCAGCGTCAACCGGGATCACCGGCTTCAATATCGCAACCGGTGCGGCTACGACGGGTAGCTTCGGGCAAGTGAGTCAGACGGCGGCTCCGCGGATTGGGCAGTTTGCACTGAAGCTCAGTTTCTGACAGAAAGTTGCAAAGAATCCCGGGAACATTCCATATTCCCGGGATTTCTTTCGCAAGCGATGCTCTTCCCGTCGAACGAGGAATAGAGGAAGCTTCTTTATGCCAGGCGCAGGCGTGCTCGCGGCTACCCTGATCGAACCCGGACGCTACGAAATCCGCGAGTACCCTCTGCCCGATCCGGCGCCGGGTTGCGTGCTGGTAAAAATGGAAGTGTCGGGAATCTGCGGAACGGATAAGCACACCTTTCAGGGCTATATCGCACAGTATGGTGGTAGTGGCACGCCCAGACAGATTCCGTTTCCCATCATTCAGGGGCATGAAAATGTGGGAACCATTGCCGCCATCGGCGGCCCTGGACCGTGTACCGATTTTGAGGGTGTGACCCTGAACTTAGGGGACCGAGTGATCGTTGGTCCCAACGTGAGCTGCGGCACATGCTATTACTGCCGCCACGACTTTCCCTATTACTGTTGCGAGAATACGGTCGATTACGGAAACCTCCTCAGCGCCAAAAATCCCCCGCATCTTTTTGGCGGTTGGTCCCAGTATCTGTATGTGATTGCGGGCAGCTTTCTGGTACGCGTCCCCGATGATCTGCCGTCCGAGGTCGCGGTATTGACCGAGATCATGGCGGTCACCGTCGGCTTGGATCGGGCGAAGCAGATCTCCTCGTTTCCCAGCGAATCCTTTCTTTTTGACGATACCGTGGTCGTGCTCGGTGTCGGCCCGCTGGGTATGTGTTTCGCTATGAAGGCAAGGATGCTGGGTGCCGGAACCATCATGGCCGTGGATTTGTCCGATTACCGGCTCGAGTTCGCGCGTAAACTGGGGGCGGACGTTATACTCAATGCGCGACGGACCTCCGCACCAGACCGTCTGGCGGCGGTTCGAGAGCTCACGCATGGCCGCGGGGCCGATGTGGTTGTGGAGTGTGCCGGGGTGCCGGAAGCCGTACGCGAAGGTTTGGAGATGTTGCGGCTCGGGGGTTTGCTGATCGAGGCCGGCAATTTTTCCGACCTGGGTGAAATTCCGATTAGCCCGCATCGTCACTTATGCGCGAAAAACGTGCGCATTCTCGGCGTTGGCGGTGAGGAGCCTGCGGCCTATGGACCGAGTATGCGACAGATGGCACGCTACCTGCGCCAGTATCCGCTGCGGGAGTTTGTGACCCATCGCTTCGGGCTGCGGCAGGTGGAAGCGGCCATGAAGAAATCCATGGCTGCGGATTCCATGAAAGTGGTCATCGATCCGTGGTCGTGAGCCGTTCGTTCCGTTCAAATTCCTTCCTTGGGGAGGTCTTCTATGGCAAGCATGGCTTCGCGTTTTCATTTCGCATCGGCGCCCGATAGCTGGGGCGTACTCGACTATCCCGGACCTTCCTGGAACCAGTCCTACGAGAAGATGCTCGACGAGATGGTCGCTGCCGGCTACACCGGCACAGAACTTGGCCCCTTCGGGTTTTTTCCCACGGATGCGGCCGTTCTCAAACCACAGCTGGAAAAAAGGAAACTCAAACTGCTTGGCTCCTTTGTTCCGGTTGTGCTCAGCGACCCGGCATCGGCCAAAGTTGCCGTCGAGCAGATCAGGAAGGTGGGTGACCTGCTGGCGGCCTTAAAGGCGCCATTTTTGGTGTTGGCGGATGCGCAATCGCCCGAGCGGGACCGCATCTCAGGCCGGGTTAGCGCGAAAGACGCGCTGACCGCGGACCAGTGGAAAAATGTCGCCAAAGTCGTCGAGGAAGCGGCCAAAGTTGCCCAGGGCTTCGGCCTCGATCTGGTCTTTCATCCCCATGTCTCAACCTACGTCGAAACCCCACAGGAATGCGAGCGCTTCTTTGATGTGACCTCTCACACCGGTGTGGGCTTGTGTCTGGACACCGGACACTGCGTCTATGGCCTGGGCGATGCCGTCGAGGAAGCGGAGAAATTCAAGAGCGTTCTTCGCTTCGTGCACATCAAGGATGTAGACGCCAAGGTCTTGGAGGAGGCGCGCCGCAAGAAGCTGACGTTTGAGCAAGCCATTGAGGAAAAAGTCTTCACCATCATTGGCCAAGGGTCGATTGATTTCCCGGCTTTCTTTCGTTTGCTGGCGAAAAACAATTACTCCGGCTGGATGGTGGTGGAGCAGGATGTCAAGTTCGGCGCTACCCCGATCCCACCCGCCGAGAGTATTGCGGCAAGCCTGAAATACCTGAGGGGCGTTGTCAGGGATCTCGCGCCGGCAACAGCCGCCTCCTAGGCTGGGCGGTTTCCCGATTGAGTTCCCACTCGAGCAACGCCGCCCAAGAACTTCACGCACACGTCCCTCTGCCGCGCCAGCTGGGTCTGCTGAACGCCGTTTCCATCAACATGTCGAACATGGTCGGGACGGGGCCCTTCATCACCGTTCCGGCCATCATCGCCACGCTCGGCGGTCCCCAGTCGCTGATCGCCTGGGGCGTGGGTGCACTGCTGGCTGTCGCGGACGGCCTGGTCTTCGCCGAACTGGGAGCTTCGATCCCGGCATCGGGGGGCTCGTACATCTTTCTTCGCGAATGT
>DASPTQ010000296.1:0-13555 GCA_035623335.1 Terriglobales bacterium
CTCGAGCCGTCCTCTGGAAACGGGGGAGGTTTCATTCTCGCCGCGGGGCTCGAGAAACACGTCCATTTTTTGGCTGGTGACGGTCACCCCGTCCCAGTTTGCCGTTGCGTTGTCCTCAAGGTGGACCCGCCGCTCCCCGTCCGCATACGTAAGAAAGGAAGAATGCAGGGCCACAGACACTGGGTTCCCGTTCTTCTCAATCTGAGCCAGTGCAGTCGATACCGGTTGGGTGGGAGTTCCACGCGCCACCATGGAGCGACGATCGCGGTTGAACTCAATCGCAGCGGCTTCCACCGTGTTGGCGTCTTGCCACAGGAGGGCGCCTCCGGTGTAGATGGCAACGGCGGTCGCGCGATGCATCGTCATGGTTCTGGCCGTGACATGAATCGGGCTGGAGGAAGCGAGCAGTGCTCCGCCCGGTTGCGGCTTCAGATCGTTGTATGTACTCTTCACGTCGCCTTCGGCCACGGCGTCTCCCGTTACCCGGTTTAGGCGCATAGCGCGAGCGGTTGTCGTCATGGCACCCTCGGTTACCCGGGGCGAACCGCTCAGCGCAAGCACCTGGTCGGAGGCCGTGTATCGCGCGCGATCGCTCCATGCCTTTCGCGTATCGTCCACGTACGCCACACCGCCCGACTGCAGGATAGAGGAGATCTCGCCGCGGGAATCAAATTCTCCATCGAGCGCCGGGCTCACGCTGATACGGTCCCCCTCTCCTGGATTCTTGCTTACGATGCGGGCATCGGGAGCGCCATGAAGGGAGCGAAGGCGGCCCGAGGCATCGAAATGGCTGCGGAACTCGCCCGCCGTGAGTAAGACCTCTCGTCCCGGGCTGCTTCCCGGAAGCGCAATCTGCGCCGCTCCTGAAGTTACCGCCAGGTCCAGGCGACCTTCCACGGTGAAGAAAAAGTCTATGATGGGCGCCGTGACGGCCAGTTTCTCGCGCGCAGCGGAAGCGGAGGAGGCAGGCTGATACTGGGTGAGTCTAACTCCATTTTCGGCACGAACTTTGGTCAGCCGGCTATTCGTCGAAAAGTCGACAACGACCCGGCCAGCCTCGGATCGCAAGGGTTCGTCACCGGCAACTGCACCCTGGACGGCTCCGGAAAACACTGCCTCGCGCGGCGTCTTCGAATTCACCATCGTCAGGTCTAATTGCTCCGCCTGGAGGGTAGCCTGGCGATGCCCGTTTACCTGGATCGAGACGTTTCCCCAGGCCAGCACGCGATCCAGGCTGTTGTCGGGTCGGAGAAACAGCGTCGCCCTCTCCGCCTGGCCAGTTCGTTCGACCATCTGGAGCCTGGGATGGTCGAGCTCGACTTGCCGCGGAATCTTGTCGATCACGGCCTGGGCGGCCTCAATTCGGATACGCTTCGGGCCACTGGTTTCCAGCTCGACCTTCGACCGAAGGGTGAGTACATTGGTCTTCGCTAGGTAGTTCAGGCCTACGGCTGATCCGGTGGCTTGGGTAAGGCGGAAGTCGACTTCGTTTCCGGTGTGCACGTCACCCGTGCGTTGCTCAAAAACGAGACCGCTGGTTTTCAGGTGGATAGGGTCCTTTCGTGCTGGGGGCGGGACCTGGTCGGGACTGAGTGCGCCTTCGGGATTGGCTTCGAGATCAATCTGAACTTCGCCGCGAGCGATGGCCTCTCCCGATTGCTGGTTGTAATCAAAATTGGAGCCGTAGATCCGGTCATAGCGGCTGGAGTCGCGACCATAGAGCGTGATGGTGACAGCGTGCAGTTCGGCGTGCCCTCCTTGTTTAAATTGCACTGCCTTATTGGCCTCGAGCTTGAACAAGGTTCGACCCTGCTCCGACTTGGACACGGTAAAGCCGGTAGCCGTCTGTTGGACCTCGAGGCCGATTTTTTCCGGAACCTGGGTCAGCGCATTTTGCATGCGGTGGCGGGCGTAGAAGTACGCTCCGGCCACGATCGAGGCGAATAGGATCGCACCCGCGGCGAACCATCGGCGTAGCTGGGACGGGGCAAAGGGCATCTGACTGTAGTGTAATTCAGTTCTCCGCGGGCAATTTGCCGGGATCAGCCAGAACCGAGGCACACCGGGAGTGGGCCACCGAGCCTTCCCCAGCCAGCGTTTTGAAGTCGCGGAGGGCGAGCTCCAGGCCACCGAATTCGGGATGGGGGTTATGCTCGAGGGAAAAGGCAACATCGAGGGTGTCGCCCCGGAGCAGTCGGGCTTGTTCGACCTGATCGGACATGTTCCAGGCGAGCGCGTTCCAAATGACGGCCTTTCTCCAAGGCTCGGTGCTCGAATCGGGATGGCAGCGTGGGATTAACGGGTTGGCGGCGCGGCCATCCCCGTTCCAGGCCAACCTCAACTTCGCCTGCTTTTCCCTGATCAAGGGCACTCCGGCCAGGCGCACGTTGCGCGCGGCGAAGACCGGTCCCCGATTGCCTACACCGAACGGCTCGAGCAGTTCGACAGCCTGATAGAGTTCCGGAGTTACCTGATCGAGCGACAGTTCGCCGTCGACCTCGAGCACCGATTCGAAGTCTGCCGGGGTTAAGTGTCGGCGGGCGTATTCCTGGACCCGGGCCGAGAGCTCTGGCAAGTGCGCTTGCGGCAGGGAAAACCCCACCGCATGGGCGTGTCCCCCGTAGCGGTTGAAGAGCTCGGAGCACGATTCCAGAGCGTTGAGCAGATGGAACGAAGGGATCGAACGGCCGGAACCGTGCGCTTCCTCTCCGTCCTTCGAGACCACCAAAGTTGGCCGGCCATAGCGTTCCACGATGCGGTTCGCGGTGATGCCGATCACTCCCCGGTGCCACCCCTCGCCGTCGATTACGATGCAAAAAGCCTCGCGCAGTAAGGGATCCTTTTCGAATCGCAGCTCGATGGCCGCGAGAATTTTTTGCTCCTCCGCCTGGCGATCGGCGTTGAGCTGATTGAGCCGGGCAGCGATCTCTCTGGCACGCTCTCCGTTCTTCGTACTGAAGAGTTCAACGACATCGGCGGCAACGTCCATGCGGCCGGCCGCGTTCATCCGCGGCGCGATGCGGAAGGCCACCTCACCAGAACGCGGGGAGCGCCCGCTCACCTGGGCCACTTCGAGCAAGGCTCGCAGTCCCGGGTTCACCACCGCCGCCAAAGCCTCCAGTCCGAGCTTGGTGACCACACGGTTCTCGCCGGTCAGGGGCACCGCGTCGGCGATGGTCGCGATGGCTGCCATCTTGGCGAAGGAGGTGAGCAAGGCGGATTGGTTTCGATGGCTGAGCCGCCGCTCCAGCAGAGCTTGCGCCAGTTTGAAGGCGATCCCGGCGCCACACAAGGTCTTGCAGGGATAACTGCAACCATTCTGGTTGGGATTCAAGATGGCGAGGGCATACGGTGCGCCATCCTTTCCGGGAAGGTGGTGGTCGGTGACGATCAGATCCACGCCCGCTCGGTGCGCCTCCTCCGCCGCCGCCAAAGCTCGCATTCCGGCGTCCACGCTGATAATCAGACGGATGTTACGCGCGGCGGCACGCTCGATGACATCACCGCGCAGACCGTATCCCTCTTTGAGACGGTGAGGGACATGAAATTCCGGAGAGCCGCCACACAGTTCTATGGCAGTTTTCAGGATGACAATCGCCGCCGTACCGTCGACGTCGTAATCCCCGTAGATGAGGATTCCTTCTTTCCGCTCGAGCGCGGCTTCGATGCGATCGACCGCGGTCTTCATGCCACGCATGCGGTAGGGCGAGTGCAGATCGGCGAGCGAGGGCTTAAGAAACCGCTGCGCGCTTTCGCCTTGGTTGATGCCGCGAAGGACCAGCAGGCGAGCGATCGTGGTGGCTATCTGGACATCCCTCAACGCCGGATCCGACTGCAACTGCGCGGCCAGACGTCGAACTTCACCGGGATCAGCGGCCTTCGGAATCCACTTCATGAGATTGGTGTCTAGATTTTAGACTACCGACCCTGCACTCCCGGGATGCGAACAGGCAGGATGAATCACCATGGACAATGGGCCTACGGTTCGTCATCGGGGCCGGGCTCGTCAAAGGAAAGCCCCGAAAGATCTTCGGCCATTTCGAGCATGCTCTGATAACGCTCATACCAAGCGGTAGCGGCTTCGTAGACCATCATGACTCCCTGGTGAGGAAAGCCGACCTGCACGAAGCCGGTCTTGCCAATATAGGCACGCAACCAGTGGGCATCCTCGAGGTAGTCGCTCGAGACGTCGGCATTTCGCAGCCGCTCGATCATGCTGTCAAATTCCTCGGCCTCCAGTCGCCAGGAGTCCATGGTCACAAACGGCGCCCCGGACGCTTTGGCAATTTCCACGAAGTCCTTCCAGCCTTCCGGATTGTCCTCGGACTTCCAGGTAACGCTCTGCACTTCTTCGTAGTCCACCAGTCCGGGAAATCGGCGCATGCCGTGGCCTTCGATAAAGGCGATCATGTCATCTTTGAGGCTCGCGAGATCGTCGGCAAACGGAGACATGGCAAAATTGCGGTCAGCAAGCATTGTATCCGGAAAGCCAAGAGCATGCTCCTATCGGTCAGGATGCCCAGCAGGGAGGGATCGGCGTTGCCGGTGAGATCAACGGGAATCGGGCTTGTGCGAAGGCAGAGGGCGAGGACGCGACCGAAGAAGCGCGTCCTCGCTATGCTACACTACTGGTTTCCGAAGCGACCTCTGATCTGCTCATGCTGCTCTCGAAAGAATATGTGGGCTATCTGGCCCGCGAAGTCGCCAAAAAACTCCTCGCAGGCGAGTTTATCGCCACCAAGTCCGCCGCCGCCGTTACCGAAAAAGTGCATGCCGTGATGCTCGAGGAGTTTTCCCTGGAGGACCGCATCAATGACGAAGTGCGAGTCATTCTCGAGGCCTACTCGGATGAAATGCGCAAGACCGGCGCCAACTACCAGGAAATGTTCCGCAAGGTGAAGCAGGAACTGGTGCGCAAGTACAAGGCGGTGCTGTGAGGGTAAACCGTGACAAAGCGAATAAAGTCGCACACATGGTAGCCGACGCGCTGGCCGACATGGGCGAAGTCGATTTCCTCGAAGATCGCAATACCATTCGCCTCGAAATACGCAGGATCCTCGAAGAACTTCTCAATCAGGAGGAAAAGATCGATCAAGCCGCCCGCCACAAGATTGAGAATCAGAAGCGCACCATCCTCGAAGGCAGCCAAGAATGGGACATCCTCTATCGCAAATACTACAATGAAGAAGTGAAGAAACTCGGCGCCTGACGAGCGCAGCGGAACTATCTTGGCTTCGGCCCCTACCTCCGAGCAAGCAAGAGTCCCGATGTTTTCCTCCCCTAGCTGGCGAGACGCTCGTCGTTCGCCGCTGGCGATCGGTTGCGTCGCCCTGGCTCTGCGAATCGGCTACATCGTCCTGGGACATACCTACCAGTTCAAGACGCTCGATGACAATTTCAGTTTCGGCTACGAAATGGGCAGAATCGGGTACTCTCTTGCCCTCGGCCAGGGCTTCAGCAACCCTTTTCACGGAATCACCGGGCCCACCGCCTGGGAGCCTCCCCTCTATCCGCTGCTGATTGCCGGGGTTTTTCGGATTTTCGGAATTTACACGGCAGCTTCGGCCTTGGTTCTTCTGAGTCTCAACAGCCTCCTTGCCGCGTTGACCACACTGCCCATATTTTCCATTGCCAAGCGATCCTTCGGGGAGCAGGTCGCAGTGTGGAGCGCCTGGACCTGGGCGCTCCTGCCGTCGGCGATCTTTTGGTCTACGCGTTGGGTATGGGAGACTAGCCTGGCCGCCTTGTTGCTGGCGCTTCTGTTCGCCTTGGCGCTGGCTCTCGAAGCCAGGGACGGCCTAAAGCCGTGGCTGGTGTTTGCTCTCGTCTGGGCCATCGCCGCCCTGACCAACGCAGCCCTGCTGTCGTTGCTTCCGATTTTCACCCTGTGGGCTTGGTATCGGAGGGCAAAGCAGGGAAGACGATCGCTGGCAGGAGTTTTAGCCGCCTCGGCCGTCTTCGTTGTTTGTCTTGCGCCGTGGCTGGTTCGCAACTACCGCACATTCGGGCGCATCATCTTGGTTCGCTCCAATTTTGGGGCAGAGCTTCGTCTGGGGAATGGTCCCGGAGCCGACGGCAAGTGGATGGACTCCGAGCATCCGTCGAAGAACGCCAAACAACTTGAGTTGTATCGAGAAATGGGTGAAATCGCGTACGTGGCCGAGCGGAAACGCGAAGCCCTGGCCTTCATACGCCAGGATTATGCCCGTTTCGCCTGGCTCTCGGTACGGCGCTTCGCCTTTTTCTGGGGCGGACCCCCGCACCCGCGAAAGTCGGCAACGCTGCTCCTCGGAAATCTTCTCTATCTCGGATCCTCGCTGCTTGCCCTGTTCGGCTTGATCGACGCCTTAGGCAAACACCGGCCGGGAGCCTGGCTTTTTTTCTGGGTGATGCTCATCTACCCATTGGTCTACTATGTGCTATTTTTTCTGCCTCGCTACCGCCACCCTATCGAGCCTGAATTAGGGATACTGATGCTCTATGCCATCCGAGAAGCCGTATCCCGGCGGCGCTTGAACCCCGAGTCAGGGGGAACGCCAGATGGGTGAGGTTTACGACCAATGAGCGGCCCGATGACTCAAGGCCGGCCGTTTGCCGGCGAAACACCGCGGGCAACTCCGGGGCGAGTTGGGTCTTGGAACTACTGGATTGGAGTTCACCCCAACCGGGTGGCTCTCGTGATGGTGGCACTCGGCTTTGGGTTGCGTGCCTTCACCGCCTGGGGAACCTTCCTGAATCCAGACGAGGCGCTGCATTTTTTCATTGCAGATCGGGCATCACTCCGAGCGGCCTACCAAGCCAACCTCACCATGGCGCACCCCCCGCTGATGATCCTGGTCCTCTATGGGTGGCGCTGGCTCGGGACCTCCGAGTTCTGGCTCCGCCTCCCTTCCGTCCTGAGCGGTACGGCCTTCTGCTGGATCTACTTCCGGTGGCTGGCCGGCTTGTTGGGGAGAAGCGTCGCGCTGGTCGGACTCACGTTCGTGACCCTCGTTCCGCCGCTGGTGAGCCTCAGCGCGCAGGTTCGCCAGTATGGGCTGCTGCTCTGCTTTCTGATTAGCGGGGCCTATCTTCTGGAACGTGCGGTGGCAGAGAAGTCGTCCATGCTTATGTTGGGGTCGAGCGCTTGCTTTTGGCTGGCCCTGGGCACCCACTATTCAGCCTTTCTCTTTCTCGCCGTCATGGGTGTTTACGCTCTGCTCCGCTTTCCCGGGAGCGGCATTTCTAGGCCGATGCTAGCTGCCTGGATGGCAGGAGAACTTGGGGCGCTGGCCTTGGGTGGTACGCTGTACCTGACCCACATCACCAAGATCCGTCACACTACCATGGCGGAGCAGGCGTTCGATGATTGGTTGCGCAAGTCCTATTTCCATCGAGGCCTCGACAACCCGCTGACCTTTCTCGTAACCCGAAGCTTTAGCTTCTTCCAGTATCTGTTTGGCCAGCTTGTCATTGGTGACGTTTTGGCTCTCGTGTTTATCGCCGGGACCATCTTCTTGCTGCGCGCCCCAGGGCAGACCGGAGATGCACCGCGGTTGCGCTATCGTTTCGCGGTGCTGTTGGTCTTCCCGTTCTTACTGAACTACGGTGCTGCGTTGTTCGATGTCTACCCGTATGGTGGTACTCGCCACTGCGTCTATCTGTCGGTCGTTGCCATCGCCGCCGTCTCGCTAGGCATCGTCAAGATCGTTGGGGAGAGCGCTGTTCACGGCCTTGCCCTCAGCCTTCTGCTGGTCGGTCTCTGCTTGGTTTTCCAAACCAATCATGCAAGCGACATCGCGCGCGCCGATCAGAAGCTGGTCCAGATGGATCGCGCCCTTCAATTTCTGCGTGAGCAACTTCCTCCATCCGATTCCATCCTGACCGATTATGAGAGTGGGATTATGCTCGGCCATTACCTCTGCGAAAAGCGGCCCATTTCCTATGAAAGGTCGATTCCCGGCTTCCTGGTTCTCCACTGTGGTGGCCATCGCGTGATCTCCACCGAGCACGATTTGTGGGCGTTTACTGCCCCCACGTTCTTCTCCGCATGGAGCCGACTGGCGGAAGGCGGGTACTTAAAGGAAGGGGAAACCGTCTGGGTGGCTCAGGTGGGATGGAAGAGCCAGTTGGATGACGATCTCCGAGAGAAATTTCCCGAGTTTCGCGACCTGAAAACACAGGCCTTCGGACATAACATCCGCTTCTTTCCCCTGAAGGTCGGTTCGGCCACGCTTCCGGCGAATTCAGGGGAAGTTAGCGCGCAGCGAGGGCCCTAGAACTTGCGCGAGTGTTCTTTGGCCCAGCGTTCGATCACCACTTTCTTCTCGGTATAAAACTCGATCGCATCCCGGCCCTGCCCATGCATGATCCCGAAAAAGCTGTCTTTCCAGCCGCTGAAAGGGAAGTAGGCCATCGGAGCCGCGACTCCGATATTAATGCCGATGTTTCCCGCGGGTGCCTCGTAGCGGAACCGGCGGGCTGAGGCTCCGCTCGAAGTAAATAAGGACGCCTGATTTCCATAGGCGCTATGCTCCAAAAAGGCCAGCGCCTCGTCCATGTCGCGGGCATGAATCAGGCTGAGCACCGGGCCAAAAATCTCGGTGTCCGCCACTTCGCTGGTGGGCGGCAAGTTGTCGAGAATGGTTGGCTTCACGAAGTTGCCATTCTCGAGCTTCGGGATCCTCGCCTGACGGCCGTCCAGCACAACTTTTGCACCCTGCCGTTCCCCGGTTGCGATCAGGGACTCGATGCGCGCCTTGCTGGCCGGGGAAATGACCGGCCCCATCTGGATGCCTTCCTCGAGACCATTCCCGACTTTGAGGCTAGCGGCGGCATCGGCAATCGCCTCCCGAAACTTCGCCTGCGCCTCACCCACCGTGACCGCGACCGACACCGCCAGACATCGTTGGCCGGCGCAGCCGAAGGCACTGTCGGTGATGATTTGCGTGGTCATGCTCAGGTCGGCATCCGGCAGCACAATCACATGGTTCTTGGCGCCGCCCTGGCATTGCGCACGTTTGCCATTCGCGCCCGCCCGGGCATAAACCTGACGCGCCACCGGGGTAGAACCGACGAAACTGATGGCGCGGACCTTGGGATGATCAATCAGGGTGTTGGCTACATCCTTGCCTCCGTTCACCAGATTGACGACGCCACGCGGCAAGCCGGTCTGCTCCAGCAGTTCAAAGGTGCGGCGCATGGTGAGCGGCACGCGTTCGGAAGGTTTCAAGACAAAGGTGTTGCCGCAGGCCACGGCGTAGGGAAGAAACCAGAACGGGATCATGCCGGGAAAATTAAACGGCACGATCGCGGCCACCACGCCCAGAGGTTGCCGGATCATGGTTTCGTCGATGCCGCGGGCCACATCTTCGAGGTTGTAACCTTGCATCATCGTGGGAATGCCGCAGGCGACTTCGACATTTTCAATCGCCCGCCGGAATTCGGCTTTGGCCTCGGAGAGAGTCTTGCCGTTCTCCTCGGTGAGGATGCGGCCTAATTCGTCGAGGTGCGCCTCGAGAAGCTGCTTCAGCTTGAACAGAGGCTGGATGCGATCCTCCGGAGGCGTCCGGCGCCACTCCGGATAGGCGGCCGCGGCGGCCTCGATGGCGCGCGTTACCTCGCGCACACCGGAGAGCGGCACCTTGGCGATGGTCTCTCCCGTCGCCGGATTGTTTACATCGAGCCATTCCGCAGTGCTCGACTCAATCCACTGGCCATCGATGTAATTGGGGATTTTCGTGAGGGGCGGGGCTACAACCGACATTTTCTTATACCTCTCGCATGAACACGAATTAGTTTCGAACCGACACGCACTCCCCAGGGGCTAAGTGACCTGGGCCACCGCATTTTGGCGTTCGCCTACCGCCTCCAGCGCAGCTTCGAGCACATCCAAGGCCTCGTCCATCTGCGCGCCGGTGATCACCAGCGGCACCAGAACCCGGATGACGTTCGAGTACGATCCTGCCGTGATCGTAACCAAGCCATGCTCGTAGCAATAGCGGGACACTTCCTTGGTCTCGTCTGCGGCCGGTTCGCGGCTCTCGGGTGATTTCACCAGCTCGATCGCCTGCATTCCACCCAGGCCACGAACCTCGCCGATGATCGGCCAGCGCTTCTGCCACTCCTTGGCCCGCTTTTGGAAGTGGCGTCCAATCTGGTTCGCCCTCTCGAGCAGGTCCTGGCGCTCAAAAAGATCGAGAACCGCCAGCGCCGCCGCGCAGGAGAGAGGATTGCCGGCGAACGTTCCCCCCAAGCCTCCTGGGCCGGGCGCATCCATGATGTCGGCGCGTCCGGTGATGGCCGCGAGCGGCAGGCCCCCACCGAGCGACTTGGCGGAAACAAGAATATCCGGTTCGAGGCCGTAGTGTTCGCTGGCAAACAGCCTTCCGGTGCGGCCGAAGCCGCTCTGTACCTCGTCGGCGATGAACAGGACCCCGTGCTTGCGGCAGATATCCGTGAGCACGCGAAAATAATCGGGCGGCGGGACCACGAATCCTCCCTCGCCTAAGACCGGCTCGGCAATGACCGCGGCTACATCTTCCGACGCGACGACCCGCTTAAAGGTGTCTTCCAAATGGCGCGCACAATAGAGATTGCACTCCGGATATTGCAAGGAATACGAGCAGCGATAGCAATAGGCGTAGGGAATTCGATGGACATCACTCGGAAAGGGCGCAAATCCTGCTTTGTAAGGGTGCGTCTTGCTGGTCAGCGCCAAAGTCATCAGGGTACGGCCGTGGAAGGCGTCCTCGAAGGCGATGATCCCCCCTCGTCGAGTGTGAGCCCGGGCGATCTTGACCGCATTCTCGATGGCTTCAGCGCCGCTGTTTACCAACAAGGTTTTCTTCGAGAACTTGCCCGGGGTGACCTGGTTCATCCGCTCCGCTAGGCGGATGTACCCCTCATAGGGTGTCACTTGGACGCAGGTATGCAGAAACCGCGCCAACTGCTCCTCGACCGCCGACAAGACAGGTTCCTGTCGATGCCCCACATTGAGGCAGCCAATACCCCCGGCGAAATCAAGGTAGCGATTGCCGTCCACGTCTTCGAGCCAGGCGTCTTCGGCTTTCGCGACGTAGATCGGGGTGGCATGGGAGAGGCCGCGCGGGACGGCGGCGGCGCGACGTTCCGCCAGCGCCTTCGACTTCGGACCGGGAATCGGGGTTTTTACTTGAATGGTGCCCATATACCTCGCAGACGACTTCTACCTTTCGGATTCGAGTTGTCAGTACCAGCCAATCGGCTGTTGGTTCAGATTGATGTGGACCTGTTTGGTCTCCAGATATTCTTCGATTCCCCAGGGCCCGAGTTCGCGGCCGAATCCGGACTGCTTGTAACCACCCCAGGGCGCTTCGACGTAGGTTGGCTGCATGTGGTTCACCCATACGATGCCGGCGCGGATCGCCTTGACCGCCCGGAACGCCTTGAAGATGTCGCGCGTCCAGACCGCTGCCGCCAGGCCATAGGGGGAGTCGTTAGCGATGCCAATGGCATCGTTCTCATTTTCGAACGGGATCACTGAAGCCACCGGGCCGAAGATCTCCTCGCGAGCGATGCGTGCGCTGTTCGGCACGTCATAGAAGATGGTGGGTTCAATGTAAAAGCCCTTCGCGAACTTCTCGGCTCGCCCGCCGCCCGTGGCCAGTTTGGCTTCTTTGCTTCCCAGGGTCTGGTAGGAACGAACCCGCTCGTACTGCTCTTTGCTAATCACCGGTCCCATCTTGGTATCCCGATCGAGAGGAGCGCCAAGTTTGATTTTCTTAGCCTTCTCGGTCATGGCGTCGACGAACTTCTTGTAGATCGGCTTCTCGACCAGGATTCGGCTGCCCGCCGAGCAAACCTCGCCCTGGTTGATGAAGACCCCGAAGAGGGCTCCATCGATTGCGGCCTCAAAGTCTGCGTCGGCAAAAAAGATGTTGGGGGACTTGCCCCCGAGTTCCAAGGTCACTCGCTTCACCGTGTCGGCGGCCATTTTCACGATGATCTTGCCCACGGCGGCGCTGCCCGTAAACGCGATCTTGTCGACATCCGGATGCTCGACCAGGGGCGCACCACAGGTTTCCCCAAACCCGGTGACGATGTTGACCACTCCCGGTGGCAAGCCGACATCGGCAAACCAGTTCGCCATCTCGAGCGCCGTGAGAGGCGTCTGCTCGGCCGGCTTCAATACGCAGGTGCAACCTGCGGCCAGAGCCGGCGCCAGCTTCCATGCCGCCATCAAGAGTGGATAATTCCAGGGAATGATCTGGCCCGCCACTCCGACCGGTTCTTTCAACGATAGGCTCACCGCATTGTCAGGAACGGGGTTGACGTATCCCAGAATCTTGGTGGCCAGGCCGCCGTAATATTCAAAGCAGGTCGACACGTCGGCAATATCGAATTCGGCTTCGACGATGGGTTTGCCGCAGTTGCGAGCTTCGAGTTCTGCTAGCTGGGCCGCATTCTCACGAATCTTTTCGGCCAGACGAAACAAAACACGCCCGCGCTCCTGCGCCGTGGTCGAACGCCATGGGCCATCGTCGAAGGCGGCTTTGGCTGCGGCCACGGCCCGATTCACATCCTCCGCCTGAGCATCCGGGACCTGGGCAATGACTTCCTCGGTGGCGGGATCGTAAACCGGAAAGGTCTTATCCGTCTTGCTATCCACCCACTCGCCATTCACGTACATCTGATACGTACGGACATCAGCTCGAACACCGGCTGGCATAAAAACCTCCTAGTGCTTCTTGGTTGCTCGGCGAGCTTCCCTCGCCTGGCCCAAACGCACGGCCTCTGGGCCGATGCGTTTCTCTGACTAGACCCGGCTGGCCGCTTCCTGCGGCAGCTTGCGGCGGCTGTAGACAAAGAAAAAGAACGCCGCCAAACCCACAAAAAATAATGTCCCTACTACCATTTTGGTCTCAAACAGCCAAATCGAATCGATCTGATGCGAGGGAACGAAGGCCACGGCCACCCCCAGCATGGTGGTACACAAGCCACACCAGCCCGCCAGCAACACGGTTCGCTTGCTATAGTGCCCGGCCGCTTCCGGCCTCCCTGCGAGCTTGATCAACCCGGCATACATATAGAGGAACGGTATCAGCTGCAGCACCACCGCCAAATCGAGCATGGTGACGAAGGCTTCCTTGACCTGGGCGCCCACAAAGCTCATCGCCAGAAATATGGCAGAGAGCGAGGCGTGCACGATCAGAGCGACGTAGGGAGTCGCATAGCGGGGATGCAGCCGGCCGAGTCCCTCGGGCAGATAAGAGTCGAGTCCGGCAACAAACGGGATACGCGCCGAGCCCGATAGCCACGCGGAGGCGATCCCCGCGATCGAGAGGCTCAGCACCAGCGCGAAGGGAGAGGCAAGCCAGCCCACTCCCACCTGGCCAGCCATCTGGCTGACGGCTTGCATGATCCCGGCCAGGACACCGATCTGATTTTTCGGCAACGCCAACAGCAAAGTCAGCGTAGCCCCGATGTAGAGCACTCCGCAGATGATTCCCCCCAAGGCTACGGCGCCGGGTAGCGTGCGTTTCGGATCCTCAATCTCGTCTCCCATGACTGAGGCAAGTTCGAGTCCGACCAGGCC
>DASPTQ010000297.1:0-13380 GCA_035623335.1 Terriglobales bacterium
GTGACTCTAGCGGCAAAGAAGTCCTACCTCGGCCGGGTCTACCTGGATTGGGCGCAGTATCCCATCACGGAAACCGAGACCCTTGATGTCGGAAAGGGCTATATCGTGCACTTCAGGGATCTGCGATTCGCAGATTTCAACCGTGCGAGAAGGGCGGTTCTGTCGGCAAGCGTCGAGCTCGACGAGAAATTGCATGTCGTCGATGAGCAGTTCGGCCTCCGTCGACGAGAAGGTTCGGAATAAGAGCCGATTGCCGAGTCGGAAGGGGCAGTCGTGTTCGCTGTCGCGGAAGCATCTAGTTATCCCGTTTCTCTCGGTCATTCTATCTGCAGTTCATCGATGATAGCGATGGCTGTTAGCGAATGCATCGACGCCAAATTGGAACAGCTCTCAGCAGCGTCCTGACCGAAGGCGGGCGGGGGGCGACTCCAGTAAAATGACAACGCACTTGAGATGAAACCAACATCTGTGAGGTCACGAGGTTCCTATGAAGCTTCGGCGCCTGTTGGTCCCGGTCATCCTCGCTCTCCAGTTCTTGCCTTTGTCGCTTGGGCAGTCATCCGGTCCGGATGATCGCCGGATCACCGATCCACAATCCGTCCAGTCGGCCACCAACTTTCGGGCGCGTGCCATCCCCATCGACGATCTTTACTTCACGCGTTCCGTTTCCGGTGCTTCGTGGTCGCCGGACGGAAAAGAAATTCTGTTTACCACCGACATCACAGGGCGCTCGAATCTATGGAAAGTCAGCTCCGCAGGCGGCTGGCCCATCCAGCTGGTTCAGTCCGATGAACGCCAGTATGGAGGCACTTGGTCACCCGACGGCAAATGGATCGTTTTCATGCAAGACACCGGGGGCAACGAACTGTGGGACATTTTCGCCGAGCCAAGTGACGGAGGCGAAGTGGTCAATCTCACCAGCACTCCCGACATCCGCGAGGAGTCGCCCCGCTGGTCCCCTGATGGCAAAACCATCGCTCTGAATTACAAGCCGAAGGAGGGAACGGTTTACGATCTTGCGCTGCTCGACTGGGCAACCCACAAGGTCAGCAAACTGACCCATGAAGAGACCAAAGATCATTCCTGGGCCTCCGTCGCCTGGAGTCCGGATGGCAGGACTCTATACGCTAACCGGGTCGAGGTGAGTTTCAGCGACGCCGACATCTACGCCGTGGACGTCTCGACCGGTAAGACCACGAATCTTACCCCTCATCAGGGCAAGGTCTTGAACCTCGCCTCTTCCTTGTCGCCCGATGGCAGGACCCTGTTGTTGACCTCGAACCAGAAAGCCGGATATCAGAACGTGGCGTTGCTCGATCTGGCCACGGGGAAGCTCACTTGGGTCACGGACACGAAGTGGGAAGCGAACTCCGGCGATTTCTCTCCCAACGGGAAATCCTTCACCTACACCCTCAATGCGGACGGCTTGACCGATATTTATCTGGTCGATGCCGCCAGCATGCGAGCCGAGAAACTCCCGGTAGCGGCCGGTTTGAATACCCTCCCGGCATATCCGAATTCCTTTTCGCCTACGGGCGACCGTTTGTTGCTCTCGCACGAAAGCTCAGTCAAGCCGGGCGACCTCTGGATAGACGACTTGGCGTCGCGAGAAATAACCCAGCTGACCCATTCCGCCATCGCCAGTCTCGGCGCAGCCGCGATGCCCGAGTCCGAGATCGTCCACTACAAGAGTTTCGACGGAAAAACCATCAGCGCGCTGTTGTGGGTGCCATTCAATCTGAAGCGGGACGGCTCGAATCCAGCTCTGGTTCTTCCCCACGGCGGCCCCACCGGGCAGGTGGTGGATGGATGGAGCCCGCGCGTAGCCGCACTTGTGTCGCGGGGCTACATCTGCATTGCTCCCAATGTGCGCGGATCGACCGGCTACGGAATGGACTTTCAGCGGGCGAATTACCAGGATCTCGGCGGAGGAGATTTGCAGGACGAAGTTTACGCCACCAAGTTCCTCGAAGATACCGGTTACGTCAGCTCTAAAAAGATCGGGATAACTGGCGGCTCCTACGGCGGATTTATGACCTTGATGGCGATCGGCAAGACTCCGGACATATGGGCCGCCGCGGTAGAGCTGTACGGAATTATCAACTGGGAGACGATGCTCCAACACTCCGATCCGTTCCTGCAGCAGTACGAGGTAACGCTTTTGGGAGATCCGGTGAAAGACAAGAAAGTGTATGAGGCCACCTCCCCGATTGCCTACATCCACAAAGTTCGAGCTCCCCTGCTGGTTTTGCAGGGCGATAACGACCCGCGGGTGCCGAAGGAAGAGGCCGAACAGGTGGTCGATCTGCTCAAGAAAGACGGCAAAGTAGTCGAGGTGCACTACTATCCCAATGAGGGTCACGGCATTGAAAAACGCGAGAACCAGATCGATGCGATTCGCCGGACGACCGATTGGTTCGACAAATATCTGAACCGCAAGCCCTAAGTCCCATCATGGAGCTGTCGGAACCGCGGGCCGTGGCATGTCCTCGTTCTCGGTGATTTGGGACTCGACCGCAGAGTGTACGCGATGGCGAAACTCGACAAACTTCAGTAAAATTACAGTTTCCGATCTAAACGAGAACCAACCTGGGAGTCTTTCATGGCACAAGTTTGTGAGGTTTGCGGCAAGAAGCCGCGCTTTGGCAATACCATCAGTCACGCGCACAACGTGTCGCGGCGCCGCTGGAACGTCAATCTCCGCCCGGTGCGGGCCCAGATTAAGGGCAGAACGAAGCGTATCCGAGTCTGCGCCTCCTGCCTACGCAGCGGTAAAGTGGTCAAAGCCTAAATTCACTTATCGATCGAAGCCCTCAAGCATTCGCAACTCAGCGCACGATCCATGCATCGGAGTCAGCAGACAATCAGGTGCAGTTCGGGTTGCGTTTCTACGGTTTGAAGCCGAATTCTTATCGAAAATAAACCTGGCATTTGATGGATGGGGAGGGCCCTCCATGCAACTACGAATTACTGCGACGCTGATGCTATGTGTTCTGTCTCTTACCGGTGTGCTCCTGCTGAGCCGGAACGGTTGGGGGGATCGTCTGCGGACCCCCGGCAGGCGGCTTCGAAAGCGCTCCAACCCGTGCTCGTGATTTTTCAGGAAAACCGGTCTCCGGACAACCTGTTTCACGGATTGCCACATGCCGACATCGCCAATTCCGGTGTGAACTCACTGGGCGAGAGGAATACTCTCCGGCCAATCAATACTGGCGAACCAATATGATCTCGGTCACTCACACGCCGATTTCGTCACCATGTACGATGACGGCAAAATGGACGGGGCGGACGATCTGTCCGATTGCTTCGACTTCGACCAAAACCCCATCCCTTTTCAAGCCATTTCGGCACCTCTCGATGCCGCGCACTTTCTGAACGACCCGAGTACACCTCTCGATCCAGACGACGACGAGAGCCGTTCGACCTCAGCCTCAATCAGGCGGCATAGGGAGCAAGGGCTCCTGACCCATATCCCGTGTTCCACGGAGAAAGTGCCCTTTCGAGTTTTTTTCTGGCCAGACCCGTTTCTTTTCCATGCATCTCAGGCATCTAAGCTTAGCAATAGAAAGCAGTTGGGGCGGCAGTTTCCACGGTTCGCACCTAGATGTAAGACCTCTGGAAATCGGGTATTGGGAGTAACCCTGGCACTGTGAAGGATTTACGGGGAGCCGTGCCGCATGCGACTACGAATTACTTCGATCCTGCTGTTGTGTTTTCTCTTTCTTACCGGTGTCGTCCTCCTGAGCCTGAACGGTTGCGGGGGGTCGTCTTCCACCCCCAAGCGGGCGGGTTCAAACCCCTTCCAGCACGTGCTCGTGATCTATCAAGAGAACCGCTCTCCGGACAATCTGTTTCACGGATTGCCGCATGCCGACATCGCCAACTCCGGTGTGAACTCACTGGGGCAGACCATTGTTCTCCAGCCGATCACACTGGCGAACAAATATGATCTCGGTCACAGCCACGCCGATTTCGTCAACATGTACGATAACGGCAAAATGGACGGGGCGGACAAGGTTGCATCTTGTGTCCCAGGAAGTCCAGGATGCCCGGCGAACCCTCAGTTTCAGTATGTGAACCCCTCCGAAGTCGCTCCCTATTTCCAGCTTGCCGAGCAATATACCTTCGCCGACCGCATGTTCCAGACCAACCAGGGGCCAAGTTTTCCCGCCCATCAATTCATCATTTCTGGCACCTCGGCACCCACGGCGACGAGTAACCTCTTCGCCGCCGAAAACACCGAGGGCGGCACGGGCTGCGCCGCACCTCCCGCGGCCTCCGTCCGGCTGATCGATCCGAGCGGCCAGGAATCATCAAAGATGTATCCCTGCTTCGAACATCCGACCTTGACCGATCTGCTCGACAGTGCTGGCGTCAGTTGGAAATACTACAGCCCTAAGCCGGGCTCGATATGGACCGGACCGAATGCCATTAGACATATCTGTGCCCCCTCGAATGGCCAATGTGCAGGTTCCGACTGGACCAACAATGTGATCTTGCAAAAGACTCAAGTACTTAAAGACATAAGCGATGGCACGCTCCCGGCCGTGAGTTGGGTAATACCGACGGGCCAGGCCTCCGACCATCCCCTCCAGAATGACGGCTCGGGTCCGTCCTGGGTGGCATCGATTGTTAATGCCGTCGGCAACAGTCAGTACTGGTCGACGACGGCTATGATCATTGCTTGGGACGATTGGGGAGGGTGGTACGATCACGTCCCGCCGCCTCAGGTGCGGGTCAATTGCTCCCAATGGGGTTGTGGCTACATCTATGGCTTTCGCGTACCAATGATCGTAGTCTCTCCCTTGGCCAAGGCTGGGTACGTCTCGCACGTCAACCATGACTTTGGCAGCATCTTGAAGTTCCTTGAAGAGACATTTGGACTGCCATCCCTCGGCTATGCCGACGCGATGGCGGACGATCTATCCGATTGCTTCGACTTCAAGCAAACCCCGATCCCTTTTCAAACCATTTCGGCACCTCTCGATGCCGCGTACTTTCTGAACGACCCGAGTGCACCTCTAGATCCAGACGACGACTAGAAGCGATCGACCGCTCAGCCTCGACCCTGGGTGCAGCCGGCTTCTAACCGGTCACCTTCCACCCCTATTGCACCCCTAGCAATTCCACGTCAAAGATCAGGGTTGAGTTCCCGGGGATGATGGGAGGATAGCCGCGCTGCCCATAAGCGAGTTCCGACGGAATCCTCAACTGCCGTTTGCCGCCAACTTTCATTCCCTCCACGCCTTCGTCCCATCCCTTGATGACCTCGCCGCCGCCGAGATGAAAGGTGAAAGGTTGCTGGTGATCGACCGAACTATCGAACTTCTTGCCGTTGGTCAGCCACCCGGTATAGTGCACCTTCACCGAGTGGCCGCGCTGGGCGGTCGGGCCGCTGCCAACCTTGATGTCCCAGTACTCGAGTCCGTCGGCGGTCTTGGTGGGCGCTCCCGTGACCTTGGTCGGCGCACTGGTGTCAGGTTTTGCGCCACCTTGGGCGAACGCCATGCCGGCGGCAACTCCGATCGCTACGATCCACAACGCGTTGTGCATGAAAGCTGCTCCTTGGGGAAATAATGGAAGTAGAAATGATAAAGGGAGATTCTCGAAAGTCCAGGGAAATGTACCTGGTTCGGAAGCTGGAAGTACACGACGCCTGCCCGTCTAGGCAAGGGCGATCACATCAATTTCGACCAGCACATCTTTCGGCAGGCGGGCAACCTCGACCGTCGATCGGGCCGGGGGAACGACCGTGAAATATTTGCCGTAGACCTCATTCATGGCTGCGAAGTCGCTCATGTTCTTCAGAAACACCGTCGCGCGCACGACTTTCTTCAGGTCCGTTCCCGCGGCTTTCAGGATGGCGGAGAGGTTCTTGAGCACGCGGTCGGTCTGGGCGCTGATATCACCGGCAATCACCTGCTGGTTCGTGGGATCAATGGCCACCTGCCCGGAAACAAATACAAATCCGTTGGCCCGAATGGCCTGGGAGTAAGGCCCAATGGCCTGGGGAGCATCTTGCGTTCGAATCAGATCGCGCATCGAAACTCCGAGGACGTGCTCTTAGACCTTCTGCAGCCGTTGCACATCGTAAACGCCAGGAATTTTTCGCACCCCATTGATGATGTCCTCCAAATGCTTCAGATCCACAATATCGAGGATCACGTCGATATTGCCGCGTCCATTGTGGGTGCGTGCCTCAACATTGCGGATATTGGTCTTGGTGTCGCTGATGACGGAACTGATCTGTTTGAGCATGCCGAAACGATCGTCGCAGAAGACCGTGATTTTTACCGGATAGGAGCTGGGGGTAGAGTCATCGTGGGCCCACTCCACCTCGATCTTTCGTTCAGGCTCGTAGAGCAGATTGACAACATTGGGGCAATCGACGGCGTGCACGGCCACTCCCTTACCCCGCGTAACGTAGCCTACGATGGATTCGCCGCGAATGGGATTACAGCAGCGCGCCCGGTAGACCAGCAAATCGCCCTGACCTTTCACCCGGATGGCGTTCTGATGGTGGTCGCCGCCAAACACCCGGCGCACCACGCTTGCCAGACCGCTGGACTTGGCTTCGCCGACGACTTCGGGTGATCCTCGAGCCGCCGGCGCGAGCCGGCCCAGCACCTGGCGCGCCGAATACTTGCCATAGCCGATGGCGGCCAACAGATCGTCGCCGTCGCCGAGACCGTAATCGGAGGCAATCTTCCGCAGTTCCTCCTCTTTGATCTCTTTCAGGGCCACCCGGTACTTGCGAGCCTCCTTTTCAATCAGCTTGCGGCCGATTTCAATGGCCCGCTCTCTCTGATGAATGTTCAGCCAGTGCTTGATCTTATTGCGGGCGCGAGAGGACTTCACGACGGCCAGCCAGTCGCGGCTGGGCCGGTGTCCCGCCTGGGTGACGATTTCGACGATGTCCCCGCTGTGCAGGCGGTGGCGCAGAGGAACCATGCGTCCGTTGACCTTGGCTCCTACGCAACTGTGACCTACCTCGGTGTGCACGGAATAGGCAAAATCGATGGGCGTCGAATCCCGCGGCAACACGACCACCTTACCCTTCGGGGTAAAGGTGTACACCTCCTCGGGATACAAATCGATCTTGAGCGTCGAGAGGAACTCGGCGGGATCGGAGACGTCTTGCTGCCACTCGACCACCTGCCGCAGCCAGGCCAGCCGCTGCTCGTCGCGAGCCGAAACCGGACCATCCTTGTATTTCCAGTGGGCGGCAATGCCCTCCTCCGCCATGCGATGCATTTCATCGGTGCGGATCTGAAGCTCAAAGGGAGTTCCGTCTTCGGTGATCACTGAGGTGTGCAGCGACTGGTAAAAATTCGGCCGCGGCATGGCAATGAAATCCTTGATTCGGCCGGGAACGGGCCGCCACACGTTGTGCACAATGCCTAACACGGCATAACAATCCTGCACCGAATGGGTAATCACCCGCATGGCATAGAGGTCGTACACCTGGTCCACGTTGATTTTTTGCCGAACCAGTTTGCGGTGAATGCTGTACAGGCGCTTGATACGGCTCTCCACCTTGGCGGTGATCCCCGCCTCTTTCAGCTTGTCCCGCAACAGCCCCTCGACCCGGGCGAGAAACTGTTCCCCGGTCTTGCGCCGGGCTTCGACGGCATCGTGCACCTGCTGATAGGTGATGGGATCGATGTAGCGAAATCCCAGATCTTCGAGCTCGCCGCGAATCTTGCCCATTCCCAGCCGATGGGCGATCGGAGCATAGATCTCCAGGGTCTCCTTGGCGATTTTCTGTTGGCGTTCCGGGGGAAGATGTTCGAGCGTACGCATGTTGTGCAGCCGGTCGGCCAGCTTAATCAGCACCACCCGAATATCGTCGACCATCGCCAGCATCATCTTGCGCAGATTCTCGGCTTGCTGCTCTTCCCGGGTGGCGAAATCAATCTGGTCGATCTTGGTGACCCCTTCGACGATGTGGGCCACCTGCTCGCCGAACTCCTGGCGAATATCCACCGTGGTCACCGTGGTGTCTTCGACCGAATCGTGCAGCAAACCGGCGGCGACCGCGACCGGATCCATCTTCATCTCGGCCAATACCCGGGCCACGCTCAGGGGGTGGACCAGGTAGGGTTCGCCCGAAGCCCGGGTCTGACCGGTATGGATCCTTTGCGAGAACTCGTAAGCCTTGCGTACCAGTTCCAGGTCGTCGCTGGGGCGATTTTCCCGCATGGTCCGCAACAACTCGCGGAATTTGGTCACCGTGAGGGCAGTGGTCGCGATCTGTTCGCGCAAAGTTGCCATGCTTGAAGATCGCCCGTCGGAGAGGGCGAAAAGTCGAACGTTGAGTATTCTCGGTCTGATTATAGCGCCCACCGGTCCGGCCAACGCCCCCTCTGGCAGATACGGAAGTCCTACGAGCCTTGTGGCATGGGAGGGTCAGGGCGAACTCCTGTCTGTTCCTAACCTCCGCGAACTGATAGATTTGACAAGCTGTGGCTGCCACTGCGGGCAAAGTTCTCATCAGCGGATCGTCAGGACTGGTCGGCTCTGCCCTGCTCCCTCGCCTGACGGCCAACGGTTGGCAGGTCACGCGCCTGATTCGCAGTGACTCCGCCGGACCCGGCCAAATCTCCTGGGATCCTTCACGGCCGATTCCGCCCGAGTCGGTTTCCGGCTTCGACGCCGTCATTCACCTGGCCGGTGAGACCATAGCCGAGCGCTGGACCGCGCGAAAGAAACAGGCCATCCGCGACAGCCGGGTCGTAGGGACAAGAAATATAGCTGAGGCGCTGGCCCAGGCGGCGAAGCGCCCGGCTCTATTGCTTGCGGCTTCCGCCGTCGGATTCTACGGCGATCGAGGAGACGAAGTTCTTAACGAGGAGAGCTTGGGTGGTCAAGGATTTCTCGCCGAGGTTTGCCGCGACTGGGAATCCGCTACCCAGCCGGCAGTCCAAGCGGGCGTTCGAACCGTCATGACGCGCTTCGGAATTGTGCTGAGCCCGTCGGGCGGGGCACTGGCGAAGATGCTCCCGCCTTTCCGGCTGGGTCTCGGCGGCCGGGTGGGAAGCGGACGCCAGTGGTGGAGCTGGGTGGCGCTCGACGATGTAATCGGGGCCATCGAATACGCCATGAAAACCAGTACCCTCGCAGGTCCGCTCAACGTGGTCTCGCCAAATCCAGTCACCAATCGGGAATTCACCACGAGTTTGGCTTCGGCTCTGTCACGGCCTGCCCTCTTCCCCATGCCCGCCTTTGCCGCGCGAGCGGCCCTCGGACAAATGGCGGATGAGCTGCTGCTGGCCAGCCAGCGAGTGGAGCCTGCCAAGCTCCGTGCCAGCGGCTACCGTTTTCGACGCCCGGACTTGGACATGGCCCTGGCGGCAATTCTCAAACGGTAACTCCCTCACCCCAGACAGGCAATGGTTAGGCTACGAATGGCAATAGGCTTTGGCGAATTGCTGGACCCGCTCATGCACGCTGAGTATCGGTCGCGGCAATTTCAGATGACTGCCGGTTTCAAGAATGGGGATCAGCCGATCAAAGTCCGGGCCGGAATGCAACCCGGTGATGACGATGCGAATGGGATGAAACAGCTCTTTGCCCTTGGCTCCGGTTTCGGCGCGAACGTGATTGACAATGGCCTTGAATTCTTCCCCCGTAAGCTGGCCGCTCGTTGCCGACTCGTCTTCGAGGACCTTCACGGTGAAGTCCGTCAGCACGGCCTTGGTCGAAGGCCAGCCCAAGACTTCCCGATTGTCGGGGGACTCGAGAGCCCGCGTCGCATCGTAAGCAAACACGGGGGCGGCGCGCTCCGGGAGCTCGTCCAGCCGGTTGACATAGGGGACGTAAAGCTGGGTGAGTCTTGCCAGCCAGTCCGCCTCGGACTGCGAGGGAATCCACCCGTTGGTTCGGCCGTTGTTCGCCGGCGCAGCACCCTCCGCCATCATGGTCGCGTAATAAGGCAGCGCCAATCGATTGATTCTTTCCGGCGCCGCTTGCTTGATGTATTGCCGGTTCAGCCAGTAGAGCTTCTCCATGTCGAAGACGGCGGAGGAAGGCGTGACCCGCTGGAGCGAGAACTCCTTGATCAGCTCCTTGGGGGTGAAAATCTCCCGCGTGCCTCCGCTCGGGGCCCATCCCAGCAAAACCAAATAGTTCTCGAGCGCTTCCGGAAGCACGCCCATGTCGCGGAAGTTCTGGATCGAGGTGGCCCCGTGGCGTTTCGAGAGCCGTTCGCGATCTCCCCCTAAGATGGTCGAGAGGTGGGCAAACTCCGGCACCTTCCAGCCCAGGGCTTCGTACAAGGCCACCTGCTTGGGAGTATTCGAAAGATGATCGTCGCCCCGGATCACATGGGTGATTTTCATCAGCCCGTCATCGATGACGACAACGTAGTTGTAGACGGGCATTCCGTTCGAACGCAGAATGATGGGATCGCTCACGACCTCACTCGAAAATTCGACGTCACCGTGCACGATGTCGTGGAAACGAATGGGCCGTTCGGGAATCTTCAGGCGGATGGCCGAAGCCTCCCCGGCGTCGCGGCGGCGCTTGGCCTCCTCCGGATCGAGGTTGCGGCACTTGCCGGAATAGATCGGCTGGCCACCTTCGGCCTGTCGGCGCTCGCGCTCTTTTTCCAGTTCTTCTTCGCTGCAAAAGCACAGGTAGGCTTTGCCCTCTGCCCGCAACCTCTCGGCATGCTCGCGATAAATTTCCAGGCGGTCGGATTGGCGGTAGGGAGCGTAGGGCCCGCCTCGATCTGGACCTTCATCCCAATCGAGCCCGAGCCATTTGAGGTCTCCGATGAGCTGATCCTCGAACCGGGCCTCGCTGCGCTCGACGTCCGTATCCTCGATGCGCAGGATCATGGTTCCGCCCTTTTGCCGGGCGAAAAGCCAGTTGAACAGAGCCGTGCGCGCGTTGCCGACGTGCAGATGTCCGGTGGGCGAGGGCGCAAAGCGCACCCGAACTAGAGCCTTGGAGTTCACCAAAAGATGTTACCAGGATTCGCTGGCGAGACTCGATCACCACCTATCGGGGATCGAGCGGGCCCATATAGGTCTGGGTGATTCGGTCGTGCCAGCAGAGTTGGTCTTCATCCAGGAAACACCAGGCATAGCCCAGGGTGAGAGACAAACCCGAAAGAATCGAGGCCAGGACCCGCCAGCGGCGAAGTTTTCGCGGCACCGGAGTGCTGTCGAAGCGGCTCAGCCGGAGCTTGGCCAGCTTCAATCCCGGAGTCGAGCCCGTGTAAACCAGCAGAAGGTATTGATAACCTGCCCATAAGAGCGCGGTTAAAGCCGCTCCTAGCGATAGGATTCTCGTATTCGGGAGTCCTTGGAGGCCCATTTTCCAGCAGATGTAGCCGAACAGCGCTGCCGCGGCAATCACCAACAGGCCGTCTACGACCAACGCGATCACGCGCCTTACCATGGGAGCCGCTCGCAAGGGCAACTCCAATCCGGGTTTCGGCAGTTGGTCTTCGCTAGGCTCGATGAGGATGCCCCCCAGCGCGGGCGGAGGCGGCAAGACGTCGGGAACCTCCAAGATTCGTGGAGAATCGATGACCGGCTCGGCCAGTTCGTCAACAACTTCGGGCGGCGCAATCGAAGGGCGGAAGAACTCCAGTAGTTTTCCTCTCCCTCCGGGCCGGGTGGCCACCGGGGTCGTCTCGCCGGCCGGCGGGTTCGGCGGAGGCGCCGCTTGCGAACGAGGGGCCAGGCGTGAATCCGGGGATTCGCATGGAAGTCCCAGGGAAGGATAGCGGGGCGGGGGAGGACGCTTGCGCCGCCGGTAACGCGTGATTTTGGCCTGCACTTCGAGCCGCCAGGATAGACAATCCGGCGGATCGCTCTCGGCTACCACCGGGAGATCGTCGGTGCGATCGTTTTTCGCGGCTTCACGAGCACCTTCGACTTCGACCTCGCCCGGACCCGAGCCGTCCGCTTCGATGACGGTGAGATTCTCCACCCGGTTGGGCTTGGCCGGACTGGCGGGCTGCCCCGCGCCGGAGGTGCCATCCCAATCCACCACAAAGCGCCCTCGACGAGTCCCTGGCTTGGTGTCGAGGCTGGCGGCAAATCGCTGCTCGCTCGCATCGTATGCTTCAGGATCAAGCAATCTCGGTTGCTTCTCTCGGCTGAGCGCGGGATCACGCTCGGGTTCAAATCTGGGCTTCATAGGGAAATAGCTCCCAGCTGATCACTCCTGCCGGCTGCCGGAGGTACGAGCAACTGATTAGGGTCTCATCCATCATGAGGGAAACAGTTGAGCCGGGTCTGCCAATGGGACATTCCGAGCTTCCTGCTCTTCGTCGTTCCTCGACCGAGGACTTTACCGAGCAGTTTCCTCTCGACAAAATCAAATGAAATCAGAGCTAAGTTCGACGAAGCTGACTGGGAATGTCGAAATGCGTCCCGCTTTGCTACCTAGGCTCGCCCCATGCTAACGTCACCATACCCGAGCCCGAAGTCTCGTTTCGGGGAGTTCGCACGGTTTCGATGACTTCCCGCACACGATTTCTTATCACGACCGCGATTCTCTGTCATCATTTACTCGCTCCCCGCATAGTTACCAGCCAGTTGCTTTCCCTGGGTGCTCCACCTCAGTCCTCGGCTGCGCGGAAAACTTCGTCCAGGCCGAACGAGGAAGAGGCGACCATCATCGCCCTCCGCCAGGAAAAAGTTGGTTCCGTCTACAAATTGCATGGCAAGGCGGAAATTCACTACGGAACTTACATCTTGCGCGGCGACGAAATGACCTATAACTCGGACACCGGAGACGCCACCGTGGATGGCCACGCGGTACTCGACGGAGGTCCCCATGACGAGCACCTCGAAGCCAGCCGCGGCGCCTACAACTTCAACACTGAGACCGGACGCTTCGAACATGTCACCGGCAGCCTGGGAGCGCGCCCGCGCGCGGGCCGGATGTTGCTGACTTCTTCCAACCCATTTTTCTTCCGAGGAAAGGTGGTGGAACAAACCGGTCCCGATCATTACAAGGTTTACGACGGGATCGTCACTACCTGCGATCTGCCTCGCCCGAAATGGGCGTTTGATGCCAGCAAGGTCGATGTGGAGGTCGGCGGCACGGCGAAGATCTATCACACCACCTTCGGAATCGAAGGCATTCCTATCCTCTATTTGCCCTTTGCCACGCTGCCGGCGGAGCACGTGCCGCGCCAATCCGGATTTCTGATCCCGAACTTTGGCCAGTCTACGGTGAAGGGAACCATCCTCGGAGAATCCGTGTTCTGGGCCATCAATCGCAGCCTGGATGCTCATATTGGAACGGAATACTATTCGAAGCGCGGCTGGGCGCCGATGGGCGAGTTTCGCGCCTGGTGGAAGGAAACGGCGTTCGCCGACCTCACCTATTTCCAGGTGATCGATCGTGGCTTCGGTA
>DASPTQ010000298.1:0-11761 GCA_035623335.1 Terriglobales bacterium
ACAATTCGCATTACACATTGCCGCGAGATGCCCCTGGCTGTGACGCGAGTGACGGCAGGTCCCGGTGTGGATGTGCGGCAATATTGAGTGCGTGTGCGAGGTTTTTCTCTCTGGCGAAGTGCAAAATCAGCGGGCGCGGCGCGAGGGCGAGCGGGCGGGAGGGCGAAAGGCCAAAAGGAATGACGCATCCTTAGCTAGATAAAGCTGCTTGGCAAAAGCCAGTCGGCAGTCGCACTTGTTTTGCTCGTCGGATGCGAAAGAGGTGTCGAGGTCATTTCCCACCTCCGGGGAAGTGATGCTAGTTAAGCGATCAGTGTGATTCCTCGCTGCCTCGTGTTCCCGTCTGTCAGTGGAGCGGGCTTCCGGAGTGAGATTTTCACTCCCTGGTCCACGACCCTCGGTTGCCCACAAGCTTTGCACCCAAGGTGAGCCTGAGACATGAAGCCCACCAGTTGGTCGCGGTTGTGGGCAGCAAGAACAAGTTCGTCCTTGTTGGCACAGTTGCAGGTCTGACAGCGAAATGCGTACGTGAGCAGAAGCGTTGCCACGGGGGGAACCTCAACTTCGTGCCAGAGGCGGGGCTCATAGGGAGACGCCGCCGCTCATTCCAGCCCCATGCCTCCGGAGATCCTAAAGGTTATCGATGCGTCGTTCCCTCAGTCCGTGACGGTGGTCACATACAGCCGTGACAGAATTTTCGTCTGGCCTTGTCTCACGTGCTCCAGCGTCCCGGCCGCGGCGGTGCCCTCGTGGATCACTCTGACAGCAGGGCTTTCCGGACCCTCAGCCCAGTCACCGATTTAGGTGATCGGCGAATTGCACCAGCGCCGCCGCCACGCATTTGGATCAGTTCAGGCCGGACTGCGTAGCTTTTACCAGGGTCGCTCCAGTCTTGGTGGCGTAGTAAATGCTCGAAGCTTCGGTAAGACTGCTGTCGTTGTCCACGATGATTCCGCTTGTGCCTCCCGGGGCGGCTAGGGCGGTACTGCTGGCATTGACGCTCGGAAAGCCACCCGTGATGTCCAAGCTCATCACGCAGCCGGCGGTTCCGCCACCGGCGGTAGCGATGCAATTGTTCGTGACCCCCACAAAAAGGAAGTCCTTCTGGAGCGAAGCGTTGTAAAACTCTGTAACCGGCGACGAGTCCGCCATGCCGGTAGCCAGAGCCGCTGTCGTACTGGCGCTGCTGTTCATCACACCACTGCTGTTGAACCCGACGCTGTAGAGCGTTGGTAGCGTTCCGGTGCCGGTTCCGGCGACGTACATGAGCGGCGTCCCCGATCCGTTGTAATAAGCGTTGTTAAAATCCACGCCGTAAGGCCCTGTGTAGGTTGTGGTCTGCGTCCCCACGGGTACGGAGACAGTGCTCGCCATACTCGTGGGGGCCTGCACAACCAAGGCATTGGTCCCGTTGGAGTTGAAGGAAGCGTAAACCATCTGATGGGTGCTATCGATGGTTACGGGATTCTCGGATGTGGTGCCGTTTGCCAATACCGCGCCATAAACAACGGATGGGGACGTGCCTGTGTCCGTCACATGATCGATACGGCCGGCGCTATCCGTAAAGAAAACCTTATTCGATACCGAATCGTATACCGGAGTTGACGGAACGGCATTGATGGGAACGCTCCAAACGATCGTTGGAGTTGCGCTGCCGTTGAATACGTTGTTGATCTTGTAGAGGTAGCCGGATCCGCTCCCGGACCAACTATATGTAGAGACGTAGGCGACATCGTTGGCGTCGTTAGAGGTGTAAACGATGAAAGGGGCGGTTGTAGAGCTTTGGTTGGTGGTGCCGCCGTCCGGCGAAAGCAGCACCCTTTGGTCTACAGCGTTGTTGCCCCCAGCGCTGCCCAGCGCCACTGCCGCTGTCGCGCTGGTCCCGTTGGTCCCCGTAGTGCCAATGGTCAGGACGTGGAAGTAGGAGCTACCCGTGGAGAGATTTTCAATGTAGGCAATTTGCTCCCCACTCTGTGAGATTGCCACGGAGGCCGGCAACTGTCCGGTGCCTGAGGCGTAAGCGAACATCACCGTGGGCCCGGCCGTAGGGCAGTAACCGGTTGAGGTGGACGAGCTATAGAGATTGTTCAATCCAATGATGTTGGCCTGACCGCCTGATGCGGGGTTGGCGGGGAGACCGATCACCACGAAGTCTTTCGTGCAGCTTGGAACTGCGGTTACGTCAAACACAAACTTGGCGGGAAAAGTCTGGCCCCCACCGGGATCGACGTTCACGGTGAAGGTTCCCGTTTCCGTCAATTGAGTTCCATAGCCGCTACCATTAAAGTCATAAAATGAATAATTACCGGGACTGTTGCCCCAGATGTTGATCTCCAAACCGGGACCAATAAAGAGAAGTCCATAAATGTCAAGCGGAGGGTCGGTTGAAGGGTAGAAGGGGAAGAGGAGATTATTGTAATCAAAGCCGCCTAAGGGACTAAGCGTTACACCCGGCCCACCTGGATACAGCGCATAGGTGCCAATGTCATTTCCCGCCGTCACGGTGAGGGTACCGGCCGTGGCGAGGAACTCACCATTGCCTTCGTCGGCTGTGTTGAGGCCGCCGTATCCCGTCTCGGGAGCAATGTCGAATGTAAAGTCGAATAGCGGCTCAAATCCGAATTTCGGAGGAGACGCCGACAGGGACACGCTCCAGTCTCTGTGGCTACCCTTGCGTGTCTCGCCGTGCCCGCGATGGCGTTCTGGCCACCAAGCCTCCGGATGACGGAGATACCAATTATGCAGCCAGCGGGGATCGCTCCGGATTCTGGCCATTACGGAAAAGTCGTTCGAATCCGGGTGGAGGATATGATGGTGTGCCCAATCTGAAACGATTCCTACCCTAACGTGCGGCGCGGGCTGGGCCACCAGTGCCCCAGTAGTCAACGCAATCCTGTCTAACCAGGCTGATCCAGGATGGGAAAAGAGCAGATGCTGATGCGACCAATCCTCAGGTAGGCCGGCGGGCTGCTGAGCTACAGCGGGAAGCACCACTGCACAAAGACACAGAAAAATGCACACAAGTCTCACTTTGGGACTAGTTGCTCTCATTAATCTTATCGCCTCTCTCGCAATCCTCGTGGGTCAGTTGGCGAATTACACCAACCGAGTACAGCGCCTCCTCCACGTGGCTTGCATAATTAAAGGCATGGTGGTCCTAAGTCTATGTAATGTCAATGCATGGCCGGGCTAAGGTTCAAGAGTAAGCAATATCAGGCGAGTCTCGCTACGGTCTTTAAGAATGTCCTTCGCAGCAGCAAGGGAAGCTGGCCATGCAAAATTATCGCCTGCTGACTCCCACCAACTCTGCCAGCGCCTGCCAGTGCCGTGGGTGGGGCACTCGCTTGCCTGTCTGGATGTCAGAGGAGTACGGCTCGCTCACCCCAAGCGTGGTACGTATTCGGGACTTCGCGATGCTGGCCAGCGCGGGCTGAACCCGTTTCACGTACACATCGTGCGTCAGCCAAGAAGGCAAGTCGGAGAACCTCCATTTTGAAATCTCTTGGAATCTTTCTCTGCCTCGGCTACGCCTGTTTATGCGGTGAGCAGGTCACGGTTTTCCGCCTGCCGATGCATACAGGGATGCCGATCTCGGTCGCGACCAAGACCGTGAGTTGCAGCAACGGGCATCGTCGGACCGTGACGGTCGAGCAGCTCGGAGTGCTTGGACCATTGGACGGAGGGGGCACGAGGAAGAACTCAGGACGGAACACGTAAACGCAGGGGAACCAGCCCACTCTCCGGGTCTGTCAAAAGCCTACTTCGCGCAGCTGTTCAAGCAGGTCCGGCTTGAAATTTTTTCGAGCAAACATGTATCGCGCGATAAGAAGGCCGATCACCAAACAGGACGACCACCGCATTCTCCAACCTCCAGTACACGCGCTTCAGTTCGCCAAAGGCGCATAGGCAAACAGCCAACTGAATGGAATTGACCGAAGAAGGAGATCGCCTCCTGGGATTTCGAAAGCCGTGCCGCAGCGATCACACACAAGCGTCAACGGTTCTTCGTCTCCGCATGGCGCGATAGCGTGAGGGGCAGACTCATAGGCGAGGACCGGCGTATGGCAATCGGGACATTCCGCACAGGCTAGAGCCAGTTCGGGCATAACTTCGCCACTACGCCGCCACGACCTTCGGACGGCCGTCAACAACGGTCAATTCGGTGGCCAGGACCCAGTCGCCGCAAGCCTGCTCAAGCACCTCGTATTTCCTGCCCTCGGGTACCGTGTCGCAATACTTTGCCCTACGGTTTCCATGCGGCATCGCCGGGTTCCGCCAGACGATGCGGGGACGAGCGGGTTTGACGAAGAGGAGCATGACATCCCTGCGTCTCATTTTTTCCGGTTCCTGCAGCTGTTGCTGCACTGCAGCATGAAGCGTAATTTGACCCATTTTCAGTGATGTGCGTCACAACTGCCAGTGAGGCAGCTCAGGCGCCACGGTGACAAGCTGAGCTGGTTGAGCTCGCGCGTGAAGGCTAACGGAATTGCTGCGGCGGTGAGTTTTGCACAGACGTGATTTGAAACATGAGCGGAATTGGGCGTAGGATTTTCGTCCTCACAGACCCCAACAACCCGATGGAGGTGAGCCAATGCCAACAACGAAGGAATTCACCGTCCACATGGAAGACCGGCCGGGGACCTTGGGTAAGTTTTGCCGCTCCCTGGCTGATCGCGGGATCAATATCCTCGCCTTCCAGCAATACCCCCATGAAGGCAAGAGCACCGTCCGATTCGTCGTAGACAATCCCGCCAATGCCAAGACACTCCTGGATAACCAAAATTTGACCTACACAGAAACACACGTGGTGCAAACGAAGCTCCCGCACCGGCCTGGGTCGCTGGCCAGCGCGGCCGCGAGGCTCGGTGAGGCGAAGATCAACATCAACTACTCCTATGCGGGGACCGAACCAGGAACGAACGCACCGGTGGTGATTTTCGGTGTTGCGGAAGTTAATCAGGCAACGAAGATTTTGGACGAGGTTGCCGCCGCTGCCGCATAGCGGGTATTCCCCAATCGGTTCTCTTGAGCCCAAGCCTGGACTGCTTGGGCTTTTTTTACTTGTGCCGACAAGAGGGACACGTTGTGCGGAACTAGGGAGGTCTACGACGTTTCTTTCCGCTAATCGATTCGTAGCGAAATCTGATCCTAAGATCCCCCCACTGGAGGCCTTGCCCGTCTGCGGCATCAAGCGCTGGCAAGGCGTCCTTTTAGCCTTTCCGCCCATGTGTCCGACCGAGCCGGCATCGGAACCGCATTTTGCCCGCAGCGTGAAGAGATGTATTTGGGAGGGCCGACGCAAAACACTACTCTTTGCGTGGGATGCAGGCGCTTGATCTCCCGGTGGAACTCGATGACCTCCTCGGGGTTTTTGCGCGGAGCGATGAGAACCAGATTGTAGGTGTTCCCTTCCAGGCGGGCGCGAGCCTCCTCGACAGTGCCGACCGTGTGGACGCTAATCCCATACAGCCGGAGACGCCGAGCCCGCATTTCTCTCAGTTTTTGGTTGCTGTCAAGGAGTAAAACGGTCTTGCCAAATGGGTCGGTCGCGGAGGGCATGGGACACCTTACCTCTTCTTGTATTTTCAAGAATGGCGGGGTGCGCGGCGACAGACCGACCCAAAAGAGAGCGCATATAGTGTAGCGCCGAAGCGGGTGAGTCGGGAACGTATTTTGGACGACCTTCCCGTTACCATCGCTCAAGTTGAGGCCGCAAAGGCACCGACGCTAATAGGGAGTACCTGTCGGGCTCGCGGAATTGCGGAGCGATCAGTCGTTCTCACGGCTGCGCTCTGCGCTTGCATCTCCTTGATCTCCTCTTCGGCTCTGAGCCAGTCCTCGACATCATGGCCGTGTTCTCCTCCGCGTTGCTCGTACAGCTCGTATGCGCGACGGCGAATCTCGTCTTCAAGGTTAAGAGAGGGAGTCTTGGGTTCCATCGCCGCAGATGTTGTGCTTGGAATACGAGAAGTCATAGGGGCTCCTCCTTACGCGCAGATTTGGGTGGGCCGCACTGCTGAGTGACTTGGAGGGGTGCACGAAGTCTAAGAGCGCGCACTGCTGGAGTCAATTACCTAAATTAGGTGCAAAGCGCCCATGTGGCAACCTATGTCTTGCTTTGGTAGTGGGCTACTTTGCAAAGTAGCCCACTACCCTTGCTTTTGCGGGTTAACCCGGTCTTGACTTCCACTAACTCTGCTAGTGCGTGCCAGTGCCGTGGATGCGGGACGCGCTTGCCCGCCTGGATATCAGAGGCGTACGGCTCGCTCACGCCAAGGGCTGAACGTATTCGGGACTTCGCAACGCTGGCGAGCGCTGGCTGCACCTGTTTCACGTACAGGTCGCGGGTTAGCCACGCAGGCAGGTCCGAGGGTTTCCAATTTTTGATCGCCTGCTTGTGTATGCGTTGCGTGGCCGAACGCTTCGCGAGGGACTCCGGTCGCTGCGCTGCCTTGCGCCCCCAGTCGAAGCCTTCGCGGATCACGGTCACGGCGCACTCGGCGCAGAAGCGCCGGCGCAAGTCCCTCCTGATTTCCTTCCCACAGTCTTGGCAGTGATGCTCGATTTTTGGTGGAGTGATTGCGGGCATGTCGCTTCCCTTGGCTTCGCGCTTCGAGCGCTGGGTAAGGCGGGTTGCCAGCATCCGTCTGCGCGCCAGCGCGGGCAATGAGCGGGACGCCGTGAGCCAGAGTTCCTGGGCGACGTGCTCTGCGCCCGGCGCAACCAGCTTCCGCCAAGTGTCCGCAGTCTCGCACAGCTTGATGGCCAGCGCGGACGCCATGCGGGCGTTGCCGTTCGAGTCTTCGACGAAATCCGCCTTGCGCAGCGGCTCGCGCTGGAGCCAGTTGAGTACGAAAGCATCTACCGCAGGGCGGACCGGCTCCATCAGATCGCAGGCGAGCGAGTCGCGGTTGGGCGTGTCCACATGCAGCAACCCGATGCCGGGATCAAGCCCCATCGCGACAGCGGCGATACGTGATTCAGCTTCGAGCACCGCATAGAGCAGGTTCAGGATGGCATTCGGCGGATTGGCAGCAAGGCGCGGGCTGTGGGTCAGCGACGAGATGCGACTGTTGAACCGCTTCCAGTGCTCAGGAATTCTGCGTTCATCCTGGCGCGGCCAGCGCACCGGCAGATCGCACCACACGTGCCAGTAGAGCTTTGCCGCCTGGGCCTCAATCAGCCTGACGCTCTCGATGCTCTCAGCACTCGGCAACTCTTGCCGGAATCGTTCAATCGCGCCAGCGGCGGCGGCATCGTGCAGCATGTCGCGGACCAACGCGGACTGCCCCTGCAATTTCTGCCGGATGAGTTCCTGCGAGATGCGCAGCGCGGTTCCGTTGCCCAGCGCCAGTGCCTGTGCTCTGCGGAGCCGCGTATCGGTGGACGCGGTTGGGCCGGTTGCGAACAGCAGTTTGCCTCTGCGGTCCAGCATCGCGAACGAAGCCCCGATGTCTGCCAGCCAGCGCAGGGCATCGAAGGTGATGAAGCCGTCGCTGCCGATCATCACCAGCCTGCGCAGACAGGAAGCGACACGCGGCAGCCGGAACCTGCGGCGCTCGTCCGCGATTCCATCTTCGATTTCCAAGTGCCCCGACTGCATGCGCACGCGGATGCCAAAGCCCGAAAGAGTGAGAACACCGCTCTTGCTGATGGGAGATTTGCGGGAGGATGGGAGTTGGGGTACGGTTTCCGTAGCCGTCATGGGAGCTAACCCTCCTATGGTGGTCAGGGCTTGTCGTCTGCGCTAACAGGCGGCAGGCCCGCTTTGCCACATAAATCTAAGACATTATATATCAACAACTTACGCTCGATCAATCCCCATTTCCTGGGCCCGCCGATCCGATCTATGGCGGCTTTCGCGCGGTGCGGACCCACCGTTTCCGCAGCTTTCTAATTGCGTCAGGGTTGTGCCTCTTACCGCAGGGGCAGATGTCATCGAAGAATTCGACCACTCCTTCGAGCGACATGTCATGCAGATCGGCTGAATTTACGAGCGCCAGCAGACTTCTATGCAAGAAATGAACTCTCGGTTTAGGAGCGGCAATACCGAAATTATCGATTTCATATGCCAGGTCTACCGCCCGCAAAATCTTTCGCCATGCCGAGGCACCTTCGAAACCTGCCGCTTCTCTTAATGCATCTTCATAGCTCCCATCGTTCTGATCTTCATAGATCGCTCTGATTGTTCTCTCGTCGACTAGCTCTGAAAGACTCTGCGGCAGAGGAACCGGATCGGGTAGCACAGTGATTGTGCGTGCGCTGGGTTGCTGTCGAAGCTGTTGTTCAATTTGGCCAAGCACATGTGAAGTGTGCACCGGGTACGATTTTGGATCCTTCTCGTCGACCGTCCATGCCCACTTCAGGTTTTCGGCAGCCTGTTCAAGAATGCTTCGAACGCGGTCGTCTCCGATCCACTTCTTCCAGCGGTGTTGATTCCTGCCCACATTGAGCATTGAAGGCGCGCTCCTAGGTCCTGTCAATCCCTTTTGATCCTCCGGGCGGACACGAAATCCGCTTTTCGCATCCGGGCCAAGACTCTATTTTGTTTAGGCTCGTCATCGTTATGTTCCACAAGAAAACCAAGCCGAAAAGGAAACATCGCGCGGGACAAAACCATGGCCGAAGAAAGCCAATCGCACGCAAGCCTTCCAGCCTAGAGCTTCGCGAACAAGTCTTCGCTGCTGTGGCTGCTGTCCGCCGTGCTGAGGCCCGGGGGCAGAAGCTCTCGGTCTCTCAAGCCGCCCGGCAAGGGGGCACGACGGTCGCTGCTATCAAGCGGTTCCCGCAACTACTGAAGCGCACCAAGCCTGGCCAACCGCTTCATGTCACGAAGAACGATACTTACTCCCGCAGCGTAAACATCTTAATTCCGCTGCGCCTGCACGATGGCGCCGTGCGGACGGTCAAAGTGCGCGGCTACAAGGAAGCCCAGCAGGCGTCGGCCTACGCCACGGCTGTAAAGAAAGTCCTCCAACACAAACTTCCGCCATCGGCTCTCGATGAGTTCAAGGGTGTCAGTCTCGGCAGGCAGAAGTACCCGCTGCTCGCCGACTATAAGAAGATCAAGCGGCTGGCCGATGCCGGCATCAGCATCGTGGAGTTCTACGGCAAGCCTGGGGGTGCGCGCTGAATCCCCGGCAGAAGGCTGTCTTCGAAGCCAAGCAACGGATGCGACTGGGGTCAGAAGATCCGGTTTGCGCGATCTGCGGCGAGTCGAACCCCCTCCGTCTGGTGCTGCCCAATGGGCACCATGTGACTGGCAAAAAGCGCGATCCAAGATTCCAAGTGGTTCTCTGTGCCAGCTGCCACCAAGAACTACACCTGCGTGCTCGGCTTAAGGGCGCGACTTTTGGCTTGCGCGAACGTCACGTTCCGGCGCGAACCGCAGCACGACTGAGAGCAGAGGCTGTGTTTGACGAAATGCGGGCTGAGTACAAACGTCAATGGGCAAATGAGTTAGAGGCTCCCAGCAGGGGCGATGAAGGCTATGAGTAATAAAAAGACCCATGGAAGTACAGAATCAGCAGCTCCAGACAGCGCAGTGTTGTCGGGCCTGCTCTCGGCCATTGCCGACCTGCTTCACACCTACCTCGTGATCACCGAGGCGCAGTGTGTCGTGATGGCCCTGTGGGTGGTACACACCCACTGCATCGAGGCATTTGACCGGACTCCATACCTGCACATTTCGTCTGCCGAGAAGCGCTCGGGCAAGA
The DNA here is from genome assembly GCA_035623335.1 of Terriglobales bacterium. Taxonomy (GTDB): domain Bacteria; phylum Acidobacteriota; class Terriglobia; order Terriglobales; family Acidobacteriaceae; genus JAFAGX01. The sequence continues at coordinate 9,717 of DASPTQ010000298.1, forward strand.
CGCTGCTGCTGGAGGTCCTGGCGCTGCTCGTGCATAAACCTTGGCTCACTTCTAATGCAAGCACCGCTGCACTGGTGCGCAAGATCGGAACTTCCAAGCCGACGGTGCTGATCGATGAAGCAGACACATTCGTGCAGGGCACCAGCGAACGCGCAGAACTGCTCAGGGGCATCCTCAATGCAGGCTACGCCAGAGGCGGAACTTACAGCCGCGTTTCCACCTCAGGGAATGTTGTGGACATCAAGGTCTTCGGTCCAAAGGCGTTCGCCGGGTTGCAATCGCAGCCCGATACTGTCGCGGCGTCGCCGTGCTCGATTGACTGTCGTTAAGCACTGTCGAATGTTTCGTTCCTGCATCGGCCGCCATCGTCGGTCCAGGGTCTGGTTTGCCGTTGAGCACTGCAGCCACACGTCGTTCAGCATCATTTCGCGAAATATTGCAAACCGTCAGGAACGCGCCGAATGAAAAAAGCAAATCCTGCTGGAACGCAGTTCGAGGTACATCGGGACGTAGCCACTTGACAGGCCGCACATGTCGGAACTCATCGCCAATCTTACGGAATTCGTATGGCCCTGTGACTTTGCCGAACGCCACTTGGGATGTCAGCTTGCGAGGTAACACGACGGTGTCACCTTCTTTCATCCCCATGGCAAACGTCCAGAGTTGCCCGGCGACATTTCCAGCGGCACGAGGCTTCAGCTCAGGTGCTTTCCGCCGCACCTCTGCCACTACGGAGTCGTAATCCTGCATTCCTTCAAGCGAATCGAATTCGCGAAACCCAATGATGGCGAGATTATTCTCTAATACGTAGTCCTCATCTTCCCCATTCGCGCCCGCTCGAACCAAAAACAGCTTATGTTGGTCCTTCATCGCTCACTCCGATCTATCGAATCCAAAAAAGCGCGTGCTTACCCCAAAACTCGCCGCGCTGAACCCACATGAATATAGGCTCACTTAAAGTGGCACATCTATGGGTTCAGCTATTACTACGACCTTAATCCCTCTACGACGTGCCTTTGACCTGAGGTCAATCACAAAATTCTCATTCAGGTAGTCTTCCATCATTGGCAGATGATCAGCCGTCAGCAAATAGTCCTTTGGAATGTTTTGGTATTGTGCCGGAAACTCAAGTGCGGGGTTGTGAACTGTCTGCACAACGACGGGAATCTCGGTCACCCCTGCACTTCGCAGTGCATACACTCTATGAAAACCGTTGTGCAAAAAGATTCTAGCTCCGACGCGAAGGACGTTTATGGGAGAACCGCCATAGCCAAAAAGCATGACTAACCCCCTGGTCGGAATTCCACCAGTGGAGGAAGTATCGAGGTTGATTTCTGCCAACGGCTTATCAATAGCACCGAGGAATCTGAAATCGGTGTTCTCAGAGCTGTAAATGATCGTTTGCTCATTTATCCGAATGTCTGATACCTCGGGGACAGTCTTGTCCAATGAAAGACAAATGTCGATCAACGCATCCAGATCAAGCCGTTCGGGAAACCCATCACGTAGTTTTGCAGCGTAATCCATCGTGACTGTTGCTTGGCATGCAATTAACTTGTCAATTTCAACAATTTCGAAGGTTGTCGGGAATTGCTGGAATGTGTGAGCAAAACGCCTGTCATTTCTGATCGCATCCAGCTTCGCTGAATAGTTGTCCTCGATGGCCTTGAAAGAAACAGTTTCGAACGAGCGTGGGGCTTTTGCAGTGAACTCCTGTCTGGCTGCCTCCCAGCGGCGTAGAATCTCATCCTTGCGTCTGATTTCCTCCTCAACGCATTGATTTTCAACGAATGCAATAACGCTAGGCCTTGGGAGCCAAGCGTACAGAAGTCGTTGTCGAAAACTTTGGGCCATACAATCAGAATATCTGATTCAGCAAACCAAGGCGAGTCTGCCAGTTCTCACGCCGCGCCCGCTGATTTTGCACTTCGCCAGAGAGAAAAACCTCGCACACGCACTCAATATTGCCGCACATCCACACCGGGACCTGCCGTCACTCGCGTCACAGCCAGGGGCATCTCGCGGCAATGTGTAATGCGAATTGT
>DASPTQ010000299.1:0-30170 GCA_035623335.1 Terriglobales bacterium
CAGCAAACAGGACATTGAGGGCAATTGGTTCAATGGAGGTACTGATCTTCCTGCTTGCAGCAGCAGTACCCCTCGTAGCTCGTGGTTGACGTTTAAATCGCGGTTGCACTCAAAATTCACCGTGGCAGGGGTTTTGAGCGATTAACCGGCCAATAGTCGAAGAGAATGTCTTCTTCTATGGCGCGTAATCTTCGGGTCTTGATTTTCTTCTTTCCTTTTCGCTCAGTTAGGGAAGCCTTTCCCTTTTACTTGTTTGGTTCTCCTTCCCGCGTCTTCTGGACTGTTTCTCCGCAAGCTCGTCGCTGGAGGAGAAACGTATGCTCCCGAGGCGGAGGTGCCCTTTCTGTCGTCGCTGGTTTCATCCCCATCCGCGGCTCAAGGAACGGCAAAAGACCTGTGGTCGAGCTGAATGCCGCCGGGAGCAGAAGCGCAGGTTCAATCAGAAATGGCGGAACGAGCACCCCGATTACTTTCGCGGCACTTATGCACTTCAAAAAGAAAAGTACGGAACGCGTGCCGAGGAAAAGCGTCGCTACCGCGAGGAGCATCCCGACTACTTACGGCGCAACGCAGTTTTCGTTCGAAATTGGCGCCAGCAACAGAGACAAGCGCCTGTAAGTCCCACAAGTTCTGATCCGCGCTTAAGCTTCGGGTGCGAAAAGACTTCCGAGCCCGTATCGATGTAAGTCCCACAAGCCCCGATATCGTTGTAAGCCTTTCTTCTCCTCAGGCTTAGCGGAAAGTACGGGTGTAAGTCCCACAAGATCCGATGGCTTTACCCACCCCTCTGCCCCTACTTTGAGCCTGCCGAAGGATGAAAATGCTTAAATCTCGTCCCCAACCACCACGACCTGATCGCCGACGTTTCATTCGCGGTTCCTTCAGCTGGATCGATCATCGCTTCCTGCGTGAGGGATTCGATCAAGGCCTCACTCGCCTGGAAAAGTTGTTTTACTTCGTGCTGGTGGCCGTCTCGAATCAAGATGGCGTCAGCTTTTACTCCGACGCACGTTTGGTCGAACTGCTGGACATTCGCTTTCCTCATGAACTGGACGGAGCCCGCAAGGAACTCGTGACGCGAGACCTGATCGCCTACGATGGCGGAATTTATCAGGTGTTGGACCTGCCGGTTGGCCCTCCGTGCAAGGCGCGCGATTCCTCTCCACCTCCACGCCACCATAGGTTGCCTTCGAGTTCTTCTCTCCCGCCCGTGCGCCGAACCGTGTGGCCCCACGCGGCTTCGGATCTGGAGAGCGTCAAGCAGTTGCTGGAACGCTGGGGTCGGGGGCTACGATGACATTCGGCGTGTGGCATCACCCTTCCGGGCCAACCAGCGCTTCTCCCTACCGTGTGTGCGACGAAAAGGGAGGAGAAGTCGCGTGGGCCAATGCCTTCCTCGATGCCCAGAAACTCCGCCAACTCTCGCTGCGCTCCTTACGGGTCTATGCCTATGACCTGCTCCATCTGGCACGCTGGTTCAAACTTAGGCGATATTCACTGGCTAGGCTCAACCAATCCCTTCTGCTCAACTATGTTCGTTACCAACTCGAGCAAAAACCCTCACCCACGGCACAAACCATTAATCACCGCTTGTGCGTGGCACGCTGCCTCTATCGCTTCCATTACGGACAAGAGATTCCCGGCAGACCGCACTTTCAGCGCAGGTATACCACGCGCTCTCCGCTCGGCTATGGCCGTCGGCAGCCCAAGATCACCAGTCATTTGCGACTCAGGCAGCTGCGCCGTGTGATCGTGCCCCTGTCCGCCGACCAGGTGGCTGGTTTCTGGAAAGGCTTTCGCACCTTCCGCGACCTGGCCATCGTGGCTCTGATGTTGCTTGACGGCCTGCGCTCCTGCGAAGTCCTCCAGCTCCAATTGCAGGACCTGTCCTTTTCCGAAGCTCGTCTCCACCTCCTCGGCAAAGGACGGAAGGAACGCTTCGTGCCCCTGCCTGTCGACACTCTCCAAGTCCTCGAAAACTACTTGCATCTGGAACGACCTTTGACCAACTCGCCTGCTCTGTTTGTTTCTCTCAAGGGCCGCCATCGTGGACACCCCATGACCGCCGCCGGATTGCGCTCCCTGTTTCGCCATCACCGGCTCCGCAGTAGGGTCCCGCAAGCCAACCCCCACAGGTTTCGCCACACATTCGGAACCGAGATGGTGCGTGCCGGCATGTCCTTGCCCGCCTTGATGCAGTTAATGGGACACGCCGACATTCAGACCACCATGCTCTACGTGCAGATTGCCCCGGAAGATGTTTGGCGTGAGTATGCCCACGCCGTCGCCCAGCGCGTCCGTTTGTCCACCCCCGACAAAATGTCATGAAGCGATCGCAGCCCACCCTCGACGAGTCCTTCGAAGGCCAGATCCAGATCCTGCTGACTACCCTCCGGCCGCAGACCGTGAAACAATATCGCGCCTGCGCCCGCAGCTTTCTGGCTTATCTCCACGCTCGATTTCCCAACCTGCGCAAACTTTCCCAGCTGCGTCGCAATCCTCATCTTCTCGGCTGGTTCCGCTTCCTCTGCCAACACGACCCTCCGCTGTGCAATCTCGTTCGCGAGGCGCGTCTGGTCCAACTCCGGCGTATGTTGCGCGACTTGGCCGACCAAGGGCATCTCCTGCAGCCCGACCTCATTCGTCGCCAGGACTTCCCCCCACGCGACCACTATCTGCCACGACCGCTTCCTTTGGAGGACGATCAACGCCTGCAGCAGCAACTCCGTCTCACCGACACCCTGGAGGCCAATGCTCTCCGCCTGATGCGGGCCACCGGAATCCGTATTGGCGAATGCATCGCTCTCCCCATCGATTGCCTACAGTCGGTCAATGAAAAGCAAGTGGCCCTGCATGTGCCTCTGGGTAAGCTCCATTCCGAACGCTTGGTACCGGTCGACGAAGAAACTGTGCGGATCGTCGCCCACATGGTGGAGTTGCACACCCAGACTCCGATGGCCAGTAGACGGCGGACAGCCCCCACTGACGGCAACCAGTCCCAAGCTTTCTTACTACCTCGCTACCGCCAACCCCACTACTGGGAAGATATTCTTCGTGACAGCTTAGCCGAAGCCACCCGGGCTGCAGGGTGCACCGGCCGAGTAACTCCGCACCGGCTTCGTCACTCATTCGCTACGGAGATGGTGCGTCTCGGGGTCAGCTTGCCGGCGCTCATGCAAATGCTGGGACACAAAGACGTCCGCATGACCTTGCGCTATGTAGAAGTGGTTCAACTCGACCTACAACGTGAATTTCACCGCGCCCGTCAAAACCCTGTCGTACTCCATTCCATTCCCCAACTACCTCTTCCATCCCGCACCACTGCTCCTGAGCCGGTCGACCTCGTTACCATTCGCCAAGCGATTGCCGCTACCCGTCATCTTCTCCAGCTATTCCAGCCTCAACTGGAGGCGAAGGCCCAACGTAAACTTCGCCGACTCCTGCAGCGGCTCCTTAACATCGATCACGAACTCGAGCGCCTCCCCAAAAATGAGTGCACATTGGCCGGTTAATGAGTGTAAACGCTTGATTTCGTGCAACTGAGATACGATTCGGCTATCGCTTTCGAAAAGCGCGATTAAATCCGCAAGATCATTACGTCCGTAGCTTTGACGAGAGCGGCGGCAATTTGTCCCGGCTTTAACTGCATCTCGAGTGCGGAACGCGCAGTGATAATCGACGTAATCTGCTGCACACCAATCGAAATCCTCACTTCCGCCATCAGACCGCTAATCTGACCCACGTCAATTCGCCCCACTAGCTGATTGCGACCACTCACCCGTCGGACTTCCTGTTGGCGTTCCCTTTCCGTTTTGCCTCGTATTCTGAATAGCAAACTGTCCACTTCGCTCTGTGGAATTCGATGATGTCCCCCAGCAGTCAGGGCGCTGCGAATCTTCTTCTTATAAATCCACTGCTTGATCGTCGGGAAACTGACCCCTAACTGCAAGGCGGCGTCCCGCAGCTGCAGTAACTCTTCGTTCTTCGGTGGGATGCGCTTTTCTTGGGCACCGGATAGGCATCGTACTGCCGATACTGGGTGTGGTCAATCCGCTAAGTTCCCGCAGTCGCGCACCTCCAAGAGACGAACAACACGTATAATCGTGTATTTTTAGAAATCACAACCGTATTTAATATACACTTCACATCTACCGGAGGTGTAATTAGGCGAATTATTAGGAAAGGCGATCCATCGTGAAACGCTCTGACCGCTCGCAGATCCTCGTCCGATACGGGAGGCAATGGAAAACTTTGACGCGCTCCTACATTCCAACGGCTACCTCACGGCTGCTGGCCCAACCCTTCTTGCTGTTTTTGTGGCTTGCGATGGGGACGTTCCCGGCGTGGGCTCAACCGGCAGCGAGCCTTTCCGGCGTCGTGACGGACCAAACCGGCGCAGCCCTTCCTGATGTCGCGGTGACAATCAAGAACGTCGATACAGGTGCAACGCGCACGATCACAACCGACGGCGGAGGGCACTATCAGGCGTTCAGCCTGCCCCCGGGGCGCTTCAACATTCGTGCGGCAAAACAAGGGTTCACCGATGAAAGGCGCACCGGAATCAGCTTGGCTGTTGGCCAGGACGCCACGGTCGACATTAAGATGCAGCGAAGCACCCCCGACGCCTGCGCGAGCGGCCACGAGTTCGCCACCACCGATTGCACGCTGACCTGGCACGGGATCACGTTGTACGGTGCGTTTGACGTCGGCGTCGGCTGGGTCAGCCACGGCTTACCGAACAACGGCTATAACTATGAAGGCGAATCTCTGGTGAACCGAAACGGCTATCAACATCTATGGCTCATCACGCCGAACAACCTGCAGCAGACGGGTTTGGGCATCAGGGGCAAGGAAGAATTTCGGCATGGCTGGTCCGTTGTGTTCAACGCTTCAACTGGCATCAATCCGCAGTCCGGCCTGCTCGCCAACGCGTCGGCCACCCAGACCGCCAATAACGGCCTTCCTAGGGCGAGCTATTCGTACGTCGTCGACGGTGCGCGGGCGGGCCAACCCTTCAATGACGAATTCTATGGGGGGATATCGTCCACGCATTTTGGCACGCTGACCTTCGGTCGTCAGCGCGCCCTCGGCACCGATGCGATGCTCCTTTACGATCCGGTCGGCGGCGGCTATGCCTTTTCGTACATCGGCTACAACGGCACCATGGCCGGCGGCGGCGACACCGAGGACACCCGTTGGGACGAAGCCCTGAAGTATCGCCTCACCTATGGCCCGGTCCATTTCGGCGCGATGTATAAATTCGCTAATGGTTCTGGCGGCTGCTACTCGGCCTCCGCAACCTGGACTGCCGCCACCTGTACGCCGGAATCGGCGAATAACGATGCCTTTGGATTCGACCTCGGCGGACTCTACGGCAAGTTCTCCGCCGACATCGTCTACCAACAGTACAACCAGGCGATCAGCGTATTGAACCCCTTGCTGGGGCCTCAGAGTCCGACGCAGCCATATCAGTCGACCACCAACAGCATCAATACAAACCCCATCACCGGCGACAATCTGATCGGAACGACCAACACCGTATATGGCATCGTGACCGACAACAACGCAATTATGGGCGCTGCCAAGTATACGTGGGACCCGTTCAAGTTTTTTGCCGGCTACGAATACATCTGGCAGAATAACCCGACGAACCCGTTGGGCGTTGGCGCCTCGGCCCAGGGGGGTTATATCATGAGCGGGGTCGAAGACAAGAATCTTGATTCTGAAAAGTTGGTGCAGATCTGGTGGACGGGTGTGAAGTACACCTACCGCAGCAAAACCGACTTCACTTTCTCCTGGTATCAACAGCGCCAGAACACCTTCCGTGTTCCGCCGACCTGCTCGCCCGAAGCCGGTTTCCGTAGTTCCTGCGCGGGCACCCTCAACGAGGTGTCCATCTATGCGGATCATCACTTCACCCCGCGTTTCGACGCTTATGCCGGAATTGCGTATTCGTATGTGAGCGGCGGTCTGGCCATCGCCATTCCTCATAAGCCCGGCGTCCCCTATTTCCACGACAACAACCTTGCTCCGACAATCGGTGCCCGTTTCGCCTTCTGATCGTTTCCGCGATGGGCAGCAGAACTTCGGGCTCGAGAGCAACGCCCTGCGATGCAATGCTTCAGCATCACGCCGTCCAGGAACTCCATGGCGAGGAACGCTTGACCATCCTGTTCGCCAATGTCGTAAATGGTGCAGATGTTGGGATGATTCAGCTGCCTGCGCTTCACGCGCGCCAGCCCCAGCGGGTCGCGGGCAACTTCGTCGCGCAGGAACTTGAGGGCGACGATGCGGTAATGCTGGGACTCCTTGGTCTAGTCAGGCGACGCCATCACCCCTGAACTGGAACGGCGTGGACCAGTTACGGGCTGCGGGTCTGGACAAGTAAGCTCTGGGTTTTGAGTGTCATCGCCTGCTTCTTCTGGTTAAACTTGGAAGTCGCTTGGTACAGCAGAATGGAAATTGATCTCAAGAGATTAGCAGAGACTTATCTGCGATCGCGCCATCAGCGGCACGAGGACTTCTGGGCTTGGGAGGAGGTCAACGACAAGGTAAGCAGTGGTGACTTGGATCGTGCGTACGACATTATCCTGCTGTTGTTGAAGACTGCTGCAACAGATGACGAGCTAGGCTATGTTGCAGCCGGACCACTCGAAGACCTTGTGGATGGCTATGGCGATCGGGCACTTGATCGGCTGGAGCAAGCCTGTGATGAAGATTCGCGATTGCAGTTTGCGCTTAGTGGCATTTGGCTACTGCCTGACAGCCCGGTCCTGCAACGTTGGCAAGGGTTAATGGTTAAGTATGGATTTGCGAGCGGCAAGCGCAGGTCGCTTTCCCGGCACCCGGATTGTTGGTCCGATTCTTGGCCTGAATGCTGATAAGTCCCCATAGCACTCACCGACCCTAAAAAAGGCGAAGACAAGGCGCATGCTTGTGACATCGTGGTGACACCAGTTTGGAAATTGGTCTCTGTCTTGGTGATCTCGCAACGTTCCTCCTGATACGCTCAGCGCAAGGGAATGCAATGATTGTCCCGAGTTTTCGCCACTCCTTTTGCGATTCGGGGGCGAGGGAATTTGAAATAGCTACCTCGCCCGGTCCGTGTCAAAACCGCCGCTCCTGAACTGGAGGTGTTCATCCTTCCGTTCCTAACCGGACGAATGAAAACGCGCTATAAGTGAGCCATGAAGGGACGCGGCGACATTCTACGTTTTGCTGTGACGGCCTCCGTGTTGCTGTCTTTGGCCTGCAATCGCGCACAAAATACCCCCAGCCCTCAGTCCGCATCAGCAACGAAACCTGCGCCGCAAGCTTCGCAAGCTCCTCCCGCACCGTCAGCCAGGCCAACCGTCCCGAGTAACCAATCACCGGTTTCCGTTTCTGTCTCGACTGTCCCACTCGCCTCGGCACCGGCGTCGGAAAAGCCCGCTTCAAAGATGACGGCGTCCGACCATTCGCAGACTCTTGTCGTCGCGCAGCATACATTCCGCCTGCTAACACATGTACAGACGATCGACGGCACCAACGATCAGACCGTAGAATGGTGGGAGCTGCGCGACGCCTCGGACCACGTCCTGTACCGCCAAACCTATGGGATCGCGATCGAGAATGACAGCTTTGCCGAAACGACCTCGATCAGTGCCAGCGCGCTCAATACGTCGCAGGGTGGCGGCATCCTGATTCACGGATACGATTTGCCGTCCGCTCCAGGTAGCGGTGGCTGGGTCCAGTTGTTTGGATTCCGGTACGGCCGCGACAAGTACGGCGTCGATTCGAGTCTCTTCGGCTCTTTCGGCCCTCCGATCATGGTCGATGGAGAATTTCTCGACATCGGCACGGATCCGGCTCGCACTCCACCTCCAGTTCCCTCAGGAGTGACGGTTACGGTCATGCATGACGTCCTAAAGTTTCGCCTCTGGACAGGAAATTTCAACATCGTTTATCCAGTACTGATTAACTGGATCACGGGGAGGCTAGAGCCAGCCTGGCGCTGCCTTGAGTCAACCTCAAAGGGCACGGTAAATCGGTGCTCGTACGCGATTAGTGTGGACGAAGCAGCCCGTCAAGACAAGCCCACTTTTGTGCGCCTGTTTCCCGAACCCGACGATGGGTTCAAGCCGAATCATGTCATTGTGCAGCCGCAGAGCAAGATCGAGTATCTGGAAGCTCGCGTTCCGGTCGGGTGGAACCAAAATGCCGGGTCGATCTATTTCAGCTTTGACGGCGACAAGTGGTTGAAGGTCCGCATCGACGGCCAGGAAGGCTGGATCCACGCTCAAGAAGACTTCGATGCTGTGGGCCTGCCCGAGTCAGGTTAGTGAAACGGCATTATGCGAGTTGTTGAAGTACTTTCTTCCGCACGATTGAGCGCCTGGTTTTCCGACGCCCCTCAACCGGAGAACTCTTCATGACTACTTCCGTACTGCGAAACCTACGTCCGTTGCTTTCACGATTGCAGCCGATGCACAGGTGTCAGCCATCAACCGATTCGCGGCTAAACCTGTACCTAGTTTCTTCTTCAACCGGCTTTAACGTGCTGCTGGCGATGACCTTTTCCGCTCGATGCACTGCATTCGCTCTTCGCTATCACACGCTTTTCTCCACCCATCAAAATCACCTCTCGATTCAAAACACATAGGGTTGGCGGCGGCTTCCATCAACCGGCTCTATCGTCAGTGCTCAGGCATTTAGCTGCTTACCAGCTCACCAGCACCATCTTGGCCTGAGCACTGACGATAGAGCCCTAGTAGGTTCTCAACTTTTACCGTTCACTCTGGTGCATAATGCGCAGGTCGAAGGGAGGGGTATGGCAAACGTGTCCAAAGGGAGAGGGAAGGCCGGTATCAGTTTGTGCGCCATTGTCGTAGTGCTCTCGAGTAGCACACCAGCGCTCGCCTATACGGGAGGGACTCTAGTCCACTTGAGGATGTCCGATTTTTTTCGTTTGGACTCGCAGCAGGCATGGACGCTCGTTCACAACAGGAGCGACAAGACATTTTTGTTCTGGACGAGTGATGGGGGCAATAGTTGGAGGACGTTTTCGACACCATTCTCCCTTCAGAACATCTTTTTCCTAGACCCAAACAATGGCTGGGCCACTGCCATTGAGCAGGTCGGCGGAAGAATTCGTTTCCTTTGCCTACGCACGTCGGACTCTGGACGGACATGGAATAAGCTAAGTTACCTCGGTAGTTCCGACAAAGCCACCGGTATAGCGTTCGATAGCAATGAACATGGCTGGATCGTTGGCGAGGGTGACAGACGTGAAGAGAAGGCCACAGGGACGGCTTTCGTCTACGAGACCACTGATGGTGGAGAACACTGGAGCAAGCTGCCGTGGTCAACTGAGCCAGCTTCGGGCCTGTATGGCGTGTGTCTCCACCACGGAACCGGTTTCGCATGGTCTGCTGGCGGAGGTGGCAGTGGTATTTTTAAACTCCGTCCCGGCGCGTTGCCGGAACGAATTTCCAACTTGGAAACGATGAATTTCGCATTCGTTTCAGGCGACTCCATATTGTCCGCCAGTCAATTCGGTGTCTATCTGAAAACCCCTGCGGATCGAGATTGGCAGCAGGTTCTGAAACCTGAGAATGAGACGTTCTGGGATATGAAGTTCGTCGATGCAGATCATGGTTGTGTTGCCGGTGGCGAAATCTACTGCACCTCTGATGGTGGTCAGACGTGGGAGTCTCGTCATGTACCGCGCACTCCAAAAGGCGAGAACGAGTACATCTACAAGCTTTACGTGCTCGATGCTCTGCAGGGATGGGCAGTCGGTGACGACTCAATTTACCAGACGAACGACGGCGGTCACAGTTGGTCAAAGGTCGACTTCTTTGGTGTTGACGATTGCCCGTTGATTCACCCTCGACGGATTGGTTGATGAGAAATCTCTATAACGCCCAAGACCCCGTCCGCCCAGCCATTGCTCCAAACTGCTCTAGCTGGGCTTGAGCACCAGCACGAGGATGCGTCCGTCGGAATGAAACTCTCCTCCCGTTGCCGTCTTGGCCGTCGTCAGCGGGTCGGCGGGTGTGACGTGATCCCGCTGAACGACGAGCCCGGTTGAGGAAAGCGTGCCGTTCACGTATTCGCGCTCGCCGTCGATGGCCGGATCGATTTTGTGGGTTATCCCGTTATTACGCTGGTCTTTCTCGAATCCGATATCGTGCGTGGCAGCCACGCACCACAACGGCCGCCCGCCCACCTCGTAGGGCGATTTCCAGACGCGCAGGTGATTGCGGGACATCGCAACCTTCACCGGCTCGGCGTGCGCGAATCCATAGTCCTGTGGCCGCTTGAAAAGATAGAGCGTACTCATCGGCATGGTCAGATAGTCCTTCTTCTCAACCGTCGACATCAGGGCATTGAGCACAGAACCTTCCACCGATTTATCTACCTGCACCCACCCGGCGGTGGTGAAAGCCTGAACCACCTGGTTCTGGGTTCCGATAATCAACACGTTGACCATGTCGCCGGGTCTGCCCTGGGGATCAGACACACGACGCGGGATCTGGCTGAGCAACTGCGGCGTGATATCTGGCACGCGGGTCTCGGCAGGTCCTCCGACGTTTGTAGCCGAGCCTTGGTCCAGAACTTCGATTTTCACGTGGAAACTTCCGTCTGCCTTTGAGGCGTCGGTCATGCTCTGATTGATGCCCACGTACAATCTCCCCGCCACCGGCACCTCGTATTCCTTGCTTTCCCCTATCTGGAACGCCTGCGCATAGTCGCTCGAACCGATGCGCCCAATCACTGCACCGTGGCCGGCATCGCCCACCGCATATTGGTGGACGAGGTCAGCGTATCCGCGGGGAAGTCCGGCCGGGCCGAAGCTTCCCGAGGTACTCATTTTCCCCTGGTACGATGTGTCCGTTGGATAGGTCATCTTCCCGCTCGCGGTAAAGCGCAGTTTCGCACCTCCCCGCAGGTCAATTTTCGTGTCTACCCATTGCTGTTTTCCGGGTATATCGATCTCGTACGACCGGGGTGCGCTTGTCTTTGCTGAAGCCGTTTGTGCCGCCCTGCCGGCGCCTATCCCTACCCCGCACGTCAGAGCCGCAATCGAAAACGCAATTGTTATCTTGTTGATATTCATGGCTGGTCCCGGCCTTCCTCAGACGAATCTAGGCACAGTTTATTCCCGGTCTATGTTTCCTGCAATAACTCCAATCGGGGGTTTCATCCGCCTAAATCCGGGCCCTTACCGCCCTACCCACGGCTCAATGGGCCGCGGTTTATGCGGAATTTTCCATCCTTGGGTGCCGTTCATCTCGGGCAATTCCACCAGGTTACAGGGAAATGCCTTGCCCGCTGTTCGCCCCGACTTAGCTCTGCGCAGCCATCCAATTCGGACGCATTAACCGTCCTGGCCTAACCGACTCGAGATCACCTTGGATGGAGCGAACTCTTCGGGTAAATACGAGCACTTCACAAACTCACGAGCGGGCAAGATACGGGCTGTAGAATAGTGCGGCTTTTCAAAGTCGAGAGAGATTCGGACGAAAGGAATTGCATGCGGTCGATCGCCGCTGGGCTCGTGATCGTTATCCTGCTTCCATCCCCGTCGTTGGGCGCGGACGTGACCGCGCTGGTAGGTTACTCGCCGCGTTCCAGCCAGACGGAACGCGATTGGGAGGCGAAATTCCGCGCCATCCCGGATCCCGCCACCATCCGCGAATCGATGCGGCGGCTCAGCGCCCGGCCGCACCACGTTGGGTCACCGTACGACCAAGACAACGCCGAATGGATTCTCGCCCGCTTTAAGGAGTGGGGATTCGATGCCCAGATCGAAACCTTTGAGGTACTGTTTCCCACGCCCAAGGTGCGCCTGCTCGAAATGGTCGAGCCCACGAAGTTCACGGCGAAGCTCGATGAGCCGGCCCTGACCGTCGATCCGACCTCGAATCAGAAGTCCGAGCAGCTTCCCACGTATAACGCTTATTCGATTGATGGCGATGTCACCGCGCCGCTGGTTTTCGTGAACTACGGCCTGCCCGAGGATTACGAGAAGCTCGACCGGTTGGGTATCTCGGTGAAGGGCGCGATTGTGATCGCCAAGTACTACCACTCGTGGCGGGGTGTGAAGCCGAAAGTTGCGGCCGAGCATGGAGCCATCGGATGCCTGATCTACTCCGAACCTCAGGATGACGGCTACACTCGCGACGATGTGTTTCCGCTCGGTCCCATGCGCAACCCCGACGGGGTGCAGCGCGGCAGCGTAATGGACTTTGCCTCGTCCAGCCCGGGAGATCCGCTTACTCCCGGGGTCGGGGCCACGCCCGATGCCCACCGACTGCCTCTGAAAGAGGCGAAGAGCATCACAAAAATTCCTGTTCTACCGATTTCCTATGGGGATGCCCAGCCATTGCTGGCTAAGCTCGCAGGGCCGATGGCGCCGAACGAGTGGCGCGGGAGCCTGCCTATCCCCTATCACGTAGGACCTGGACCCGCCAAAGTTCATGTGAAAGTTGCCTTCAACTGGGATATCAAGCCGGTGCATGACGTCATCGCCAAGATTCCCGGCTCCAGCGTGCCGAATGAATGGGTCCTTCGGGGCAATCACCATGACGCCTGGGTCAACGGGGCCGAGGACCCGGTCTCGGCCCAAGCGGATCTTCTTGAGGAGGCGCGGGCTTTGGGTGAGTTACGCAAGCAGGGTTGGAAACCGCGCCGCACGATCATCTATGCGGCATGGGACGGGGAAGAGCCGATGCTGCTTGGATCTACGGAATGGGCCGAGGCGCATGCCGAAGAGTTGCGGCAACATGCCGCCGTTTATATCAACAGCGACACCAACGACCGCGGACTGCTGAACCTCGAGGGTTCGCAAAGTCTCGAGCAGTTCATCAATGGGGTGGCTCGCGACATTGTCGACCCGGAAACCAAGCTGACCGTGTGGCAGCGGTCGCAACTGTCGAGGATCGAGCAAGCCAAATCTGCCGACGAACGCAAGGAACTGCGGCAGCGTGCCGATCTGCGCATCGCCGCGTTGGGATCGGGCACGGACTACACCGCATTCATCGATCATCTGGGGATCGCCTCGCTCAACTTGGGATACGGAGGTGAGGACGAGCAGGGCATCTACCACTCCATCTACGACGACTTTTACTGGTACACGCACTTTTCCGACACCGATTTTGTCTATGGGCGAGCCATGGCGCAGACGGGAGGAACATCCGTGATGCGCATGGCCGACGCCGAGGTCTTGCCCTTCGATTTCGTGGACCTGGCCGACACCGTCCATAAGTACACCGAGGAACTGAAAAAGCTGCTCGCGGACAAACAGGCGGAAGTTCGAGAGCGCAACCAGGAATTGGATGAAGGTGTCTTCAAGGCCACGCTAGATCCAAGACGTCCCACGGTCGTGCCGACCAGAGAGGATGTTCCTCCATACCTGAACTTTGCACCCTTAGAGAACGCTGCCAACGCGCTGGCCCGTAGCGCGGAACGCTACCGGCAGGCTCTATCGCACCAGCAAGCAACCCTGAGCGAAGCTTCGGCCGTGGAGCTGCGCGAGTTAAATGAGCGGCTGATCGAGAGCGAACGTAAATTGACCAATGATGACGGACTCCCGCGCCGCCCCTGGTACAAACATCTGCTGGAGGCTCCTGGCGTATACACAGGATATGACCCGAAGACCATCCCTGGCGTGCGGGAAGGCATTGAACAGAAGAGATACGCGGAGGCCGAACAGGAGATCGTGCGGGTGGCGAAAGCGCTACAGGAGGAGTCGTCCCTGGTCGAATCAGCCGCACAAGTCTTGGAGACACCGGCGCGATAGGCCAGCATTGCAAGGTCGTGGGGACCGGCGCCCAGGGAAGATCCTGGACTGTCCTCAGGTCGGTTGTCCTTCGCCCCGCCCCCGACTCGAAAACCAACTGAAAGCATAGCCTACGGAACACGTCACCACGGACCCGAGCAGTACGTACCACGTCCAGGGAACACGGGTGCCGAGCCAGATGTACAATGCGGTCCCGAAGCCGCACACCATGCCGAGCATCGCCCCACGCTGATTGGCGCGCCGACTGAGCACTCCAAGCAGGAAAACACCCAGCAGTGCGCCGTAGGCTACGGATGCGATCTGGAGTCCGACTTCGATCACTCTGCCGACCTTGTGCAGCGCAAGCACCGCCAGCCCGAACAAGACTAACGCCCAAACCACTGTGGTCAAGCGCGAAAGCTGTAGTCGCCGGCGCTCGTCAAGGTCAGGTTTGTACTGGAGATAGAAGTCAATGATGGACGTGGAAGACAGGGAATTGAGCGCCGCACTCAGATTCGACATCGCGGCAGCCAAGATGGCGGCGATCAGCAGGCCCGAGATCCCGTGGGGCATTTGGGTGACAATGTAGGTCGGATAGATGCGATCGGCTCGCCCAAACCACGCCGACGGCTTCTGGTAGTAGACAAACAGCATCACGCCAATGAGCAGAAAGAGGGCAAACTGGAAGAAGATAGCGACTCCGCTCATCAACAGAGCGGTGACCGATTGCCGTTGGTTGCGCGCCGCGAGCAGCCGCTGCACGATGAGCTGGTCGGTGCCATGGCTGGCCGTGGTGAGAAAAGCTCCCCCGAGCAACCCCGCCCAAAAAGTGTATGGCCTCCAGAAATCCGGGGTGAAGTCAAAGACGCGCCATTTCCCGGCCGCCGCGGCAACCTGGTGAATCACCCCCCATCCTCCCGGAACCGCATGCAGGATGGTAAGCAATCCGACGATGCTCCCTCCCATGTAAATTACGGTTTGTATGACGTCCGTCCAAATCACGGCCGCCAGGCCGCCTTCGAAGGTGTAGATCAGAGTCAGGGCGGTGATGATCGCGATGGAGGCGATCTCGCCGGTGCCCAGGGCGATCCCAACCACAATCGAGACGGCGTAGATCCGAACACCCTCGGCAGCGGCGCGAGTCACGAGAAACAAGGCGGCGGTCAGGCATCGCAGGCTGCCGCCGAAGCGACGCGCGATGAACTCGTAGGCCGTGAACAGATCACCCCGGAAATATTGTGGCAGGAAGAGGAAGCTGATAACCACACGTCCCGCGAGATAGCCAATTACGACCTGCAGGAAATTGAGATTCGTATCATAGGCCAATCCAGGAATACTAATAATGGTCAGTGTGCTGGTTTCCGCAGCGACAATCGATAGGGCGATAGCCCACCAGGGCAGGTCGCGGTCCGCCAGGAAGTAATCGCGCAGGGAGCGCTGCCGTTTTCGAAACCTCAGCCCGAAGGCGGTGATTCCCGCGAGGTAAACCGCAATGATGGCGAGATCCAGTGTGTTGAGACCCATAGGGCGGGAATCGACCTCACCAGCGTACCGGGCTTTTTTGAGCAATTGCTATGGCCGTCATCAAAGGTATCTGCTTGATTAATCCGTGAGCGGCACGAGCGGGCCAACAGAACTGGTGTGATAGAACTACGGGGATGAGCATCTTTGCCGGGATCGATGGCGGAGGCAGCAAGACGGCGTGCCTCATCGGCGACGAGACGTCACTCTTAGGCAGCGCCGTCGCGGGTCCCAGCAACTTAGTGCGCGTGGGTGAGCCGACGGCTCGGGAGGCTCTTCACACCGCCATACGCCAAGCCTGCGCACAGGCTAAGGTTGATCCGTCGGAAATCAGCAGAACCTGTATCGGGATCGCCGGTGGGGCTCGTGCCGAGATTGCGGGCGTTGTTCTGATAATCCTCTCTGAGCTCCTTTCCGGTGAAGTCGAAGTCGTGGGAGATATGGTGATTGCCATGGAAGCGGCAGCGGGAAGCGGCCCGGGAGTGGTGGTCATTGCCGGCACAGGTTCGATTGCCTATGGGCGAAACGAGGCGGGACGGACCGCTCGCGCCGGCGGCTGGGGTTTCGCAATTTCCGACGAAGGCTCCGCCCATTGGATTGGGCGGGCCGTCGTGGCTGCCCTCTTGCGCGCCCACGATGAGAACCAAGGGACGGCGCTGCTCGAGGACATCATGAAAGCCTGGGGTGTGAACACGCGCGAACAGCTGATCCTGTCCGCCAATGCCTCTCCGCCGCCGGATTTCGCAGGACTGCTGCCGGCCGTCATCTCCGCGGCGGATTCGAAGGACCCGATCGCTCACGATGTCTTGGCACAAGCAGGTGCCGAACTGGCCAGCTTGGCCAAGATTGTGATTGCGCGGCTATTTAACGGGGGGCAAGGCGTTCCGGTGGCTATCTCGGGTGGGGTCTTCCGTAATGCTGCCCTGGTCCGCCGAATTTTCTACAATAATTTGCGGCTGCACTATCCCAATATCAACGTCAATGAGAATGTTGTCGATCCGGTCGAAGGCGCGTTGGAGCTGGCTCGCAGGGGAGCGCGAGCGGCGGCCGGATGAAGTCCAGTGATTCTCGCCTGGCTTTGGGGCCGACAGCCTGGTGATCCAAACCTTGTCGAGCGATAGCAATCCCCGACCGAGCGTCGAGAGACCGGCGCCAAATCCCGCAAGCGCTTCGAGTTCCAAGGGGATCGCTTCCAAGCCACCGTTCCCGACTTCGCTCGAGGAAGCGATTGGTAGCTCGTCGATCGAGATACTTCAGGCAGCGGCGGCAGACCCTGCCTTAAGCGAAGACCTGGCCCTGGCACTGCTACAACGGGCGGATCTGCCGTCGGAAGTTCTGGAACGGCTCGGCAAGAGCAGAGCCGCAACGGGACGGAAAGTGAAGCTGGCCCTGGTCGGACATCCCAGAACTCCTCGCCACGTTTCGATGTCGCTTCTGCGACAGTTGTTTACCTTCGATCTGATGCAGGTGACCCTCAGGCCCATAGTTGCGGGAGACATCAAGCTGGCAGCCGAGGAGACTTTGCTAAAGCGCCTTGAATCTCTTGCATCGGGTGCACGCTTATCCTTGGCCCGGCGAGCATCGGGACGGGTAGCGGCAGCGCTGCTGCTTGATCCGGAACCACGTGTGGTCGAGGTGGCGCTTGAGAATCCAAGGCTAACGGAGGCCATGGTTCGACAAGCCTTGCTGAGACCAGAATCAGGGGCCGGGCTGGTGCGCGCGGTTTGCGAGCATCCCAAGTGGTCGCTGCGGCGTGAAATTCGCCTTGCCCTGTTGCGTAACGAACAAACACCCATTGACCGTGCGATGGGGTTTGCCCGCTCCCTGTCTCCCAGCCAAGTACGGGAAGTTCTGCGCAGTTCGCGCCTGCCCGCGCTCCTCAGGTCGTCCATCTTAAGCGAGGCTCAGGATCGAGCAAAGTGAGCGCACGAGGCACCGGGGCCCGATTGGCCGCCTAACCAAGAATGCCACTCGCCGGGCTGATTTCAGGCAGGATTTCATCGCAAAAGGCTTAGTCCGTAGGTTCAGTCCAGGAACATAACCAAGGAAGTCGGGCTACCAGGAAGGGCAGTAAAGTTCATTTCTGCGCCCTGCGATGCTGCGCAAACGGATCGAAACGGCTAGAATTACGTCAATGTCGTAAGGGTTTAACATTGCAATGGAACCTACTTACACTCTGTACCGTTGCGCGGGTCCGAATTGCGGCCTCATGAAAGGATCGACGGACCGTTGGTGGCTGATGTGGTCTTCCTTTGGCGAGTTCAGCCGTCCAGTTCTTTCTCTGTCCCCCTGGAACGAAGAACTGGCGGCCCGCGAGGGAACTCTGCACGTTTGCGGAGAGCTTTGCGCGCAGCGACTGCAGTCGCAATTTATGGGTAACGTGCTGGAAAACGAGTTCAGGCGCTCTCAAGCTTGAAACATCTTTCCTCGGTTGGCTTGGTTCAACGTTTTTCGTCCCGTGAGCATCGTACTTTGAGTCAGGCTCGGCTGCGGTTACCCAGGGAGGTGCTCGATGCGTGTCATGGCGAGTGTGCTGCTCCTAGCGGTAGTGGTATCCGCTCAGGTTACTCCGCCGCGACCGGAGGCCGCTAATCCGCCCTCGGCCAGCCCTCCGGCGCTGATCATTCCGGCAGGGACGAAAGTCCCGGTGGTCCTCAAACACGCGATTTCGACCAAGGCGAGCCGAGAAGGGGACGCGGTCTATGCTGAGACGGCGTTTCCTGTGGTGGCGAACGGCCGAGTGCTCATCCCCGCCGGAACTTACGTCCAGGGGCGAATTAGCCATGTCCAGCCAGCTGGCCGCATCAAAGGCCGGGCGGAAGTGCTCATGCACTTCACCACCCTGATTTATCCGAGCGGCTACACCGTGCTTTTGCCCGGAGCGGTCGAAAACGCGCCCGGCGTCGACAAAACCAAGATCAAGGACAGTGAAGGCACGATTCGCGCTGACAGCCAGACCGGCCAGAAGATCGCGACTGTTGCCGGCGCAGCCGCAACAGGAGGTGTGATCGGTGCGGAAACGGACGGAGGAAAAGGGGCAGCGGTCGGTGCGGGAATCGGCGGCGCAGTCGGGACTGCTCTTGCCATGCTGCTCCACAATAACGACGTCAAACTCGATGCCGGAACCACGATCGAGATGGTCATTCAACGCGACGTGCCTGTCGATCCCGAGCGGGTGCCGAAAACCACTAGCACAGCGTCCACGGCGCCCTAGACGGAGCATTCGAGGGCAAGATTTGGGATGCTGGCATCGTCCACCTGCGGAATCCAGGTGCGAGAGTGGGATCGACGGTTATTTTTTCAGTTCGGAAGGCCAGTTCTCGACCAGGGTCAGGGGCGAATGCAAAGCTCCTGCTTTAACCGAGGCCAGGATGAACCGCTGGCCGTCGGGGAAGACATCGTAAGAGGCGGAAAAGACATTTTGGAACACCCGCCGGTCCAAAAGCGGCTTGATTGCGCCCAGCGCAAACGAGTCCTTACCGGCTGTGACCTCTGCCCCCATCAATACTCCGTCGGTCCCGCAGAAGAACAGTTCACGCTCGTCCCGGCGCCAACGGGGTGTGTGACCGCCTCCCGAGGAGACCTGCCACTTGCCTTTGGCCTCGGGAAACGACGAGACGAAGACCTCGGGACGCCCGAACTCGTTCGAAACATAAGCCAGCCAGCGGCCATCGGGAGAAATTTGACCGCTAAAGTTCAGGTAGGGAGCGTTCACATAGGGAACCGTCTTGCGATCACCCGTCAGGGAAAGGACGGCAACTTGCGGGATGTTTTGCCGGGACGCTGTGCGACGGTCAATGACCAAGTACCGCCCATCGGCCGACCAAGATTGCGGACGTTCGTCATCCGGCGACTCACGCACCAGTTTCTCCTCCGCCGTTCCTGTCGCAGGCTTCACGTACAGGCTGAAAATTCCGCTGCGGCTGGAGGTAAAGGCTAGTTGAGAACCGTCCGGGGACCAGGTGGGATTGGCATTAAAACCCGGGCCGAAGGTAAAACGCGTCCGGACACTCGTGCGAAGATCGTTAATCCAGATCGTCGTCCCGCCTGCGGCGGAGTCGTTGACTGCAACCGCCAGCTTGGTTCCATCGGGAGAGAGGCGAAGATTGATCCAGTTCCCCGCGGTTTCCAGGGTGGAAAGCTGCTTGCCCAAGCGATCGATCACGATCAGCTCGATATCGGGGGAAATGCCGAAACCGGAATACACCAGCTGCCCCGCCTGCGATATCGTGAAGGTGGTGCGCAGGATATTGGTTTCGATTCTCACGTCGTCAGCGACGGGAACTGCCTCGCCCACCAACTGCAAGTTCGATAGATCGAACTTTTGGGCGACCAATGTGGTATTTCTGGCGAACACCAACCAACCCGACGAATACTGCGCCTCGCTCGTGCCCTCGAAAACTTTCTTGCGAGAAAGGGAACTGAGCGATCCTACGTATAGCGCTGCTGGCCGGACGTCAGAAACCTGCCTAGCCACGTAAAGGAAGTGCATACCGTCGGGCAGGAAACTCGGCCACCGGTGGGTGGTTTCTCCCGTCGAAGCCTCCAGTTGCGTGACTGCCGCTGGAACTCCCCCGTTTTCCGAAACCCGATACAAAGGGCCGCTGATATTGGGCGCGAAAACGATGACTCCCTGACGGTTCCAGGTGGCGCCCCGCCCGAGCGGCGCGTCGCAAATCACTTGCCCGTAGCCGCCGGAAGCCGACACCTTCTTCATTTTCCCGTCGGCGAAAAAGCCTATCCACTGGCCGTCGGGCGACCAGAAGGGAAGCCCACCGCCATCCGTGCCCGCGAGTTTTTGTGCGGCTAGGGAGTTCAGCGGACGTATCCAAAGACCGGTTTGTCCTTCCAAAGTCTGGGCCGAAAAAACCAGCCGGGTACCGTCGGGAGAGAGGGCATACCCCGCATTGCTCACCCCGTTGGAAAAAGACGCGTCGGGGGGCGGTTGAATGCTCGAGCGAACCACGGGAGGAACACCCGCGGGCCGCCGGAAGTAAGCCACGCCGAGAAGTGCCGAGGTGGTAGCCAGCAGAAGAGCCGTGGCGGCCAGCACACGTTCGCGGATATTCCGCTTAGGGCTCGGCGACGTCCCCGGCCCGGCAGCGGCCTGTGACCCGCCTTCTGCAATCCATTTCAATTGCAGCTTCAAGTCATGCATGGTCTGGAAGCGCTCGTCCGGATCCTTCGCGATGCACGTCTTTACCACCCGATCGAGCACCGACGGCGACGCCGGTTGCACGGCGCTGATCGGCGCCGGATCGCGCTCCAGCACCGCCGCAATCACACTCGCCGTTGTCTTCCCCTCGAACGCCCGCTTGCCGGTCGCCATCTCATACAAGACCGCTCCCAGGGCAAAAATATCCGAACGCTCGTCTGCTTCTTTACCTTCTAATTGTTCCGGCGAAATGTACTGAAACGTCCCCACTACCATGCCTTGCGCGGTCAGCGGTTGGCTGCCGTTCACGGTGGCTATGGTCGCCGTCAGTGCCGACGACGGCGGATTCGCCTGATCCACGGCCTTGGCCAGTCCGAAGTCCATCAGCTTCGCCCCGGCCTTCGTCAGCATGATGTTGGCCGGCTTCAAATCGCGATGTACCACCCCGCTCTTGTGGGCCTTCTCCAGTCCTTCGCAGATCTCCAGCGCGTACTTGAGCATCTGTTCGGAGGGCAAAGGACCTTTCCTGAGCCGATCGCCCAGAGTCTCACCTTCCAGAAACTCCATGACCAGGAAGTCGACTCCGTCCTGGTTGCCGATATCGTAGAGGTGGCAAATGTTGGGATGATTCAGCGACGAGATGACCCGCGCTTCGCGCTCGAATCGCTGCTTGGCTTGAGAGTCTGGAGAAAGATGGGAAGCCAGAATCTTGATGGCGACCATACGCTCCAAGCGCGTGTCGCGAGCGCGATACACTTCACCCATCCCGCCGGCACCGAGCGCGGCCTGAATTTCGTAGGGCCCGATCTTGGTGCCAGGAGCGAGAGCCATGGTGGTGCATTATAGCTCGAGCTAAGTGGCGCTTGGCGCTGCCGACGATCACGTCCGGGGATTCGGCTCGTCTAAGGCAAATCCTGAATCGTGCTGCGCGGAATGCACCGACTCACGTCTCGAGAGGCGCGATTAGGAACTCTGGGTTGTCGTTTCTCTTACCGGAATTCCGGCGGGTACGGGCTGATCGCTATCCAGCCAACGCTAGGACTGGAGAGGGGGCGCGCGCGGTTCAGGGACTCGGCAAGCTCGGAAGATTCCAATGACGCCGAACACTTATGACTCTCAGCGCGAAGCAAAGCAACCCGCCGAGGAACGCCGGCGCCAAGGGGGAAAGACCTAGCCCGGCCGTCGCATAAATATCGGCACGGAGAACGCGTGGAATCCTGGCCAGCAGAACATCGCGGATTGTGCCCCCACCCACGCCGGTAATTGCTCCCAGCAAAACCGCAATCAGCGGCGGCATGTCGAATAGGAGGGCTTTCTCCGTACCGGCGACGGCGAATAACGCCAGCCCAGCCCCGTCAAGCACCATGATGAGTTGCGTGGGAACGGCTCGCACAAAACCGTTCAAGAAAAACGCGATGGAAGCCGCCGCAAATGCAGTGGTCGAGTACCGCCAATCACGCACGCATTGGGCGGCACGGAGCCGATGAGGACGTCCCGTATCATTCCGCCACCATCACGCCCAGCAAGTCCAGCTTGCTGGCGATCGCAGCGGAGGCCCCCTCGATCGCGAACAGAAGAGTACCGGCCAGATCGACTGCATAAAGCAACTTGACCGATTTGGCTGGCATGATGTTCCTTGGTGTCCCTCCCGCAACGTCACAGCAAGAGAAATCCTGCGCCAACATTCAAGGACAAGAATCGCGCTCAATCTCAGCCGCGTTGTGCTCTTCGTTACTTCGGCAGTAAGGCTTCAGTACCAGTGCGTCGTGGCTTGGCTCGACGTAACCTCGTGTAAGACCCGTCTATGCTAAAGCACAGTGAGCATAAGGTGGCCCGCCTAAACCGGCCGCCTTCCCGTCTGGAGAAGCGCGATTGGGAACTGTGGGTCCTCTTTTCTTTCACCGGAATTCTAGTGAGCGCTGGCCTGCTCACGATCCTGGTCGGTGCAGCCTTTAGGTTTGAGATTACCGTGTCACGGCCACTCGTCATCGGCCTTTTCGTTTTGCTGGCGTTATTGAACACCTACCTGCTAACCAAGCGCCTTCAGGTTCGGCGTGTACGCCAGCCGTTGATTCTAACTACACTCGAATGGGAAGCGGGAAGCCTCCATCCCCGGCTCAGACGTAGCCGTGCGCTCGGCCAGTCAGGGGTGGCTGATCCCTCTCGTGAACTACAGCCCTCGGAGCAGAGAAGTGGTTGCCCCGATTAAGGACGGAATTGAGTAGGCAAGCGAAGGCCGATAAGCTGCTTCAGATCACGGACTTCCGCTTCAAGTTCCATTAGTTTCTACAACCTAAAAAAGGCCCCGCCTGATGAGCGGGGCCTGTCTTAGCAAATACTGACAGCTAATTAGTACATATCGCCCATGCCATGTCCACCGGGAGCTGCCGGAGCTTTCTTTTCTTCCGGAATCTCCGACACCAGGGCTTCGGTGGTAAGCATCAGCGAAGCGATCGAGCCGGCGTTCTGCAATGCCGTGCGGACCACTTTGGTGGGATCGAGCACGCCCGCCTTGACCAGGTCTTCGTACTCGCCGGTCAGGGCGTTATAGCCGAAGTTTGCATCCTTGGCTTCGCTCACTTTGCCCATCACAATAGCGCCTTCTTCGCCTGCATTCTCGGCGATCATGCGCACGGGCTCGGTGATGGCGCGCTTTACAATGTTCAAGCCGGTCTGTTCGTCACCGTCCAGCCTCTGCTTGTCGAGCGCGGTCACGCAGCGGGCTAAGGCCACGCCGCCGCCAGGAACGATTCCTTCCTCCACGGCCGCGCGGGTTGCGTGCATGGCGTCTTCGACACGAGCTTTCTTCTCTTTCATTTCTGTCTCGGTCGCGGCGCCCACCTTGATCACAGCTACACCACCGACCAGTTTCGCCAACCGCTCCTGCAGCTTCTCGCGGTCGTAGTCACTGGTGGTCTTCTCGATTTGGCTGCGGATCTCTTTTACCCGGCCCTCGATCTCGCTGTGCTTGCCCTTGCCTTCGACAATGGTGGTGTTGTCCTTATCGATGGTGATCTTCTTGGCTTGGCCGAGATCGCTCATCTGCACGTTCTCCAGCTTGATGCCAAGATCTTCCGTGATCGCCTTGCCGCCGGTGAGGATGGCGATATCCTGCAACATCGCCTTGCGGCGATCGCCGAAGCCCGGCGCCTTTACGGCACAGACTTGCAGCGTGCCGCGCAGCTTGTTGACCACCAGGGTTGCCAGTGCTTCGCCCTCGACGTCTTCGGCCACGATGACCAGCGGCTTGCCGCCCTTGGCGATGTTCTCGAGCAAGGGGAGCAGGTCCTTCATCGAGCTGATCTTCTTTTCGTGGATGAGGATGTACGCGTTCTCGACCACCGCCTCCATCCGCTCGGGATCGGTGACGAAATACGGTGAGAGATAGCCGCGGTCAAACTGCATGCCTTCGACCACTTCCAGCTGAGTCTCGAGGGTCTTGGACTCCTCTACCGTGATGACGCCGTCTTTCCCGACTTTCTTCATGGCCTCGGCGATGATCTTGCCGATGGTCTCGTCATTGTTGGCCGATACGGTTCCGACCTGAGCGATCATGTCTCCCGACACCGGCTTGGAGTACTTGTCCAGTTCGCCCTTGTCGCGCTCGCCCTCTTTGTTGAGCTTGCCACAAATCAACTCGACGGCTTTTTCGATGCCGCGCTTCAGCGCCATGGGATTGGCGCCGGCAGCAACGGTCTTTACGCCTTCGCGATAGATTGCCTGGGCAAGAACGGTAGCCGTGGTGGTTCCGTCACCAGCGACATCGGAAGTCTTGGAAGCGACTTCGCGCACCATCTGCGCGCCCATGTTCTCGAGCGAATCCCTCAGTTCAATCTCCTTGGCGACGGTAACGCCGTCCTTGGTGATGGTTGGGGAACCGAATTTCTTCTCAATCACGACATTGCGGCCTTTCGGGCCGAGCGTTACCTTCACAGCGTCGGCCAGAAGGTTGACGCCACGCAGGATCGCTTGCCGCGATTCCTCTCCGTGTACGATCTGTTTTGCCATAGATGTTCTCTCCTAAAGATTTATGAATTTGTAGCTGAGGTGCCAAAAGCTCTGAGCTTGAGCCGCTCGCTACTTTCTTGCTCCAGCGGTTTCTCTCTTGGTAGCACCGGTAATGATCCCGAGGACTTCCTCTTCTCGCATGATGATGAAATCTTCGCCATCCAACTTGATCTCGGTACCTGAATACTTGCCGAACAGAATGCGGTCGCCTTCCTTTACATCGAGGGGACGAACCTTGCCTTCTTCGTTGATCTTGCCCTTGCCGACGGAAATGACTTCGCCTTCCTGGGGCTTATCCTTGGCAGTGTCGGGGATAATGATTCCGCCGCGGGTGGTTTCAGCTTCTTCCACGCGACGCACCAGGATACGGTCGTGCAGTGGGGTGAATTTGGCCATAGCTTAGAAACTCCTTTCGTTTGAAATGTAAGTTTTGGATCTAATCAGCAGGGATACTCGCCGGACGAGCATCGCAATTGAATTGTTGGCACTCACTGTTGATGAGTGCTAATTGTAAAAAGATTCAACAACTGCTGTCAAGCCGCGTTCCCAAATTTATCCGTAATAACATTATTTTACATATACTTATATCGCCTTCCAGTACCCGGCGTCAGCCAGTTCGCAGCGAATTCCGAAGGGAAAACGGGAGGATGATCCCCTCGAGTGACAAAATCTGGCAGTTGACTGACCGATGGCGTCCTGCCATCGTCACCTGAGTACCGGAGCGAGAGCTGTTGCGGATCTAATCCGCTTGCTCGCCTCAAATCGGCGGTCGACAGGACGACAGAGGGGCAAAGCCAATTCTTTGTCCGGCTGAAGTTCCGGGTCAGTCCGAGAATTCTAGACCCCGGCGTTCAACGGGGAAATCATTGCGCACGCAATCCATAGGCGGTTGCTTGCCAACGATTTCTAGTTCACAAGATGCCTCTGTCAGGTCTTTCCCGAGAGGGGACTGATGCTCGAAACTGGGATCCTCCGGTCACCCACATGAACGTTAGCCAGTGAATCTGCATCCAACTTTTAATCTCATTGTTCTGAGCCGTATTACTGAACGTTGTAGCCTGGCGATGTAAACAAAGTGGTTGCTGAACGATGTCTTTGCGAACACCTGCGATTAGGGCTGGGGAATTCCTCGAGGCATGGCGCAAGATCCTTGCCGGCAGAGCCCCGATGCTGTCCATCGAGATAACACGCGAATGCCCGCTGAGCTGTCCGGGTTGTTACGCCTACGGGGATACTCACCTTGGCGACGGCATGACTTTGCGGCAGCTGAGCGACTTTCGGGGAGACGCTCTGGTCGACGGCGTGCTCGACCTGGTAGGGAAGCACCGCCCCATCCACGTTTCCTTGGTGGGCGGCGAACCGATGGTGCGGCACCGCGAACTGAGCCGGATTCTCCCGGCGCTCGCTCGGATGGGAATTCACACTCTTGTCGTTACCAGCGGGGTTGTTCCCATTCCGCAAAGCTGGATGAGCATTCCGCGCCTGCGGGTTGCAATTTCGATCGATGGTCTGCCGGAACATCACGATATTCGCCGCAAGCCCGCGACCTACGAACGCATCCTGAAGAATATTCGTGGCTGTACGGTCAACGTGCACTGGGTAATTACCAGCACCATGCTCGAACGTCCGGGTTACCTCGAAGACTACGTGTCTTTTTGGAATGCGCGGGAGGAAGTGAATCGAATCTGGTTAAGCGTCTACACTCCGCAAGTGGGCGAACGCAGCCCGGAACGGCTGACTACGGAAGATCGGGAGAGATTAGCTCAGGAACTGCCCAGGCTGCGGCAGCGCTACCCGAAGTTTCTCATAAGTGACCGCTTTATGCGGGCTTTCCTTGAGCCCCCGCGGAACCCTGGGGAATGTCTGTTTGCCCGCATGTCCACGAACTATTCGGCGGACCTCAGGACCCGCGTCGAGCCCTGCGTATTTGGCGGCACGCCCGACTGCAGTCAGTGCGGTTGCGCGGTTAGCATGGGATTGCACTTGGTCAAATCGGTGCCGGTCGCGGGTCCGGTGAGAATCGATCATCTGATCCGAGCATCGATGGCGGTAGGCACCTGGTTCGGGCGGCTTCGCAGCCAGCCGAACACACCGCGGCGCTGGCACGACATTACGGTCGCTCGGGAGACCGAACCAGCGTTGTCCGAACTGAATCTTTAGCCTGGTCGGCAGCGCCCTTAGTATCCGCTCCTAGCTATAGCCGACTCAATAACTTAGCTCCATCCAAGGCCACAAATTAACCGCTAGACCCCCATTTTCGCCCTTTTATTGCGATCTTCGTGTGCTTCTGCTCGCCTTTGAATAGGATGAGCCTAGCAAATTTTCGGGAGTGGTCCGACCGACCCTCCTCCCAGGTGAAGGTCAAGACGGCGGTCGCTAACAAACGTATCTCGTTGCGTTCTAGGGTGTGGAATGGGTAACCCAGGGACCGGCACAACCACAATTTTGAAGCCGTGGAAAGCGAGAAGAGATGCATAAGCCTGTCAAGTATGTGGAGAAATGTTTCACCGTTGGCGCAAGCGTGGTGTGGCATGTCTTCGAGAGACTCAACCGTATCCGCCCCAACCCCTCTCCGACCCCGAAGTGGTCGGACAAACCACTGTTGAAGTCTTACGAAAAGACCAAGCCGCCGCTCGGCTGGCCGCGCAGCACGGACTCGCTGTGTCCGAAGTGCGTCCCGGAAATTCGTCAGCAGATACTCGACGGCAAGCTCCCGTACGAAGTCCTGCTCAATGAAAAAGTCGGCGAACTCAAGGCGCAGATCGTGGAGCGCGACGGCAAGATCCTCATGGTAAAGGATTGCCCTAAGCACGGGCGCTTCGAAGACGTGATGTCGATCGACACCGAGTTCTCTCGCCACCTCGAGCAGGTTTTCCCGGGCCGCGACATTCGCGCGCACAACGACGAAAAGCTTCACCATCACGGCTCGAGCACGATTAAGTATGGCCGGGGTTCGGTTCTGACCATCGACCTTACCAACCGCTGCAACATGATGTGTGACCCCTGCTTCATGGACGCCAACCAGGTTGGATTCGTACACGAACTGACCTGGGATGAAATCAAGCAGATGCTCGACAACGCCATCACCATCAAGCCCAAGCGCCAGATGTCGGTGCAGTTCTCGGGTGGCGAGCCCACGCTTTCTCCCTATTTCCTGGACGCCATTCGCTACTCCCGGAAAGTCGGATACAACAGCGTGCAGGCTGCCACCAATGGAATCGAGTTCGCCAAGAGCTTCGAATTTGCCCAGCAGGCTGCCGAAGCCGGACTGCGCTATGCCTACCTGCAGTTCGACGGCATCGGCAATGCAGCCAATGCCCACCGCAAGGTGGGTAATCTGTTCGACGTCAAACTGAAAGCCATCGACAACCTGCACGCCGCCGGGGTGGAGATTATTCCGGTGGTCACCATCGTCAATGGAATCAACAACGAGCAGGTCGGACGCATCATCCAGTTCGCGCTCGACAATCCCAAAAAGATCGGCTTCCTGTCCTTCCAACCCGTCAGCTTTACCGGACGCGACGAGGCCGTTACCGACGAACGCCGCATGGCGCAGCGCTATACCCTTTCTCATCTGGCGCATGACGTGAAGCAGCAAACCGGACTCGGTGAACCTGCCCGCGATTGGTTCCCCATCTCGTTCATGGGGACGTTCTCCGATTGGGCCGATCTCATGCACGCCAACGACGCCAACAACAACTGGGGCCAGCTCTCCTGTGGCTGCCATCCGAATTGTGGCACGGGGATGGCGGTGATGATCGACAAGGAAACCAAGGAGTGCGTTCCTGTAACCGCCTTTCTCCACGGCGACCAGTTGGCCAAAGACATCGCCAAGGTCAACGACGCGGCTCGGGGCAAGTTCCTCTCCGGTGTCGGCATGGCCTTATGCATGATGAAGAATTATGATCCGTTCCGCTCGCCAACCCATTTGCGCCTGACTGACCTGCTGCAGAAATTCGACAAGAACTACAACGTGACCGGTCGCAACTACGGCAAGGTGGGTCCCGACCGCACCATCGAAGACGTGATGAAGCGTCGCAAGGACCGCTGGAACTTCTTGTTCATCGCCGGCATGTGGTTTCAGGATCTGTTCAATTACGATTTCCGGCGAACCGAACAGTGCATCATTCCCTACGCCACCCAGGAAGGCGAGATTTCCTTTTGCGCGTACAACACCGGGGTGGGCTGGCGCAACATCATTGAGAAAATGCATATGACGGCCACGCTGACCAAGTGGTACGAAGAGCACGGCCGGCATGAGATTTTTGCCGGTGGCAAGAATGTGAAGATGGAATCCACCGAACACTCGCTGCTGCTGCGGGATGGAATCGTGACTACGGAAGAGCAGCGCGACCTGGATAAGCTCGGCATCGCGAAGAACGCGCGGGAGGAAAAAATTCGCGCGCGTGATGCCAAACTGAAAAATGACCCTGCCTATGACGCTCGCATGGCGGCACTCTACCGTGAGGTCGTGTTGAAGGAGAAGCCGGCGGTGTCACAGAACGGGTTTATACCGCTCGGTGTGCTGCAAAAAGCAAACGGAAAGGGCGATGCAAAACAGGTGCCGGCGACGAAGCCGGAGGTAGAGGTCGGTGTACCGCTGGCTGGAGATTAAATTCACAGCGGTTGACTTCTTAGGTTCGGCGAGGGCGGCGTTATGCCGCCCTTTTTTGTATTCAGCTGGAGGCTCGTTAGGAAACAACCATGATCCCCAATGGGCTCGCGCTCGCGCGTTGCCCCGCAGGCAGCGATTTTGTCCGCGGTTTTCCTGCTTTGTCGCGCCCGCACCTTTACAGCTTCTATGCCAACCTGTTACCATCGATAACGTTACAAGAAAATCGAACAAAACAGACAGGAGTGCAGTAGGGTAGTGCTAGCGAGAGCGCAAAAAAAATCGCTCATTGACCAGTACCGAACGCATCCCACCGACACGGGCAGCCCCGAAGTCCAAATCGCGTTGTTAAGCGAGCGCATTGGTCAGTTGACGGAACACTTCAAAGCGCATCAGAAGGATCATGGCTCGCGCCGCGGTCTCCTCATGCTGGTCAGCAAGCGGCGTCGCCTGCTCGACTACCTGAAAATCTACGATTCCGAGCGCTATAAGAATGTCGTCGCCAAGCTCGGTCTGCGCAAGTAGCAGCTCACCGAGTACCGTATCCTTTTGTTGCCTGCCCCCTATTTTTCGCCTTTTCGCCGGCTGCGAGAGGCAAGCGAGAGGGGTGCCGGAAGGAATCTGGTTTGCCTCTCCATCCTCGGACTCGACAATTCCCCAACTGCGCCATCGTACGGATCGTCTCACCCTTGCCTCCTGCTCAAAGGAATGAACTATGAAACAAGAAGTTGTTGTTGAGCTCGCCGGCGGTAAACGGATCTCCTTCGAAACTGGAAACTTAGCCAAGCAGGCCCATGGTGCCGCCGTGGTTCGTACCGGGGACAATGTGATCCTGGCCACGGCTGTCGCCAATCCTGAACCTCGGGAGGGAATCGATTTCTTCCCGCTCACCGTCGATTATCGCGAGTACACCTATGCTGGCGGGCGCATTCCCGGCGGCTTTATCAAGCGTGAAGGACGACCGAGCGAACGGGAGATTCTCACCAGCCGCCAGATCGATCGCCCCATTCGCCCGCTTTTCCCGGAAGGATTTCGTAACGAAACCCAGGTGATTGCCTTTGTTCTC
The DNA here is from genome assembly GCA_035623335.1 of Terriglobales bacterium. Classification (GTDB taxonomy): domain Bacteria; phylum Acidobacteriota; class Terriglobia; order Terriglobales; family Acidobacteriaceae; genus JAFAGX01. The sequence goes on from DASPTQ010000299.1 coordinate 30,128, forward strand.
TCCGCGGACACCGAGAATGATCCCGATGTGGTCGCGATCAACG
>DASPTQ010000300.1:0-3391 GCA_035623335.1 Terriglobales bacterium
CCAGCCGCAAGAACGGCTGGACACACAAGCGGTCAAAACCAAGAGCTCTCTAATAGAGACGAGGGGCTGGACGTCGCGAGATCATCCGCGGATTTCCGGTGGAGGGATAAAAATGTCTCTTGACATCCCCTTCAATAGGACCTTCTCGCATTACCGCATCCTGGAGAAGCTGGGCGGCGGCGGGATGGGTGTTGTCTACAAGGCTGAGGACACCGAACTTGGTCGCTTCGTCGACCTGAAGTTCCTGCCCCGATGATTTAGCCCAAGACCCACAAGCATTGGAACGCTTTCGCCGAGAGGCGCGTGCCGCTTCCGCTCTGAACCATCCGAATATCTGCACGATCTACGAAATCGGCAAGCAAGGCGATCAGTCCTTCATCGTCATGGAGTTTCTGGATGGATTGACGTTGAAGCATCGCATCGCTGGCAAGCCGATGGAGACCGAGACGGTGCTATTGCTCGGCATCGAGATCGCCGATGCCCTCGAGGCCGCTCACTTCGCTGGGGTCGTTCATCGGGACATCAAGCCAGCAAACATCTTCGTGAGTAAACGCGGGCACGCCAAGATTCTGGACTTCGGGTTGGCGAAGCTCGCTATCAAGCCGGACAGCGTCGCTATGAGTGCCCCCACAGTCGAGTCCGAGGAGCACTTGACCAGCCCGGGTACGGCGGTCGGAACCGTGGCGTACATGTCCCCGGAACAAATTCGTGCCAAAGAACTGGACGTACGTACAGATTTGTTCTCATTCGGTGCGGTGCTTTATGAAATGGCGACTGGGCAATTGCCTTTCCGTGGAGAAAGCACGGGAGTAGTCTTCGAGTCCATCCTGAATCGGGCACCTGTTCCTCCTGTGCGGTTGAATCCCGACTTGCCTGCGGAACTGGAACGGATCATCAACCGTGCGCTGGAGAACGAGCGTAACCTCCGTTATCAGCATGCCTCGGAGATGCGCTCGGAATTGCAAAGGCTCAAACGGGATACGGAATCGCACAAATTGTCCACACTGCAGGGACTAGCATCTGTTGCGCGTAAGCGCCGAATATCTTGGGTTGCTGCAGCAGCGGCGACTGTTTGTCGCAGCCGTGCTGGCGGGCTATTTCCTTGTCCACCGTCCCGTCAAACTCACGGAGAAAGACCTAATTTTGCGAGCGGCTACTGGGAAATGGGTGGCGAATACTCCGATTTAGGCGAGCCGGCACGGGCAAGAGAGTACCTCGAGAACAGCCGATCAAAGGTATGCCAGGGAGCGAAAGCCGTCCCGCTTGATCTCATAGATCCAATCCGGATGGGAAAACGGCTTCAGTGAACGGCCAACTGGCATGGGCAGTCGGCAGCATCATCAAACATGATCAGGGATTCCAAGCCGGGCTAACCCGTATGGAGATTTGATCGGGCTTTATCGCAAGGACAAAATACTGCTGCTCAGCCGTCTTGCCGGCCCGCTTGTATCCTATCTTCTACGGGCAGCAAGCGGTTGAATGAGCGCCCGAAAATAGGCTAGTTGGGGCCGGGCGACTTTCACGCATTCAGCAACGAGGAGAAAATCAATGAAGTTCCTGAAGATGAGTTCGGCAGTTCTGCTATTTGCGGCCGCTCTTGCGACTCCCCGGGCGTCCGCCTGCACCAATGCCACTATGACCGGAGTGTGGGGATATGAGGTGGGCTCAGCTGTGGGTCAGTTCAAGCTCGATGGCGCCGGGAACCTAACCGGATCGCAAACCGTGAGCCAGAACGGAACAATCGTGACGCAAACCTACACCGGCACCTATTCGGTTAAGACGAATTGCACCGGTAGCATCACCCTTCACTTCACAAACGGTAAGACCGCGCACGTCAATTTTGTACTTGACGAGGCTAATAGGGGCGTTCAGATTATCGAAACGGATACCGGCACACTGGCCGAGGGGCCTGGCTTGGCGGAGGGAACTGTTACCTGCGGCTTAACCGGTGTAAAACACACCTTCGCGGCGCTTCTGCTCGGCAAAATCACCACCAAAGGCCCGATCGCCTATGTCGCCCAGGTGATTCTGGACGGTACGGGAAAAGTCTCCGGGGCGGGAACCTTCAACGTGAACGGAACGATTGTCCCCGCAGCCTCGTTTACCGGCACATACACGGAAAATGCCGCCTGCACCGGTACCATGCGGATCACGCCCACAGGACTTAGCACATTGAATTTCGATTTGGTCGTCGTCAATTCCGGGAAGGAAATCCTGTTGGTCGAAACCGACACCGGCACGGTCGTGGCCGGAAACATGCAGCAGTAGAGGGGAAAGCATTCGCTATAATCTCAATCCTTGACGGGAGCCATCTCGACTTTTGCAGAATTAACCTAACGCTTCTTCCGTTGGTTTCAATGAAGACATCACACCGATCAGATGGACTCGGCGAGATGGGACCGTGCCTCAGAACCCGCCCTACCCTTCTTAGGAAGAACCTTTAAGGATGGGACGGGGTAATTGTGAGTTGAGGACTCAGGAACAAACGATTTTCCATTGCGGCCAGCCTGCCGCACCTAGCTGCGGCTCACGTCCTGATCTATTGCTCGCACTTGTTGTAATCCGGACGCTCCGTCGCGCAAAAATTCTTACCACCCTCGAGGGCTTTCCCGTCGAAGGTAGCCGAAACCGTCTTGCTCTTGGTAATCGCAGGGCGACTGTTATCGCATGACTTGGCCGCCTTCTCGGCACAGTCCTTCGCCGAATCGGCCGCAACTTTCTCTTCGCAGCTAGCCTGGCCTCCACACTTGGAATAAGACTCTTTTTCCTTGCCCGGACAAGCCGTTCTTGTAGTCTTTAAAACACATTCCCCAGCAATGGCGGGAACGCTGAGGCACAAAAACAACAGAGACGAAACGAGGCACTTCATTGTTTGTGACCTCCTGAACAGGATTGAACCAAAAATACCTTCTTGGTTTCCAGGGATGCGCAGGATTGTACACCGAGTTACTGCGCTAGGTTGCGTGAGGTGTAATACCATTTTTGCCAAGGGCGGTGAATCAGCCAAAGCGGGTTTTAGCGGAAAAGACGCTGGAAGTAGATCTGGCGTCGAGCCGCGAGTTTTTGCAAGGCAGCAGAGCAGCAGGTCTGGCGATCCCGCTATCTGTCACAGCCGAGAGGCTGCAGGTTCGCGTCCCGTCGTCCCCGCCATTCCCCTCGGCAGGTTCCCGTTGAGCCTTAAACCTCTGCTATTATGCCTCGCGCATTCGGCTTTGGCTTCCTTCAGGGAATGTCGAGGTCAGCGTTTTTCCAGAGGGTGAGGAGGTACTTGTTCACCCCACGGATGGACTGAACCCCAAAATTGAGACACTCTGAATTGGCACAGTTTGCAGGGAAAGGAACTGCGAGTGGCCAAGCGACGAGTGGGAAAGTACCCGAAGGCGTTCCGGAA
>DASPTQ010000301.1:0-18696 GCA_035623335.1 Terriglobales bacterium
GTCCTTCTCAAACTTCACGTCGTAACTGGCGATCTTGGGGGTGCCTTCTGGCAGCTTTGACAGGTCGAGTTCTACCAGAGGAAGCGCCTGGGCATGCTCGTAACTTCCAAGGATGGCGGCGTAGATCTCGCGCCCGTCGATGTACTCTTCGATCAATGCCGGGGAGTCAAATTCATTTTGGATGTATTCCACCCGCTCCATCAGTTCCTTCACGCTGTTTACAACCGAGGCGGCGTCGATCCCGATGGAACCGTCTTCCCACACCGGCTTCACGATCAGCGGAAACGACACATCGTGGGCGTGCTCGATGCGGCCGCGATACGCGGTGGCAAAGAACGGGGTCTTGATTCCGTGGAAGGCAAACATCTTCTTCGCCGTAGCCTTGTCCTGGGCCAGAAAATGAGCGTGGGGGCCGCCGCCGGTATAACGAATGCCCAGCAGATCCATGTAGGCGGCCACATTCATCTCCTTGGTATCATCGCCGGCAAACGCCTCGGTAAGATTAAACACCAGGTCGGCTCCGCATTTTGCCAGCGAGGTGAGACATTGCAGATTGCCATCGAGCACTTGGTAGAAAGGTTCATGCCCCAGTTTTTCGAGAGCTTCAAAGATCTCCTCCCGATCTTCCTTCTCTCTTCTGGTTTTGCGGCGTGCTTTCTTCTTCTTTCTCGCGGTCTTTGGCTCCTCCGCCTCAGGGGCGGGTGCCTCCTCGCCCCAAACGTCGTAGAGCACCGCGATTTTCAGCTTCGCGCTGACCATTTCCGCCTCCCGCCTTTCGTTCTCTTGATCACGGCTGCACGAACTTCCCTCTAGCCACGTAATGCATCGCTAACGCCGTGGCATAAACGGTGATGTGCACCAGATGTTCCGATTCCCGATCTACATCTACAAACAAATTGAGGTCCCCCAGCCTTCGCTCGATTGCTTCGACTAGTTCCTTGATGAGCGGACGAGGAGCACCGGTCCAGTAGGCGACCTTGTCGATTACGGCTTTGCGGTGAGAATGCAAGAAGCCTTGCGCCGGTTTCGCCGTCTTGCGCCGACGAGAAGTATTAAAAATGTCCTGGAGGTCTGTATCGAGCAACAGATCGCGACTCGCGATCGCCTCACCGTCACGATGGTAGAACTCCGCGACGGTTATTTCCATCTCGTCGACCGTAACATCAGGCTGCCCTCTGCGGCGGATGGGATCGGTATTGGCCAATTCACGGGCCATGCGATCGATGTAGCGCAGCTTCGCCAGAGCTCCCCAGCCTCGGTAACGCCTGCGCCAAGCCGAACGCGGTGTCAGCCAGACGGCAAAGGTTTCCGCAAAATCTTCGTCGGGATGCTTCTGGGCATACCATCCCGCTAGATAGCGAACATGATTCCGGGAGAACGGTACGGGACGATAGTGATCGCGATAGGGACGGCGAAACGAACCAAAAAGCTGTTTCCATTCCCGTGTGCGGTGCAGCTTGTAGGCGTAGTTGAACGCGTGTCCGGCCTCATGCCGCAGGTACATCATGATCTCGCGGGCGTCTTCGAGATCATTGGTCTCTTTCTCCAGTTGAGCGAGCTCAGCCTTCGCCAAGTAGAAAGGAATGCCGATGATCGGCTCTCCCGAAGGACAGCCCCATTCGTCGGTAAGGTAGACCGCGGGGCGAAACCGCAGCAGGTTTTTTCTTTCCAGTTCGCGGTAGAGTTGCTGGATACAAGGCTCGAGCGGTGATCCCTCAATCTTCAAGCCGAGCGTGCGAATGGGAGTGCTGAGAACTTCCTCGAGCTTCAGGCGTAATGTTTCTCGTTCCGACAACCTATCTCGTCAATCCTAAACCCGGGTGGACGGCTTGAATGCGGGAGAGGCGAGAGAATCCATCCCCACTCCACCATAACAAATCAAGGCCGGTCGCTACATGTCACCGTAGAACTAGCCCGAAAGGGGCTCCGGCTGGGTTAGGACCGGTATCCCTCTGCCGCGAGCGCCTTTTCAAACTCGCGCAGCAAAAATTCAACACTCGTCTCGGTTGCCAACGGACCCATGATCCCTACGCGAAATACTTTGCCCGCCAGCGGCCCGAATCCCCCGGAAATATCGATGCCCGCTTGTGCCAGCAACCGCGCCCTGACCTTGGCGTCATCGAGGCCGGCGGGAACCGAAACCGTGTTGAGCGTCCGTATGCGATGGCCTTGCGGCACATGCATGCTGAGACCCATGGCTTCGATGCCGTGGACGAACGCTTCATGACAGCGAAGATGCCGATTCCAGCGGCTCTCCGGTCCTTCGTCGAGGATCACGGCCAAGGCTTCATGTAGGCCATAGAACATGGATATCGGAGCTGTGTGGTGATAGCGGTGCGAGATGGTCGTGTAGTCCCTGATCAGCTTGAGATCCAAATACCAGCTTCGCGGCGGTGAAGTGCGCCGACTCAGCCAATCGGTGGCTCGCGGGGATAGGAACATGGGCGAGAGCCCTGGGGGACAGCTCAAACCCTTCTGGGTACAGCTGTAAGCGATATCAATTCCTGTCCGATCGGCATCGACCGGCATCGCACCGAGCGAGGTCACGCAATCGGCAATGACCAAGGCTCCCACTTCGTGAGCGGCAGCGCAGATTGCAACTCCTTGTTGCAGGGCTCCCGTAGATGTTTCGGCGTGAACGTAAGCGACCAGACGTGGCCGCTCACGGCGAATGAAGTCCGTAGCCTCCTGGTCCCCGAAGGTTTCCCCCCACGGCTTCTCGAAACGCACGACTTGAGCTCCCTGACGCTTCGCCATTTCGCTGATGCGATCACAGAAATACCCGTTGGCAAATACGGCAAACTTTTCCCCGGAGTCGACGAAGTTGGCTACCGCGGCTTCCATCCCAGCGCTTCCCGTCCCGGAGATCACCATTGTGGTCCCCTCGACAGTGCCGTAGATCGTCTTGAGGGACTGCTCGATGCCTTCCATGATTTCGAAGAAATACGGGTCGAGGTGGCCAACGACGGGTTTCGAAAGAGCCTCATAGACTCGGGGATCCACCATGCTCGGTCCCGGGCCATACAGATATCGCTTCGGAGGCTGAAGGGGAGAACGGGCGCTGATCGAGGTCTCGGCTTGGGCAGTGCTCATAAGCTTCTCACTTTTCGGGGCATATTCGGATCAATCCTAGTCTCCCAGACTCTACCAGAAACCTGCAACTGCTGCGTCGTTCCGGCATTCTGGGGCCTCCGGACCCAAAGCCAACCCAGGGGAGCGAGCTCACCCGGGCCCCGAACCTCAAGGGGTAATTCGGCAGGGCTTAGATCGGGGAATGACGACCCTGGACGATCATCTCTTCGGCGATGCGGCGAGCTTCCGGAAGCGTAGACGCCGCCCGATCATCGATTTCAGCCGGTAAATCGTTTTGAATCTTGGCGAGCTCCTCATCGAACACGCGTGTCGCCAGCTCCGGCGTATGTTCGACCGCTCGTCCGTCATCACCGGGGACCTGCGTCTTATGCCGTACCCGTTGCGCAATCATCAGCCGGTAAATTCGATCCGTGGCCAGGTCTTCCATATACCCATCCAGCAGACTCGCACCTTTCCCGTTCAGGACTCCGTTGCGGTAGCGTATGACCGTTCTTGCCGCGGCTCGCGTGCCGGCCAAGGTGGTCTTCCCTACCCCCTTGGGCACGGGACGAAGATCCACATGCGCACTCCCCAGCTTGGGCCGCTTCGCGATCTGATTGGGAAAGGGAAATTGGGCCACCGCGATCTCATTCTGATCGGGATGTCCGGTCCAGGCGCCATCCATCAAGCAAGCCGCCTCATTCTTCTTATCTTCTTTGAGCACTTCGAGGGCGCGCTTATTCAGTTCGGAATCGCTGCGACTGGGAAAAAGCGCGGTCATGCCCCCGATGGCGTGCACTCCATGCTTGTGGCAGATCTCAGGCATGAGAGTGCGGAAGTTTTGAAAGAAACTCACATCGTGGGGAATGGTGTTGCGGTCGGGCAAGATCCAGTTCGGATCCTCGAACATGAAGTCGATCAGCGAGGCCATATAGTCCCAACGGCCAAGGTTCAATCCCAAACACTGCTCTTGTAAATGGAAGAGAAACTCTTCCATTTGGAAGGCGAGTGGATGAGATTCGACCAGGGCCATACACTTGATGTAATCCTTCGGCAAGCCCTTGGATTTGGCCAGCGCTTGAAACAGATCACGCCACCAGGGCGCTTCATCCGCTGATTCGCTCTTGGGAATGTATACCGAGAAATTGTGCGGCAGCCAGGCGGGATCGATCTGACACCAGATTAAGGCGAGGTCAAAGAGCGACGCCGAAACAATCTCGTTCGGGATCACTCCTGCTTGCGACAGATGCAGGCCCCGGGGGCGGATCCAGGTGACGGTCTTCGAGGGCTTCACCTTAATCTTCTTTTTGCGCTTCGGGTCGTCATAGCTCAGCTCATACTGATAGGCGGCGACGACATTCTGGACGGCCAGCATGATGTTCTGCCAGGTGTTCGCCGTAGAGTCCTCGAGATCCATCATCACAGCCGGCGATCCCGAGTTCAGCAACTTTACGCTCAACTCGGCATCATCGGCCGGACCGGTCATCTGGTTGCGCTGGTCAGCGCACCAGTCCGGCATCTCGATACGCCAAGCGGTATTGGTCGCCGGCGATGGTGCGAGATACATCGGAGGCTGCCCACGACGGGAGGCCTGCAATACTTCGGCCCGCCTGGCCACCAGCTTCTGTTGCCAGGGGGTGAACTGCTTGTGCAAGGGCAGCAAGAACTCCAAGAACCCCTTAGGAAGGTCCCGTTTCGGGTTCAAATCGGGGGGCGCATAGTTCATAGATTGCGACCCAAGCTGTTCAGCCGGCAAGACCATGGGTAAACTCCTGATTCAGTGTGTCTGGGTTTGGATGAGATTTCAAGGGGATGGCTCGAGTCGGTCAAAAAGGGGTTAGAAATGCCCCCATCGCTAACTCCTGAGAAAGATCCTTTGGGGTGTTGCACTCTGGTTAGTCTGCACACTGAAACCGTTGGCCGACACACGCATGGCGCCGCAACGCGACGAAGATTTGTCATAATGTCTGCTCGCGTTACGCTCTTCGCTGAGGCGCGTAACCATCGTAACCAACTCTCGTGGTCACCACGACCAACGCCGTAGCCCCCAAGCGCGCGACTCGCGTCGGCAAAGCCGGACTGTTCGCCTTCGTGTTTGTCATGTACTCGTACGTCACCGCAGGCCCGTTTGGTTTGGAGGACCAGATCACGACCAGCGGTCCCGGTCTGACCCTGCTTTACCATTTGATCCTGCCATTTTTCTGGTGCATTCCCATCTCCCTGGTAGCAGCAGAACTGACGACCGCTATCCCGGTCGAGGGAGGCTTTTATCGCTGGGTGCGCACTGGTTATGGAGACTTTTGGGGATTCCTCGCCGGCTGGTGGAACTGGTGTGCGTCCTTCGTGCTGGGGGGAGTCTATGCCGTGCTCTTCAGCGATTATCTGGGCTTCTACTTTCCGCAAATCACCGGCTGGAAACACTATTTGGCTTCCCTTGGGTTGATCGCGCTGATTGCCTACATTAATGTCCGCGGCATCCAGATGGTCGGAGTGGTAGCTACGGTACTCGAGCTGTTGATTCTGTTGCCGGTGGTGTTGCTATGCGTAATTGCGGCGCCCAAGTGGCAGCACAATCCTTTCTCTCCGTTCATTCCCCCTCACGTCCCGATGTTCCAGGTTTTCGGTGTGGGGCTGGCTCTCGGCTTATGGCTCTACTCCGGATATGAACAACTTTCGACCGTTGCCGAAGAAGTAGAGAACCCGCAGCGCAACTACCCCATCACCTTAGCCGTGGTGATACCGCTCTCGATCGCCACATATTTTCTCCCCACGCTGTTTTCGCTTGCCGCTCTGGGAAATTGGCAGCAGTGGCACACCCGCTATTTCTCCGATGCTGCGCAATTGATCGGCGGAAGATGGCTCGGCTTCTCGATGACACTGGCCGCCATGTTCACCAATGTCACGGTGCTGAATGCGACGGTACTGACCAGCACCCGCATGCCTTTCGCGATGGCCGAGGACGGCTACCTTCCGCGCGTGCTCACCACCAGGCATCCCCGCTACGGGACGCCTTGGGTTGCGATTGTTGCTTCGTCAGCCGTCTACGGATTGCTGGCATTCCAAACTTTGGCTGAGCTCATCACCGTCTATATGTGGTTACGGATCGCTACCACCGTCCTGACCGTGCTCTCCGCTTGGCGGCTGCGAAAGGTCTTGCCCAAACTAGCTCGGCCTTTTCGTATTCCCGGGGGTGGTGTCGGATTGTCCTACGTGGTGGTGGCTCCGCTTCTGATGAGTGCCGTTGCCCTGCTGGGCAGCGACCGATTTGGTCTGCGCTGGGGACCCGTCGCGATTCTTCTAGGTCCGGTCGCTTACCTCTTCGCCTCTAAGATGCCGCCAGCCAAGCCCGGGAGTTGAAGCCTGTCTGGCACGGGTCCGCAGCTCTGACCCGTTCGATCTTTACCTCGACAGGTGCCCGAGAGGAACCACAACGTCCCGGGTCGGCATGCCAGTCAGCTCACCCAGTCGAGAAACTTGTAATAGGCGCCTGCCAAGGGCAACGCCCAGGTGTGTCCGCTGCGCAGACCAAGGGGCGGACTGGGAAATGGAATGCTATTGAACGGAATGGCATCGGGCTCGCCCAAGATTACACCCGCGATCTTGGTTCCGAGATACGTCCCCATGGCGACCCCATGACCTGCATAACCCAGAGCATAGTACATGCCATCGCTGCGTCCCGTGTGGGGCATCACATCGAATGCGAAATCGAGCGTCCCTCCCCAAACAAATTCCACTCTGCTGTCGCGCAGCTGCGGGTACACGCGAATCATTCCGCGACGCAGAATCTCCGCACTCTGCCGCACCGTGCTTTTGGTTTCCGGAAAAAATGCCGCACGCCCACCGAACAGCATTCGATTGTCCGGAGTGAGCCGATAGTAATAAAGGAAGTGTTTGGAGTCATAAATCATGCGGTTCTTGGGACTGAGTTCCCGAGCCAGCTCCTGGCTAAGCACTTCCGTGGCAATAATGTACGAGCCAATGGGTATGATTTTCTTCCGCAGCGCAGGAGTCACATCCCCGGTGTAGGCACCACTGGCTAAGAGCACCTCCCGCGCCCACAGACTTCCCTTCGCTGTGTGGAGACGATATTTCGGTCCGCCGGGGTGGTCTGCGCGCGCAACACTCTCGACGCGAGCCTGATCGAACATGGCGGCGCCAGCCCGCTTGACCGCCACCGCCAAGCCGGCCACATAGCGGGCGGGGTTCAATCCCGCGCTCATCTCATCAACCAGTCCTCCATAGTAAATGTCGGAACCAATTTCGCTGCGCAACTCCGACTTCGCCACGATGCGCAGATTGTGGCGGAATTCCCGCGCGATGAGGGCGGCCGATTCCGCGTAGCCCTCAAAGTGAGCCCGCTTGCACGCGACCTCCAAGTGGCCACAGCGCGAGAAATAACAGTCGATCTGCTCTTCCCGTACAATCTGCTCGACACAATCAATCGAGGCTAGCGAGGCCGCGTACATGCGCTGCACCGGCTCGCGTCCGTAGCGCGCAATCATCTGAGGCACGGGCAGCTTCAACCCGGTCAGCACCATGCCGCCATTGCGCGAACTGGCTCCCCAGCCAAACGTTTCGGCCTCGAAGACGGCCACGCTGATGCCACGCTTGGCCAATATCCTCGCCGCCGATAAACCCGTCACACCGCTTCCCACCACGGCAACATCAACATTCTCGGGCAAAGGACGCACTTCTCCCGCGGGAATGGTTGCGGTTTCGAGCCAATAGTTTTTTTCTTCGGTCGCCATGGTTGGCAAGGCGAACAATCTTACCATCGCCTCGCCTCACCGGCCGAGCGTACAATTAAGCTATAGTCTCCCTGCGAGGTGTCCAATGCCCGTATACGACTACATCTGCAACGAGTGTCATAAGGCCTTTGAGGCCGTCCTCACCCTGAAGGAGCATGACAAGGAAGCGATCTCTTGTCCGCATTGCGGCAGCAAGAACGTTGAGCAGGAGGCGGCGGCCTTCTACGCCGTAACCAGCAAAAAGAGCTGACCCCTAGAGGAGACGCTGGATTACCTTGATTGTCGGCATCACTGCAATTTTGAGAGATCTAGTGTCTAATCCATGGTAAGGATTGCCACTTGCGACTCCTAGCGAGGAGGACGGTATGAGACCCTTGCTGCATTTTAGAACCCATGACGAACGTTATTTCCACAGCCACCCCATGCATGGCACGTTTTCTCTGATTACAACCCTCGTGATGGCAATGCTGATTGTTCTTTTGCTCGTGATGTCAGCCAAGTAAGAACCTGTCACGAAAGGGAGGGAGGGACGACATCAAGGTGGAAGCGGCCGTAGCATCGGTATAATACGGCCGAGGAGAGGGGATTGCGCCGACGAGAGTTCCTGGCCCGTTCCGCTGTGGCCCTAGGGGCCGGCTGGCTGAGCTCCACCAACCTGCTAGCCACGGTCGCAGCCGAGCGACTGCCCACCAAGTTCAGCGCTTCTGATACGGTCACGCTGGGCAACACAGGAATCAAAACCAGCCGCCTAGCCATGGGAACGGGCACGGTCGGCTCAGGCCATCAGTCGCATCAAACTGCGCTTGGCATCAAAGGGCTCTCCGATCTCCTCCTGAACGGCTACGACCACGGCCTCCGCTTCTTCGACGCCGCCGATTCCTACGGCAGCCATCCTCACGTTGCCGCGGCGCTTCAACATCTCCAACGCGACAAGGTCACCGTTCTGACCAAGACATGGGCGCGGGACGCGGCTGAGGCACGAGCCGATCTCGATCGTTTCCGCCGTGAACTTGGCACAGATTACCTTGACATCTGCCTCATGCACTGCCTGACCGAGCCAGATTGGACGGAACGCTTTCGAGGCGTGATGGATGTGCTGTCCGAAGCTAAACAAAAGGGCATGATCCGCGCCCATGGATGCTCTTGCCACAGCATCGAAGCCCTTCGGACGGCTGCGAAATCTCCCTGGGTCGAGGTAGATTTGGCCCGCATCAATCCCGCCAGCGCTTATATGGACGCCGATCCTGGAACTGTGGTTAGCGTTCTTGGGGAAATGAAGGCTCGAGGCAAAGCCGTGGTCGGGATGAAGATTCTCGGCCAGGGCGAACTTCGCCATCGTCAGGATGAAGCGATCAAGTACGCGCTGTCGCTGGGTCTGCTCGATGCCTTCACCATCGGCGCCGAATCTAAGGCTGAACAAGAGGATCTTATCCGTCGCATTGCTGCTGCCTGAAGAACCCAGACGAGAATCTCTTGGTTCCTGGAATCTAGAGTCGTTTGTTGGCGCCTGGGATGAGGCCGACCTGAGGATGAAAACGGGTATCCTAGGGCGGTGGAATTTCGGCGGCTGGGGCAGCTACGATTTCTCTTGCTTGGAGCCGTTCCCAGTTCACTTGTTCCACACGACCGATCCCCATGCCCCAGCTCAAGGCCCCTATCCAAGCAACTGCCGCCGTGATGAAGAATGGCGCATAGAATTGTCCGGTCCGGTCGACCAGAAATCCGGTAAGGGCAGGTGACACCCACCCTGCCAGATTGCCAATAAAGTTCTGCACACCGGTCCATCGTCCAGCAGCCAGAGGTCCTGCCAACGTCTGGGTGATAGCCCAGCCGTTCGAGACACCGATTCCCAAGAATGTTCCGACGAGTGCCAGCATCCCGATGAACCTCGGGCCCTGCGCGATGGCGGCCAAGATCAGAAAAACACCCACCCCGACATGTCCCAATACCATGGAACCTTTGCGCACCAACGTCGGCGTGGCCCCCGAGTGAATCCAGCGATCCGTGAGCTTCCCCCAGATTAGGGCCGCCACCGCTGACAGCAAGAAAACCAGCCCCCCAACTTTCGCCATGTCTTCGAGAGAAAGGTGTCGGCTCCGCACCAGATAGAACGGCAGCCAAGTCACCAGAAAATACAAGTAGTAGTTGATCGAGAACTGTCCCAGACAGGTGCCCCAAGCCGATCGGCACCGCAAGATGGGAAGAACTCCAATTCCCTGCGAAGAGGGTTCGCGAGAACGGCTGACCCTGCGCGGCATCCAGCGGAGCCATGGCCCCAGCCACAGCAAACCTCCGATCCCTAGGCCAAGGAAAAACGGACGCCATCCAAAGCGTCCCACGACGGTTCCCCCGACCAGCACGCCCACAGCCGGCCCCAGAGAAAGACCGGCCATGAGTACGGCGTTCATGAAGCCGCGCCGGAGTTCCGTGATATAGGTACTCAGAATCTTGCAATAGGACGGAAATGCGACCGACTCTCCCACGCCCAGAATCACACGAACGATGATCAGCGCCGCGAATCCATGGAGCGTTCCGGTAATGGCCGTTGCCGCCGACCAGACAAAGAAACCCGCAGCAAATACCCATTTCACGTCGAAGTGGTCGACGAGCCACCCTGCAGGAACTTGCATGAGGCCGTAGGTCCAGAAGAAAGCGGAGAGGAGAGTACCCAACTGGGAAGCACTGAGACCTAGTTCGTCCTTGAGCAAGGGCGCTGCAATCGAAAGATTGCTGCGATCGATGTAGTTAATGAAGACCGACAGCCCCAGGAGAAAAACTACCCGGTTCATCTTAGCGACGTCGGCCTGATGGAGGGATCCGAGGGCCAGCCCACCCGTCGACGACGCACCCGCGTCTTCGTGATTGCCGAGATTGCTCATGGTCACGAAACGCCATGATTGTACAACCTCTCACCCTCTCCGTTCTTTTCCAATGGCTGCGGATGGCCATTCGCTCGAGCCAGCATGGTGCATCCGAAGCCACGAATAAACCATCCTCGCGCTGCCCTCTTGGGGTTCTTCTCCAACCGTTCTGGCTCTGGTTCCAAACGCGGTGTCTGAGCAGAAGTTGCGCCGACCATGGTGGTCAACACTCGAGTCTGAACTTCGTAGCGGCCAGCGCGTACAGGCGTCGCCATACCAGGCGGTTGATGATAACGACTGTCACCACCATCACCACGGTCGCGGTTAGAAGCAGACGAAAATTGCCGGCGTCAGTCGCCTGGCTGATGATCGCTCCCAAGCCGGTCGTCGAGATGGTTTGACCGCGGAAGCGGACGTATTCAGCCACGATGCTAGCGTTCCAGGCTCCTCCGGAGGCGGTGACAAGACCCGTGATCAGGTAAGGAAATACCGCCGGTAGGAATAACCTTCGCCAGCGTTCCGCTGCACTTAATTGGTAGACGGTACAGACCTCTTTCAAATCCGACGGTATTGCCGTCGCGCCAGCGATCACATTGAACAAGACATACCACTGCGTTCCCAACAGCAGCAGCGCAATCGAGCCGATTCCGAGGCCACCGCCCGCGCGAACCAGCGCCAGCAGGATGATCGGAAACAACGCAGTCGCCGGCACCGATGCGGCGATCTGAGCGATCGGTTGGGCCACGGCAGACAACCTCGGCCGTAATCCGACAAGCACGCCCACGGGAACGGCCCACAGAGCGGCGAGCAGTAGAACGACTTCCACCCTCAAGAATGTTGCTCCTGCTCCCCAAAGAATGTGCTTCAATTCTGCCCACGAGATGGTCGCCAGGACCGTGAACATCTTCGCCATGGCGTAGGCGATCCCGGCCACAACGACAACCATCGCGGCACGCAGGGCCCACCGCCACCTCCGCTCGCCAACGCGTTCCGGTGACAGTCTCTCGTGCTCTCGCGCGAAGTGTAAGTCCAACTTTTCACGCAGCGGCAACAGAACGGAGCGCGTGACGAACGGAAGAAGCTTGGAACTGTGCAACAACGTTAGCACGGGCGAACGAGGCACGGTCGCGGACCCTACCTGCTCGAACTTGAACTTCTCCGCCCAGGCGATCACCGGACGCCAAATAGCTTGGTCGATAACAACAATCACGCCGACCATCGTTACCAGTCCTAAAAGGATGGCTCGGGTATCGCCCGCATTGGCCGCAGTCTGAAGATACGAACCCAGACCAGGCAAACGAAAATCGCGATTCCCCAGAACAAACATTTCGCATGCCATCAGGAAGAACCATCCCCCCGCAACCGACATCATCGAATTCCAAATCAGGCCAATCGCCGCCCACGGCAATTCGAGTTTCCAAAATCGTTGCCACCAGTTCAGTCGATACGCCCGTGCCGCTTCGCGCATCTCCACCGGAATGCTTTTCAGCGACGCATAAAAGCTGAAGGCCATATTCCACACTTGGCCGGTGAAGATCAAGAGTATCGATCCGAGTTCCACGCCCAACTGCCGGCTTGGAAACAATGCCACCATGGAGATCATCACGCCTGGCAGGAAACTGAGAACCGGAATTGACTGCAGCGTGTCGAGCAGCGGAATCATGAACCGCTCTGCCTTGGGGCTAGATGCGGCCGCATATCCGTAGACCAGCGTGAACAGGAAGCTGAACACATACGCGATGCCGATCCGCAAAACCGAAAACAACGCGTATTTCGGCAATGCTGCGGCATGAAGGCTGATTTCCGCTTGCGCGCCAATCGGACCGGACCAATAACGGGCGAACGCAAGCAGACTGTAAAACAGCCCGATTCCTCCCAGGACGATCGGTACCTCCCGAAATAGAGAGGTTGCCCTTGCTGGCACGATGCCCCAAGGCAAGAGTCGGGAGCCGGTCCGGTTCAGGGGCGGTAGCATCAATGTAGAGGAATCCTCTCGGGGGAACCTGCGCCGTCGGACGGCTCGTCGAGCAGCACCCGATCCGTTGCCGAATCGTAAGTGAAAATCTCAGCGTATCGCCCCCAGTTCAGCACCGTCTCGATCTGGCGCTGCGCCTCCTCCGCGGGAAGGTGCTCGTCCAGGACATCACGAAAGAACTCTAAGGGAACTGCCCGATCTGACTTTCGCTCGAGAGCGTTACGAATCTGTTGAATGAGGGTGACATGACTGAGGACTGCTTTGCGGAAGAGTTTCTTGCGGGCGACGATGTCGGCGGCGGCAAATTGGTGTCCTGTGGTAGTGACCCGCACATCTCCTTGGGCCGAGTCAGCAAAGCCCAGCAGGACCGCCGCGTCCACAATGGGGAACAGATCATCCACCTCCATTAGCAATTCGTCAGCCAGGTGGTACAGGTCCTCTTTGCCTCCACGGTCGTTCAGAAACTCCAGCAGGCCAGCCATTCCACCAGCCGTGGCGTGAGGCAGGATCTGGTACGAAGGCTTGCGCAGGGCGGGCAACCTGGTAAAAGGACCAAGCTCCGCCTCAGGTTGGGTCATCACCTTATAGATGTAGTCCACATAGACGAGAAATTCAGCGGATTTGCGGTCTCGTGGTTGCGGCAAGGAAATATAGAAATCAGCCCGGATCCTGGCTGGATGGGCTCCTAGAACTACGACGCGATCGGCCAGCAACACCGCCTCTTCGATGTTGTGGGTCACCAGAAAAATGCTCTTGGTAGGGATCTGGTTCTTAGTCCAGAGTTCCATGAGCTCACCACGAAGGTTCTCCGCGGTAAGCACATCCAAAGCACTGAATGGTTCATCCATGAATAGCACTTCGGGCTTCACCGCCAGTGCCCGCGCAAATCCAACCCGCTGCTTCATTCCGCCGGAGAGCTCCTTGGGATAAGCGTTCTCGAAACCCTTGAGCCCCACCACGGCTAGTGCCTCTAATGCTTCGCGATGGCGAGCTGCGTGCTCCAATCCACGCGCCACCAGGGGAACCTCCACGTTCTCCAAGACCGTCAGCCACGGGAACAGGGCAAAACTCTGGAATACGATGCCGACATTCGCGCCCTTATGGTCGAGAGGTTGGCCGTGCCACAGTAACGTACCTTGCGACGGCTGGATCAGCCCCGACAGGATTCGCAGCAGGGTTGATTTCCCCGATCCCGAGGGTCCAAGAAGAGCACAAATCGTCTCTGAATCCACCGACAGGTCCAGGGGAGCGATGATCTGGATTTGTTTGCCATCGGGCTGGGAATACGATTTTTCTACCTGCCGTGCCTCAATGATCGGCTCGCGCGTCTTTTCTCGCTGTGGTTCGAGTGCACGCTGGACCTTGGGCACGGGCCTCGGTGCGGTGATTTGCGCCGGCGGGGCGCCGGACAGTTCGTCCATGAGGCGCTGCCAGGCTTCTTCTGGGAGCTCGTCGAGGAAGCGCAATCGAGCATCTGGGCTCATGAGGTCAACAATGGCGCGCATCTGTTCTTTCGACCGCGAATGCAACAGGACGTACTGGTCGTAGTAAGGGAGGTGAGGGAGCATGACGGAGGCTAGGTCGAGCGGTAGATGGCCGAACAGCTGTTGTTGCTGTTCGAAAGGAAGCTGGCCGAACGCCGCACCCGCTTGGGCAATATCGCAACGTCGTAGCAGCTCCGCAGCCTCGTCCCAATGCTCCTGCGAAAGAGCGTTCCGGAGTGTCGGAGTAATAACAGAGCTCATCGGAGACCTAACATTCTCTCAGCGAGTATCCGGGGCCGTCTATCGCTTTCTCACCGCCTTCCGACGGGTCGGTGGGCTAAACAAGGGAGTGATGGCAGTCATGGTGATCAGAAAGGTGTAGCTTTGGATGGTGTACTATCTTAGCCATTCCGCAGGCACGGAGCGACGCGGATTGGCTGTCAAGGAAATTTGCCGATGAAGTGATGGATTTGATCAAAATTCCGGGCGCTGAACTCTACTATGACGGGCATTTCCTGCCCCCCGAAGAGGCAACCCATTGGTTCAATACGCTGCTCGTGGAGTGTGCCTGGGAGCGGCGCCGAACCTCGTTTGGCCAGATTGTGCCCCGCGACGAGGCTTACTACGGCGATCCCGGAACACACTACCGCTACTCCAGGCGCGACTACAACCCGATTCCTTGGTTCCCGGAACTGCTGGCGCTGAAAGCCCGCGTCGAACAGGCCACGCCCCCGACAGCCTATGCCAATTCGCACCTGCCCTACGTTGGCTACAATGCCGTGCTCTGCAATCTTTATCGGGATGGCAATGACAGCGTCGGGCTGCACGCCGACGCTGAGCCGGAAATGGGACCTGTGATCGCTTCCCTCAGTTTGGGTGCGGAACGCCTATTCCGACTCAAGCAAAGCACCGGAACACTGGCATTCTCCGAACGACTGCCCCACGGCAGCCTGCTGATCATGGCGGGCACGACTCAGAAGAATTTCCAGCACGAGATTCCCAAAGAACATGCCATCACCCAGTCCCGCATTAACTTGACCTTCCGGCACATTCAGCATGCAGGAAATCGATCTGCTTCCGACGATGAGTGAGCTTTCGATTCGGATCGCAAGTCTCCTGCTTTGAGCGGCGGCAAGATAGCAGAATTATTGAAGCTCCACGACTTGCGGGCGAATCGAACTTCCATGGAGGAACGAATGTACGTCGTCACAGGAGCAACTGGCCATACTGGGAACATCGTCGCAAGGACTCTGTTAGATAAAGGTGCCAAGGTTCGGGTGATTGGTCGAAGCGCCGATCGTCTCGAAGCTCTTGTGGCGAAAGGGGTCGAGTCATGTGTTACGGATCTTACCGATGTCTCGAGCCTTGCCAAGTCTTTCGATGGAGCGAAGGCAGCCTATGTCATGCTTCCTCCTAGCCTCACGGCCCCGGATTATCGGCAGTTCCAAGATCGCGTAACCGAAACGATAGCAGCAGCTCTCCGTAGCGCCGGAATCACTCATGTGGTCACGCTGAGCAGCATCGGGGCAGACAAGCCAGATCGAACCGGTCCCGTTCTAGGCTTGCGTTACCTTGAGCAGCAACTGAACCACATTAACGGCTTACATGTGCTCCACCTGCGTGCTGGCTACTTCATGGAGAACACCCTCGCCCAGGTTGGCATCATTCAAAAGATGGGAATGTCTTTGGGCCCGCTGCGTCCTGATCTGAAGCTTTCCATGATCGCAACCGAGGATGTCGGAGTCGTCGCCGCAGATGCCTTGTTGCGTCTCGACTTCCACCAGAAAAATACCCGTGAGCTGCAAGGCCAGCGAGACCTCAGCATGAACGAAGTCGCGCAAATCATCGGAAAGGCCATTGGCAACCCTGGCCTTCGATACACTCAGGCACCGGATGATCAAGTGCAGGCAGCGTTAATCCAGCTTGGCATGTCCTCGAGCATGGCGGCTCTCCTGCTTGAAATGTCAGCCGCACTGAATTCAGGCTACATGCGGGCTTTGGAGCCAAGGTCGGCAGAAAATACAACCCCGACTTCCTACGAGGCTTTCGCGGCCGAGAAATTCAAGCCCCTCTATGAAGGCAAATCGGCTGCGGCGTAGCCCCGACTATACGAAATCAGTTTTCGTGGTGTACGCGTTCCGGCCAAGGACCCTCCGTAAGCCTGGCAGCGCACGACGATAACCACTCGGCCGATCTCTATCTGCCGAATGCATTAGATCGCTGGCTGCTCGATTCTCGTTTCTGGCAAAATTCGAGGAAGCACAAACTCTCGAGTGCTTAGGAAGGGAGTGCAGCCATGTATCCTCGGTTTTCTCTCCGGGGTCTTTCCTCGCTTCGCATTCTCGTCATCACGTCCTTTTGCATAGGCTATGGGCTCGTGCCCCTTCCAGCGAGAGGTCTGTACCGAAAGCCGCGCATCCGCACAATCACAGCATTTGTGCGAATTGAACCTTCGCAATCTCAGTCTCAGATTGAGCAAGCGGTGGGTATGCTTCGTCGGGCAAAAACGGCGTTCGAAAAGCGTGGCTATGAAGTCCAGACCACCCGCATAACAACCCAGCCCTTTGCCCAATACGTGGGCAAGCGATCCGTAGCGGAGGCTTTGGATTTGTTCAAAAACCTCGAGGAATTATCGAGAAAGGATTCGTTTCTACTGAACATCGGCCCCTTGGCTCCGCCAGTTTTGGCCGATGCCACAAAACTGGAGTTGCTAAGCCTGGCTTTGGGCGCCACAAAAGTAAATGCGAGCTTGGTGGTGGCGGATGAAGGCGGCGTGCATTGGAGCGCGGTGCGAGCCGCTGCCCAGGTAATTAAGTACCTCGAAGACCACAGTCCAAACGGAGCCAACAATTTTGATTTCGCGGCTGTTGCAATGGTGCCGCCCTACACGCCGTTTTTCCCTGCATCCAATCACGACGGGGCTGGCCATCAGTTTTCGGTGGGCTGGGAAGCGGGAGCCTTTGTTTACGATGTTGTCGCCGGGGCCAATGGAGATATGCAAGTGGCGAAGGAACTTCTCGAGCGGGAATTCGAGCGGGAAGCACAGGTGATCGACGCCATTGCCACGCAAATCGAAGGCGAAACTGCCTGGAGATACATGGGGCTCGATCCTACCCCGGCACCGATCTCCGACTCCTCCATCGCAGCGGCCATGGAAACTCTCAGCAGAGCCAAGTTTGGCGCCATGGGCACGCTCTCGGCCGCCGCAGTGATTACCGAGGCTGTGCATTCCATCTCGGTCAAGCGCGTCGGCTTCTCCGGTCTCATGCTGCCGGTGCTCGAAGACCCGGTGCTCGCCGAAAGGTGGACGGAGGGCACTTTTGACCTAGATTCCTTGCTCGCGTATTCGGCCGTATGCGGCACCGGGCTGGATACGATTCCGTTGCCCGGAGATGTTTCGCAACAACAGTTAGAAAGAATCATCGGGGACATGGCCAGCCTAGCCTTCAAGTGGCGCAAGCCGCTCACGGCACGGCTGATACCGGCGCCCGGTAAGAAACCGGGAGAACGTACGGATTTCAATTTCGGAGTTCCCGGCTTCCCTAACACCACGGTCAAGGCGCTCCGCTAATCATGGGGCCTAGAAGACTCGAAGGCATCCGCGGGACGCACCTCCAGGGACTAAGGGAAGGGGATGCTCAGAGCAAAACGGCAAACAGCGCTGGGAGTATCTCACCGGCTTTACCCAAATGGCATTCGGTAAATGTGGACAGGTTCGAAGGTTCTTCCGGCCCGAGATAAACGGTCCGGGCACGGCCAGCAACGCGAGCCACGAAGCTCGCCGCGGGTTCGACCGTACCTGACGTTCCAATGGCCACAAACAATGTGCATTGATCCAGTTCGGAATAAACGTGACCCAGTTGGAAGGGCACTTCACCAAACCAACAAATGTGCGGTCGAATCCAGCCTCCACACTCACACCGCGGTATCTCGGTCGGAGGTTCGTAGAGGCCGGCGTCTTCGAAAGGGGGGCAGCCACAGGTGTCGCAACGGCTCTTGAAAAGCTCCCCATGCATGTGCACGACGTTTTTCGAACCTGCTTGTTCGTGAAGATTGTCTACGTTCTGGGTACAGAGGAATAAACGCTCCTGCAAGTCGCGCTCCAAGGTTGCCAAGGCGAAGTGCCCTGGATTTGGTTTGGCCGTCGACGCTACCCTCCGGCGCATTGCGTAGAACTCCCATACCAGCCGGCGATCTCGTCGCCAAGCGTGAGGTGAAGCGACCTCTTCGATCCGGTAATTGCGCCAGAAACCACCAACGCCCCGGAAGGTAGGAATGCCACTTTCCGCGCTCACTCCAGCCCCGGTAAGAATGAACACGCGGTCAGACGCTGCAATCGTGAGCATGGATAAGGGTTCCTAGGACGTCTCTGAAATCGTGAGTCGGTCGGGACTCATTGTGCTCGGCAGCAAGTGAGTTCATGAGTGGCGCTGCCGCGGCCCGCACTTGGATTAGGCGGAGAATTGCCCATGGTCGTTTAACAAGCTGGCCGAGCCCCTGTCCAAATACACCGTGGCATTCAGGTGAGTGCGCAGGATGGAGGCGGGCCGCAGAGC
>DASPTQ010000302.1:0-3173 GCA_035623335.1 Terriglobales bacterium
GGGCATGCCATGGCTGAAATAGTGGTCGCGTAAGAAAGCACGTGGTGCAGACCGTGGTAGGTCGCGATTCATCCTCGCAGATTCAGCAGTGTGAGTTGTTGTTTTCATTCTGTTTTTCTCCCCCTGATTTTCTTCTTACGACTAATTCTCCGAGGTGGAGCATGAAATACATAAAGTGGTTGGTGTTTTGCAGTCTTGTGTCTTTTATTTTGCAACCGATGGTGGCGCAGCAGACTGATATCAACCGTTACACCCTGTTTACCGGATTCGACTATATGATCAGTCCGGCCCGTAACCTGACGGAGCGCGGATTCGAAGCCGATTTCGGCGTCACGGCGAAACGCTGGCTGGGGCTGGGTGTAGACTTCGGCGCTCTCGGTGACAATGTCATCAGTGGCGCCGGCACTATCAACGGCAGCGAAACGGTTTTTGCCCCATTGATAAACCAGTCCGGCCTCGTGCAAGGAGGGGCAAGCGCGATTGAAGTGCCCTTCAAATCGACGACATACACCTTTGCCGCGGGCCCGCAGATTTACATCCGAAAGTGGGAGAGGGTGACTCTTCTTGCCCGCCCGGGCCTCGGGGGCATTCACGAAAGCGCCAACATCACTTTCCCCGCGGGTCTGGCGCCACTGTTTGAAGGTCTGCATATTGTTCCGCCCAACGCGCATCAGACGGACACCGAGTTCTTCTTTGGCCTTGGCGGCGGTTTCGATATCAACGTGTCACGGAAGATTGGCCTGCGGTTCGCCGCGGACTGGGTGAACACTCACCTGTTCTCGAACTTACTGGTTCCACGGCAGAACTACGTCCGCTTCTCGGTGGGGCCGACGTTTCGTTGGGGGCATTTGAAATAAGCGGCAGGCAGGGAAGAGGGCGGAATATGCCTAGCTTGGCGCAATGGCAGAGACGATGGTCCTGACTACGTGGTTCTCGACGCGCCACCAGCCGCTGAAAACCTGTTCACTGCCATAGCGCGCGTGTAAGGGACGCCATTCCTCGGCGTTGGTGCCTCGGGAGCGAAGCTGGTTTTGCAGTGGACAAGGATGATCGCTGATAGTTGCAGCGGACTCGAGCTGGCCAAGGCTCACCGAGACGCTGGTCGTGTCCACTCGAAGTCCTGTGCGGAGCGCTTTGAGCGTGCTCTCTTTCGTGCTCCATAGCAGGGTTACAAGCTGAGGCCGATCCTGCGTTTCTGCCCGTGCGACGAGAGTCTTTTCGTCGGGCGTGAAGTAATCGTCTACAAAAGCATCGCTGCGAGATTCGATCGTCTCCAGATCGCAGCCGATCGTGGCCTCTCGGGGAGCAAGGGCGCACAGCGCGAGGCCGGCCCGGTGGCTCAGGGTGATCGCGACAGGCGCAGGTTGATCGGTGAGAAACACTTCTGGCGCCCCGGAATCGGTGGCCCGTATCTCGATGTTCGCAAGCGCGCCGGGGCCAGCAGGCAGGCCGAGGTAGGCGATTACCGCTTGCTTCGCCGTCCAGCGGCCGAGGCGCCAGTCCGCGCGCCGCTTGGGAAAGCGCAGGCGCTCCAGACACGCCGTCTCGGCCGGACCGAGCCATTGATTTTCCATGGGCACATCGGCTTCGACTTGTTCCAGCCAGTGGATGTTCATCCCGCTCTTCGACAGAGGATCAGTTGACCCACATACGAACCGCGGATCGGGACGACCAGGATCTTAAGCGACCTCCTGGACTCGCTCTTCTGCCTGCCTCCAGGATTCTTCCTCTTTTCGGATACCCCGCTCCACGGCTTCGATGAGATAGGGGCGAAGCTTCGCCGGCGCAATGATGTGGTTCAACGCTCCCACCTTGAGTGCCCGGAACACGCTGTGTACGCGGTCAAACTCATTGGCCATTTCGCCCAGCGTCTCGGAATAGACGACCTTATACAGTTCGTTCCACTGCCCCCGCAGCCGGCCTTTCTCGGCGGCGTCGGCCTGCAGCATCGCCGCCGTGATTGCCTGCAGGCGCTCGTTTTTGCGGGTACGCGCATCGACCTCCCCGGCAAACACGACGGCCGCGGCCGGGGCCCCGCCAATTACGGAAGCATAGGTTCCTTCCAGGGCCGCTACCTCCAGCTGCTGGTTCAGCGTCTGCGAGAAAACCACATAGGCGCCGCCATGGTAGCGAGAGATAACACAAAATACCATGGGGCCTTTGAAGTTCACGACCGCTCTTCCGATCTCGGCGCCATATTCCAGCTGCAGCCTGCGCATCGATTCCGGCGAACCATCGAAACCGGAGAGATTGGCGAGCACCACCACCGGGCGATTACAGCTCGCGGCATTGATGGCTCGCGCCACTTTCTTGGAAGACTGCGGGAAGAGCGTGCCGGCGGACCATTGATCGGGGCCGTCGGCGGGCACAAATCCCAGACGGGGCACCGAACGGGATTCGATGCCGATGAGGCAGATGGGGTAGCCGCCAAGATGCGCATCCCACACTACGGCAGTCTCGGCCGCGCGCATTCCCGCCCAGCGCTCCAGAGGCTCGTGATCCTGATCGACCGTTGCCATCATCACCCGGCGAATGTCGAATGGCTTCTTCCGTCCGGGGTTGGTTTCGTCTGACAAGATTTCGCCAACACTCGCAAACCCCTCTTCACCATTGCTACTGTGAGGATAGGCCTGCACATCGCGCCCGATCGGATCGGAAGTCTCGGCGCGGCGGGGGAATCGCTCTCCGGGCAGGACGTAAGTATGGTCGTAATGGCGGAAAAGAATGTGGCAGGCTTCATTCAGGTCGCGCGCCCAGTATTGCGCCTGGCCGTTAACTCCCATGATGCGGTCATAGCCGCCAATTCCCTGATTGTCCTCTGCGGAAATACCGCCGGAATAGTCCAGCGCACGCTTGCCCGTAAGCACCATCGCTGCTTTCGGGGTCATGACCAGAATGCCTTTGGTGTGCATCAGCATTGTGGCCTCAGCGTTCCAGTACGGCTGGGCTCCGACGTTGATGCCGTTGACGAGCAGATTCACCTCGCCCCCGCCCTGCGTGAATTCCACCAGCCGGCGCAATACGCGAGCGATCCAGTCCATGTTTTCGACGCCGCTGTCCATTGAAATCTTGGCGCCGGCCGAAATCGGGAACCACTCGACTGGGACGGACTTCTCCTCCGCCAGATCGAGCCCGGCGATGATGAGCCGGCACTCCGGTTCGGCGAGCGCTCC
>DASPTQ010000303.1:0-14653 GCA_035623335.1 Terriglobales bacterium
AAGATATTCTGCAGAAATTTCCCGAACTGTTCGGCACGAAGAAAGTGAACGGCAGAGAGGTCAACGTCGAACAAACGATTGCTGCGCTCGCCCGGGAGTTGGGGCCTGAGATCGCCAAGGCCCTCACCGCACGTCGTGCGCTGCTCGAGTCCCCCGCGCCGGTCACAAGGAAATATGCCTGGCCTAATTGGGACGAACAGTTCGAGGACCCGGTCAGCGGGCACCCTTGGTCCTTTCGCCAAATCGTTCAAGGCATGGTTGACAACTTTCTTGGCCGGGAAAGCAAGTGGCGCTGGCGCCTCAATGACGAAGTGCCCATCCCCGCGGACGCGCATCCGCTGACGAATGCCGGTTTGGAGCTCACCGGGCCGTGGCATCCGCTGGACATGGCCTTCAACGCGTTGAATAGTCCGGCACCGGTGAATATGCCCGACTGGGAAGATGCTTCACCGCCACATTTCCGACCGGATGGCACGCCCAAAGATCAGCCAATTGCGATTTTTGCCGCCCTGCAAAACGCCAAAGAGATTCTGGAAGGCCGTTGGGCGAAGCGTGTGTATGAAGTTGTCAAGAAAGGACAGCAGCGTACGTACAAGATCAACAAGCCGCCGTCCGAATGGCCGACCCGATTCTGCCGGCCTCCAGGTAACCACGTGCGCTTTGACTACATTACCGTCGATGGCGAACCTGCACCCGGTCTGATCGCCATCGTGGTTCTGTGGACCTTTAACGGCTACGACCTGCTCAAGCGCACCGGCACCGGCGTGTACTACTACGTCCCCAAGATTCAGACTCCGCAGGAAGCCCTCATCGTGGAGAAGCTCCTCTCGCGCCTGGAAGACATAATCGGCGCGCCAGTGGGCAGTATTAAGATCAAGGTCCTTTATGAAGAGGGCAATGCGGGCCGGTCGTTGGCGGCAATCGCCTGGGTCTTGCGGCGCCGGCTACTCGGGACAAACGTCGGTCGCTGGGACTACACGGGAAGCATTATTGAGATGTGGAAGGATGAGCCCAAGGGCGTCTTTCCAGACCCGCAGACGGTCGGGATGGCCGTACCTACCATGATCGCTTATCAGCGTTACAACGCACTAATGATGCTCATGGCTGGCATGAAGAATGGCGGATTCAGCCAGGGCGCTCCCATTGGCGGAATGGCGGCGGTCATGATCTACCAACCGAGCGATCCCTACGGCCGCTCTCGGTACAACCCACTGGCTCTGCGGGCGATGGTGATCGACAAGTTGCGGGAGCGGCTGCTGGGCCTGATGTTTGTGCCGGAGGAATCTTTGCCCGCCGGGCAGCAGCCTGTACTCGACGACATCCTTGCCGGCCGGGTGAAAGGACGGCTCTACGATGCCTATCGGCAAAGCTGGGTCGCTAGCCCGGAAGCTGCCTACGTCGCTGCCGGCAATGTACCCTTGCGGGCGCAGGTGAACGAGCTGCAAGCGATCCTCGATGCGCCGCTGGAGACTACCGAGGTGAAAGGAAAGCCTGTGCCGACGGTTGCCAGCGGTCTCAGCGACACGGAGCGGACTCTGCTGCAATCCCGCGGCTTGTTGAGCCCGCAGGGAAAGATCACGCCCCGAACCATCAGGATGGAAATGCTAGACGCGCCGGAGAAGATCTTCACGCAAGAACTCTGGGACTCCATCTACAGTGTCCCCAAAGGTGACATAAGCATTGAGCACATCCAGCACTCCTTCTACATGGCGGCGAACTACGGGTTCCAGATCCTTAACGGCAACTTCGCCGCCGCCATCGACGACTACGAACTCAAGCTGCGCTTTATGAATGACCTGGCCACTTACCGAATTAACGTATCGTGGCTATGGACCCTGGCCCATCACCAGGCCACCATCACCAAAGATGGCTACTTCAAACGATCGGCGCTCACTGAGGACGGAGTCGAACTGGCTGCTAACGCCGAACCAGTCAAAGCCGGGGCCCGCTTCACCCGCGAGCTATTCAACAAAGTGTGGGACTACCACAACGAATGGACCTCGGAGTTCTTTGCCGAGCTGGATCGCCGCTATGACCCCGGCCGCTTTGATCGCTCCAAAGCGCCAGTCATCATGGAGCTTCTCAAACGACAGCTACTTTGTCCGCGTTACATCCAGCACAGCGCCCGCGTGCTTTTCGTCGTGGGGCAGGCCAACCAGCAGGATCGCGCGCAGATCATGGATGCCGTCTTCGATCTTTCTCGCCAAGAAATTGTCGATCGCGTACATGCCGGCTCCTTGAAGAAGCTGGCATTGGACGCCCACAATTACATCTACGACATCTTCGAGGAAGCGCAGCGCGGGACGCTAAAATCACATGGAAGGCAGTTTGCCCAAGTGTGAGCGGCAGCGGCTATCGGAGTGGGCCACTGGCTTTTGTAGATGTGAACCATTGTTGCAGGGGCGCAGCACGGTGGACGACCAAAAAAGACGCCGCTAACTGACGCTTTGCGGATGCTGTGCGCCCCGGAAAACTCATTACTCAGCGAATCCGAGATCGCTGCCAGGGGTGCCGGGTTTGGGTGACACATTGGGTGTCAGGGTCGAAAATCGCGTTTGTTATGCCGGATTTCCCAGGGGTTCGACTCGGTAGCCAAGCATCCGGAGTGTACGGATCATTCGCGAAGTGCGGGCTCGCTTAGCCTTTTCACATACTTTGGGGCCTCGTTCCTGATAGTGAACGTGGTTGTGCAAAATGATCCATATCAACCGACAAAGGCGATGTGCAATTGCTCCGATGGTTTTCTTGTGTCCGAGACGCAGCACGAAACGACGATAGACGATCTCGAAGATGCTTCCTTTGTGTTTGACGGCAGCATTGGCAGCTTGATAGAGAATGCGGCGCATTTGACGGTTGCCCTTAGGCGAGCGTTTGATGCGATTTACGCCTGCGCTCTCTTCTTCTCCCGGGCATGCTCCTACCCACGAGACGAGATTCTTGGCGGAGGCAAAGGTTGCTGCCTTGGCACCCACTTCGGCAATGATCTGTTGCGCCGATTCCACCCCTAAACCGGGGACTTCGGCCAGGCGATGGACCGCATCCTGATGCTCGCCGAGCAAACTCGCGATCTCCTGGTCCAGTTGGCTGATCAGCTCCTCGATCAATTGCAAGTCGGCAAGTGCCATTTTCACGAGCCGACGGTAGACCGAGTTGAGTTCGGTGCAGGCGCCCAGCGCGTCTCGCAACTCTGCCGGCGTGGCGCGCAAGCGCTTATCCCCTAGCTAGGGCGGCCAGAGCCGCCGGATCGGTTTCTCCGTCTGCTAGCGCATGCAACATCCGACGCGCACTGGCTCCCAAGACTGGACAATTTGATATGCGCCTCTTCCAACAACGCCTCTAGTTGATTCTGGAGACGTACTTTGGCACGCGTTCGTTGATACCTGGTGCGGGTGAGTGTCCGCCACAGACGCTGTTCGGTATCCGGCACGAAGCTTAAGGTCAGCACCTGGGAAACCAACCGCTTCACCAAACGTTCCGCATCACGAAAGTCTTTCTTGCGCCCGCGCCGTCCCCGATTGGACAACGCCTGCGCGAGGTGAAGTGTTCCCGACATTTTCCCGGCACCTCCCCGATTTTGACAGGTCGGTTTCCAGTACCGTTCGAGTGCGCTCCAGAGCGGTTTCCAGCATTGCGCCGTGGATTCCATCACCACTTCCTCGACGTGCTGCTCGACCAGCCACTCGGAAAGCAGTTGCAGTTGCTCGGGATTGCTACCGTACCAGCGTCGCTCAAACTGGTATTCCTCTTCGACTTCGACGTCAGCCACCACCACGGCCACCTTCCATCCTGGAGTATGGCTCGGCTCTGAGCGATTTTCATCTGGTTTCGCGGGCCGCAGGCCCCAGATCACAGTTAAGGTGATTGTGAGGTATATTCCGCACGACTGAGAAGCACTCGGAGCGTGCCAAGTGCTTGAATACGTGTCGCAAGAAAGAGGCCCGATGCTTTGCTAAACCGTTATACGGGCCAAAACCTGTATCGAGGGTTCGAATCCCTCCCTCTCCGCCAGTCCTTCAAGGGTCCGACCCCGAACCTTCGCAAACTAGGCCCAGGATGTTAGATCGGGAAATGATCCTCGATGGTTATTGAGGCCGCGATGCCGTCTGATCTGGACTTGCTCTCGAATCGGACTCTACTTCCGCTTAATGGAAGTACGCCTTGCCCGGGCCAAATATTGCCGATCGAGCGCCTGGCGTATCAGTGTTTTGATGACCGCTTGTCGACTGATATTCAACTCTTTGGCGACTGTATCCAGTTCTTCGAGCATGCCCGGAGCTAGATCAACATTCACCCTTTGTATCGGACCCATCATCCGCCCGGCATTCGTAAAGAATCGTGAAACATCCTGACCTTTGTCGGCAAGGCGGGCAATGGCTTCCGCCGATATTGCTTTCCGACGTCTACGAGTGTTCTTCATAAAGTCGCTGCTCCTGCTTGGTCGCTTTCCAGAGAGTCACAAGGTGGTAGTACTCGCCTTCGTGATCCTCCCTTACTTCGAAAATAACGGCGTACAACTGATCACCTACCCAACCGACCGCGCGGTACTGTTCAGGCAAATCCGACCGCTCGTCAAGGTAGTATGGGTGCGAGAAGATTTCTTGGGCCTCTTCGAATCCGATGCCCCTTTTTGGGTTTGCTCGTAAGCGTCCACTTTTCCGCTCATCGAAATGAAACCGCATTGGTATAACAGTTATACCACATTGTGCAGGCGAGGACCCCGGGCTATTGCCCGTCGTCCTGGGGCCGTCTATCAGTACGAAATTGAATAGTCTTCCAAGAAAATGGATCAACAGCGGCTACTGAGATGAGAGTTTTCAACAACAGATCGCGTATACCGAGAAGAGGCGCAGTCAGTATGCAGAACGTTGGGACACCAGTGGAACACTTATGGGGCTCGGATTGCGGAAGTTGGCGGAGAGGGGGATTCGAACCTGCTGCATATTCTGCTGCATAAAGCCCACCCGAACCTGCCCAAATAGGCCAGTCAGCACCGGTTGCTATCGTCCTAACCGATTCAAAACAGACGAGACGGGAGAAGGGGATCTGTTTGCTAAACCGTTATATGGGCCAAAACCTGTATCGAGGGTTCGAATCCCTCCCTCTCCGCCAGATTCCATATCGGGCATTTTGGTGATAAGCAGACCGAGAAATGCCAGCTGTAATGTATTGGCGCTAGCTTCGGTTAGCGGATCTGTCCGTCCAGCAGGATCGACATGCAGCGTAAGTCGTGCGGTTCTAGTATCCGGTAGGTGTCCCGAACGGTTGGCGCCGATTGAGGACTTGGTTTTGGAGCTTCAAAAGTCTCCCGTCTTCCCCGCGTGCAAAGCAGACTCAATCTTGGGGTACTGATGATGTGGGAGTTCGAACAACGCACCGCAACGCCTCGAAGCCAGAACTTGAAGCGCAAAGCCGAGCGATTCGGGTGGATAGGCTGTTAGACGAAAGAGTGGTGGTCAATCCCGGAACACGTAGGTCGTGGGGGGAGGCCCGGGGTCCCAACAACTTGGGGATTTTCACTGTCCCGAATGGTGTCCCGAAACTGCTGAGGTCACATTGCGTCTTGTTTGGCGCGAATGCGAATGTACGTAATTGGGATTGCGTGACATCGCATCGAAGCAGAGAATTGCTAAACCGTTAGGGCCGGACGACGGTCGTCCGGGCAGCCCGGCTTACCGAGAGGGATGGCCTGAATGTGCGAAAAAGCCCGGATCCCAAAGGTCCGGGCTTCTTCGCTATGCGAAACAAGGTTACGCTGCAAACGCCCATCAAGGCGCCACTGTTATCGTGACCGGGATGCTGTTGCTGAGCGAACCGGAAGTTCCGATCAGCTCAATGGTTGTGGTTCCGCTTGGCGCGCGTCGGGAAGCGCGCCAGGTAATGGTCACAGTTGCGGTGCCGTTGGCTGGCGGAGTTAGGGGGTTGGCCGTGGCCGTCGCCGATACTCCGCTGGGGAATTCATTGACGCTCAACTCCACCGCAGAGTTGAATCCATTCACGCTGGTAACGGTGAGGTTCGTGGATACGTTCCCGCGGTCATCAATGGTGAATGAAGAGGGCGACAACGACAGAGTGAAGTTCTTGGTCCCGGAAGAAGCATTCACGGTGAGAGCAATGGTCGTGGTTTGAGTGATCGAGCCGGAGACTCCGGTGATTGTCAGCGCCGCCGTGCCTGTGGTTGCCGAGGAAGACGCGGTCAGTGTGAGGGTTGAGGTCGTGCCGCCATTCCCCGGCGGGGTGACGGGGTTGGTTGAGAACGTTGCGGTGACGCCGCTCGGCAATCCAGTGGCGCTCAGTGTGGTCGCGAAATTAAAGCTGCCTGTACTTTTTATGGTGATCGTGCTGGCTCCGCTGCTGCCCTGCGTTATGGTCAGGGAGGTAGGAGACGCGCTGAGGCTGAAGTTCGGCGACGACGCAGCATTCACGGTGAGCGAAGCGGTTGTGGTCGCCGTCAAGCCCCCTGACGTTCCCGTAATGGTAACTGTGGCCGTTCCAGTCGTGGCCGTGCTGCTTGCCGTCAGAGTGAGCGTGCTGGTTGAGGTAGTCGGATTCGTACTGAAGGTAGCCGTGACTCCGCTGGGCAAGCCGGATGCAGCAAGAGTTACGCTGCCCGAGAATCCGCCCAGATCGGTTACCGTGATCGTGCTCGTGCCCCCGCTGCCGCCTTGAGTAATCATTACGCTGCTCGGCGACGAGGCGAGCCTGAAGCTCGGCGTCGGAGAACCGGCGAGCGCGTTGAGCAGACCACTTCCGTTAGGGCTTCCCCAGCCAGCCGCCAGGTCGTAGCCGGTTGTTGCCGAGTAGCCGTTGCTGCCGCTGGTGATGTCGTGGAAGTCGGAATCATAGTTTGAACTCAACCCAATCGTGTACAGACTCGGATTGATGAAGCCGAGCGTCTTGTTGCCATTGGCAAGGGATTGCTCATTGACGAGAGCCAGGTAGCCTGCCCACATCGGCGTAGCAAAACTGGTGCCGCCGTATTCGTTGGCAGTGCAGGCTTGGTCGGCGCAAACGTAGAACGTGGAGTTTGCGTTTGCCGAAACATCCGGACCGTTGCGATACGTCTGCGAGCAGCTCGAGCATCCGCTGGCCGTGGCCGTTTGCCAGGAGGGAATAACGAACTTATCCGGCGAAATTCCGCCGCCACCGTCAACCCAAGCGGTATCCGAGGCCCACGGGCCACCTGCGCTGCCCGTTTCCAGATCCGTTCCTCCGACCGAAGTGACATACACATCATCCGCCGGATAAATCTCCGAAGACGAGGTCCAATGCCCGCTGTCGCCCGCCGCCTGGAACAGATTCTGGCCCTGCGCCGCGAACTCCTCGAAATATGGATTGTCCGTGCTGGGATCGGCGGGACTCCAGGTCCAAGATGAACTCAGCTGCGCGTTCAGAGGGCTGGCCGTTGCCATCGCATTGAAGATAGAAGCGTCGCTGGAACCCACGTACATCACCAAGCTCGATAGCCCCGGAGCCATGCCGAGGGCCTGGGTCATGTCGATAGTCTGTTCCGTATCGTCACAGCGTGGATACGTACAGCTCGTGCTGGTGCCGTCGGTAGAGAACAATGTGATCGGCACATTGTTCGTTTGGCCCACATTGTTGTAGTAGGTGTTCAGGTCGGCCAGATCTGTACCGGCATATTCCAGTAGACCGAGCGACTGGCCACTGCCGGTAAGAGTTCCGCCATAGTAGGCCGCGCGCATATCACTGCCGAGAAAGGAAGCACTCGGACCAGATCCGGTTGTAGCGTTCGACTTCCCGCGTGTGCTGTGGTGAACAAATGTGGGCCGAGGAATCGAATAGTTGTCGAGACCGGAGATGTGCCACAGCCGTACCGAAACATCTGGCGTAGGCTCGCGATCCGGCGCGTAAAACGTGCGGCTTTCCGTTGGATGCTGATACAACCCCAGAGTCACATGCAGGGCTCGCTCAATGCTGGCGACCGAACCCGTAACATCCACGTTCACACGGTTGCGCGAAGTGGTTACGACTTGCAAGCCGCTTTCTTCCGCGAAGCGAATCAGCGTGTCGTAGTCTTTCTGGGTGGGACCGAACTTCTCAGTGAATTGTTCGACGGTGAGGAACTTGCGATACGACGAACTAGAAGGATCGTACAGTTCTTGCAAGAAGCTATCCAACGCCTCCTGGTTGCGGAGGGGCAGCACCAGAGTCAGGCGCATGATTTGCGTTTCGGGAAGGCGCCCGACCGATGGCGCCCAGCCATTCAGCGGCACTTCACGCACGTGACGCGTCAGCAGTGTGGGCGACTGGGCACGGCAAATGCTAGTGGCGATCGACAGGAGCACGACGATCGTTAGACTGAATCTTCTCAGCATAACTTCTCCTTCTGTCCTCGATTTTCCTTCGGTGGTTTTCTTGTCCACTGCAGAAGGAGTGGCCTTGAAGTTGAAACGTTGGGAATTGTACATCTGTTCTGTGGTGTCGCCACTGTAACCTTCGGCGTACGGCCGTTGGAATGGAGTTCTTGGTCTACCGTCAATACGAGGCCGGGCCAAGTGGCCAGTTGCTCGACCCCTTCGTTTACCCTCGTCGCACCAAAAGGGCTTCGCCCAACGGACCCTCTCCGAGTAGGAAAACGGCGAACATGAGCCGCGGCATATGGCCCGATTGGGGTTGGATTATTGACGCCGTCAGGATATTTTCTGCTTCGAGCAGGTCAATCAAACCGCTGGCCGGTTCACATTTTAACCAGCAGGATAGTGTGATTAACCGTTCGGTTAGCAAGAACGGTCGCCTACGCCCCCTTACGTGCGTACGTCTCCGTCACTATTCGGCTAAACATCTGATCCAACATTGACTTGTCGTAGGTCGGCAGCGCATTCACCTTGGTTCGACTTTTTGGCACACGATCTGCAACCAGGAAAAGTGCTGAAGGTTTCAAGCCGCGCGGGATGCAACAAGCCCGGTTCCGGGAGAGGAATTCTCGTAGCGATGAGCTAATTTGCTGGTATTTTCCGCTTTCATAGATAGAAGGCAGTATTAGGGTTGTTTTTCGAGTGTAAAGAAGAGGAATCAATCATCGAGTGAGGAGGTGTTGCATGCCGTACTTTGAATGCTTCATGGCAGGGTCGTGGATGTTTGCCCTGGGATGGTTTCTTGGAGCCACCTACGTGCAAAACCACAGTGAGGAGATAGAAATCCCCCGTGTGAGTGAACAACCAGAACGGGAGAGTGAAGTTTGGCCGGTTCCAGCCGTAGCCAGCTGCGCCAGCGCTGATTGATCCAAAAGGTTGGGCGGCGGGCTAGCTTAAAGGTGAGGAACATCCGGGCCAGCCTGATTTCTCGTACGAGCGGTACGTGGCCGACGGTGAGGCATACCGCTGGATACGAGTCCAAGCGCACGAGGGGGATGCGCGTGCCAGCTTGAGTAGCCAGGGCGCATTCCCCGAGCTTCGATAGCTAATGTGTGACGACAGGTCACAAAAGGAGGTAGGTTATGGCGGCTAATCCGACGATCGCCAACCTCAACTCAATTCCGGATGCACGGCAGATCAACTCAGAAACTAGCGAGCCGAAGCCGACGAGCCTGCTCGAGCGAAGTGAAGAAGCGTTGCGCAAGGCCTTCGGCGGCGACGAGCAGACCATCGCGAACTCTCTCCGTGGGCTTTGAACGAATAGCGAATGGGATGAGCCTCGCGCGCACTTTCGCGGCACTCCGGAGTGCGGGAAGCAAAATGCGACAAGAAGGCTAACTCCAACTTCGCGTACTCCGGTTTTGCCCGGCTTCAGACATCACAGGGTGCACGCTCGAGCGGCGACGGCAGCTAAAGGAGAGGCGCGCCTGGCGAGCGAGGCCGGATATTTGTTCTCATCATAGGCAACCCCCGTCTCTCCACAATGTCACAAAATCTCGTACCGCTGTCGTTGGACGTGCATGACCAGCTCAGACTCCAATGTGTCACCCAATTCGACAAAACCGGCGCCCCTAACTTGGCGATCTCGGATTCGCTGAGTAATGGGAGCGAGTTTCGCACCGGACGGTTTGTAACCGCTACGTCTCCATCGCCTGCTTCCTCCACTTCTGTGAGGTTGATCATAACCAGAACGTCACTTCCTGCGTATCGCCAAACGGATCGCGAAGCGGGCTGGAATGAACCCGGAGAATTTCTGGCTTCAAAAGTTCAGAGATGCATTTGCGACTTGGGCGCTTCGGCGTGGAGTCGACATTCGAACTGTTCAACACTGGATGGGTCACGAGAGTATCGAGATGACCTTGAAGTATCTGGCTCCGGAACAAGGGGAACGCGCTCAGTCTCAGATCAATCAAGCATTCGGCGGCTTTGACGCTACGGCTGAAAGTGCGGCACGGGAGAAGGTGTGATAGGCCGGACGTGTACAATTCTGGAAACCACCATGGAAATCCTGGTTGAACAGAGCCATGATCCTTCACGCAAAGATGTCCATCGTTCTCCGTCTCGCGCTCGCTTTTGCGTCCCTGGGCTCCACCCAATCCGTACCTGCCACCGGCCACACCTTCCGCGCCGTTGGCGACCACTTCGAGCTTGACGGCAAGCCCTTCCGCATTCTCTCCGGCGAAATGCACTATGCCCGCGTGCCCCGCGAATACTGGCGCGACCGGCTGCGCAAAGCGAAAACGATGGGCCTGAACACCATCACTACTTACGTTTTCTGGAACGTGCATGAACCCCAACCCGGCGTCTACGACTTCTCCGCCAACAACGACGTTGCCGAGTTCGTGCGCGAGGTGCAGGAAGAAGGCCTCTACGTCAATCTGCGCCCCGGGCCTTACAGTTGCGCGGAGTGGGACTTCGGCGGTTTTCCCGCGTGGCTGCTCAAAGACCATTCCATGGTCGTGCGCAGCACCGACCCCAAATTCATTGCTGCGGCCTCTCGCTGGATGCATCACCTCGGCCAGGAACTCGCTCCCCTTCAGATCGGCAGCGGTGGCCCCATCATCGCCGTGCAGATCGAAAACGAGTACGGCAGCTTCGGCAACGACCGCACGTATCTCAATCAGATCCGCCAGATGATCGTCGACAGCGGATTCAGCAGTGCGCAGCTCTACACCGCCGACGGCGCTGAAGAAATCCCCAATGGCTCATTCCCTGATCTTCCCGCTGGCGTTAACTTCGGCACCGGTGAAGCAAAGAACGCCTTTGCTCTCTATCTCAAGCTGCGTCCGAATCAGCCGCACATGGTAACGGAATACTGGGACGGCTGGTTCGATCATTGGGGCGAACCGCGCCAGTCGCGCGATGCGCAGGAGCAGATCGACGAATTCCGCTGGATTGTCGATCACGGCTATTCCATCAGCGTCTACATGTATCACGGAGGAACGAGCTTCGGCTTCATGAGCGGGGCAAACTCCGACCACGGCGGCTACCAACCTGACGTCACCAGCTACGACTACCAGGCCACGCTCGACGAAAGCGGCCGTCCCACCCCCAAATACTGGGCATTTCGCGACATCATCGCCAAAGCCACCGGCATTACACTGCTGCCAGTTCCACCATCACCCGCGCCCATCGCGATTGCGCCCATCCAGCTCACTGCCTCACGCTCGCTCTGGCAATCGCTCCCCGCGCCGATCGAGTCCTCTCAGCTGCTTACCATGGAAGACGTGGGACAGGACTACGGCTACATTCTCTACCGCACCACGCTCAGGTCCTCCGGCGACGGCGACGTGACGCTTGATCAGTTGCACAGTTATGCCCAGGTCTATCTCGACGGCGCCTTCGTCGGTGTCCTCGACCGCCGCCTGGCAAAGATGTCCTTGCCGCTGCACATTGCTCAGGCTGGCCAGCAGCTCGACATCCTTGTCGAGAACTCCGGCCGCGTGAATTTTTCCATCGTCCTGCGCGGCGAGCGTGCCGGCATCACCGAGCGCGT
Source organism: Terriglobales bacterium (assembly GCA_035623335.1). GTDB lineage: Bacteria > Acidobacteriota > Terriglobia > Terriglobales > Acidobacteriaceae > JAFAGX01. Next base: position 11,872 of record DASPTQ010000303.1, read on the forward strand.
GTTGTGGCGCGGCCAGCCTTTGGAAGGTTGGTCAATCTACAGGCTTCCGATGACCTCGCCGGATCAGCTCGCTTTCAATAGCGAACCGTGCACCAGCCCATGTTTTTATGAGGGTCACTTCTCCCTTTCAAAACCCGGCGACACATTCCTCGACGTTCGCGCACTCGGCAAGGGCGCCGTGTGGATCAACGGACACGCCATCGGCCGCTATTGGAACATCGGACCCCAGCAAACACTCTATGTTCCAGGGCCATGGCTCAAGGCTGGCGACAATCAGATCATTGTCTTCGAAGCAACAGGGAAGGGTCCTTTGTCGCTCGCGGCGCTCGATCACCCGTTGCTCGGCGGGCCGGTTCGTCCTGAATAGTCTGAGGCCGCACTACTGCGGAGACCCGACAGCCGCTGCGGTCCTTGCCCGCACTCTTTAATCGTTGCTCCAGGCGCAGCTCGGCCAGTTCGAGGCCCGTTTTCGTCACGTTCTTAAAATCTCGAGGCTGAGGCGAAGAGATGGCGCAAGCTTGCGCTAACGGCTGATTTCGCCAACTGATGCAACGACCATTTGTTGGCCGTCATCCACCCGCCACATTCCGTAGTGCACGATCCAGATCGGTCCAAAGGTCCTCGACAGCCTCGATGCCAACGCTCAGCCGCAGCAAGGCCGGAGGCAGGTGCTCCTGCCCGGGAACGCTTGCACGACGCTCGATTGTTGATTCGACCGCGCCGAGGCTCGTGGCGTGTTGTATCAACCGCACCGCGGCGCACACTGCGTCGGCGGCGCTAGCACTACCTCGCACGTCGAACGAGATGATCGTGCCGAACCCTTTGAGTTGGCGTCGCGCAGCCTCGTGAGTTGGGTGGCTCGTCAGACCCGGATACCGGGTCAGAGTAACGTTTGGATGTGAGGTGAGACGCTCGGCCAAGGTCACCGCGTTTAGCTGCGCACGCTCCAGCCGCAGAGCCAGCGTCCTCGCTCCGCGGACCGCGAGAAACGTTTCGAGCGTTCCCGGTGTTGCACCCGCGAGTTCCCGTGCCTGTCGAAACGCAGCCAGCAGGTTCTCGTCGCGCACGGTAACGACACCGCCGAGCAAGTCCGAATGCCCACCGATGAACTTCGTCACCGATTGCACGGCGACATTCGCCCCGAGGGCAAGCGGGCGCTGATTAAGGGGCGTAGCAAAGGTGTTGTCTACGCCCAAGATCGCGCCACGCTTCCGGGGTGCGGAGCAGATGATGTCCAAGTCAGCCACCGTCAGCAACGGGTTTGAAGGCGACTCTAGCCAAATCAGATCGGCTTCGCCGCACATTTTGATCCAGCCAGCGGTGTCGGAGACCGCGAGGCGACGCACAGTCCATCGGCTGCGGTCTTGGCCGGCTTTAGCGAGTCCCGCGACGCCTTGGTAGCAATCGTCTGGCAGCGCCACGAGTGAGCCTGTGGCGAGCTGATCGAAAACCGCTGCGATTCCCGCCATGCCGGAGGCGAACGCGATGGAAGATCCGCCTTCGAGTCCTCCGACGATCTCTTCTAGCGCCTCCCAGCCCGGCGTTGCGTCGTCGCGGGAATATGCACGATGCTCGCCCAGAACGAAGTTCGACGCCGGGTATGGCGGCACGTTTAGTGGCGAGCCCGGGCGGCGGTCCCGCCCAGCGGAGACCAGCCAAGACTTAACCGAACCTATATTGTCTGCTTTGTGAGGCTTCGTATCCCTTGATGTCATTTTTGGATTTTAGCGAATAGCAGCATGTGTCGATGGTGAAACATCCCCTTTACGCTCAAAACCCCCAATCGGATACCAGTCTGTGTCCGATAAATGAAGCCTTGCTGATGCCGTCCGCAAGGTCGAGTTCAAGATATTACAACTAATTCCAATACGTAACTCGTTCCAATGCGTAACTCGGCTGGGTCCCCTGAGCGAAGGATCAGAAGAGTCGATAAGAAGAGGATCGTCGCCAGAGTGATCCTTGGCATGACGCGCGGCCGGGAACCCCCCGCAGTGCGTGTAGGTTTCCTCGAGTACTATTTAGCTTTTCCGGGACGCTTCTTTTTTCTCCGATCCAAATTGGTTGATCTCGACTACCCCATCCGGAAAGTGCGCAATAATCTTCAGCTCTCCACCCATGGCTCTAACGAAATCCTGGAGGGTGCTCACATACATATCGGCGCGACGTTCCAGCTTCGAGACCGCGGCTTGGTTGACCTTCAAAATTCTAGCAAGATGCATTTGAGTCATCTCGCGGGCTTCACGAAGCTCATCCAGTGGCATCTCGGCCCGGTACTTATCTGCAAGAGCACGAGAACGTGCTTGCGATTCGGGGGACATCTTTTCCCGAAGAGTTTTGAAATTTTTGGGCATATACGACCTCCATTTCTCGATGTCGGCGACCGTAACTAGTGATGCTTACTTCTGCCGTCTCTTCTTAATCTCCTCTAGATGCTGGTCGAAGAGGTCATCCGCCACCGGCACCAACCTTTCATACCATTTCGGATCGTCGGTTTTGTCGCCGCCAAGCAGAAGCAAAGCTGCACGACGGGGGTCAAATGCAAACAGCACCCTGAGATGCCTCTGATTTACTCTCCCTCGTAGTTCCTTCATGTTGGCGTGACGAGAACTGGTGATCACATCAGCATGAGGGCGAGAAAGCGCGGGGCCGCGCTCTTCCAGCAACTCAACCTTCGCGCTGATCTCTTCCTGTTCATCTTGGGAGAGGGAGTTCCACCAAGCTTCAAACTCATCCGTGTACTCGACCTCCCATGCCACGTCACATTATGATATCTATGGAATAT
>DASPTQ010000304.1:0-10446 GCA_035623335.1 Terriglobales bacterium
CGGGAGAGGGCACGTTCCAGACTTGCATGAGGTTTCCGTTACAGGCGAACTGAAAATCATCGACCAGAGATCCGTCCCTCAGAAGTGCTTGGGCGCGCACCCCCGAGCCGCCAACCGCGAGATCGGAGTTCGTAAGTTCCGGTATCAACTTTTGCAGTGCGTGGACAAAGGCCGATTTCGAGAAGGAACGATAGAACTCGGCCGCGCCCGCCCGCCAGTACTTGGCTGCCATGCGCCAGAATCCGGGGAAGGTTAGGGTTTGAGCGAACTCTCGAAGGTTGAAGTCGGTTTTCCGGTAACCTTCGCGTTTGAATGCCAGAACTGCATTGGGTCCAGCATCCACTCCGCCGCCGATGCGCCGCGTGAAGTGGACCCCGAGAAAGGGAAAGCGCACGTCCGGCACGGGATAGATCAAGCCACGGACCAGATGTTCTCGCGGCGGAATCAGGTCGTAATATTCGCCACGGAAGGGGACGATCGAAACCGCGGGTTTCTCGCCCGACATGCGGCTGACCCGATCGCTGTGTAGGCCGGCACAGTTGATCACGTAGCGAGTGGCGAAAGACCCGTGATTCGTCTCGATCACCGTTTCTCCGCCACGGCGCACCATCCCTTGCACCTCGGTCAAGGTACGGATCGAGCCACCGTGGGCCGCGACCAACTCCGCGTACTTCTGACACACCTTTAGGTAGTCGGTGATGCCGGTACCGGGCACGAGCAACCAGGCTATTCCGCCACAGTGGGGCTCACGTTCGCGCACCTCGGCGTGGTCGAGGAGTTTCAATCCCTTGATGCCGTTGGCCGTGCCTCGTTCCAGCAAGGCATGCAGGCTGGGTATTTCGTTCGCGCTGGTAGCGACGATGACCTTGCCGCAGATAAGGTACGGGATGCCGTGTTCTTGGCAGAAGGCCGACATGCGAGCTGCGCCTTCTACACACAGCCGGGCTTTCAGCGAACCGGGCTTGTAATAAATTCCGGAGTGGATCACGCCGCTGTTATGCCCACTCTGGTGACGTCCTACGCCCTCCTCTTTTTCGAGCAGGAGCAGGCGAAGCTTGGGAAAGCTCTGGGCGAGATGCATGGCTACAGACAGGCCGACGATTCCGCCGCCAATCACCAGGAGATCACAATTTTGATCGGGCATGGCCGCCCTCCATGGTCCTAAATTTATCGAACAATGTCGAGATTCCGAGATTGGGCGATGGCAGCTCCTTGATCCGCACGCCACCAATCGAGGGATCGCAAGATCGCTAAGTTGAGGACCGATCTTGAGTTCTCGATTGGGTATACTGGCCCTTCGATTTGCAGCTGAGAGATGAGACATGGACTGGCAATCGTTCTGGTTGACGATCCAACTGGCCGTACTGGTGACCGTCATTCTGCTCATCCTGGGCCTGCCCCTGGCTTACTGGATCGCCTATTCGCGCTGGCGATGGAAATTCCTGGTGGAATCCCTGGTGGCGATGCCAATTGTGCTCCCTCCCACGGTGCTGGGGTTTTACGTGTTGCTGGCCCTCGGATCGCGGAGCCCGCTGGGGCGGGCTTGGCAAGCGATGACCGGACACACCTTGGCGTTTACCTTCACCGGACTCGTGATTGGGTCGATCCTGTATAGCCTTCCTTTCGCCGTGCAACCCTTTGCCGCCTCGTTTTCGCAGGTTGATTCGAGGTTCCTGGCCGCTTCCGCAACCCTGGGAGCTTCGCGGTTGCGAACCTTCTTCCGCGTGGTGCTGCCTCTGTCAGCCTCCGGCGTACTGACCGGAATGGCACTGAGCTTCGCCCACACCATGGGTGAATTTGGGGTGGTGCTGATGGTGGGTGGCAACATTCCCCGCGTGACGCGCACGGTTTCGATCGAGATCTACGATCAGGTGCAGGCATTCAACTACACGGCTGCCAACCAGACGGCGCTGGTCTTGCTGGTCCTATCGTTCTTCTCCTTGTGTCTGGTCTACGGAGTGAATCGGAAGAAGTGGGCATGGCCCTGGAGATAATGTGAGACCATCCGTCGTAAGCCACACCTGGTTCGCTTTACGTCGAGCAGCTTGGCTTGCTTCGGGATGGCGAACGCCATGATCCCTCTCATCGAGTCCCGCGTCACGCACACCGCACCGCCAGTCGATAGCGCCGATGTCCTCGGCGTTCGAATTTATAAGCGCATTTTTCAACAGCCCGGGTTCGTTCTCGATGTCGACTTGGCCATTCCTCCCGGGTTCACCATTGTCTTCGGCCCTTCCGGGGCGGGGAAGACCACGCTGCTCGATTCGATCGCCGGCCTCGAGAGGCCGGATCTCGGGAGGATCTCGATCGGCGACATAATTTTCTTCGACTCCGGACCAGCCACGGAGATGCCCGTCGAACAGCGAAGGATTGGCTACGTTTTGCAGGATCTTGCGTTGTTTCCGCACCTGACAGCAGAACAGAACGTCGCCTACGCGCTGGCGGGACAGCCGCGAAGGGAGCGGGAGCGGCGAACGGCTGCGATTCTCGAGTCGTTTCGTATTTTGCATCTCGCTCTACGCAAGCCGGCTGAGATTTCCGGAGGAGAGCGGCAAAGAGTCGCCCTGGCTCGGGCTCTGGTTGCCGGCCCTCGCGTGCTGCTGCTGGATGAGCCGTTGGCTGGCTTGGACGCCGCCACGAAGTCGAAGATCATCGGCGACTTGCGTGCCTGGAATCAGGAGCGTCGCATCCCGGTTGTGTACGTGACTCATCATCGCGAGGAGGTGTTCGCGCTCGGCGAACGGGTCATCGTGCTCGAAGACGGCCGAATCGCGGCGCAAGGAACCCCGCACGAGGTGATGACCGCGCCGCGGCAAGAAATGGTCGCACAGTTGGCGGGTTTTGAGAACATTTTCGAGGCCGTCGTCGAAGCTGCCGACGAGGGTCGGGGCACCATGACCTGCCGCATCGCCGATAGCCGGGTTGATCTGGAGACCCCGCTGATGCGGGCTGAAATCGCTTCGCATGTGCGCATCGGGATCCGGGCCGGCGATATCTTGCTTGCCACCGTCCAACCTTACGGCCTGAGCGCTCGCAATGTCATCCCCGGGAGAATTCTGTCCCTCGAGCAACGGGACGTCATCGTATCAGCCAAAGTCGACTGCGGCGTAGAAATGGAAGTCCATCTTACTCTGGCCGCTCGCGACGCCTTAGAACTTCAAGCGGGAGGAGAAGTTTGGCTGATCCTGAAGACTCACTCCTGCCATCTCATGGTGGGGTAGCCGGCCGCCTGCGAGGTCAGGGAAGCAGGATGTGTCCAGCCAGCACCGCGGACAGCATGGGTGGGCTTGTTCGATGCGCTCCAGGGCGATGATTCCTACCCACTGTCCCTTTTGCTCGTCCTCGTAGACCAGGCGTCCGCCTAAGATCTCGGCTGCCACCCGCGGTCGGAGATCGCGGTGGTAGCCGAAGAACCTCGTCTCCCATTGCCGCCAGATTCTAAAGCGCTGAAGCCAAAGATACGGCGATTCGTATTTGGTGGAGAACACGAGCGCGATATCGAAACCGGCGGGGATCTCTCTGGCCGCCAACAATTGCTCGGCGGTGAAATCTTCAATGCGGAGGACCTTGAGAGGCCGGGTAACGTATCCCAGATAAGGCCGCGTCAGCTCGTCGCTGGCCGGCCAGGCAGTCAGCACTCGGGCCGTGGGATAGCGTGCCCCCAGCCAGCGTTCGGCGCGGCGATGGAGCAGGATGTAATCGCGATAGGCGAGGTTGTCTTCGATCGAGAATCCGTAGGGAGGGTTGAGGAAGAGCGCCAGCACCAGTCCCAAGGCGACCATCGCCACCGCCCAAGGCCAAGCGCGCACTCGGCGGCGCAGCGTCGACATCGAGAGGATCATGAGCAAGGGGAGAGCCGGCAGCAGATAGCGCGCGAGCACCGCTCCTCCAACGACGGACAGGGCGAGGACGTAGGCGACGATTACCGAGAGAAACGAGAATTGCACGTCGAGCGCGATCCTCGGGCGCTCGCGTCCCTGGTCCGACAGCGGGGGAAGCCCCCAGGCGAGCAGAGTGGCTAAGGTAAGGACATACAGATTCATGTATCCCAGGACTTGCCACAGTCGCATTCCCAGTGCCAGCAGAATTCTGGTTGGCTGCAAGGTGGCGGTGAGGTTGTAACGCAAGAATTCGGGATTACCGAAGACGAATGCAGTCTGCTGCCAGTGGTAGGCATACCAAAGGATGAGGGGAACACCCGGAAGCCAAAGCGGCCAGTGATCGCCTCGAGACAGGCGGATCTCGGGGAAGGGCCCGTCTGGTGGCGCTCCCTGAGGCCGGTCAGTGTCCTCTGTGCCTCTGCGGCCGAGCCCGAGGCGGCACAGCCATAAGGCCAAGGGAGCCAAAATTGCGGTTTCCTTGCTGAGGACGCCCAGGGAGAACCACAGCGCGGTTCGCCATCGTCGTCCTTCCACATAGGCGAGAAGGCCCCAGAAGGTGAATGCAGCCGCGGCCAAGTCCAGCTGGGCGAACGAACTCTGGGTGAAGAAGACGGGATAGAGCGCGGTCGAGATTGCCGACGCGACGGCCACCTCCAGGCTCGCGACCCGCTTTGCCAGGCGGAAAACACCGAGAAGAGCAAAGGCTGCCACTCCGAGCATGGCCGTACGAGTGACGACCGGCGTCGACCCCAACACCTTCCACACGAGCGCCAGATAGGCCATCACCAACGGTGGGTGAGCATTCGAAATGCTGGAGCGGGGAATCAGCGATCCTTCGAGCAGCAGGTCGCGGGTTGCCGGGATATAGTATCCCGCCTCATCCCAAAAATAAGGCAAGCCCAGCAGAGGAAAATGAAGTGCCAGGAGCACGAGGAAGAATAGCAGGCCGAGCACGTTGCGGTAGCGACGGAAGTCGGCCGGGGCGCTCACCTCACCATCTAATGGACGGGCCCGCCGGTAGCCATTCGCGGATCCAGTTTGATCTCGCCAAAAGCGCTCTCGTAACCCGCCACATTCTGTTGCAGGATTGCCATCAAAGCCTTCGCCTGTTGAGGGCTGAGATAGATGCCGGCAAAGTTCCGTACTTCTACCTGGCTCTCAGTTTGCTGTTGCAGGGTGCCGAAGATCAGGAAGAAGTCCCACACGTTCACACGCACTTGCACGCTGTTGGCGTAGTGTTCCCGATACTCGGGAGTATTGACGATGTTGACGTTGGGCTGGGTTGGGAGGTTCATAGGTTTCTCAGTGTAACGGCAGGCAGGGATAGAAAGGAAGGGCAGGTTTATGCCGTCAGGCAGTTCCCGCCGCCCGGTGGATGGTTCTTGAGTTTGCCGTGCTCGCGACTCGGGTGGATGATCGGCGAAGCGGTGGCAACAGCATTCACAGCGGTTGAAATCGCTGGCCCTGGCGGTTAAAGTTTAGCTATCCAGGAATCGCGCCGGGATGGCGGAATTGGCAGACGCGCACGGCTTAGGACCGTGTGCCGAAAGGCGTGCAGGTTCAAGTCCTGTTCCCGGCACCATCACCTTATTCTGATCGGCTCAGGCAAGGCGGGGGTCAGCGCCCTTGCCCCAGACATAGAGCCTGTTTTGCAAGAGCCGCAAACACCGGTACCGGATTGTCCGGTGTCCAACCGAGGGCAACCGAGGCATCCAGAACAAATGTTTTCATGAACGGCCCTCCTCAATCAGGTCTTTCACCCTGACACCTTTGATCCGGCCGGCTCGACCTTGGCGACCCACAGTGGCATGAGGAACCCACCGAAGACATTCAGTTTTTTCTTAAAGGCTAGACCGCATTGCTAGTTCACCGAACGCTCGGCGGGTGGAGGAGAATCACCGTTACCCCTACCTCTTATTTCCACCGATCACCATGCTTTAGGACGTAATGCCCGAACACATAGCGCCACGGGATAAGAGGGATAAAAATAACAACCATCAAGACGGCTTTGATATCTTCTGCCGTCGCGGCATTGATCTCGTGGGCCGACCATAGCGGCAGCGCAAAGCCTATGAGATAGATCGCCTTCCAGAGAAGTTCGAACAGCAATATAGGCAACATCTGCACTGGGTATCGAAGTCCCAATGCGGCAGTTGCGCCGAGGCCAGCCAGCAAGGCGACTTGAATTCCTCGCGTAACTGCAAACTCGTTGGTATGGTGGATGACGGCGGGCCAGACATACACGCCAAGCCCGGCGGCCATAACAAGGTACGCCGCCCGCAACGTATACAGACGAAACAGCGAGACCGAATGTACGCTGGCGTGTGGTGTCACGTCATCGGATGAAACGGACGACCCAACAACAGAGTTCATGATGACGCCTCCTAACACAGTGCGGCACGGTAGAAGTATAAAGAGGTGATGCGTGAAGTATGGTTCGTGCCTCGATTTTGTGGAGCCGCATTGGTTGGCAATCAGGTTGAGTGAGCAAAAGCGTGGGGCTTGCTATTGCAGGACGCGCAGCAGCAGTAAGCTCTGGTCATCCTGTTGCGTCCCGTGCTGCTTTACCTCTCCCATGACTAATTCCCAAATCTGTGACAGCGGTCGGGCTTGGTATTGACTCAGCAGTCGCTCAAGTCGTGCCAGACCAAATTCCTCGTCTCGCTCGTTAACCACTTCCGTGATGCCATCGGTGACCAGCAAGAACATGTCACCGGGCGCATAATTGACGTGGTGGCTCGCATAACGTCCGCCAGGAATCAGACCTAAGGGGAACTGCTCCATAGAGAGCCGAGCCGTGTCGCTGTTGCCATGACGATAGTGCAGGATAGGCAGATGACCTGCCAAGGCGTACTGGGCTTGGGACGAGGTGTCGAAGTGCAGCACAGCGAGGGTGGCGTACATGTCGGCTTGCTTGACTGCAGGCAGCACACGGTCTGCACTTTCGAGCAAAGCGGCAGGTTGTTGATGGAACTGGAGAAATACCCGCAGCGCAGTCTTCAACATTCCCATGAGTTGTCCAGCAGGCAGGCCGTGCCCGGAAATATCGGCGACATAGGCGAGCAGGTTGCCGTCGTCGTTCTGGATAACGTCGATCAAATCGCCACCCATTTCAGTGCTAGGAATAGACTTGCCGTATACCTCGAACCTCCGCGTCTGGAGAGCAAGGTCGGGCACTAATGTGGCTTGAATGCCATGGGCGAGGGAGAGTTCGGTTTGCATCCGAACGCTGGCCAACCCTTGGTTGGTCACAAAGGACAACAACAGACGAAAGCACAGGCCTAAGCTGATCCAAATGCCGATGGCGTCGAACAGAGCCCGCACTTTCAGTGCTTGCGGGATTGGCCATGGCGTTCCAAGCAGCGAGATATAGGTCAGCCAACCCTGTCCCAGCCAGCCAAGACCCGATAGCCCTCCTGCGATCCAGATGGATGCGTACACTGCGATGACGACAATAGCGATGAGAAAGATGCGACGAACTCTCTTGATCCTGATAGCGAGGATGCACACTCCTGACGCACCAAACAAAACCGGCCAGAAAAAACCCCGACCCAAAGGCGGCACGTTAAGTTGCAAGAGATCGGCTACGAAACCAACTACGGCACCAGCAAAAAACGCCCCTGCGAGGAGGCTCCTCATGCGCCGTAACGGTAGAGCACGCCAGTAAGGATTCGAGGCGCTGGGGAATGCGGAGCCTAGAATCACGCGCCACTTTTGAAGACTCTTTTTCATAGAAGCCAAACCGTCACCGTCATCTTTCCCTGCCAGTCTCCCCTGCAACTTAACCAATCTCTGTGCTTTGGGTCACAGCTTCCAGCCACAACCGCAGTATGGAAGACAAAAGACGGAACCCCATGCAGGGCTACAAGCAGAAGATCATCGACCATCATTCGGGATGAAGAACGTCACAACGACTTCTTGGAATCTCAGCCAAAGCACATTGGAGTTGAACAGAGGAGGAACCTAGCACTACGGTTGATATTCAGTTAGAACACGTGGGCACAACAACTGGAGCCGAAGGCGACGTCCAGCCCTGAAGCGGCACAGGTAAGGCAAGAATTCCTCAGAGTGTCTGAGCCGACAGTGGATGCTATCGCCGTTTACCCTCAAAACTCAGTTCGGTTCGGCAAGGATAAGCATATGGTTGGTGTCGTCCAGAGGGCCTCAATTCGTGTGCTGTGGCACCTTATTACTCGGGCCCATCGTACCTCGGGCCTTCTCGGCGTTCCACCTGCGAGCCTCTCGCTGTACCTTGGGTATCTTGTCCCGGCGTTTTGAGACAACCAAACTGAGCACGGATGTACTCCCGAAACAGTGGTCGGCTCTAACGAGTTTCACCACCAACAACGGACCGGGAGTCATCGAGAATCCTTGTCAAACAGCGCATCAGACGCTGGGAAAGGTCGTCCTGTGTCCCCTCAGTCCCCGAAACCGAGAACGTTCTTAGTGTTTTTCTTCGCTTCCCTGATTGCCCTCTTCCTGGTCGACGTAAGTTCTGGCCAGCGTTGGTCTTCTGAAGAACTGAGCGCTACGCCTGCCAGCGTCGCCTTTACTGGGGTCGCTCCCGCTAGCAGCCAAAGCCACGGTATTGTGGTTCTAAATTCAGGCGAGAGAAGCTTAGTCATAACGGCCGTGCATGTGAACACAACGGTTTTCGGGGTCAGTACTCCAACTCTTCCTCTCACCTTGGGGCCAGGAGAAAGTGCCAACCTTAGTGTGACGTGTTCACCGGCAACGAGTGGGACATTCGCAGGATCGCTGGCCATAAAATACGGCCGATGGTCCGGCAGAACCCACTCCTTAGCCATTCCTCTTTCCGCTAGTACTAGCGGCTCAACCACACCATCTCCCGTACTCCAGTCGATTGCCGTTTCCCCCGCCTCACCGAGTATTGCTGTCGGAGGCACGCAGCAATTCCTGGCCACCGGATCCTTCAGCGATGGCAGCACGCAAAATCTCACAACCAGCGCCACCTGGACATCCTCGAACAGCCAGGAGGCCGGGATCAGCCGCGGGCTGGCAACCGGCGTGGCAGGCGGTGCGGTGACCATCACGGCGTCGCAGGGCGGGGTGAGCAGTCCGCCCGTGACTCTAAACGTAACGGCAGCGCCGGCGACATTGACGTCCATCGCCGTGACTCCGTCGGCCGGCTCCGTTGCTGTCGGAGGCACGCAGCAATTCCTGGCCACCGGATCCTTCAGCGATGGCAGCACGCAAAATCTCACAACCAGCGCCACCTGGACATCCTCTAACAGCCAGGAGGCCGGCATCAGTCGCGGGCTGGCAACTGGCGTGGCCGCCGGTTCGGTGACCATCACGGCGTCCGAAGGCGGGGTGAGCAGTCCGCCCGTGACTCTGAGCGTAACGGCAGCGGCGCCAACGTTGACGTCCATCGCCGTTACTCCATCGACCGCCTCCATTGCTGTCGGACAAACCGAACAGTTCACCGCCACCGGAACGTTCAGTAATGGCAGTACACAAAATCTCACAACCAGCGCCGCCTGGACATCCTCGAACAGTCAAGAGGCCGGCGTTAGCCGCGGTCTGGCAACTGGGGCGACAGCCGGTTCGGTGACCATTACGGCGTCCGAAGGTGGGGTGAGCAGCCCTGCCGTGACGCTGAGCGTAACGGCAGCGCCGGCGACGTTGACGTCCATCGCCGTTACTCCATCGGCCGCCTCCATTGCTGTCGGACAAACCGAACAGTTCACCGCCACCGGCACGTACAGCAATAACACCGTCCAGAACTTGACTTCCAGCGTCACTTGGAGTGCAAGTCCGTCGGATGCATCCATCAGTTCGACTGGACTGGCTACGGGAACAGCAGCTGGACAAAGCAATATCACCGCAACCATGGGCTCGGTGACAAGCTCTACGACCGCTGTACTAACTGTCACTGAGGCGGCTGCGCCGACGGGCAACGCATTTTACGTTTCTACAACCGGTAGCGATTCGAACCCCGGCACTCAGTCCTCGCCTTGGAAAACGATTCAGCACGCCGCCAATACCGTGCAGGCCGGCGACACTGTCTATGTCCGGGCCGGCGTTTATAACGAATCGGTGAATATCGCGGTTTCCGGGTCGGCCACGGCCGGTCCGGTGACGTTCGCGAGCTATCCGGGAGAAACCGCAGTCGTCGATGGGACCGGACTGGCGGTTTCCTCTTCGGCGGGGACACAGGGTTTATTCAACCTGGTTAATCAAAGCTACGTTACGATTCAGGGATTTGAAATTCGCAATTACACGACTTCCAACGCCAACGTGACTCCAGCTGGAATCTGGGTCACCGGCGCGGGCAGCAACGTCCAGCTGTTAAATAACCTGGTGCACAATATCACGACAACTTCCGAAACGAACGGCAACGCCTTTGGCATTGCCGTGTATGGGTCAAGCGGGTCGGCCTCGATTGACAGCATCACGATCAACGGAAACCAGGTCTATGACAACAAAACCGGCAATAGTGAAACGGTCAATGTGGATGGCAACGTGACCAACTTCAAGATCTCGAATAACCTCGTGCACGACAACGACAACATCGGGATCGATGCCATCGGTTTCGAAGGTG
>DASPTQ010000305.1:0-38019 GCA_035623335.1 Terriglobales bacterium
CTTAACCTGCCGTCGTAACGGCCTCTTTCTCTTCCGTCTTTCCCCGCAACAGCCGCACGATAGTCTGATTCAATCGGGCTCGCATGGCAGATCGTTCTTGGGCCCGCGTGATATAGCGGACGCGTACCTCTAGTCCACTCGCGGTTGGCTGCAGATTGACCACGGGCGCCGCTGAAACCGCCTGCACACGGTAATGACTTGTTGTGCTCTGCCACTCCTGCTCGGCCGCATGCGCGTCGGCAGCTGTTTCCTTTGCGACCGCCTTTTCAATGGCATTCAACAGCGGATAAGGATCCTGTTCCGCGGGAATCGTCATGTGCAGTTGATCCCACAGCCACTGCCCGCTGGTCGTGAAATTGAAGAAATGCCCTTCGATGGCATAGCTGTTCACGAAGGCAACCTTGCGGCCAGTGGGATGGCCGGTATCGGTCCAATTTCCGGTTTCCAGAAGCACGGTACGCAGCAGATTGATTTCGATTACCTCACCCGCCACGCCGTTGATCTCGACCCAGTCCCCTACGCGAATTCCGTTCTTCCCCATCAGCACAAACCATCCGAAAAAGGCGACGATGAAATCCTTCATCGCTACCGTAATCCCGGCGCCGGCGAAGCCAAGGATGGTAGCCAATTGTTGGGGCAGACCGAAAATGACCAGCAAGATCAGGAGCACGCCAACCGCCTGTAACGCAAAGTGAATCACCGCGTGCAAGGTGTGCAAGCGCGTACGCTCCTGTCGCGTCCCCGCAAGATAATGATCAATGAAGAGCCCGGCCAAATATACTCCCAAGATAATCAAAACGATCCACAGCAGAGATTCGATAATGCCGTGCACCGCCGCGCGCTGGTGCGTGTGGACCACCGCGATCCAACTGTCGTACGTGCTCTGCAGTTGGTGCTCGTCCAGAATGCGCTTGTCCAAATCCGCAAGATTCTGTTGGTCGTCCGTGATCACGTGCAGGGCCTTGATGCCCTTGGCCGCGGTCGCCCCTGGCGCTGCCGGACCCGCAGATGCCGTGTGCACCTCGTGGCTGGACTTCGCACTCTGCTGTTGCGCGCCGAGTTGCGCTCCTGCGGGCGTGGTCTTTGCCGCCGACATCGCGGCCCGCTGCCGCGCCTTTTCTACGCCGATCTGCTCGGCCAACGCGGCACGCTCCGGGCCGAGCCTGGCAATCATCGGGCTGGTGCCGTCACGGGCTTGTTCGAGCTGCCTCAATTTGTCGCGCAGAGCTCGCCAGGCCTCGAATTGCGCAAGCAGATGGCTGGCCCGGTAATTGATGGGGGCCGTGGTTTGTTGTGCGGACTTTTCGTTGCTGTGCTCGGCAGCCAAGTGCTGATCGAATTGCCGCTGAATCAGGGCTCCCGGATCGGCCCCCGACTGCACCAGCTCTTCCTTGGCGTCGTTCAGCTCATCCTGATCGAGTTCCAGTTGCGCCTGCGCCACATCGAGTTGCTCCTGCAAGCTCGCAGCGCGTATGCCCTCCGCCTTGGCCAGATCCTTTTTCAATTCATCGACTTGGGCCTGGTCGGCCTGCACTTCAGTTTCCACTTCTCCCATGCGTTGAAATAGTGGACGGAACTGCGGCTTGGCCTGTGGAGGATGGTCGGCGGCGTCGCGCGACGCGTCATGAAACGCTAGGTCGACTTCGTTGTCAGCGAGCCGCTCGGCCTGGGCAGCGACTCGCTGCTGGTCGCCCTCCGAGGCGAGCTTCCCGACAGCGCGCGCCGTTTCGAGCGGACTTTCATCGACGAGAGAGGCCGGGCCCGACTCTGTTTGCGAATTCTGTGCCAGCTGTCCCGAACTGAGATCGCGCGTCACGAAGAGCGCAACCAGCCCGGCCATAACCAGCAACAGCAATCCCAGCGATATGAGCCAGTGCGATTTCATCAGCGAATGCGTCTGCGAAGACATTATAAGGTGAGCTGCTAGCTTTAAGGGCAGGGATCAGGACGTTGTTAGCCAATCGAAAGTAATCCTCTCGTGACGAGCCGAGGAGCGGAGGCTGGATGCCGCCTATTACGCCCAATCGAAGCTGTAAGCCGTGAACAGGCTCGCTTCGCTCTAGTTTGGGAAACCCTTTGACTGTGATTTTCATGTCTTGGTTCACAGTTTTCGTTCTTTGACACCTTTATCCCGGTATCCCGGATTTCTAGCCCTGCTAAATAGAACCTCGGACAAGCTTTGACTGAAATCACCGGGGTAACGTTTTACCTATAAGGACCAGGAGGACGGCGCACTCTACCGAAAATGGTAGGTATTTCAGGTGGCATCGATTGCATCGAGTGCCGATGTCGGAATACGATGTAGGCCGGCAACGGGGCCTCTCGATGAGCGCGGTTGTAGGGTGAGTTGATGCGCTTCGAGGTGCTCGATCATGCCGGTGAAGTCTTATTTGCGCTGCAAACGAATTCGAAGCGGCAGCGGCTTCCGCAAAGTCTACTGAATCAACCTTCTGATGTCCGTCTCTGCGGATAGCCCGAATGTCAATACAAAAGCTGTTCGCGGAGATGTTGGACCGCCGCGCGACAGCTAAAGCTGGGAGAAAGACATGCCTGCTTGGGGTATCTCTCGTCGACAATTTCTGGGCAATCTGTCGGTTGACGCGCGTTTCTCGACCAAGAAGTTGGTCTGAGTGACCATGCCCGGCTCCTTTGCGCTAGCCATCGGCCCGGTTTCAAGGCCTTGGAACCAATGAACACAACTCAGGGTAATCTCGCCAAAGTCGCGTTTCGCTTTGTCCTCATCATCGGCATCGTCAATTTCTTCGCGGACATGACGTATGAAGGAGCGCGGGCCAATATCGGACCTTTCCTTGGCTCCTTAGGCGCAAGCGCCACCATCATCGGGTTCGTGGCCGGGTTTGGGGAGCTGATGGGGTACGGGCTTCGGTCGATCACCGGATATTTTGCCGACCAGACGCACAGATACTGGCTGTTTGCCTTTGCCGGTTATGCGATCAACATGCTAGCAGTGCCGGCGTTGGCGCTCGCCGGAAACTGGCCGTTGGCTGCCACCTTGGTCGTGGCGGAGAGAACAGGACGAGCGATTCGCCGGCCTTCGGTCGAGGCGATGCTGTCCCGCGCCGGCACATCCATAGGACACGGCTGGGTGTTCGGGCTGAACGAAGCGTTGGACCAGACAGGGGCGACCCTCGGTCCCCTGATTACAGCTCTGGTTCTCTACAAGCACGGGGACTATCGTCACGCGTTTGCAGTCTTGCTGATCCCCGCACTCCTATGCCTAGTTGTGCTCGTAGTCGCATGGCTTCTTTATCGCGAACCGCAGACACTGGAGTCCGAATCCTTACGGAGCTTTTCCGATAAGGGGTTCTCCAAAGCCTACTGGTTCTATTTTGCTGCTGGCGCGTTAATCGCTGCTGGATTCGCAGACTTCTCTCTGATCGCATTTCATTTTCAGAAGACTGCGACCGTCCCGCAGGGGCTTGTGCCGGTGTTTTATGCCGTGGCGATGGCAACCGGTGCTGTATCTTCCTTGGTTCTCGGAAAGCTGCTGGATAAAATCGGCTTGCCGATATTGTTGCTGGCCTTCGGTGTACCGGCATTGTTCGCGCCTTTGGTCTTTCTGGGCGGCTCCCAATGGGAGCTGGCAGGAATGATTCTTTGGGGAATGGGGATGGGTGCCCAGGACTCCTGCCTTAAGGCCGTTCTGTCCGCGGTTGTCCCTTCCCAAAGGAGGAGCACCGCCTTCGGAGTTTTTGACACTGGCTTCGGAATCTCCTGGTTTGCCGGAAGCGCGATCATGGGACTTCTTTACGACCGATCCCTTGCGGCTCTGGTGGCGTTTTCGGTAGCGGCACAGATCTTGGCTCTGCCCTGCTTGGCGGCAGGAAGCAAGAAGCAGTCGCTTCAATGGGAAAACGGCGACAGATATCGCGATCCACAATGACCTTGTCGAGGGTGTACTTCCCATGACTCCATACCGTCCCTCGTCTTCCCTGTTGTTGACAGCACTCGAAACCAAACCCGACCGAGGTGTGCAGTACGGGTCGGCGGCGCACGATAAAGGCAAACGCAGGTCACGGGTGACAGAAGCAATTCGTCAATGGCCAGAACGTGATTACTCCCCTAGGAGACCTCAAGGCGACTCGATGCCATTTCAGTCTTGCTTGATCGGGGCAGTAGACTCCTCACTGTTGCAAGAGAGTGAATGAAGAACTCCAGAATTTGTTGGATGCTGATCGTGCTCGTTACAAGTGCGGCCAGCGGCCAAAAGGCCCCGAACAGGGGAGCCCAATCGCCGCTGGTGCTGACCGGTGCCATTCCCCTACCGAACGTTCTTGGACGCCTTGACCATTTTGGGTTCGATCCACAAAACCGCGTGTTTCTTTCCGCGCTCGGCAATAACACGGAGGAGGTTCTCGACCTCAGCGCTCAAAAGGTAGTCCACACGATCGGTGGAGTGCCAGTGCCTCAGGGCGTGGTGTATTCGCCGGAGACCAACAAACTTTTTGTCGCCAGCGCCAAGGGCAAGCTGTACATCTATGAAGGAACTTCATTCGATCTCATCGCGACCATCGACTTTCACGGGGATGTTGACAATCTGCGCTACGATGCTGCAGACCAGCGCGTCTATGTGGGCTACGGAGACGATGAGTCAGCGGCCATCGCGATGATCGATGCGACCACAAACAAGCGTCTGGACGACGAGTTTAAGCTCGGAGCGCACCCAGAGTCATTTCAATTGGAGACCATCGGCCCGAACATTTTTGTAAATTTGCCTGATTTGAAACAGATCGCGGTCGTCAACCGTAAGACCCAGGCGATCGCTCGTTGGAGGTTGACGCTCGAGGCCAACTTCCCGATGGCGCTCGATGAACCCGACCACAGACTGTTCATAGCCAGCCGTACCCCGGCTCGAATGGCGGTGTTTGACACCAACTCTGGCCGCATTCTAGCTGCGCTTCCATGCGTGCAGGATTCCGATGATCTTTACTACGATCCCACCCGCAAGCGCATCTACATTACCGGGGGCGAGGGCTACATCAGTGTCTTCCAACAGAAGGATCCCGATCACTATGTGCTTCTCGCCAAGGTAGCCTCTTCCTTGGGTGCTCGGACAGCAGGATACTTCGGAACGATGGGAAAGAAGGGTTTCGACCGATTCTACGTTGCGGTCCCTGCTCGCGCCAGACACGGGGCCGAGGTATGGATTTACACAGTTCAGGAGTAATCGACGGGCATGTCTCGTCACAGAAGCTGAATCTCTTTTTGGGTTCTGAGCGATGGTTGTCGGCAGATTCGATCAGAGGTTTGCGGTCGGCAACCGGTTCGACCTTCTTGGGCGTCGCGCTTTTCCTCATGTATGGAGTGCCGATGTTATGTGGATAGCGAGTCGGAGGTTGGAGCGACCCTTCGACTGGTAGATCTGACACGTGACAGGTAGCATCCTGAAGGCGACAATTGACGGCGGATCAAGCGATGGTTTGGATCAGATTAGCAATGGCTCTGCTTTTTGGCTGGGTTATCCCCGCCCGCCAGATTCCAATCGGAACGGTCATACCCGTGATGCTTGGTTCCGGCCTTGACGCGGCCAAAGACAAACCCGGGAAAAAACTTGAGGGCAGGGTCATGCAAAAAGTGCCGCTGCCGGCAGGCGAAGAGATCAGCCAACGATCGCGAATTATCGGACATGTCGCGAACGTAACCAAAGCAGGATCGGGCTCCAGCATAATTGTGAAATTCGATACCCTTCAGGAGGATGGACGCACGACTCCGCTGACGACCGGCCTGCTGGCTTTGGCTTCCGTCGGCAGCGTCGCCGACGCGCAATCTCCCATTAGCGCCAACTCGGATAAGGATCCAGCCAGTCAGTGGGCGACCCGTCAGGTGGGCGGAGATGTGGTCAGGCGGGGATGGGGTAAGGTGGCCTCGCGCAGCGGTGTGTCCGGCACCTGGTTGGAAGGAAGTTCAGTATTAATCAAGCTGACACCGAATCCGGATGCTGGATGCCCAGGCGGTGCAGGCTACGACCGCGAACAAGCAGTTTGGATTTTTTCCAGCGCGGCTTGCGGCACCTACGGCTTGAGCCAGGTAAAAATCGCAGCATCGGGGGGAACTCCGCCCCTCGGTGAGATCGTGTTGACCTCCAACCGCAATGTTACAGTCCGCGGCGGCAGTGGATGGTTGCTGATGGTGGTCGCGGAAAGTGGACATTGAAGACTGTCAACTTTCTCGCGACAGCGGCACCGCGCATATGATGGCCGTGAATAGGGACGGGTTAGCAGAGAAGAGTAAATAAGCAGCTTGCGCGGCGATCATGTCCCAAGCTTACGACCAGCCTCTCGATCCATCAACGTGGAATTGATGGGGAGATGAAGGGACGACCTGACAGCGCCTCATGTATGGCAGGAATAAGGTCCATACCCAGCCGCGACTTCGTCACATAGCCAAGCGCTCCTTCAGCGAAGCATGCGTCTAGAAACGCAGGTTGGTCATGAACCGTCAAGAACACGAATCTGGAGGCTGATCCAGCCTCGCGCAGTTCGTGGGCCGCCTCGATTCCATTGAGTATCGGCATGGTTATATCCGATACGATCACGTCTGGCCGAAGTCGCAGAGCTTCGGCGACCAAGTCCTTTCCATTGTTCACTTTCCCGATTACTTGAAAGCTCCGTAAGACTGACAACACCCGTTCGAGCAGCACCTCGTGATCGTCGGCGATAAGAACTCGTGTTTGGCTCGAAAGCAGCATCCTGTTTACGGTCCTGAAAGTTGGTTCAACGATTCGCTCTCCAGACTTCCGGTATCGGAGTCTAAGCTTTCAAGGAGAATGCTAGGCAGTCTTAAGGGTTCCCGCAACTAGGAGAATTGCCAGACCAGCGAGCACCACAACTTCGCGTGGCAGTTCCCATATCACGGCTTCTTGGACAGCGGTCCGGCCGTTATCCTCATGCAACTAATATTAGGTCTGTCATGATCGAGAAGAGGTGAAGAAACCAGTCAGGCTCGCTGGTGAGGCAATCCCCTGGGGCGGCCTTGCGTCGAACTGGAAGAACATTGTCGCTACTTGGCAGGACTCGCCTTCGCAGTCGGCTGTACCGGCGCCGGCTTGCCTGGGTTCGACACGCTGACCTGCAACGCGGCTGGCTTGTCGGAGGTTCCCATGTCAACCCAGACCACCCCCATGTTGCCACTCCCATCGATTGCCTGAACAGAACGAGTCTCTCGTGCGTCTCCACTACCGCCGCGTACCACGACTTCGAGGGCTTGACTGGTCACCCTCATTCCCTCCGTTGGCGATCCGGGATCCGGCTTCTCGACTCGGGTTAGAGTGGACTGCCGACCGTCTTGGCTCGCTTGATGAAGGCTGGTCACACGTTCAACGGGATGCAAGTTTCCATCTCGAGTCGCGCCTGGAAGATCGACCGAGTAGGTTTCCGTCGTCGTTGTTTGAGCTTTACCCTCAGCAGGCACACTCTCCGTGGTCACCGTGCGTTGAACGATTACCAGCCTGCCATCGGAGTCTGGTTGTAAGACACTTTGTTCTTTGGTGCGTCGCTTGTCATCCTCCCTGGCCATGCCGCGTTTCACCTCGCGGGTTTGCCAAGTGCTGTTTGCGTCGCGCACCAGACTTGATTCCTGGAATTGGACAGTATGATCGGGACCCCGAGTCTCTTGTCGCTCCCTCCTTGCGGACTCGCTCAGACCGCCGTTCCCATCTGCGGTGAACACAGAAGTTCTTGTCTCCTGCACGTTGGGACCACTCTGCTTCGTATCCTCGATTTCCTTCTGCACCACCTGCAGGCGGCCATTTGCGTCGGGACTCGATGTAGTGCGCACGGTTCTGACCGCGCCCTGCCCTGACGTTTGGCTTTGCCCCTCGGTGACCTGGATCAGTTGATGCCGACCATTGGTATCGTTCGCGTATGAGCGTTCCACGGTTTTGACTGTGGTGGAATCAACTTTTACGGTTTCCCGTTCCACGATGAGATAAGGCTCATAATGACCGTCGACACCCATCCGCTCGAGCGATTGGGTTTCGAGCGTGCGATTGCCGCTCTGGCTGTGACTCTCGGTCGTCCTAATCGGATTGGTTGATCCGGAGAATTGTGGTTCGGTTTCAGAGGTCCATGATTTGTTCCCATCCGAGTCGTCGAGATTCTGTGCCCAGAGGGATGATCCGAGCAAACAGAAAGCGCCCACGATCAGTATCCGGCAAACAGGGACCGATTTTTTCTCAGCCTTCATAGACCGCTTCGTAACCTCCCCCGCTCTTCCGTCTCCTACCGCCAGAGCACGTATTAAACACTCGAGCTGAAGCGACAGCTGTCTCGCACTTGAACCCAGGTCCACCGCGATATCTGAAACATAGTACCTGAGAACAGGGAAAAGGACTGGCAAATCTAACAGCTCCGTGGGCGACAGCGCCGAAGAAAGTCAAGCCGTGGATGATGCAGCTGCCTTTCGGTGGGCCTCTGCAGGTGTTGGGAACGGCTTAGCGAATGGATTCGGAATCTTACTTAGAACGAGCAAGTGAGTGCTCTGCGCAGATTCGGTCGAAGATTTGGGGGTTCATCCTTCCCCGCAGACCACTGAGGGAATACCCGCACAGAATGTCAACATCGTATTCCATAATGAGCCGGTTGGCGAATTTTTCGACTTGAATCGCCGCTTCTGGGTTACCTGCCTCCCACAAAAGAGGCGCACATTCTCCGAAAATGGCCACCCGGGCCGGCCTTCCCTTCATGGACTTCGCCGCTCTCTCAATAAGACTTCTCAGGAGCTTCAAGAACCGAGCTGGATCAGGCATGTCGTGCAGCATGAATTCTGAGAGCGCGTCCGCAGCATCCAATGCAACATATCTGTCCCGCTCCATCGCAGTCCTGATATCCAGACCTTGGGCCTGCAATCGTCCGAGAAGGCCGTGTCGGTGGAACCCGGTGGCGAGTACAATCGCGGCATTTCCAGCCTGCAGGGCAACCCCTACAAACTGTACAAGATGATCCAGGAACGATCGGTCATCAGAATAGAATTCGGCTTCGTGGCGGCCCGTGGCCCTTTTTTGTGGCAGGGTCAGTACCCGTGAGGCCGGCGCCCCAAGACTATCGGAGGATTGCCAATCCATCCTGCCGGTGAGACCGCGCCCCCCCAGACTGGTGCTGACAAACTTCTTGTCCTGAAGAACCGCCTCCACGGCGGGCAATAGTTCTCTTACGGCATCCAACTTGACGACATAGCCGACCGCGCCCGTGCTTAAGGCTTCTCTGGCGACCTCCGGAGCACGATCTTCACTGACAAAGAGGATCTTGGACTTGGGGGATAGCTCTCGGATCCGGCGAGCGGCTTCGATCCCGGTTATCGTGGGAAGACCAATGTCTAACAGGATCAGGTCCGGCTGCAACTGTTGGGCCTTCTGAATTGCTTCTAGTCCATCAGCCTCCTCGCCGATGACCAGCAATTCCGGTCGCTTCCGAAGCGTCGAACAGAAGAAACGACGCCAAGGCTCGTAATCGTCCACAACAAGCACCCGAACTACTTTTTCCACTCAACCTCCGCCAGTCAAAGTTCGAGCCCTATACCACTGACTGGCGGTGCTGAACCCTGAACCAATAAGAATTACACGGGGGAGTGGTCTCGTTCGTTGCGCCAAAGCAATCATGGGCGTCTCCCCGGGCCGCAAGCGGGAGCCGGGCATCGCATGCCGCCGACGATCGACCGCTTCGGCGGCAAGTCCGCATCCTCGCAGGATATCGATTTAGTGTTGGAAATTACCTGGCAGCCGAGGCGGGAATGGACGCGGCAGGATGAAGACTACAAAGTGCGGAAACCACCTCTGAGTGTTCGGCGCAAACCGCTGCGTAAGGGTCGCTCTCAAGTTTTCCTTGAAATAGGCTCGCCGGGTACAGACAGCAGAGGTAAAAAGAATGGTTTAGGGCAAGTTCATTCCACAGCCGTTCGATGCAAATAGCGGCGTCGCACTTCCTTTGCTTCCACAACACGGCCACCGCTTCACCGAAGGCAACGACCCGCCTGGTTTTGGCCACTGCAGCCGCCTCTGCCCTGCGAATTATGTTTCCAACTTGCAAAAGAAAGCGCTCCCGGTTCGGACCGTCAGCCTCCATGAACCCGTTTAAGAGTTCGCCGACCTCAACAATTACAAGGCGTCCCTTATTCTTTGCCTCACACCCATCAATGCCTTGCGCCATCAAGCGTTTCTCTAGTCCCTTCTGGTGTGATCTCGTCAGCAGGGCGGCCACAGATGCACCGGCACTGAGCGCGTCCATAAACGAGGCACAGAGTCCGTCCAAGAGATCGCCATCATCCCTATAGAACTGAACGACATGCCCTCGTTCACGGACCGGGTAGGGCGGCCGCTTCGCGGGTCCGACGGCAGTCCTCGGGAAGCTTTCCAAAGACGTTGGATAGGACATTTCAACCAGGTCAGAGCCCGCAAAGTTCCTACTGATAAACCGCCTGCCTTGAAGAACCGCATCCACAGCGGGTAACAGTTCGCTTGCGGCATTTGACTTAACCACATAGCCGCTGCCGCCCGAACGCAAGGCCTCTATGGCAATATCCACCGAGTGATTTTCGCTCACGAAAAGAATCTTAGGCTGGGGCGAAAGCTGCAGAATGCGCCTTGCTGCCTCGATTCCATTCAAACTGGGGAGTCCGATGTCCAGCAAGATCAGGTCGGGACGCAATTCTTGGCTCTTGTAAACTGCTTCTAGTCCATCCGACACTTCGCCAACGAGCTGAGATTCCGGATGGTTCTCGAGCATCGTACAGACGAAACGACGCCACGGCTGGTAATCGTCTACTACCAGGATACGCATTGAGGAGGTAGCCAAAGAACCTTCGCCTCGACAGACTTCAACACTTAACTTTGCGGCTGGAAGTTCTGCAGGGCACGCCTTGCTAGGCCGATGTTATCACAATCGTTGTCGTCGCGGCACAAACTTGCACCTCATCGGTGAAACACGAGCAACCGTGTCGCCGGGCGTGCCTCAAACAAGAAGTCTGCAAGGAGTGGCGATTTACTCAGGGGTTGTATCAGAAGCACATAATGGCGAACATTCTTTGCGTGCTGCGGAAACTGCTCAGGATTGACCGTCCTCCCGTCGTGCGCCGTGGCGGTGGTCGCTTAATCCAGAGGAAGGAGATAACCCGGCGTTCTCATCGCTCCGCCGAACAGTGTGTCATCTAGGAGCGACATATCCCAGATGTACCAATACAGCGGGGTCAGTCTCAATGTGATGTCGTCCATTGCGGCCATCGTGCCGCCTGCCCGCGGATCGGCCAATGCAGCCTCGCTCATATAGCGCCGATGAATACGAGCATTGATGTCCCTTGAACTTTCGCGTGCCATGATATCGGCCCTGCTGATCGCCACCAGACCCCGTTCCGAGCCAGGCTTTCTGATGTCCACCATCAAAGATGCTTTCGGTCTCGACTGCACGTTGCGAGCCTTGCGACTGCGGGAAGAAGTTGCCACATAGAAGCAGCCTCCTTCGAACAGATACCAAACCGCCGTGAGATGTATCGAACGGTCGTCGTTTTCCGTGGCCAAACTTGCGATCAGACGGCCTGACAGCATCTCCTGAGCCCCCGAGGGAATCGTGGTTTGCATGATGACTTGCCCCTCCCTGCAACATTCTACTGGTTTGCCGCTCAACCTTAGGTCAGACCACAAAAGCCTGCGGCCAGGTATTGAAAAGCTGGGTCGGGCATTCGCATTCGGCTACAACGGTCAGCCGGCTGGCGGGCGATATACTGCTCAAAGTTTTCCAAGGCCTTTCCTATGAAAGTCATTCGTATGCTGCGAGTGTTCTCACTGCTCGTCTTCTCCGCTTGCTCGCCGATGGCGCAGGTGCTGTCATCGCCGCCCAGTGATAGCCCCGACGGAGCCACGATGGCGCCGGTTGCGGATCTTGTCCGCTAGATGTCGCACGTGGACCGTGCGGTTCTTGCCCTCGGTCTTCGTAGAGGATGGACTGGTCATCATCGAAAATTTCCCACCCTATATCTTTAACGGTAAAAATGCGGCCGCACAATGGGATGCGGGTTATCGGAAGCATGTTGAACGGCTGCAACAATTGCAGTGTGCCTTCGGGAGGGCCCACGATTTCGACCGTAGTGGCGATCGGGTTTATTTCGTGCTCCCCACTACTTGGCGCGGCTTACAGCCGGGCAGCCGATTTGATAAACACCGAGCCTGGGCGTTCGTACTTGCGAAATCGTCAGATCAATGGCGAATCCTTGCCTACGCATGGGGCGCGAACGATGAGACCGCCTGGCCGGTGAAGGCGCCATAAGCGCTCGTCCGATGGTCGGCACCAGACTCAAGCGTCGCTGAGATATGCCTTCTGTCTCCTCGTTTGTAGATAGAAAGGAATGGTGCCGCTCCCTAACCCACACCCTTGTTGGATTGAATGAGCCACCGTTCGCTGGCTCATGGTTCTGCGGGGATGGGAGACATGGGTTGTCCAGATTGTGTATCGAGCGGGCCGGGTACACCTAAGCCGGTGTCGCGGACGTACCCCTTAGGAAACCTTACGGTCGACACCGTTCTCAGGAAGCTTCAGTGCGTCGGTTACGGTGGCTTCGGCGGTGCGAAGCTGAGTCACAGTGAGATCCCGAACTTTTAGAGATTTGATTTCGGCGCGATCGATTCGAATGCTATGGATCGCCAACCGGCGGATGGCTAACACCCCGATCGCGATGGCGCCAACTGCTAGAGCGCCCAGCGCTAACGACCCAACCGCTAACGACCCAACCGCTAATGACCCAACCGCGGCGGCACGCAGGGCTAGTCCGGGTGAGTCTCTGCGTTTTGTAAGGTCTTTCATCCATTCTCCTCGGTCTGCGGCGGCAACCAAATGGAGCCTTCGCCAGTGGGAGCCCTTGCAATCCACCTAGCACGATGTATCGGAGGCTCGTACCCTATAGCAATGTGCCGGCATCGGCCAATGATTTGTGTCAACGCATCCATCCCGACCCAACCCACTAGTTCCCTTCCTGGCTTGCTCGGTTGAGGCAGAGACGTATTTACGTGCTCACAACATCGACATCATACAACTCCGTGAGTTGCGGGTGTGTCAAAGCTTCAGCAGACCACATTTTGCAGACTGCCTGCAGCGACTGAGAATACCGCAGCACCTAGCATGAATTCGGCGAGGACGAGACAGAGACTCTGGGCTACCTATGCGGACGGCCTGCCGACCGGCTAAAGCCATGAGCTCTCCCCCGATCCTTCGCCGGAGCTAGCACGACCCGAGGATAGCGGTATTGACGAGTGCAGACACATCCCGCAGGTGGGCGTCGCATCGAGTAAGCGGCACACCTCGTGCCCGTACCCGACAGCGTCAAGTCCTGCAAACGGTTGGGTTCTCCGGTGTTCACGAACTTTTCATCATGTTCTTATCGAGGTTGACTATTATGCTTGCAGGTTGAAAATACGAGTGCTATACAGCTTACTCCTGTGGAAAAGAGAGAAGCACAAATCGTGCCCGCCGGGCTTTTCTACGATGCTTTCAAAGTCAGTCCCATCGGGATTGCTTTGCAGAACCTGGAAGGGCAGCCTCTCTTCGTAAACCCCGCTCTTTGCTCCATGCTGGGGTTCAGCGAAGAGGAAATTCGCAGCAGACGCTGCGTCGATTTTTCTCCTCCTGAAGATGCCGCGAAGGATTGGGCCCTTTTCGAGCAACTGCGAGCCCGAACCATCGATCACTATCAGATCGAGAAGCGTTTCATTCGCCGCGACGGTTCGTTGATCTGGGCACGTCTGAACATCTCTCTGTTGAATAGCACCCCTCCGATGGCAGTAATGATGGTAGAGGACATTACAGAAAAAAGGAGGGTGCAAGCCGATCTGGAATTGGTAGCGAAAGAAATGGCGGTGTCTGTCGCTCGTTGCAGCCGCGATTTTCGGTACCTTTGGGCGAACCAAGCATATGCAAACTGGCTGCAACGCCCATTGGATGAAATTGTGGGCCGCCCGATCGTGGACGTGTTAGGCAAGGAGGCCTTTGAATCCCTGCGCCACCATTTCGTGCGCGTGCTCGCCGGGGACAAGGTTCACTATGAAGAGGAAGCGAATTTCCAGGGTATCGGGAATCGATGGATATCGGCCGCTTATAGTCCGACCTTCGCTGCTGATGCCGTCGCCGACGGCTGGGTGGCCGTCCTGGTCGACATCACCGCGCACAAGCGTACCGAGAAATCGCTAACGCTCTTCCGAACGCTGGTGGACCAATCGAACGATGCCATCGAAGTGGTGGATCCGCAGACGTTGCGCTTCCTCGATGTTAATGAGACGGCTTGCCGGGTGTTGGGCTATGCTCGCGAAGAGCTTCTGACTTTAAAGGTTCTCGATATTGATCCCACCGTCGACGAGTCTGCGCACGCGAGGGTTCAAAACGAACTCCGCCAATCCGGTTTCGCCATCATGGAGGGTCTCCATCGCCGAAAGGATGGGTCGACCTTTCCGGTCGAATTGAGCATGAAGCGGGTCCAACTGGACCGAAGTTACGTAGTCGTCGCGGCCCGCGACATCACAGAGCGCAAGCGGGCGGAAGAGGCCGTCAAGGAGAGCGAATCCCGCTTCCGATTGGTGGCCGATACCGCTCCCGTAATGATCTGGACGTCGAGTACCGACAAGCTGTGCACCTACTTCAACAAGCCTTGGTTGGACTTCACCGGCCGCTCAATTGAGCAGGAACTTGGGAATGGCTGGACGGAGGGGGTTCATCCTGACGATTTACCGAGCTGCCTTGAGACCTACACACAGTCGTTCGATCGTCGTCAGGAATTCAGTATGGAGTATCGACTCAGGCGGCAGGATGGGGAGTATCGGTGGATTCTCGACATTGGAGTGCCCAGATTTAATCAGGACGGCTCGTTCGCTGGTTACATAGGGTCGTGCCTCGATGTGACACAGCGGAAACAAGCAGAATCTGTACTGACCGGTCTGAGCCTCAAGCTGATCGAAGCCCAGGAGCAAGAGCGCGCCCGGATCGCCAGAGAACTTCATGACGATATCGGCCAGCGGCTCGCTCTCCTAGCGGTCGGATTCGATCTGATCCAACAAAAAGCTCCAGCGTTGCCTGCGGAAGCCCAGAATCAAATGCGTGAGCTACGGAAGCAGACGGTGGACCTATCGACGGATGTCCAAACCATGTCCCACGCCCTGCACGCTCCCAAATTGGAATATCTGGGCTTAGTTGCGACCATGGGGAGCATATGCAGGGAGTTCGGAGAGCACCAGAGAGTGGAAATCGACTTCCGCAGCCACGATGTGCCCGCGTCTTTGCCGCAGGAGATTTCCCTTTGCCTCATTCGCGTTCTCCAGGAGGCCCTGCAAAATGCTGCCAAACACAGTGGTGTGCGACACGTTGCCGTCGAACTACGCGGAACCCCCGATGAGGTTCATCTCAGTGTTCGTGACTTAGGCAAGGGATTCGATCTCAGTGCCGCCATGCAAAGCCGCGGTCTTGGTCTCACCAGCATGCAAGAGCGTGTTCGGTTGCTGAACGGAAGCGTCCTGATTCAATCCAAGCCGATGGGCGGGACCACTGTCCAGGTTCGACTTCCCATCAGGCCGGAGCACACCTCGCAACGGGCGGCTGGCTAGGGCGTCCCGCCATTGAGGGAAAACAGCCTTCCCTCATCGATAGGCTGAGTCACACCTGGTGTGTGAGCGCATTGCTGATTCCTGCGATGCGTGCTAATTTCATCGGGTCACCGAGGCGAGCGCCTGCCGGAACTGCAGGCTCGACTAGGGTTACCTAGCGCGCCAGACCAACCCACGCGTCGTTGCGGGAGGGCCTTCATGCCGAAGCCTTTGCCAGTCTTTTGCTTTCTGCTGATAGTTTTAGTCGCCCCCAGCTCTCCAAGAACAAGCGCAGAAAAGCCGGACTTCAATGGTAAGAGCTGGTGGGACCATGTCAGGGTGTTGGCGGCCGACGATATGGAGGGTCGCGAAACTGGCAGCGAGGGCTTGCAGCGGGCTGCGACCTACATCGTCGACGAGCTCAAGAAGGATGGTTTGCAGCCGGCTGGCCTCAACGGCTTTTATCAGCCGATAAAACTAATCAGTCGTCAGATCGATGAATCCGGCTCAAGTCTGAGGCTGCTACGCAACGGTACAAGCGAGTCGCTGACGTTGGGTGAGGACGCGTATTTCGGCACGCGGGTGCAGCTGGCGCCCGAAGTCGATGCGCCCATGGTGTTCGTGGGATACGGCCTGCGCATTCCGGAGAAGAATTATGACGACTATGCCGGACTCGATCTCAAAGGCAAGATCGCCGTCATCCTCTCGGGGTCCCCGGCAGATATTCCCACGGCATTAGCTTCCCATTATCAGTCCGCGGCCGAGAGGAATAAGATCGTGCGGGCAGCCGGCATGGTTGGAATCGTTGCGATTGCCAATCCCGCGGCCATGGATATTCCCTGGAGTCGCATGACGCTGGCACGCACACGCCCCAGCATGACGCTGGCGGATCCGGAACTCGACGACGGGAAAGGCATAGAACTGACCGTAAGCTTCAATCCCGCGCACGCGGAGAAGCTATTCCAGGGTTCCGGCCATAGCTTTACGGATCTGGTCGCCCTGGCCAAACAGCGTAAGCCGCTGCCCACATTCCCGTTGTCCGCAAGCCTCCAGGCGCGGGCCAAGATGATCGTGAAAGACGTCGAATCGGCCAACGTAGTTGCCAAACTGCCGGGCAGCGATCCCAAGCTGAAAGATGAATATGTCGTACTGTCGTCACACATGGACCACCTTGGAATTGGCGAGCCCATCAACGGCGACAACCTTTACAACGGAGCGATGGACAACGCTTCCGGTTGTGCGCTGAACCTCGACATCGCGAGCTCACTACGGCGTACCAACGCCCGGCTGGCGCGTTCGATACTGTTTCTGTTCGTTACTGCCGAGGAAAAAGGACTGCTGGGCTCAAAATACTTCGCCTCGCATCCCACCGTGCCGAAGGATTCCATAGTGGCTGACATCAATACGGACATGTTTCTGCCAATTTTCCCTCTGAAGATCCTCACGGTTTACGGGCTGGCGGAATCGGATCTGGGCGACATGGTGCAGCAAGTGGCAGAGTCGGATGGAGTACAAGTGCAGCCCGATCCCGAACCGCTGCGTAACCTGTTCATCCGCAGCGACCAGTACAGCTTCATCCGCCAGGGAATTCCTTCGATCGCCATGAAAGTTGGTTTCATACCCGGATCACCGGAGGCAGACCTGGCTAAGAAATGGCTGACGGAGCGATACCACGCGCCGTCCGACGACTTGAATCAGCCGGTGGATCTAGCTGCAGCCGGCAAGTTCGAAGACATCGTGCAGGGTTTAACGGTAAGAGTGGCTAACGACGCGCAGCGACCGGAATGGAAGAGTGATAGTTTTTTCCGAAGATTCGTGACCCGGAGTGCGAGGACTACTCCAGCCCAATAACCAGCTCCCTCCCCCAAGATCTCCCGACTGGAGGGTTCCGGTGCTAGGCCCGACTCACTTCATGCCCTCCAGGATTGAGCCCACGATTCCTCCGACTACACCGCCCTCGACGGCCTGTTTCGGAGCTTGATGAGGCAAATATCGCTCGATGGCGTGAGCCAGCTTAGCGATGGGCAGGGTCTGCAACCAGATTCTTCCCGGACCGGTGAGGGCGGCGAGAAAGATTCCGTCGCCGCCAAAAATCATATTCTTGATGCCGGGCACGGTCGTGATCTGGAACGAGACGCTGGCCTGAAACGCGCCCACGTGACCGGGATGAACCCGGAGAGTTTGGCCTTGCTCGAGGTCGCGAACCACGAGTTCGCCGGAGAGTTCGAGCCAAGCTGTCCCCTGTCCACTGAGCCTTTGCAGGAGAAATCCGTCGCCGCCGAAGATGCCCGCGCCCAAAGATTGCTGGAAGGCGACGCCAATCTGTATTTGCGGCGTGGCGCAGAGAAAGCCGTGGCGGTGAATCATGTACTCGTGTCCGGGAGAGACTTCGACCGGCACGATGTGGCCCGGCAATTTGGTCGCGAAGGCCAGCTCACCGCCAGAACCCAGAGCGCGGTATTCTGTCATAAAAATTGATCCGCCCCCAGCCACGCGCTTGAGAGCGCCGAACAGGCCGCCACCCCCGGCGAACTGAGTGTGGGTGGTCATCTGAATCGAACTACTCATCCACGACAGTTCTCCCGCCTCGGAGATGATCGACTCGTTGGCATCAAGGAGGAACTCCAAAACGGGCATGGTCGTTCCGGTGATATGACTCTGCATAAAGATCTCCTGGAGGATGGGCAAGACTGCGATCAGCCCAGTGGGATATTCGGAGTATACATGCTCCGGGGGAACGTGGGGCGCAACAAACCTCTGAACCTCCGCCGCCTCCAAGACCG
This sequence comes from Terriglobales bacterium, assembly GCA_035623335.1. GTDB lineage: Bacteria > Acidobacteriota > Terriglobia > Terriglobales > Acidobacteriaceae > JAFAGX01. The sequence continues at coordinate 18,352 of DASPTQ010000305.1, forward strand.
CCGCAAGACGAGGTAGGGTTGTCCATCACTGCGGTATCCGCGAACTTCCGTAGCTCAACTCCGGATTTGCATGCCAGGAAGACCATGCGGGAGACCTCGCTTACTTCAACTGGTCGACGACGTACAAGTCAGAGAGCGTGCGGAAGACGGAATAGGCATACGACTTGCCGTCGGCACTAAATCTGAGGCTTGGGAGGTCTTGCACGCCAGCTGAATCAGCAGGAACAATTTGCTTCCATGGTTCGCGGCGTCCGGTTCTGATATTCACCCGAGTGACATTCACCGGGACAGTGCGCGTTCTCAGGAGCAGGCTCTGCGCATCGAGGAAGTTCAGAACGTCTTCGGTCGGCGTGAGGGTAATGGCCAATTTCTGTGGCTCGCCTCCGGCAATGGCATACAGCCACAGTTGACGTTGGGCGTCACCGGCCAGCACGAACTTTCCATCGGGCGTGACCGTAGTTCCAGCGGTGCCTTCGGGGGTAAGAACGTGTGGCGCACCTCCCAGGATGTCGAGCCAGTACGATCGCACCCCGTGCCCCGAAGGTGCCGCGGAATACACCATCCTCTTGCCGTCCGGTAGCCAGGCTAAATCGACAACGCGGGATTTTTCGTCCAAAAGCTGCCTTGTCTCACCTACGCCGGTTGGTAGCAGCACTACCCTAGCCGGGGAACCCACGGCGGAAAGAACCCATTGCTCATCGGGAGAGAGAACGCCTGTTCCGCCATCCCCAAGCCGAACGGCGGGCGAGCCATCGGTCTTGCGGAGAAACACACCGTAGTTCGTGCCGACCGCTTCTCCGGTTTCGGAGAATACGATGGTTTTGCCATCCGCGGACATGTCCGTCAGGACAGACCAGTCGAACCAAGACAGACTTCGTTCATGGTTTTCGCCAGGCGGAAGGGCGGAGATGCTCACGCGGGCTTTGTCTCCGGTCAGCAGAACCAGCCCGGTGCGACTGATGTCGTGCAGCGTCAGCCCGCTCGGCGAACGATAGATCAGCCGTTCCTTCCCCGAGAAATCAACAGCATAGATCGAGCGGGCTGATCCTCCTGGAACCGCCGAGAACCACACTTCTTCCCCGCTCGGAGCCCAGGCCAATCCCTCGACACTGGAATAAAAGGAGGAAGAGGCTTTGCGGTTGCCGTGCGTATCAAGGATGACAATCCGGCCATCATCGCCGGTCAGAACATGATCGGCGATCGCGAGGAACTCCCCATTGGGGGAAAAACGCACATGGCTGACCCATCCGTTCGGACTGTAAATCTCCTTTCCCGCTGGAAATTCAAGGTGACTATATTCGTCGCTTGGGTTACCGCGGACCACCGCTAGAGACTGCCCGTCGGGTGTCCAGTCGGCCCACATCACCCTATCGATCACGTCGCGCGGGGCGCCACCGGCTAGTGAAACTCGGGCGAGCGTGCCGGAAGTCGAAAATGCAGTGATGTCGGTCAGACGCACAGAGATCGCCAGTTCCCCTTTCGAAGAAATCGAGAGAACCTGCGCCGAGGGCAGGCCGATCGATCTTGAGTCGGAACTGTCGAAGCGGGTCGAAAAAACCTCCTGCGGCTGTCCGTCCCAGGCGGCACTGTAGACAATTGTCTGGCCGTCCGGAGCAAAACGCGCTGCCAAAATCGTGCCGTTGCGGAAAGTAACTTCGTGGAAGATCGGATTGGCAGCCATCGTCCGGTGCCGTCCATACCAGTAGCCCGCGGTCCACAGGGCGGCGGTCACCGCCAATCCACCGATGAGCGGCAGCAACCAGCGCGAAGACCACTTGGGTTCAGCCAGGGGCTGGACCCCCGCCCGCGTGGCCGTCGAGATATCGGTCAGGGCTTCCAGATTGAAAGCCACGTCTTTGGCGGACTGAAATCTTTCTGCCAGATTCTTTTCGAGGCAATGGCGAACGATTCTTTCCAGCACAGGCGAAATGTTCCGGTTCGTCTCGCTCAGGTCCGGTGGATCTTCCTTCAGGATTGCGCTCATGGTGTCGGCGCTGGAATCGCCCAAAAAAGCCCGCCTGCCGGACAGCATCTCGTAGAGAATGGCACCGAAGGAAAAAATGTCTGAGCGCGCGTCGGCCGTCTTGCCCCGAACCTGTTCCGGCGACATGTAGCCCGCGGTGCCCAATACTGTCCCCACCTCGGTTGCTACCTGCATGGTCGGGGCCTCGTCCGAGCTGTCCGCCGCCGGGCGCGTGAATTTTGCCAGACCGAAATCCAGGATCTTGGCTCGTCCGTCGTTGGTGATGAATACGTTTTCCGGCTTCAAGTCGCGGTGGACGATTCCCTTCTCATGCGCGGCCGCCAAGCCTCTCGCGATCTGCCGGGCGTAATCGATCGCCTTGCGTGTAGAAATCCCCGCCCGCAAGCTGTCGCGCAGCGATTCGCCCTCCAACAACTCGGAAACCACATAGGGCGTGCCTCGCTCATCGCCGATGTCGAAGATGGACAAAATGTTGGGGTGATTGAGTGCCGCCGCGGCGCGCGATTCCTGTGCGAACCGTTGCAGCCGATCGGGATCCGCCGAAAACGATCCCGGCAGAATCTTAATCGCCACGTCGCGGTTCAGGCGGGTGTCGCGGGCGCGATACACCTCGCCCATCCCGCCTTCACCCAGGGGCGACTGAATTTCGTAGGGGCCAAGTCTTGTGCCAGGTTTGAGGGGCATGCGCTGCGCCATTATAAACTTCGCCTGGCGCCCCGCGGACTCGCTAGCAAACGGACCTAGCTAAAATCCCGACTCCTGCTGTCTCACCACACTCGACAGGCGTTCGCTTTCACCATGGGCTGCCCCGCCTTGCATGCGAAGGCTTGCTGAAACTCCGGCATGTTCTGCACCACGCCGTTGACGCGCCAGCGTCCGGGTGAGTGGGGATCGGTGCGCACCCCCAGCCGCAAGGTCTCGGGCGTAACGTTCTCGCACCAAGCCCGGGCAAACCCCAGAAAATAGCGCTGGTCAGGCGTGTAGCCGTCGATCTTCTTATCAGCAGCAGGGGTCTCGTTCATCATCTCGTGCAATGCCATCAAGGCGATGCGCGCGCCGCCATTGTCGGCGGTGTTTTCGCCCAAGGTAAGTTTTCCGTTTAGCTTGAGATCGTCGACGGACACAAATTCGCCATACTCCTGGACGATGCAGTTTGCGCGTTCTTCAAATTGCTTGGCGTCTTCCGCCGTCCACCAGTCGCGCAGATTTCCTTGGGGATCAAACTGGCGTCCCTGATCGTCAAAGCCATGCGTGAGTTCATGGCCAATCACCAGGCCGATCGCGCCAAAGTTCACTGCATCGTCCATGGTGCGATCAAAAAAAGGCGGCTGGAGAATACCGGCCGGGAAGACGATTTCGTTGCGGTCGGGGCTGTAGTAGGCATTGACCGTGGGTGGGGTCATGTCCCATTCCAGTTTGTCGGTCGGCTTGTCGATCCTGGCCAGTCGCCGGTGCGCTTCAAACTCTGAGGCCCGCATAAGGTTGCCGATCAAATCGTTGCGATCGACCGTAAGCCGGCTGTAGTCGCGCCATTGATCGGGATATCCGATTTTGTTGCGGATCGCCGCTAGCTTGAATAACGCCTGCTTGCGGGTGGCTTCGGTCATCCAGGGTAGGGTGGTGATGTCCTGCTGTAAGGCCCGTTCTAACGCATCCACCATCTTCAGCGTGCGCTGCTTCCCTTCGGCTCCAAAGGTAGCCTCCACGTAGCGTTGGCCCAGAGCCTCACCCAGTCCGGAATCGGTGGCATTGATGCAGCGCTTCCAGCGCGCCTGCAACTCCTTCTGCCCGGTGAGCGCCTGCTGAAACTTGAAATCCTCCCTTACAAAATCATCGGAGAGCCAGGGAGCGGCGAAGTCCAGAATCTGCCACGTCATGTAGGTTTTCCAGTCGTCCAGCGGAACCTCTTCAATCAGCGCATTGATCGCCTTGAAATAATCGGGATTGTTGACATTCAAGTCCTTGAACGGCGGGGCGTCGGTCGCGACAAAGTAGCGATCTAAGCGAAGGTTTGGTGCCTGTGCCTCAATCTGCTGGACGGTCATCTTATGATCCAGGACCTTGGGATCGCGACGCAGGGTGCGATCCATGGCCGCCTTGGCCAGTTGGGTCTCGATCCTCATGACCGTTCCCGCGTTCTGGGCAGCCTGGGCGGGAGTTTGGCCGATCATGGTGAACAAGTTGGACATGTGATCCACAAAGGCTTGGCGCAGGTTGACCATGTCGGGATCGTCTTTCAGATAGTAATCGCGGTCAGGCAGGCTGAGGCCCCCTTGGTCAACTACGGCCACGGTGAGATTGGCATTGTGCATATCGGGTTGGGAGAAAAAACTGAAGAGCGGGTTCGGGCCGGCCAGTGACTCGTCGGCCATAACCTCCATCATCTCGTTCTTGTCCTTCACGGCAGCAATGCGGTCCATGATCGGCTTCAACGGTCGATAGCCCTTCTTATTCGCCGCCTGCTCGTCCATACAGGCGAAGTAGAAATCACCGATCTTCTGGTCGATCGGATTCCGCTTCGGACCGTCGACACTGGTTTTCTCGAGGATGCCCCGCAATACCGCATAATTGTGCTCCTCGACTTCCGTGAAGCTGAGCCAATCGGTATAGTCCGGCGGGATGGGATTATTCTTGATCCAGTTGCCGCAGGCGTAGGCGTAGAAATCAACACAAGGATTCACGGATTTATCGATGTTGGCGATATCAAACTTGGGCGCAGGATACGGTTTGGACGCACCAGCCGTATCCGTTGCGCCCATGCCCGATGTCTGGCTAAACAACCTGATGACACCCAACACGACGACGGCGCTGATCCCGATCATCATCCGATTGCGCATGATCTCCGCCTTCCTCCCTTTGGCAAACCGACAATTCTAGCAAGCTGGCCTTAGGCTTACCGTCTTAGACGGACAAGGCGAAAGTTGGTCTCCGTAAACATTCTTCTCTCCTCGCTCCCGTGAGAGGCCGCCCGCTCATGTGGGACGCATGGATGGCAGCCGGCCACCCCAAATACCCGTCGAGATCCGCACCAGACATCTACCCGGGTTGAAGCGAGGATGTGACTCTTCGGCCGGCACGCGCTGAGTATGCCCTGGGCTGAACCCGGTCAAGACAACCGGTCTCGAACCAACCACCTGGCAATTTGGAGTCCTGTACAATTTTGACGTGCCTCGTCGCAGGAAAGCGTGCTTGGTTGCGGTCCTGTTGTTGTCGCTGGACATCTTGGTTGCCGCCGAGTCGGTGTCGCAACTGCAACCCACCGGATACGTCAACGATTTCGCGCATGTACTTGACCGAGAGACCATCGACGAGATCCAGGAAACCTGCCGGCAGATCGACCAAAAGGCTCGCGCACAGATTGCAGTAGTCACCATCAACTCCCTCGATGGCACTGACATCGAGAGCTATGCGGTCGATCTTTTCAAGAAGTGGGGTATCGGCTACAAAGGCACGGATCGCGGAGTTCTCATCCTGTACGCCATACAGGATCGCCGCTCGCGCATTGAGGTCGGATACGGACTCGAGCCGATCCTACCCGACGGGAAAGTAGGAAGCTTCCAGCGCGAGGCTATACCGCTAATGCAGAGTGGCGCTTATAGCGAAGCGTTGCTGCTAGTCACCAGCCGCGTTGCCCAGGTCATTGCGAGCGATGCCGGGGTCGAACTCGCAACCCCGCAGCCTCGAGCTCCAACCCGGACCGCGCGTCAGCCCGAACAGGGGATCTCGCTCTTAGGAATCCTTGGCATTGTGGTGGTTGTTTTAATTATCCTGCTTACGCCGCTACGAAGAATTCTGTTCTGGCTCCTCCTTTCGCAAAGTTTGGGCGGCCGCGGTGGCGGCTACTACGGCGGTGGCGGCGGTTTTGGAGGAGGAGGCTTTGGCGGGGGCGGCGGCTTCGGTGGCTTTGGCGGAGGCAGTTCCGGAGGAGGCGGGGCCAGTAGCGGCTGGTAGCATGCGAGGAAGCGATGATACCCAGCGATAAGATTGACGAGTTCGTCAGGCGTGCGCGTGCGGCAGATGGGCCGAACCTGGAGAATGTGACCTTGTTCGGGTCTGCTGTTTCAGGTGATTTTCATGCGGGACTCTCGAACGTGAACTTGCTTTGCATTCTGCGGGACACCTCGCTTCGAGCCTTGCGCCTTTTGACGCCAGTAGCGAAGTGGTGGGACCGGCAGAAACAACCTCCGCCGCTCTGCATGACCCGACACGAACTCGAGCGGTCGGCCGACGTTTTCACGATCGAATTGTTGGACATGCAGCGACATCACCGCGTTCTCTTGGGCGAGGATGTGCTCAACGGTTTGCGCATTTCGATGGATTTACACCGCGTTCAAGTGGAATATGAACTACGGGAAAAGTTGATCCTGCTGCGGAGGCATCTGCTCTTAGCCGCAGACAGCGAATCCCGGTTGTGGGAATTGCTGATGCGTTCGGCGCCATCCTTCAGCACGTTGTTTCGCCACGCCCTGATTGCGCTCGGGGATACCACCCAGGCCGCACGATCGGAAGCGGTGCGGGCTTTGTCGCAGCGCGCGGGCTTTGATCCGTCCGCCATGCTGGCGGTGTTGCATGCGCGGGAACACGAGGCGGACCGGAAGAACACCGACGTCTACGATCTCGCGGCGCGCTACCTCTCTACGGTCGAGAGGGTGGCTGCCGCGGTTGATATGGCGCTGGACTCAGATGCACCGGGCCCTAGGTGACGCTGTCGGATTCAGGCTTTGAAGGAGGGTATGGTGAAAGGTGTAATGGCAGTAGTCGTGGTCATTGTCGTTTTGCTGCTGATCGTATCTGGCCAGTACGTGGGCGTCCGCAATACGCTGGTCACCAAGAATGAAGCTGTGAAAGCCGCATGGTCCCAGGTGGATATCGTGCTCCAGCGTCGAGCCGACCTGATTCCCAACCTGGTGGAAACCGTGAAGGGCTATGCGCAGCAGGAACAGACCGTGTTTGGCGACATCGCCAAGGCGCGTTCGGCACTACTATCGGCAGGAACCCCCCAGGAAAAGATCGCCGCCAACGGGCAGTTGGACGGAGCGCTGGGACGCCTTCTCTTGGTCGTGGAGAACTATCCACAACTCAAATCCAATGAGAACTTCCTCCGGCTGCAGGACGAACTGGCGGGCACGGAGAACCGCATCGCCGTCGAACGCAAGCGCTATAACGACACGCTGCAGGACTACAACACGTACATCCAACAGTTTCCTCATAACTTGTATGCCGGCTGGGCGGGATTCAAACCCAATGAGGCCTACTTCGCAGCCTCGGAAGGTTCCCGCGAGGTGCCCAAGGTGAATTTCTCGAATCCCAGCACCGCTCCGCAACCGGCTCCTCAGCCAGCGCCCGCGCATTAGGGTCCAGGAAAACATAACCGCCTGGATCCAGAAGTCGCTAGTGCCGCGCCACAAAGAGAACGGACGATGATGCTTGGTTGGCTAAGGCTCGACCGTAGATCTGACCATCCCCGAGTTCTTAGATCGTGGCCCTGCTCGCCGCCGACTTTCGGTCCGTGCTCGATCCAGCCTCGACGCCAGTTCGTCAAAGCCGGGTGTTGGACCGTTCCATCTCAGTTCGTTCACGTCCTTGAAGAGGGTGAAGTCCGTTCTGAGTGTGGCGAGTCTGCGAAAGAGCACGGCATGATCCCACTCCCGGCAAAGAGTGTCCGCCAGAGCACTGGCGTTGGTGGCGTTCACGCGCCATTCGCGACAATCCTTAGGAATCGACTCGAGATGAAGGAACTTTCGAAGGACGGCCGCCGAGGATTTGGCCCCCCACCCCGCTAGCCCGGGATAGCCATCGGCCGCATCGCCGACCAACGCAAGATAGTCTGGGATCGACTCTGGTACAACGCCGTATTTCTGCACCACCCCTGCTTCATCAATAATCGTGCGCGTGCGTCGGTTCAATTGAACGATGCGTGAACCACGCACACATTGAGCGAGATCCTTGTCCGGCGTACAGATGACCACCTGCTCGACAAGCTCATCGAGAGCGGCCGCAACCGCCGCGGCGGCTAAGGCGTCGTCTGCCTCGAATTCCACCATGGGCCAGACGACGATGCCCGCTGCTCGAAGGACTTCCTCGAGCATCGGGAATTGCGCCAACAAATCGGGCTCGATGCCAGCGCCGGTTTTATAGCCCGGCCACAAGTCGTTGCGAAAGGACTCGATGACGTGATCGGTTGCTATCCCTATGTGGGTCGCGCCTTCTTTGATCATACCGAGCACCGACGCGAGCACGCCGCGAACGGCAGCAACTTCCCGACCATTCTCATCGCGCGCCGAGGGCAACGCATAGTAGTGCCGGAACAACTCATAGGTGCCGTCGATCAGATGGACATTCACGTCAACACCCCAACCCAGAACAATTTCGGCAGTCAGGTACCAACTTCCAGAACCGATAGGGCTTTGGCGGGTTGTGCTAGGGAATCCGCGCCGTCTAATCATAGATGACAGATGGCGTCTGTGTTTCAGCAGCAGAAACACCAAGAGCTTTCAACCTATTCCACCATAGACGGGTGCTGCGCGTTGATCCTGGTTACTGCAAGCAGGCGCCCTGAGGTCGATACAATCGTTCCTGTTGCCCATTGCGATGGACCGCCTCTTTTCCCGACCAGCCATTTTGTGTGACACTTATGCCCGCGAAAGGACATCCAAAATTACCCAAATGACTGCTTCCAACCCGGCTCTGCTCATTGCCTTCTCCTTCTTGTTCTTGGTCCCATCTCTGGTTTCCCAAGAATTGAACTCAGAGCTGGCGCGAGATCCCAACCAGCCGATTGATAAGCAGTACACGGACCAAATTCACAAATACACCACGGATCCCTCCTTCCTCTCTCCCTTGGTCGACTACCTCCCGGCCTCGCAAACCGTGCCCACACCCGCCAAGTTGCTCGGCGACATCTCGGGTGCGCCCGACATACTTCCCTACGCCGAAGACGTGTACAAATATTTTCGTCTCTTGGCGGCGAGCACTCCGCGGGTGAAGGTCTTCACCATCGGCCGCTCCGAGGAGGGACGCGAGATGATCGCCGCCGCCATCGCCGACGCCGGACTCCTCTCCGGGGCAAAAGCGAATGATACTGGTTTAGCCCAGCTCTCCGACCCGCGAACCATCGACCTCGATGACGCTAAAGCCCGGCAGATACTCGACCAGTCCTGGCCCGTCTACTACATCACCGGCACCATCCATTCGCCCGAGACCGGCGCGCCCACGGCCCTGATGGAACTCGCCTATCGTCTGGCGGTGGACGACGCGCCCTATATCAAGTACATCCGCTCGCACATGATCGTGCTCATTACTCCCGTTGTCGAAGTTGACGGTCGCGACCGCATGGTCGATATCTATCGCTGGCACAAAGCCCATCCCGGCCAGGATTGGCCTCGCCTACTGTACTGGGGACACTACGTCGCTCACGACAACAACCGGGACGCCATGGCGATGACCCTGGCTCTAACTCGGAACGTGCTCGACACCTATCTCGGCTGGCATGCGCAGGTGTTGCACGACCTACATGAGTCGGTGCCCTTTCTTTACGACAACACGGCGGGCGACGGACCCTACAATGCGTGGGTGGACCCCATTCTCGCCGACGAGTGGGCGGAGCTGGGTGCAAACAATGTTGACCAGATGCAGAGATTCGGTATGCCGGGCGTCTTCACCCACGGCGACTTCGACACTTGGAGTCCGGGCTATCTGATGTTCCTGGCCGCCTTGCACAATGGCATCAGCCGACTATACGAAACCTTCGGCAATGGTGGCGCCGATACCGAGAAGCGCATCCTCCAACCTGATGAATACTCGCGCACCTGGTATCGCCAGAATCCACCCCTGCCAGTCGTGATGTGGTCGCAGCGCGATAACAACAATTATGAAGAAAGTGCCCTGCTCTCGACCCTCTCTTACTTTTCGCATAACAGCCGGCATTTTCTCGAGAATTACTACATCAAGAGCAAGCGGTCTGTGGAGAAGCCATCGCATGAGGGACCAGCCGCGTATGTGATTCCCGCCGACCCCGCCGACACCAATCGCCGGGTCGAGTTATTCAGGGCCTTGCAGCGCCAGCATGTCGAGATACAGCAGCTATCGGAGGCCGCCACTTCCCTCGTCCCGGCTGAAAAGCGAGGAGACAAGCCGAAGCAGGAAATCTTCCCTGCCGGGACCATCGTGGTTCGCATGGATCAACCTTATTCCCGCGTCGCCGATGCGCTGCTCGACCGGCAGTTCTGGGCCGCTAGCGACCCGCAGAAACATCCCTACGACGACACCGCGTGGTCGTTTCCTCATCTCTTCAATGTGAAAGTTGTGCGAGTCCTCGATCCCTCGATCCTCAAGTCCAAGATGACACCTCTCGGCGATCCGGCGAACCTGGCGGGGAAAGTCTCCGGCTCTGGCGCGGTGCTGGCGGTTACCAACAACGGCCAGATTTCGCTGCTGTCTCTAATCTATAAGCTCAAAGGTGCCGGCATAGAGGTTGCGGAAAAGTCGTTTGATGCCGACGGCAAGCATTTCCCGGCCGGATCGCTGCTCATCACCGCCGCTTCCGATGACCACACGGCCACAATTCTGCACGAACTGTCGCTCGATGCTTGGCGAATCGGGGCAGCGCCTTCCGTGCCGGTGCACTCGGTCACGGCTCCGCGCATCGCGTTTATGCACAGCTGGCTTGGCACGCAGGAGGAGGGATGGTGGCGCCAGGCCTTTGATACCATCGGTGTACCCTTCTCTTACATCAGCACACAGACGGTAGCCAAGCAAGAGGACCTGCGCACGAACTACGACGTTATCGTGTTCGCCCCCGTAGGCCGTGGTTCCACTCTCGAAATTCTCAACGGCATTCCCAGGTGGAACAATCCGATGCCCTGGCAAAAATCCGACCTAACTCCGAACCTCGGCGCCATCGACAGTACCCCGGACATACGACCCGGCCTGGGTTATGACGGCCTGGCTCATTTGCAGAAGTTCGTTGAGCAAGGCGGGCTGCTCATCACCTGTGAAGATACGGCTCAGTTCGCCATCGAAATGGGCCTCGCGCCGGGTGTCAGCGTCGCTCCCCGTGGCGATGTTCGCGTCGTCGGTAGCGTCCTCAACACCATCTTTGTGGAGCCCGACAATCCAGTGGCCTTCGGCTACGGACCTGGCGTCCCGGTCATCAGCGCCAATGGCATGGCCTTCAATGTGAGCAATACGCTCGGCCGCACGGGGTGGCGCATGCTGACGGAACCTCTAGACCCCTTTAAGGACCCCTACGAGCAGCGGCCTACTGGCCGCGGCAGTGTGGACGACAGTGACGAACCCCAGGGCAGACCAATAGCGCAACCCGAGCCGCTTGTTCGGCAGCAACCGTGGGAGGCCAAGCAGCTGAATGAGGAACAAACTCGCAACAACCCCCAAGTGATTCCGGTTCAGAGCAGGCCAGATGTCATCTTGCGTTTCTCCGACGCCAAGACCCTTCTGCTCGACGGCCTACTCGACAAGGCTTCATCGATCGCTGAGCACGCCGTAGTGGTGAACGCGCACCTAGGCCAGGGGAACGTGCTGCTGTTTGGCAACAACCCCATCTATCGTGGTGAGACCATCGGCACGTACGCCCTGGTATTCAATGCAATCCTCAACTACCAGCACCTAAGGCACGAATCGGGGCAGCTGAAGGATCATTAATTGAACCTTCCAAACGGCTGAGTTTCCCCCAGATAAAACGCCGATAAATCCATGTTGCACCGAAGCTTGGGAGGCAGATTACACCAGGTGAAACGCATTGCGGTCTGTTGGTCGGACCATTGATATGCCTCCCCGAAGCCCATCCGGACGATCTTGCCGATCTTGCGCCAAGATCGCCTGAACGGTCGCCCTGGTTTATACTCCTACCTACACATGCCGGGTTCTGCCCCGCGCCTTTCACACGGAGCTTTCCATGCCCACAGAAAGTGCCCAACCTTCATTCCGCAGCGCTACGGTTCCCGACTTTACCCAGGATCAGAGCAGCGAGGAAGTCGACACAAGCGACATCGAGTGGGAGATCAACACGAATCGGGATCGGCCGCTTTCCGGTCTCTTGAAGGGCGTGATTGAGCGGGTGCGTTCGCTGACCGACGCTGAAGGTGCCTTGATCGCGATTCTTGATGCGTGGGGAGTCGTGTGTCGAGCCAGTGCGGGAGAAGCTCCCGACGTCGGGTCCAGGCTTCAAGCTGAACCCAGCCTCACCAGAAAATGCATTGAGAGCGGACAGATTGTGATCTGTGAAGACACCACCGGAGAAGATCTCCGGCTAAGGCTGGCAGGAGTGCCCTTGCGGTTGCGCTCGGTTGTGGTGGTGCCGGTGCAGGGGCAAAGTTCTGTTCTGGGGGTAGTGGAGGTACTCTCTTCTCGAGCCTCTGCCTTCAGCCCGCAGCAGGTTGCCGCCTTGCAACGCATAGCCCAAGTGCTGGTTCCCCTTTTTCAGCGAGAGCAACCCAAGCCACCCAAAGCGCGACGCGCAACAGCGCGCACCTGGACCGCCGTTAGTGGAGCGGCCCTTGTCTTGGTTTTACTCTTGCTCTGGTTCGAGCTATATCACCAACCGAGGAAAGGATCCTCAGCCGCTGCCTCTCAGGTGGCCTCCAGTGTTCCGAACCCCGCCGCGCCCTCTTTGCCCGCGGCCGTTCAGCCCGGCACCAATTCGGCTGCAGCGGCATTCGAGCCACCAGGAGCGAAAGCTACGGGCGCACCGGTTACCACTCCACCGGCGCTTGTCATTGAGGGTGCACCAGCCGGAGCGCAGATCTTTGTGGATGACCAGCTAATGGCCTCAACCGGTTCCAACGGTAAAGCTGAGGTTTCGACTCTTTCTCCCGGACGACATCGTTTGCGTATCGCGGTGAGTGGTCATCAAGATTATGAAAAGGGTATCGATATGCTCGCGGGACAGACGTCGAGAATCGAGGCGAAGCTTGAACCCTTGGAGCAGCCGCCTCTGCCTGAGCCCGTGAAAGATGCGGGCGTTGACTTGAGCACAACAATTCCCGACGTTGCCAGCCTATCGGTTGCCGAGCTCGTGCCTTACCGTGCCTTCAAGGCTCACTCCGGCTGGGTTACCGGGCTTGCGTTCAGCCCCGATGGTCAGCGACTCGCGTCGGGCAGCTCCGACCAGACCGTCAAGCTCTGGAACGTGTCAACCGGCCAAGACGCGACCACCATCGCCAGCAAGATCAAAGAAGTCCAAGCCCTGGCCCTCAGTCGCGATGGACATTGGCTGGCAGCAGAAGATTCCAGCCATCTCGTCACCCTTTGGGACGTCGGCACGGGACGGGAGGTACGTACGTTTTCACCCAAGAAGCCTGCGGGGGGGACAGGCAGCAGCTGGGTTTATTCCATAGCATTCAGCCCTGATGGCCGGTCGCTGGCTTCAGGCGTGGACGACAAAACCATTCGACTGTGGGAGGTCGGGACCGGGCAGACGATTCGTGACCTGACCGCAGACCACAGGTCGGTGATCTATGTCGCTTTCAGTCCGAATGGGCGTTGGCTCGCCTCGGGGGGTGACGACAAGACGATCAAAATTTGGGAAGTAGCCACTGGAAAAGAAATTCGCACCTTGCGCGGCCACCAGAAAGATGTTTACGCCGCGGTTTTCAGTGCGAATGGCCGCTACCTCGCCTCGGCCAGTGCCGACAAGACGGTAAAGCTTTGGGACGTCGCTACCGGTCATGAGATCTATACGCTGACTGGTCATGGAAGCGACGTGACCAGTATTGCCTTTAGCCCCGACAGCCGCTGGCTGGCTTCCGGCAGCTGGGATAAGACCATCAAAATCTGGAATGTACAGACAGGCCAGGAGGTGCGCACCCTGACGGGTTACAGCCAGCACATCTATACGGTGGCCTTCGACCCCCGCGGCCACTGGCTGGCTTCCGGTAGCGAAGATGGCATGATCAAGCTCTGGCGCTCGGGCCAGCCGTAGGCCGCAGCACCGTCAAGAACGCAACCGAGATATTGCAAGAGTCGGCTCCGAAAGCGTCCCGGCGGCGGATCTCTTCGGATGCGAATCCTGCGTCGAGAAGAATGCAGTACGAGAAATACATCCTAGGTTACAACTTCGCCATCATCCCCCACGCTGAAGCCTGGCAACCGTCATGCAACTACGGGCCGTCCACCGGCCGATGCGCTGCACCGCGAGCGCGAAGGGCCAGGTCCAACGTACTCACGAATTGAGAGTCGTGCTCCTTGGGCGATTGCGCCGCACCAGTTCGGCGGTAACAGCCTGAGGCATTCTCTCTGCCAGACGGCAGGCGAGATTCTGGTGTTCTAGTCCTTCCGGGCTCGTCCCCTACAAGGTCGGCGGTTCCCGCTCACCCCTTAGAGCCGGACACGCGAGGGCAAGCCCGTGCGCTGTTGGAGACCTGGGTTACGGCGCGGCCCACCTGCTCGTTTCCAGAGATCCCGTCCGAAGGGAAACCTACGCTCCCAGCCCCCGGATGGACACGGACGTTCAGTTCTTGCCATCCTAATGATTGGCCTTGTGTCTGTGAGAATGCGGATAGTACTATGATCCTATTGAGGTTCTTGCAACCAAGCGGTCCGTCTGTTGGCCTGAGACCAATCTTGAGACGGGTCGTTTTCAGGGGAAGAGATTGAGTTTTTGGTGCAGGTCAAGTTTTCTATATTGCCGACGGCTGATCGCTTGTCTTGGCCTAGCGGTTTTGCTCTTCCTATCATCTTCTGAGCTCTGGCATCATCACCAGAACCTGGAGTCTCCGGAAAATTGCGCGGTCTGTCATTTCCTCCACACCCCGATCATCCCAGCGCAAGTCGCCATTCACGTCGTCGTTGCTGACGGAATTGGCCAGCCGACACCGGCCGTGGCGCTCGCCCATGAATTGGGACCGGTCGCCGATCAAACTTCGCCTCGAGCTCCTCCCTCCGCCTGAGCAAGGTTTTCCCTGCGAGTCGTTAAGTTCGTGCGCGAGGCTCCTTGCGCCGCCATAGGTGGCAGGCGGAGGAGGTCTCTATTCCGTATCTCAGCGCTGGTGCAATAGTTATTGCGGCGCTCATCGTACAAGGAGATTAGGGTGATAAGAGAAATACAAAGGGTACCGGTCATATCTGTGTGTCTGTGCGCACTTGCTCTGTCCTCGGCAGTGGGGGCGCAGACCGGGAATTCAGGCACCATTAAGGGGGTTGTGAACGACCCGTCGGGCGCGGTCGTCCCCGACGCGACGGTGACGATTCACAACCCGGTCAGCGGGTACGAACTGACCGCCACCAGCGATTTGTCCGGAGATTTCACTCTCCCGAATGTGCCGTTTAATCCTTACCACATGACCGTGACGGCGCCTAACTTTGCCCCCTATGCGCAGGACGTCGAAGTTCGGTCCACCGTTCCACTCAACGTCAAAGTCAGCCTGCAAGTGGCAGGGACGTCGACCAGCGTTACGGTGGAAGCGCCGGAAGATCTGGTCGAGAGCGAGCCCACAACACACACGGATATTGACCGCCAGTTGATCAGTCGAATTCCGCTGGAGAGTGCGTCGTCTTCGCTCAGCTCCGTGGTCACGTTGGCTTCGCCCGGGGTGGCCGCCGATTCCAACGGATTGTTTCATGGACTCGGCGATCACGCTCAAAACTCATTTTCGGTGGATGGCCAGCCAATTACGGACCAACAAAGCAAGGTGTTTTCCAACCAGCTCCCCGTGGACGCGGTCCAGTCCATGGAAGTGATCGAAGGAGCTCCGCCCGCCGAATATGGCGGCAAGACCAGCCTGGTAATTGACGTAACGACGCGCTCAGGCCAAGGTGTCACCACACCGCATGGCAGCGTATTCGCCGAATATGGCAGTTTTGGATCGGTGAACGGCGGTTTTAATCTCGCCTACGGCGGCCAGAAGTGGGGGAATTTCATTGCC
Organism: Terriglobales bacterium; assembly: GCA_035623335.1. Taxonomy (GTDB): domain Bacteria; phylum Acidobacteriota; class Terriglobia; order Terriglobales; family Acidobacteriaceae; genus JAFAGX01. The sequence goes on from DASPTQ010000305.1 coordinate 34,216, forward strand.
GTTAACGGATCGAACACCGGTCGGTTTCTCGATCCGCCGGAATTCGTCGTCATCCACGACAAGGGCAACCAAGAAAATGTCTTCGATCGTGTGGACTACCAGTTCAATGATGCCAATTCTGTTCACTTCAACCTGAATTATTCACGTTCCTGGTTTCAAACCCCGAACTCCTTCGATGCTGAATACGCTTCCCCCTGGGAAGGTCTTGTGGTCAACACCGGCGGCATTGGTCCCAACCATGAAGTCGTCGGGCCCACCGATCAACGGTCGCAAATTGGGACTTTTAGCCTGGCACCGACCTGGAACCATGTGATCAGTCCGAACGCCGTATTTACACTGGGCGCCTGGGTTCGACGCGATGCCTACAACTACTATCCCAGCGGCGATCCATTCGAAGATCTCGGGCCTTTCAGCCTGCAGAGGGAAACCGTCTCCCAAGATCGCACATTGACCAATACAGGGCTGCGCTCGACGATTTCCTACGTCAGGGGAATCAACACCATCAAGGCAGGCATCAGCTACCAGCAAACGTTTCTTAACGAGACCGACCACTTAGGGATCGTTGATCCTACTCTCAACGCACCCTGCCTCACTCGCAATCAGAATCCCTTAACCAATTCCTCCTATGCTTACGCTCCTGCGCAAGGTTTCACCGATCCCAGCCAGTGTGCCGCAGCAGGAGATCAGCCGAATGTGGAAGCGAATCCGAACGCCCCAGGCTTCCCGCCCAATAACTTTCTGAGCCAGGCCCTCTATCCCTTGTTCAGCTCGGTCTTGCTGCCCTATGACCTAACGCGCGGCGGCAGTCTATTCACCTTCGACGGTCATACGGACGTGAAAGCACTTAGCCTGTACCTGGAGGACAACATCACCAAAGGGAGCTGGAATCTGAACCTGGGCATCCGCGGTGATCTGTATAACGGTCTTACCATAGCCCGGCAAGCTGAGCCTCGGCTGGGCATCGCCTATCACATTAAGCCGAGTAATACGGTCCTCCGCGTTTCCTACGCGCGGACTCTCGAAACTCCATTCAATGAAAACCTGGTGCTTTCGAGCATCGGTTGCAGTAACCCCGTCCTGGGACCACAAAATGATATTCCCGGAACCGGCCTTCTCTCCTGCGCCTCCAGTTCACTCACACCGATATCGCCTGCCTTTCGCAACGAGTTCCATGCCGCACTCCAGCAGGCTTTCGGGAAGCATGTCGTCGTCGATGGCGAGTACATCTGGAAATATACCCACAACGGCTACGACTTCAGCGTTCTCGGCAATACTCCGATCACGTTCCCGATCGAGTGGCACAACTCGAAGATTCCGGGGTTCGCCGCACGTGCGAATATCACGAACATCCACGGGTTCAGCGCCTACGTTGTGATGTCCAGCGTCTCGGCACGCTTTTTCACTCCGCAACTCGGCGGGGCTGGTGCCACGTCCTCTGCCGTGGGCCCGTTCCGGATCGACCACGACGAACGCTTCAACCAGACAACTCACCTGCAGTATCAGCCGTCCCAACGATGGCCCATATGGCTTGGGTTTAATTGGCGCTACGACAGCGGTCTGGTCGCCGGGGCGACTCCGTGCTACGGAGTCAATTCCTATAACAACTGCCCAGGCTCGTTCACCGGCGCCGACGGCGTGCCGACGTTGTCGCTCGTAGCCTCCAACGTCGGCTTTGTGCCCCTGTCCGCCGACCAGGAGTTTGAAGCCGGGTTCACTTGCAACGGTGTGCACGCTACGCCACCCAGTACGGCGAATCGGGTCGGTACGCCTTTAAGCTACAACGTCGTTACCGGTGTTTGCCCCGCCGCGCAGTTCGGATCCACGCTCATCAAAGTGCCGGCGCCGAATACACAGAACGACGACAACAACCCCGCTCGTATCCAAGAACGCAATCTGTTTGACCTCGCGGTCGGCGACGATAACCTGTTCCACGGCGAGCGATTCATATGGAGCGCTCGTGTCACGGTCATCAATCTGGCAAACAACTATGTGCTGTACAACTTTCTCTCCACCTTCAGCGGCACGCACTACGTGACGCCGCGTTCGATCACGGCTCAGATTGGATTTCACTTCTAGTCGCAAGTCAGCGGTCGCCAGTTCTCGGCAGGGCCGTGGATCAGCTGGGAGTTTGGTTCAGCAGGGTTAGTCCCCAAGAGGCGAGTCTAGGGCGTCGGGCTAAGCCATCGATTTCGTCGGACCTGGGTGATGCGGCAATCCCGAGGGAACGAATTCTAGACCATAGAGATACACAGCCCGACTGCGGATCGTTCCCAAGGTTCGAACCAGGCTTTCGGAATTGGGGGCTTTGAACTCGACTCCGACCGTTTCCCCAATCGGAAGGTTGGCCGCGGCGAACAAACACATGCCGCCTTCACTCAGCTTAATGCCGAAGCCATCAATGGTGAGTGTGTCGGTCAGAATCCGAACCGGTGCGTTCAAGGAGGAGCGTTGCCATCGACGCTTTCCTCGATTTGCAGGCTTCAATAGCACAGCTTCCCCCCGTTCCTCTAAACTGCGGCGCAAGGATTTCCACAAGGTCGGCCATACTGCGATTATCGCCAGTTTCACGGTTGGCGAAAGTTACGCTAGTACAGGGTAGATGCCGACCTTCCATGGCGTTAGGGGTGCCGGCACGAGCGCAAACCGTGCGCCATGGATGGTCTTTTTTGAGGTTGCGGGGTCCTGTTTTCCTATCTCTAATCCTACTGACTAATCCTTTCAGGTCCATTGCCCCGCATTAGGCAATGAGATATAAAACTGCAAGCAACGCGGGGAGAGGGCGATGGAGGGGTCGGAGTTCAAGGAGCAAGAGGAGTGGATTGCCAAATATAGAGCTGCGCTCGAAGCAATTTCGAAAAAGCAGCCACACTCCCAAGGGCTATCGGCCATCGTGCACGGTGTCAGAACACACTTCCAAACGGTGTTCCGCAGCGCCCGTGACAGATTAGAAAAGTCAACGAAGGCTCGTGAGCCAAGTTTTGAGCTAGGCGACGATCAGAAAGATAAGAAAGAGGTAACCACGAGCACCCCACAACCGCCGATTGGCGAAGGCCACACCAAAGAGGGAGTTTTGGTCGAACAATTGGCGCCATCCGAAGTTGAGTCTAAAAAAGCGAGCTGACCCAGAAATGAACGAGGTTCGAAATCGCCACTCTGCCGTGAATGAATCACTAAAGATTGTCCTCTCGGGAATCCTTGGTGTTCTCTTCTAGCTACAGCAGGTGCACCAAGGAACTTGTCGACGAACACGCGATCACGGTTGAGAGGTGGTGTCCTAAGCTTTTCAGGGCATTGGCGCGTGCGAGCCTCATACTTGTCATCAAACAGCTCGGTCCCAGTCGAGTCAGCCCCTAAGTTGTCTGCTTGCATGGGTGCAGATCTGGGCCATAGCGGTGGGCGGAATCGCCATTTCCCGCCTCCCGCATGGGGTTCGGAGGCTTGCTCAAGCTGCCAACCACCCCGCCGATTGTGAACGAAGTCGCCGCAAGCCTCTTAAACTAAGGCGTTTAGTTGTTTTTTCGCTGTTCCGGCCGCTGCTCTTAAGGAGCGTTTCACGTTTGACAACTGGGTTAGTTGATGGCAGACTCGAGGTTCCTCCCCCAAATCGGCAGCAGTTTTGGGGGGTCTGCTGCGACCGTGCAACTCCCAAGGGAGGATTGTTCCAGTGGCGATCGGAGCATCAGATCCGGGTTTTCTGCTCTTGGACCCGAGCTTGAACCCTGTGGCTAGCAATGCAGAGGCCGCCCAAATACTTTCATTCCCCAACGTACCGGAAAGGATTAAGGGCCTAAACGTCTTCTTGGC